>NZ_JAKJSX010000012.1:0-221179 GCF_050337435.1 Vibrio satsumensis | reverse complement strand
CTGTAATGTGGTTGCGGGAGCCGGATTTGAACCGACGACCTTCGGGTTATGAGCCCGACGAGCTACCAAACTGCTCCATCCCGCGTCCGGATGCATTATTTAAGTTAATGACTCTGTTCTCTAAAAAGAGAGAATTTGGAGCGATACATCGGGTTCGAACCGATGACCTCAACCTTGGCAAGGTTGCGCTCTACCAACTGAGCTAGTATCGCATAAGCTAACCGTTAATCTTGTCTGCTAAGGAAGCATCAAATCAACGTTCAACTGTAATGTGGTTGCGGGAGCCGGATTTGAACCGACGACCTTCGGGTTATGAGCCCGACGAGCTACCAAACTGCTCCATCCCGCGTCCGGATGCATTGTTTAAGTCAATGAATCTTGCCTTTAAAAGGCTGATTTGGAGCGATACATCGGGTTCGAACCGATGACCTCAACCTTGGCAAGGTTGCGCTCTACCAACTGAGCTAGTATCGCATTAGTTAATCGCTGCTCTTACCGCCTTGGGCAACAGATAGCGCCTAACTGTAATGTGGTTGCGGGAGCCGGATTTGAACCGACGACCTTCGGGTTATGAGCCCGACGAGCTACCAAACTGCTCCATCCCGCGTCCGGATGCATTGTTTAAGTCAATGAATCTTGCCTTTAAAAGGCTAATTTGGAGCGATACATCGGGTTCGAACCGATGACCTCAACCTTGGCAAGGTTGCGCTCTACCAACTGAGCTAGTATCGCATTATAAAAGGTCTTTCACCTTTCGATTACCGCTTTCGCCATAACCTACAAATTGGAGCGATACATCGGGTTCGAACCGATGACCTCAACCTTGGCAAGGTTGCGCTCTACCAACTGAGCTAGTATCGCAATCTGAAAACGTCTTTCGCCGTTCAGGGCTGCGAATTATAAGAGCATTTTTTTGTGATGCAAGTCCTTAATGCAAAATTACGAAACTTTTTACTCAACTGCTGTAAAAGCACACAGATTTGCAAAAAAATTAACTCTTATGTCCCTGAAAAGTTAGATAAACGTGATCATTTTATCCGACTAGATGTTAATAATCGTTTTTCGGTAGTACTGCAGCTCGGCGATCGACTCTCGAATATCATCAAGTGCAAGGTGACTTCCTGACTTAGAAAAACCATCTAGCACTTCAGGTTTCCAACGACGCGCAAGCTCTTTCAGCGTGCTTACGTCAACATAGCGGTAGTGGAAGTACTCTTCTAACTCTGGCATGTGCTTGTATAGGAAACGGCGATCTTGACCAATGCTGTTGCCACAAATCGGTGACTTACCTTTTGGTACCCATTTTTCAAGAAACTCAATCGTTTGTTGGATGGCATCTTGCTCTGAAACCGTGCTTTCTTGAATTCGCTTCACGAGGCCGCTGCCAGTGTGCGTCGTTGTACACCACTCGTCCATCTTGTCCAATTCACTCTGAGGTTGGTGAATAGCCAAAACAGGTCCTTCAGCCAGGATGTTAAGCTCACTATCAGTAACGATAGTAGCAATTTCAATGATTTTATGAGTTTCAGGATCAAGTCCTGTCATCTCTAGATCAACCCAAATAAGGTTCTGATCGCTAAAGGACATAAGGCGTCGCCTATTTGTTTATGTGTAAAAGAGGTACTATACCCAAATAACTATACTCAAACTAGCTTTAGGACCATCGAAATCACGTGGTACCAGCAACATCCTGTTTGAGTTCCCAATCATCAAGTTAGATGTGTTAAGTGAAAAATTGTGGCTAAAAAAAAGAAGTTAACCAAAGGTCAAGTGCGTCGTGTACGTAGCAACCAGAACAAGCGACTCAAGAAAGAAGATTCTATCCAGTGGGATGAGAACATGCTTGGCGGAACCAAAAGCGGACTCGTGATTACGCGCTTTGGCCAACATGCCGATATCGAAGATCTTGAAACTAACGAAGTTCATCGTTGTAACTTACGCCGTAGTATCGAGACTTTAGTTTCTGGTGACCGAGTGACTTGGCGCGCAGGCTTAGAATCCATGGCCGGCATTTCTGGCGTTGTGGAAGCGGTTGAACCGAGAACTTCAATGCTGACTCGCCCTGATTACTACGATGGCCTAAAGCCGGTTGCTGCGAACGTTGACCAAATGGTTATCGTATCGGCAGTGCTACCAGAGCTATCACTTAATATTATCGACCGCTATTTGATCGCTTCAGAAACAGTGAACATCGCGCCACTTGTTGTGCTGAATAAGGTCGACCTACTGACTGATGAGCAGATTGCTGAATACCGTGAAACACTGAAAGAGTACGAGAAGATCGGCTACAAAGTGATGTTCGTGAGTAAAGAGTCTGGCTACGGCATCAAAGAGCTGGAAGCTGAACTTAAAGACCGTATCAACATCTTTGTTGGTCAATCGGGTGTGGGTAAGTCAAGCCTAGTGAATGCATTAATGCCAACGCTAGACATTGAAGAAGGCGAAGTTTCTGAGAACTCAGGTCTTGGCCAACATACCACCACGGCAGCTCGTTTATACCACTTCCCTTCTGGTGGTGATCTGATTGATTCACCAGGAGTTCGTGAATTCGGCCTATGGCACTTAGAAGCCGATGAAATCACTGAAGCCTTTATCGAGTTCAAGCCTTACCTTGGCGGTTGTAAATTCCGCGACTGTAAACACAACGATGACCCTGGTTGTATCCTGCGCGAAGCAGTAGAAAACGGCAAGATCAGTCGATTACGTTTCGACAACTACCACCGCATCATTGAAAGCATGGCGAGTAACAAAGATAACCGTCAGTATTCACGCAACAAAAAAGCCGATCTCTAATCGCGTTTTTGTGAACAAATGTGTGCATTTACTGACAATTGGCGCGAATTTAAGTAACATCTCGCGCCCTAAACCGTCATCAACAGATTTAATTGAAAAACAATTAGCATTGGAAAATTAATACAATGGATAAGATTAAAGTTGGATTGCAGTACTGGATTCCACAACATGGACTGACTCGCCTAGTCGGCAAACTTGCGTCTGCTAAAGCGGGCGGCTTAACGACAGCGATCATCAACTGGTTCATCAAGCAATACAAAGTGAACATGGATGAAGCTCTGCATAGCGATCCAAAACACTTTAAAACATTCAATGAATTCTTCGTGCGTGAATTGAAAGATGGCATGCGCCCTATCGCTGAAGGTGAGTCAGTTATTGTTCACCCTGCCGATGCACGTGTAAGCCAATTTGGCCCAATTACTGACGGTCAACTGATTCAAGCTAAAGGCCATGACTACTCAGCTCGCGAGCTATTGGGTGGTGATGCAGCGCTAGCGGATGAGTTTAAAGACGGCGAATTCGCAACGCTTTACCTGTCTCCAAGTGATTACCACCGCGTGCATATGCCATGCGACGGCACACTACGCCAGATGATCTACGTTCCCGGTGATCTTTTCTCAGTTAACCCGTTAACGGCAGAGAACGTTCCAAACCTATTCGCACGTAATGAACGTGTCGTTTGTATCTTCGATACGGAATTTGGCCCAATGGCACAGGTGTTGGTTGGCGCAACGATCGTAGGCAGCATTGAGCAAGTATGGGCTGGCACCATCACGCCACCTCGCGGTAATTCGGTTTACAAATGGGATTACCCAGCACAAGGCAATAACGCAATCATCTTGAAGAAAGGCGAAGAGATGGGCCGCTTTAAGCTTGGTTCAACCGTTATCAACCTGTTCGCTAAAGGTGCGATCAAATTTGACGACACGATGCAAAATGGTGAGAAAACCGTTCTTGGTACCCCTTTCGCGCATATTGCTGGTAAAGAAGTTGAGACTGAAGCTGTTGATTCAACAGAGAACACTGACCAAGCTTAACGGCTTGAGTTAACTCATTTAGTTTTAAAGGCGCGTTACTTTTTCTATTTCTATATCAGAGAAGAACGCGCCTTTTTCTTAACTCTACCAATTCGTCTCCTACTCAAGCCCTAACAATCCAAGCTTTCAATCCTCAACCCCTGCCCAGCCAGCTGTTGCTTCTCACTCTTGCCTCTAATTGCTCAGATAAAAGATTGACCAAAAACAAAACAACTGTCGAAACCTTAAACAACTTTTCGATTTTACAATCCGTCTCCAAGTACCAAAAATCCAGATAACTTACTCTATTTGAAGATATTTTATTCATAGGGTCTTTGTACATGCCTAAACCCAATGTTGACGTTCTGGTCAAGCTGTTGATTTGTTTTGCGATTCCCTTAGGCGTGTTATTCATGCCGATAGATTCAATACCAATCGATGATCTCACGCTGATTCAACACCGCTTGTTGGCGATATTCTTGTTGGCAGCTCTACTGTGGGTACTTGAACCTGTTCCGGTATTCGCCACTTCCATTTTGATCATTGCACTTGAGCTGGTAATGATTTCTGATAAAGGTTTACACCTGTTTAGAAATCCACCCGCAGGACACGATCTAGGTGAGTTAATCAAATATACCGACATATTCGGTGCATTTTCGTCACCGATAATCATCCTATTCATGGGTGGTTTTGCTCTTGCGATATCCGCATCCAAGTACGAACTCGATAACAACTTAGCTCGAGTGCTACTCAAGCCATTTGGCACAGAGCCGCGCTTCATCATGCTGGGTTTAATGCTGATCACCGCCGTGTTCTCGATGTTCATGTCAAATACCGCAACTACGGTAATGATGCTGGCGCTACTCGGTCCTATCGTGGCGTCGGCACCAAGAGGCGACATGGGGATCAAAGCGCTCGTGTTGTGTATTCCCATTGCTGCCAACACCGGTGGTATCGCGACACCAATCGGCACGCCTCCCAATGCCATCGCATTACAATACCTAACGGGTGAAAACACCATCGACTTCCTCAGCTGGATGATGATGGGCTTGCCCTTTGTGATCATCCAACTCACCATTGCTTGGTTCCTTCTTCAGAAAATTTTTCCTTCCAAGCAGAAGAACATGGTGCTCAAACTCGATGGACAATTCAGAAAGAGCTGGCGAGCGATTGTGGTTTACATCACCTTCGCTGCGACAATCTTATTGTGGATGACCACCAAACTGCATGGCATGAACACTTATGTAGTGTCTATCATTCCACTGGCTGTCTTTACTCTCACTGGCATCATGGGCAAAGAAGAGCTCAAGCTGATTAACTGGGATGTATTGTGGCTGGTTGCGGGTGGTATTGCGATTGGGATTGGCTTGGATAAAACAGGCTTAGCCGCTGCACTCGCACACGCGATTGACTATGAATCACTCTCGCCTGCTGCTGTGGTACTGACGTTATCTATCGTGTGTTGGTTAATGGCGAACTTCATGTCGAACACCGCGACTGCCAACTTACTGATGCCAATAGCCGCTGCGATTGGTGCATCGATGGAAAGCCTAGTTGCGATTGGTGGTCTACAGGGCTTGCTGGTTGTTGTCGCCTTCTCAGCATCACTTGGTATGATTTTACCAGTATCGACACCACCAAACTCACTGGCTTACTCGACCGGACTTATCGAAAGCAAAGACATGGCGAAGATGGGCATCATCTTAGGAATTGTCGGCTTGTCAATGGTCTACCTCGCGCTGTTTATTATCACCTAGCACGTTAGCTTATTATCATCTAGCACGTTAAATCTTCACTACAACCCACCAGATAGCAATCGTGATTTCGCTACCTGGTGGGTTTATTCGATTTTGATCGATAGATAATTGTGATTCTACTTCACGGATTATTAAAAATAACGATGATTTATTTTAAATTTTTGATTTTAAACACATTTAACAACATCAAGACAGCGGCAATATACACACATCAAAGACACGTCAATTCACCATCAAGTACGTCGTTGTAGTTAGGTTATTGTCTAATCAGAGAGGAATGGACCTTGAGACATACTATTAAATTTAAAATTCAGATCGCCATTGCGGTCATTATTGCCGTCGTGAGTGGCGCTCAGGCATGGATCTCGGTTAATCAGCTGACTCAAGAGACTGAAGTCGCGATCAACCAAGAAATGAAAAATGTCAGTGTCGGCACTACCAATTATATTGCCGATTGGCTCTCTACTCGCAGCGATATGATGCTTGCTAATGAGCCGACCATTTCAAGCAGTAGTAACTCTGACCGCGAGTTGCTAATCACCAAACAAGCTGGGCAATTCTTGTCTGTTTATGCGGGATTCAGCGATGGCACTATCGCGTATGGCGATAAAGGTGAAGATTGGCCAGCTGGCTATGACCCACGCACCCGCCCTTGGTATAAAGATGCTAACGCAACATCAGACCTCGTCATTACTGAACCTTATCAAGACTTTGACGGCAGCATTGTCATCAGCTTTGCGAAAGCATTCAACGGTGAAAGACAAGGTGTCCTCGCAGCAGACTTAACCGTCACCAGCATTATTGATACGGTTCTCAATGTAAAACTGGATAACGATGGCTTTGCGTTTTTAGTGGATGGTAACAACAACATCGTTGCCTACACTGATGAAGAGCTAAGTCAGAAACCACTGACCAGTTTGAACCCAGGACTCACTGCAAACAAAGTGTCGCAATTGATCCAAGATCAAATGATCACCACGCTAACTTGGCCAGGCCAAGGGGATAAACTGGTGTACATTGCCAATGTCCCGAATACTGATTGGTCGTTAGGTATTGTTATCGATAAGAAAATGGCGTTCTCTGCGGTCTCTGACGCGATTCAATTCATCTCCCTAACCTCTTTGGTTTTGTACATCGTCATTTCGATTGCGAGCACAATGGTGATCAACCGCCTGCTTTCACCATTACAAACCTTATCAGAAGCACTGACTCAGCTTGCTCAAGGTAGAGGTGATCTCACTCAACGTATTGATATCACGCGTATGGATGAGATAGGCAAACTGGCCGAGCTTGTAAACCAGTTCTTAAGCCAGATGCAAAGCATGTTGAAAGGCGTCATAGAACACAGCCACGATCTCAACAATCATGCCGAAAAGGCCAACCAACTGGCGACCCAATCCTCCATTCGAGTTGAAAATCAGCAAAACGATATCAATCAAATAGCGACCGCGATTCATGAGATGTCCGCCACCGCAGCTGAAGTAGCTAGCCATGCTGAACTCACTGCATCTGCTTCTCAAGCTTCAGCCACTGCTTGTAATGAAGGTCAGGAGGTTATTCAACAAAACCGCGATGCGATTACTGGCCTCGCGACTCAAGTTGAAGACGCGGCCAATGTGATTCGTGAATTAGAGAGTAATGCTCAAAGCATCAACAAGATCCTATCCACCATTCAAGGTATTGCTGAACAAACCAACCTGTTGGCCTTAAATGCGGCAATTGAAGCCGCTCGAGCGGGTGAGCAAGGTCGCGGGTTTGCTGTTGTCGCAGACGAGGTTCGAGTGCTAAGCCAAAGAACGCATGGCTCAACGGAAGAAATCCGCGTGATGATTGATACGTTACAGAAGAATACCGAACATGCTGTTGAAAGCATGACCACCAGCACCCAACTGGCAGAGAACAGTGTTGGCTTCGCAGAGCAAGCCCATGGCAGCCTCACTAAAATCACGCAAGCCATCACCGAAATCAACGATATGGCGCTGCAAATAGCGAGTGCAGCCGAAGAACAACGTGCCGTGAGCGAAGACATCAGTCGTAATACACAAGGGATTAAAGATGCCTCTGATGATCTTGCACAACAAGCGGAAAGCAGCCGCAACAGCTCAAATGAGATGAGCAGCGCTGCCGAGTCGATGCGCCGAGATGTGGAGCGCTTTAAGGTATAAAGCTTCGCTAGTCAGACAAGCGAAACGGATAACCGGAACAAAACAGTAACTGAAGAGCAAGGCGGTAATTGAGCAGCAAAGTGGTGCTTTTGCTAAGAATCACTTTGTTCTCAGTTCGGTTTGATGCATATTGATGAGCTAATTTATCCCAGACACAAGGATGTTATTCAGATGGGATTCGAATGGTTAGCTCTCGCCGCTGCCTTTCTTTGGGCCATTGCGAGCCTAATGTCAGTAAAGCCTGCTCAGCACTTGGGTTCTTTCGCCTATAGCCGCTGGCGAATGGGTTGTACCGCAATCATCTTATCGAGTATGGCTTGGTTTACCGGAGGTTGGTCAACTGTCGAAGCCAATCTAGTCACGCCGATGATGCTGTCTGGCCTGATTGGTATATTCATTGGTGATACCGCCCTATTTGCCTGCTTAAACCGAATGGGACCGCGCCAAGCGGGTTTGCTGTTCTCTTGTCACGCCGTGTTCTCAGCCATTCTTGGTTACTTCCTATTTAGCGAAAGCATGACTTCTGTTGAGCTGATTGGCTCGGCTTTGGTGTTCAGTGGCGTCTTAACCGCGATATTCTTTGGTCGTCGAGGCCAAGCAAACAATCAACTTGAAACCATTAAAGGCACCGTGTGGATTGGTGTTGCACTGGGAATGACAGCTGCGATTTGCCAAGCATTGGGCGGCATTATTGCCAAACCCGTGATGCAAACCAGTATCGACCCAATTGCAGCCTCTGCCATTCGAATGATCACCGCCTTTGTTGCTCACTCGCTGTTTCGTTTAACAGGCGCTAAACTTTCACGCGCGATCAATCCAATGAATAAACAAATATTCGCAATTACCGCAGTTAACGGATTTTTAGCGATGGCGGTGGGAATGACGCTGATCTTGTATGCACTACAGGAAGGCAATGTCGGCATGGTCGCTCTGTTATCTTCAACCACACCTATCATGTTGTTACCAATACTTTGGCTGTACACCAAACAGAGACCAAATGCCTACGCTTGGATCGGTGCCATTGTTGCCGTAGTGGGTACTGGTATTCTGGTCAGCTGATGGAAACTGAGAGCTATTAGCTCTCAGTAAAAAAAGCAAAAAGCTAAGAACGTGGGAACGGGAAAGCGGTCACATCATCGATGTGGTCGTAACCCAAAGCCAGCATAATCAGCCTATCGATACCTAAAGCAACACCCGCACAATCTGGTAAACCCGCTTTTAATGCCTCAATCAAGTGATGGTCAATCGGTTGAGGTGATAAGCCCATCTCAATACGTTTGGCATTGTCGTCTTCAAAACGCTTGAGTTGCTCTTGTGGTTTATCCAACTCATGGAAACCGTTAGCTAATTCGATGCCTTTGAAATACACCTCAAAGCGATCCGCCACTCGTGAATCCTCGGGGTTAATCTTAGCTAATGCCGCTTGTGAGGCTGGGAAGTCATAAACAAAGGCTGGCACCTGTTGGCCAATCTTTGCTTCAACCCCGATGCTAAACAGCAACTGCAGCAAGGTGTCACGATCTTCTTCTGGATCTGCAATGTCGCTGAGCCCTAGTTTCGCGGCAGCCTGCTTTAAGGTATCCATAGAATCTTCTAATGGACACACACCCAGTACATCAATAAAGGCTTGTTGGTAAGTCATTCGCTCCGCAACACCTGATTTTAGAACCTGCTGTAACAGCAAACCCATTTCATCCATTAAGTCATGGTGATCAAAACCGACGCGATACCACTCCAACATGGTGAACTCAGGGTTGTGGTAACGGCCATTTTCTTCATTCCGGAAAGACTTACAAATTTGATAAATACAGCCACTGCCCGCCGCTAATAGACGTTTCATATGAAACTCAGGGCTAGTCATAAAGAACAAGGGCTGACCGTGCGCATAACCCGGCCCTACGAATTCAGTTTTGAAAGTATGCAAATGCACGTCCGTCACCGTGGCGTGGCTCATCGCAGGCGTATCCACTTCCATCACGTTTCGCTCAGCAAAGAACTGACGGATTTGATTAAGGATATCAGCACGTTGCTTTAACTGCTTAATGGTTGCGGCTGGTTGCCATGTTGAGTGCATTATTAAGTTCCATATTACTGAATTCTAGGCGACGGAAATTACCACCTTTCGCCTCTTTTGTAAGCTTCTATCTTTCTATAGATGAAAGCAAAATGTTGCTTTAATGAAGCCAGAAAATTACGTTCTACAATACAATTATCAATACAGCTTTCACATCCACATTGATAACAAAAATCATACTCAACAAGCCGTTAACACAAGCCCTGTGGGCTAATCGTTATCAACAATTCATTGCCGTGATTGCAGTCACATAACCTATAAATTCTATGCCTCCATATGCACTACCGACCTAAAAACCCAAATGCATCAACTTTTCGAATACCTTCCTCTCTTACACTGAACCTACCACTTAAGGCTTAGGGGTGATGAACGGTTGATGCCGTTTACTGCTCTCTAAATAAGCTTTTTATAATAACAAGCGGAATACTCCGCATCACACTGGAGAATAACTGTGAAGACAATTACCACAGATATCGCAGTCATCGGCGCAGGCGGCGCTGGTCTTCGTACAGCAATTGCAGCAGCTGAAGCTAATCCTGAATTGGAAGTAGCACTGATTTCTAAAGTTTACCCAATGCGTTCGCACACGGTAGCAGCAGAAGGCGGTTCAGCAGCGGTAATTAAAGACGAAGATAGCCTAGATAACCACTTCAACGATACTGTTGGCGGTGGCGACTGGCTATGTGAACAGGATGTTGTTGAATACTTTGTTGAAAACTCGACTCGCGAAATGATCCAAATGGAACAATGGGGCTGCCCATGGAGTCGTAAAGAAAACGGTGAAGTAAACGTACGCCGATTCGGCGGTATGAAGGTAGAGAGAACGTGGTTCGCAGCGGATAAAACCGGCTTCCACATGCTTCATACTCTGTTCCAGACTTCGATGAAGTACGACACAATCAAACGATTTGATGAGTACTTTGTGGTGGATTTGATCGTTGAAGATGGCGAAGTACAAGGCCTAATCGCGATTCATATGTCTGAAGGTGAGCTTGTTACGATTAAAGCAAAATCTGTTGTTCTAGCAACCGGTGGCGCAGGTCGTGTTTACCACTGTAATACTAACGGCGGCATCGTAACGGGCGACGGTATGGCAATGGCTTATCGCCACGGTGTACCACTGCGTGATATGGAGTTCGTTCAATACCACCCAACAGGCCTACCGGGCACTGGGATCTTGATGACCGAAGGTTGTCGTGGTGAAGGCGGTATCATCGTCAACAAGAACGGCTACCGTTACCTACAAGATTACGGCATGGGCCCTGAAACTCCAGTGGGCGAGCCGAAGAACAAATACATGGAACTGGGTCCTCGTGACAAAGTTTCTCAAGCATTCTGGCACGAGCAGCAGAAAGGTAACACCATCAAGCACCCACTTGGTGATGTCGTACACCTTGACCTTCGCCACCTGGGTGAAGAGTACCTGCAAGAGCGTCTACCGTTCATCTGTGAACTGGCAAAAGCGTACGTAAACGTAGACCCAGCAAAAGAGCCAATCCCAATTCGTCCGACCGTTCACTACACCATGGGTGGTATTGAAACTAACGGTACCTGTGAAACTCGCATTAAAGGCCTATTCGCCGTTGGTGAATGTGCTTCAGTTGGCCTACACGGTGCAAACCGCCTAGGTTCTAACTCGCTGGCTGAGTTTGTAGTATTTGGTCGCGTAGCCGGTGAACAAGCAGTGAAACGTGCAGCTGAATTCAAAGGCTGGAATGAAGAATCTATCGCTAAGCAAGTTAAAGCGGTTGAAGATCGCATCGCAGGTCTACTAAACCAAGAAGGTGATGAGAACTGGGCTGACATCCGCACTGAAATGGGTCACACCATGGAAGCGGGTTGTGGTATCTACCGTCAAGAAGACTTGATGCAAAAGACCATCGACAAAATCACTGAACTGAAAGCTCGCTACAAGAAGATCAGCATTAAAGACAAAGGCAAAGTGTTCAACACTGACCTACTTTACGCTATCGAAGTGGGTTACGGCCTTGAAGTTGCAGAAGCGATGGTTCACTCAGCGATCCTTCGTAAAGAGTCTCGCGGTGCACACCAACGTCTAGACGACAACTGCACAGAACGTGATGACGTGAACTTCCTGAAACACTCTCTATCTTTCTACAACGAAGATGCAGCACCAACCATCGACTACAGCGGCGTTAAGATCACCAAATCTCAACCTAAAGCTCGTCTGTACGGTGAAGCTGCAGAGAAAGCCGCTGCCGCTGAAAAAGCAGCAGAAGAGAATGCTAAGAAGAGCGAAGAGGAGCAAGCATAATGTCAGCGAATCGAATCCAAAAAATTGAAATCCTGCGTTATGACCCTGAGCACGATGCAGAACCTCACTTTCAAACCTTTGAAGTGCCATTTGATGAAACCATGTCAGTACTTGATGCGATCGGTTACATCAAAGACAACCTAGATAAAGACCTGTCTTACCGTTGGTCTTGTCGTATGGCGATTTGTGGTTCTTGCGGCATCATGGTTGATGGCGTGCCAAAACTGGCATGTAAAAGCTTTTTACGTGACTACCCGAATGGCTTCAAGATTGAGCCTTTGGCTAACTTCCCAATCGAAAAAGATTTGATTGTCGACATGACGCCGTTCATCGAGCGCCTTGAAGCAATCAAGCCTTACATCATTGGTAACGACCGTAAGCCAGAAGACGGCACTAACATCCAAACTCCAGAGCAAATGGCGAAGTACAAACAGTTCGCTGGCTGCATCAACTGTGGTTTGTGTTACGCAGCGTGTCCTCAGTTTGGTCTAAACCCTGAGTTCATCGGCCCTGCGGCACTTGCTCTTGCTCACCGCTACAACCTAGATAGCCGTGACAATGGTAAAGCTGAACGCATGAAGCTTATCAATGGCGACAACGGCGCTTGGGGCTGTACGTTTGTAGGTTACTGTTCTGACGTATGTCCGAAGAAAGTAGACCCAGCAGCGGCAGTAAACCAAGGCAAAGTTGAGTCTTCAATGGACTTCGTTATTTCGATGTTCAAGCCTGATGGATCGCAAGTAAAAACAGCAGAGGAGGCATAATATGAGCAATCGTAAGCCTTATGTTCGTGAGATGAAGAGAACATGGTGGAGCAACCATCCGTTCTACCGCTTCTACATGCTACGTGAAGCAACTGTACTGCCTTTGATTCTGTTCACTGTGTTCCTAACCTTTGGTTTGGGTGCGCTAGTGAAAGGCCCTGAAGCGTGGGAAGGTTGGTTGAGCTTTATGGCTAACCCTATCATTGTTGGTATCAACATCGTGGCACTGCTTGGCAGCTTACTGCACGCTCAGACCTTCTTCAGCATGATGCCTCAAGTAATGCCAATCCGCCTTAAAGGCAAATTGGTTGATAAAAGAATCATCGTACTGACCCAGTGGGCAGCGGTGGCTTTTATTTCTTTAATCGTTCTTGTTGTGGTGTAAGGAGCTTTCGTTATGAACACAAATTACAAAGTAAAACCTGTTAACCACAACCCACAACGCTCTGATGAGCCAATCTGGTGGGGCCTATTTGGCGCTGGCGGTACTTGGTTCGCGATGATCACACCAATCACGATCTTAGTACTCGGTATCTTAGTGCCAATGGGCATCATCGATGCGGACGCAATGAGCTACGAACGTGTGTCTGAATTTGCCACCAGCATTATCGGTGCACTGTTCATCATCGGTACGCTAGCACTGCCAATGTGGCACGCAATGCACCGTCTTCACCACGGCATGCACGACCTTAAGTTCCATGTCGGCGTTGCGGGTAAAGTGGGCTGCTACTTCGTTGCAGGCCTAATCAGCGCATTGTCTGTTATTTTCATCTTTATGATCTAACAGTTAAGAGCAGATACGGGATTCGAGTAAACAAGTATCGAAGAGCTTAAGAGCAGATGCGGGATTCGAGTAATCGAGATTCGAAGAGCTTAAGAGCGAAAAGACTAAAAGACTAAAAGCAGAGCAGGATTATCTTGTTCTGCTTTTTTGTTGCTTGTCGAATATCACACATCTAGCTCGCTCTTGCTTTTCCTGCTTTTCGTATCTCGAATCCCGTTTACTCGAATCTGCCTTTCCCGCTCTTCGTATCTCGAATCCCGTTTACTCGAATCTGCCTTTCCCGCTCTTCGTATCTCGAATCCCGTTTACTCGCATCTACCCTTACATAGGCTTACGCCGACTTACATTCCTTCATGTCACTAAATGATACTGTTGCGACCGATAACAAAAACAAATCATTGACCACGAACACAATCCACTTAGTGAATATTATGAAATCTATTTTTTTAACATTACTGGCACTAACACTTGCCGGTTGTAATAGCTCATCTGGAAGTAAATCTTCGACTTCCACCTCGCCGACACCCGCTACACCAAGCTCTTTAGTCACGGTTTATTCATCTGTTGAAAATTGCTCAACAGCTGCAGATGTCCCTAATTGTGCATTTGAAAAAGGTATCTATGTACTAAAAGCAGACTCATCGATTACTGATGAGCAGCACCAACGTGTAGTGACCCAAGCAAAAAACTTTACTATCTGGGCGAGTGAAGATGTTCAAAAGCAGTTGAACAAAAAGACTCTAATTATTGGGATCATGGCTAATGAACCTGACGGCTCTACTGCAGCAGACCAATTTATTATCACGCTAAGCCAAGCGAAACAAATCGTTGATGGTGTGGAATTGGTATACACCGCAATTGAAGGAAAAGATGAAACTAAAAAAGCAACGACATACCAAAAACTGATGCAGCTTTTTGATTACTACGTCGATGATAACCAAAACAATGTATTGGGTTCTGAGCTAAGTGACTCTTACGACGCCTTCAAAGTCGTGCTACTCCTTCAGGATGGCCTAGCATCAACGGCAGGTATGGAATCACTCCGTTTTAACGAGTGTAATTACGGTAATGGTCAACTAAGTACTCACCGTGCTCTTGGAACACCTAATCCATGTACCGATGATGGAAGCACTACCGATGACAACGGTAATGACATTTCTAATGGCACAGTTGACCCTATACATGAAGATACCAATGCAAATTTAAATCCTGGCTCATTACTAGGCCTGATGTATGAGTACAGAATTTCGCCAAAGCTGAGTGAAGGTGGTGGAGAACTTATTGGTTCAGCAGGGACTAAGTTCAAAGTAGCTGGAGAAGTTGCTTCTGGTGATTTAGACAGCGATCCTGCCTCTGTATTTATCTCTTGGGCAAACCCTGCATTTATGCCTTTGAATGACTACTTAAATAAATATTTCTTTGCTAACAAGTAGCTTAGTAAGCCATTTCTGATAATCAGATACAAAAAAGGTCGCTCATGAGCGACCTTTTCTATTTCACTGAACCATCCCAAAATAGGATGGGCACAATCAAATTACTTCACACGACCAACGTATTCGCCAGTACGAGTATCAACTTTCACAACTTCACCGATTGCGATGAATAGAGGTACGCGAACTACCGCGCCTGTTGCTAGAGTTGCAGGCTTACCGCCAGTACCTTGTGTGTCGCCTTTAAGGCCAGGATCGGTTTCAGTTACTTCGATCTCAACAAAGTTTGGTGGAGTTACTGTGATAGGGTTATCATTCCACAACGTTAGAGTACAAACGTCATTTTCAACTAACCATTTTGCAGAGTCAGCAACTGCTTTTACGTCTGCTGCGATTTGCTCAAATGTTTCGTTGTTCATGAAGTGGTAGAATTCGCCATCGTTGTATAGGTAGCCTAGTTCAACGTCAACAACATCTGCAAGCTCAAAGCTTTCGCCTGATTTGAATGTTTTCTCTAACACTTTGCCTGACAGCAGTTTACGAAGTTTTACACGGTTAAACGCTTGGCCTTTACCTGGCTTAACGTATTCATTGTCGATAATTGAGCAAGGCTCGTTATCTAACATGAATTTTAAACCGCCTTTGAATTCATTGGTGCTTACTGACGCCATGATTTTCTCTTCCACATCTTTGAGTTAATTTCAATGCCGCATATCATAACCCGAAAAGTCGAATCTGTTGAGCAAAACTGGCTCAAACAACTATCGAATGCGATCTCTGACCCGACAAAACTGCTTGAGGCATTGGAAATAGACCCAACACCGTGGCAAGCAGGCTTCGCTGCTCGTGAGTTATTTGCACTTCGGGTACCCCTTAGCTTTGTCGAACGAATGGAAAAAGGCAACCCACACGATCCATTGCTAAGACAGGTTTTACCGCTAAGTGAAGAGTTTGAGGTGCACCAAGGCTATTCCGCAGATCCCTTAGAAGAGCAAGACAACGCGATTCCAGGTTTACTGCACAAATACAAAAATCGCGCATTGATGATTGTGAAAGGTGGCTGTGCAATTAACTGCCGCTACTGCTTCCGTCGTCATTTTCCTTATCAAGATAACAAGGGCTCAAAGTCGGTGTGGCAAACCAGCCTCGACTATGTGGCTGCTCACTCAGAGATCAACGAGGTTATCTTATCGGGTGGCGATCCACTGATGGCAAAAGATAGCGAACTAGAATGGCTTATCAGTGCTATCGAACAAATCCCACATGTCAAAACCGTTCGAATCCACAGCCGATTACCGGTTGTGATCCCCACTCGAGTGACGGATGAACTGTGCCAATTGTTAGCGCAAACTCACCTCAATGTGGTCATGGTGAGCCATATTAATCATGCCAACGAAATTAACTTAGAGCTCAAAAAAGCCTTTCATAAGCTGAAGCAAAGTGGTGTGACTCTGCTTAACCAAGGCGTGATGCTTAAAGGGGTGAACAACAGCGCTAACTCCTTGAAAGAATTAAGCGAAAAACTATTCGATGCTGGCGTTTTACCTTACTATATGCATGTACTTGATAAAGTTCAGGGCGCTGCTCATTTCTATATTTCTGATGAAGAAGCGAAGCATCATTTTAAAGGGCTAATCTCTGAGGTTTCTGGCTACTTGGTGCCTAAGTTAACTCGTGAGATTGGTGGACGCAGCAGCAAGACGCCACTCGACCTCCACATTGAATAGAGAAGTTGTATCAATGAAACACAATACTTCAGTTGCTCCACCAGCAACCACATCCCGTCAAGCGCTTAAGTTCAACTCAAAAGGTTTCACCATCATCGAGTTGGTCGTGGTGATCGTGATTCTGGGTATTGTGTCTGTAACGGCCGCTTCGAAGTTCCTCAACCTGCAAACCGATGCTCGTATCTCGACATTAAACGGCCTTAAAGGCGGAATGGAGGGTGCAAGTGCTATGCTTTATGGTAAGACATCAGCATTAGGCTTAGATAAAGCAGCGAGTGCGTCAGTAAATGTTGAGGGCGACGATATATTGGTGGCTTACGGTTATCCTGCGGCGATGAATGATCAAGCTTGGGCATACCTTATCGAATCCACTTTCTTAGATGCAGTTTGGGATACAGGTAGAGCAGACTGGTTCTTTACCAATACTGATGCGAACGATGGCATTATTCTTTATGCGCCTTCGAGTAGAAAAAAGCAGGCTGATAACTGTTACCTTGAATATCAAGAAGCGACTGAGACCACGACACCTGTCTTCACCTTAACAACAGACGGCTGTTAGACTTTACGTCATCTTTATCAATCGTTAAGACAAAAAGTTTTTGTTCGATCGTCCGGTCTATTATTAGCATACTCAGCTCTATTCTAAATTTTTAGGAGGGGTGATATGACACAATTTATAGAACAAACTCTCAACCTTGCCCCCTTTAGCTGGGCAGGCCTTGCAGTATGCATGGTGTGTGGTTCGTTAATCGGCATCGAAAGGCAAACACGCGGCAAACCGGTCGGAATCAGGACATCGATTCTGATCATCAGCGGTACCTATTTCTTCCTCACCATGGCGATTAGCCTTTCCCCTAACACGCTCGATCAAGCTCGTGTGCTTGGTCAGATCATTACTGGGGTTGGTTTCCTTGGCGCTGGAGTAATGATGACATTAGATGGAAAGATTCATGGTGTCACTTCAGCCGCGATTATCTGGGTACTCGCTGCATTAGGTATGATGATCGCACTTGGTCACCTTTCCCAATCGGTCATTATCACGCTAATGGCGCTAGTAATTCTGCTTGGTGTCGATAAGGTGGAAAACAGCTTCCAAAGCCTGCGTCGTGGTGTTCATCAGAAGTGGATGCGAAAAGGTCGCGTGAAAAAATAATCTCTAATCTTAGGTGCAATTACTTAGAGACAATTGCTTAGACACAATTCCTTAGAGACAAAAAAAGAAGCCTAGTCAAACGACTAGGCTTTGAGTTTGTACGAAAGCGCTTAATACACCTGAATACACACCTGATTCTTACCCGCTGCCTTTGCCTTATAGAGCTGCTCATCAGACGAACGAATACTCTGGTTTTTCCATAAATGCCCAACACTGTCGAACTTATACAGAGAGTAGAGCGTCGCGCCACCAGATACTAAAACACTAATCTTGTCACCCGTAGGGCATCGATAACTCTGTAGGCTAATGTCGTTTTGAATTCGCTCAAAGATCGACGAAAGCAACTCTGATGATTCCCCCGTAATCGCAACAACAAACTCTTCACCACCAAATCGAGCCACGATATCTTGCTGTCTAACGCTGTTCAGCATCAACTGAGCAACATGGCAAATCACCTCGTCCCCCACTTTATGGCCATATTGATCATTAACGACTTTGAAATCGTCGATATCAAACACGCCAACACCAATAATAGGCTCTTCATCCTGAGCCAGTAATCGAGCTTCAAAACCACGTCGATTCAGCAAGCCAGTTAATGGGTCGCGCATTGCTAGGTCATTTAAACGCTGGTGTTCTTGTCTTGTATAGAAGCGCCATAACCATAAAACTGAGAGCAGATACAAAATCAAGAGTATCGAAAGTTGAATCTTCTCCATCTCCAATACATGCAGAAAGTGCTCGCTCTTATCTTCTTCAATACTCAGATACAACTGAGTGTTAATGTCACCAACATACAGAGGCTTGGAATAGGTAAAATCCATAAACCCGTATTTGTTTGCGCCTCGCGTACTCGTCACTTGATAGCCATGGGTAGGGTTCGATACGAGATTAGAGACATACCCATCCACACCCAACACCCCTTTGAATTCGCCATTAACGTAGATCCCTTTGGTTAAGGTCACCACTTTCTGACCTGTCAGGTAGTCATCGTACTGGCCGGTATACACCACCTGGTCTTGACCTTGAGCTAAGCCAAAACGAATCGTGTTCACCCAATAAGGCCTGCTATTCACAACCGAATCAAAGGTGTCGCCCTTGATGTAACTGGCAAAGTCAGAAGGTGAAGATATGATGAACTTCTCTTTTGAAATGAAGTAAATCGCAGAGATGGTATCAATGGTATTGGCAAAATAAGCCATGGTCGGTGCGATGAACAAGCGCTTACCCGCTTCGGCATAAAGGTCCGATTTCGGGTTGCACATCTCACGTGGGCCAGAGAACATAAAATCAAAACGAGGGGCATGTTGCTCCTCACTGGTAAAGTAGCACGTCTCACCTTCGATCTTTTTGTCATGCGAGAATACGTAGGTATCCCCATGCAGTGGATAAAGAGCCGTGATGTTGTACTCAAGCGCATTTATGATCTGTGTGAGCTCCACTAAAGAGCGTGTCACGCCTTGGTTTTCCATTCCATACTGTTTATCTGATTCTTCCGCTGAATCAACGAGCAACAAGCTCAAAACTACTAAAAAACTGGCGGTCAGGCCTAAGAAAGCCTTTTTAAAATCGACGGTATGGTGGTTAATCAAAGCATATAAATCATCATTGGAAATTTATCGCACATTGTACTTATAAATTAAAACATCGCAACAACAAATATAAAACAACATGCTTATTGGGTAATTTGAAGAAGTTTATCGAGGAAGTGGCATTGAATGTAATAACGCCTAAACAAGGGTTTAGGCGTTGAGAAACTTAGCCTTAAAAGCTAATTCGTAACTAAAAGCTAATTCGTAACTAAAAGCTAATGCGCTAACTAAAAGTCGCCAATAGTAAAACCAAAGGCTAAACGGCAGCGTTATTTAGCAAAGTTTACAATCGGGAAGCACGGGAAGAAACCGTTATCAGCACAGTTGATCAGGCCAATCTGCACGCCTTCGATTTTGTTGGTTTTGTTGAAAATACCAACCTGAACCGTGGACACTTCTGAAAGGTTCGCTGCACCAACATCAACCATAGTGTTACCTTCTGAGTAGTTGACGAAACTCACGTTCGCGCCTTTTACATCATTGGTAATGTTCACTGCACCAAGGTTAACACCGGTTGTTTTACCCGTGTTCCAGTTGAAGAAACCTAGAGATGCGCCGGTCATTTCTTGGTTCACTTTTGATGCACCGAAGATACCCAAGTTCACACCTGTTGTTGTTTGCGTCTCAGACATACCAACAACCGCAAGATCGACACCTTTAAGGTCGTTTACTTGTCCGTGAAGCAGAGCTAAACGTACACCGCCAACCGCATCTGAATCCGGTGCGTTGAAGCCGTTGATCGTTGAAAACATAACTGGCGATGAAGCAAATGCCGCTGGTGCCATTACCGCTGCCGACACAGCTAATACTGAAAGTAGTTTTTTCATTGGGGGAGTCTCCACTGACTTATTGTTGACTTGATTAATCCATTTTCAATCAAGCATTTATTATCCTTTATTCAACAGCTATCCATGTTAGATCAATGTCATAACTGTACTGTTGAATATAAGCCGCTAAACCATAAAGAGCAATGGTTAAGAGCAGATGCGGGATTCGAGTAAACCAGATGCGAAAGGCAAAGAGCAGAAGTAAAAGCAGATACGGGATTCGAGTAAACGAGATGCGAAAGGCAAAGAGCTAATGCGGGATTCGAGTGGCGAGATAAGAAAGCAGAGGAGATTATTGTTCTAGCGATTTGATTAAAGCTCCTAGCATGCGTGAGATTTGAAGCGCTTCAGATTGCCATTGCTCACCAACGTCCCTAGGAATAAATCCGACTTCAACGCCTATATCGGCTTGAGTTGCAAATTCACCAATTGAACCCTTAGCGATCGCGAAGAAGTGCTTACGCTCTTTCAGAGATTTTCGCTCACAACCTTCAGCGATATTACTGGGTACAGATAAAGCACTGCGAGTAATCTGGTCTTTGAAACCAAAATCTCTACACGTAGACATTCCCCGATAAACATTTATCGATAACTGCCGGCTTCGTTGCCAAACATCAAGTTTTCTATAAAGCACAATTTCTACCTAAAGACCGAAAACCTAATCATCTCAAAAGAACACCGTAGAAAAGTATTAATAAAGAACCAAGTTAGAGATAGTTCAGATCTTATGCTTTTACCTTCTCGAATTTCGTTTACCCTCATCTGCTTTTCAAGCTCTTCGTATCCCGCTCACTCGAATCTCGTATCCGTTCTTACGCTCTTCGCATCCCGATTACTCGCATCTCGTATCTGCTTTTAAGTATCTGCTCTTTAAAAACAAAAACGGAGACCGAAGTCTCCGCTTTAAAGCTTATATCTTTCAAAGCCTATGTATGGCTTTCTCTGTTACGAGAAAGGGGGATGATTTACATCATACCGCCCATGCCACCCATACCGCCCATGCCACCCATATCAGGCATTGCAGGGCCAGAATCTTGTGGCTTATCAGTGATCATCGCTTCGGTTGTGATCATAAGACCAGCAACTGATGCTGCGAACTGAAGTGCGCTGCGAGTTACCTTAGTTGGATCTAGGATACCCATTGCAATCATGTCGCCGTATTCGCCAGTAGCCGCGTTGTAACCGTAGTTACCTTCGCCAGCACGAACGTTGTTAGCAACCACTGATTCTTCATCACCTGCGTTCTTAGTGATTTGACGGATTGGCGCTTCCATTGCACGTAGTGCAACACGGATACCTACGTTTTGCTCTTCGTTGTCGCCTTCAAGGCCAGCAACTTTAGATGCAGCGCGGATAAGTGCAACACCACCACCAGCAACCACACCTTCTTCAACTGCAGCGCGAGTTGCGTGAAGTGCATCTTCAACACGGTCTTTCTTCTCTTTCATCTCAACTTCAGTCGCTGCGCCCACTTTGATTACTGCAACACCGCCAGCTAGTTTCGCTACGCGCTCTTGAAGTTTCTCTTTGTCGTAGTCAGACGTTGCATCTTCGATTTGTTGACGAATTTGAGAAACACGACCTTGGATCATCATTTCTTCACCCGCACCATCGATGATGGTTGAGTTTTCTTTAGTGATAGTAATGCGCTTAGCTTGACCTAGATCTTCTAGCGTTACTTTCTCAAGGTCTAGACCGATCTCTTCAGAGATAACCGTACCGCCCGTTAGGATAGCGATATCTTGAAGCATTGCTTTACGACGGTCACCGAAACCAGGGGCTTTAACAGCCGCCACTTTCACGATGCCGCGCATGTTGTTCACAACTAGAGTCGCTAGCGCTTCGCCTTCTACATCTTCAGCGATGATTAGAAGTGGACGAGATGCTTTAGCAACCGCTTCTAGAGTCGGAAGAAGTTCACGGATGTTTGATACTTTCTTGTCGATAAGAAGAATGAATGGGCTTTCTAGATCAACAGAACCTGCTTCTTGGTTGTTGATGAAGTAAGGAGATAGGTAACCGCGGTCGAACTGCATACCTTCTACTACGTCTAGCTCGTCTTGCAGAGCCTGACCTTCTTCAACTGTGATAACGCCATCACGGCCTACTTTTTCCATCGCTTCAGCAATGATGTTACCAACTGTCGCGTCAGAGTTTGCAGAGATAGTACCTACTTGCGCGATAGCTTTAGTATCTGCACATGGAACAGAAAGGCCTTTTAGCTCTTCAACTGCTGCGATAACCGCTTTGTCGATGCCACGCTTAAGATCCATTGGGTTCATGCCAGCAGCAACGGCTTTTAGGCCTTCAGTGATGATAGCTTGAGCAAGAACGGTTGCTGTCGTTGTACCGTCGCCCGCTGCGTCATTCGCTTGCGAAGCCACTTCTTTAACCATTTGTGCGCCCATGTTTTGGAACTTGTCTTCAAGTTCGATTTCACGTGCAACAGAAACACCATCTTTAGTGATTGTTGGTGCGCCAAATGATTTGTCTAGAACAACGTTACGGCCTTTAGGACCTAGCGTTACTTTTACCGCGTCAGCCAGAACGTTTACACCTTCTAGCATTTTAATACGTGCGTCGTTACCAAATTTAACGTCTTTAGCAGCCATCTTTATTTCCTTTAAATTCTTTATTCAGTCAGTTCAGGTTTATGGGTCGGATTACTCAACGATCGCCATGATGTCGTTTTCAGACATGATCAGAACTTCTTTGCCGTCGATTTTTTCAGACTTAGTGCCGTAGCCTTCAGCGAAGATAACAGTGTCGCCAACTTTAACGTCCAATGGTTGTACTGAACCGTTTTCTAGAATGCGGCCTTTGCCAACAGCTAGAATTACACCGCGAGTTGATTTTTCAGCGGCAGAACCAGTTAGAACGATGCCACCAGCAGATTTAGATTCAACTTCTTGGCGCTCAACGATAACTCGGTCGTGTAGAGGACGGATATTCATCGGTCAGATCTCCTGATAATTTCCATTTAATTTGATAGTTGCCACGATTGGCATGGGGTTAAAGAGTATGTTGGGGCGAAGTGAAAGATCCCAAGGGGGAAAAGATACTTTTTGTGAGGAAACTCAAACAACAAAGGATGTAAAAAGAAAAATGGCTAGTGAGTAATACTAGCCATATAAAGCTTAATCTTCTTTTCTAAACGCAAAGCGTATTAACACTATAGCAACACCTAATATTCCACCGAATAACGTGCCAAACATTACAATTATAGCTCGTTTAGGTTTATCACGAGTAATTGGCTGTGCAACATTTTCGAGGAAACGAAAGGTTTGAAAGTCAACAGTTCGGTCAATTTTAAGGTGGTTCAACATAGCTAGTTTCGCATTTATCGTTTGAAGACGAGGCTCGATAACACTTAAGTTTTTAATGGATTCTAAAGCTTGAACTTTCGCCTTTAAGGCCTTGGCTCCCAAATTAATACTAAACAGCTCTTTTTCATTACCTGTTTGGATGGGTTTATCAACGCCAGCAGAGATAGCAATTTGAGCGGCATATTTGGCTCTCTCAGTTTCAACTAACAATTGATTACTTGCCTGATTTTCTAGGATTTTTTTCTGCTGAATCAACTCATTTCGCTTACCATTCACCGTAGCACGTAAGTTATTAAATGCATCTTCATGAACTTTTAATTCTGTGATAGAAATGTAAGCCGTTAACAACTCGAAACTACTTTCCTTGGTCGTTGTTTGAAAATTAATAGTATATGGTGAATGACGGTCCTTCTTGTCAACTTTAGAAGCGGAAATTCTATCAAACCATTTAACATATAAGGATCTAGCTTCATCGGCAGTCATCTCAGAATTGCCAACAACCAAAGAGCTTTTAAACTTTTGAAAATCAGTACTATTATCTAAGAACACTTTCTTGTTATTAGTTGAATTAAAAGTATTCACAAAACGTGCAAACAGCAACTCAGAATCAATTAGACTATCTAACTCTTTGCTAACAAGGACAGTTCCATCTTCTTGATAGATATCAAAAATAGGTTGGAATTGCTTTACTTGCTGCTGGTATGCAGCTAGATTTTGAGGTTGAGCTTCTGTGATCTTAGCATTGGAAGACCACCACTCTTGAGCTAACAATGCAAAAACAATACTACTAGCAGTAAATAAAGCTGTAACCATTATGATTATTAGCTTTCCGTCCCACAATGACCTATAAAGCTCTCTCAGATCAACCCCTTCATTCGTAATATACATCGGTGTTTTTTGCGCGGAGTACGGTTGTGCTTGTGTTTGCTGCTTCACTGTAAATCTCTCAAACATTTAAATTATCAACTGCGGAATGCTATCACACAGTATGTCGTTAGTATTGTGTGATTTGTAAACTTTATGAAAGCGCTCTTCAGACAAACTACAATTCACGGTATCCTACCTATATTCTAGTTCTATCGGCGTTTTGCATGCAAGATAAGCACGGGCTATTAACCGCTCCTATTGAGAGTACATTGCGTACCATGACCATACCAACCATATTCGGTATGGTGGCGATCTTGATGTTTAACCTCGTCGATACCTTCTTTATCTCATTACTGGGCACACAAGCCCTTGCAGCGGTGAGTTTTACTTTCCCTGTCACCTTCGCCATCAACTGCATTACGATGGGCATAGGCATTGGCTTATCGACGTGTATTGGAAGATTGCTGGGCCAAGGTTGCGCGCAAAATGCGGCTCGCTTTACTTGCCACGGTTTACTGCTTGCTGTGCTGCTTGTTGGTTTTGCATCAACACTGGGGCTTATAACGCTAGAGCCTATGTTTACTCTGTTAGGTGCTGAACCTGAGTTACTGCCACTGATATCTGAATACATGTCAGTCTGGTACTTAGCGATACCTCTGCTTGTGATACCTATGGCAGGCAACAGCGCGATACGTGCGAGTGGCGATACCAAAACACCCGCCAAAATCATGATGCTGGCCGGCCTTATTAACGGCATTCTCGACCCACTGCTGATCTTCGGTTATGGGCCTTTCCCTGAGCTAGGGATTCAAGGCGCAGCCATTGCTAGCGGATTCAGTTGGTTTGGTGCCTTGTGTGGCTCACTGTATGTATTAACCATACGAGAAAAACTGCTTGCTCCGCCCAAACTAAAAAACCTCATCGATGACTGGAAACAGATCTTAACCATTGGCACACCCGCAGCCCTTTCCAATGCCCTCAATCCACTTGCTGGCGCCATTATCATGATGATGTTAGCCAAACAAGGAACCGAAGCCGTGGCGGCTTACGGAGCTGCCCAGCGTATTGAATCGATTCTTATCATTGTGTTGATGTCTCTGACCTCTGCCCTTACGCCTTTCATGGCGCAGAACTTTGGCGCAAACAACCCACAACGCAGCTTTAAGGCACTGTTTCTCAGTATGCGTTTTGCCGTGATGTTCCAAGGTTTGATTTTCTTAATGATGGTGCCATTGAGCATCCCATTAGCCGCCCTATTTTCTCAAGAAGAGTCAGTACGAGGCATCTTGTGGCATTACCTGTTAGTTGTCCCATTTAGCTATGGCTTCCAAGGTATTGTAATGATGCTGATTAGTGCGATGAATGCGATGCATCAACCACTCAAAGCCTTTCAGTGGAGCTTCATGCGCCTGTTTGTATTTACTCTTCCATTCGCTTGGATAGGTAGCCAGATTGATGGCGTCGAAGGGTTGTTTATCGGCTTAGCCTTAGGGAACATCATGGGCGGTATTTCAGGGTATTGCTTTGCGCTTCGTGTAAGGGCTAAAGCAGATGAGAAATACGAGTAGCGGGATGCGAAGAGCCTAAAAAAGCAGAGGCGGGATGCGGGTATCGAGATACGAAGAGCCTAAAAAGCAGATGCGAGATTCGGGTATCGAGATGCGAAGAGCTTGAAAAGCAGGTACGAGATACTAAAGACTAGAAAGAAGGAAGATGACATGGAAGACAGTACTTACAAAATGTTCTATGACGCACCGATTGGCAAGATGATCATTGTGAGTAATGGTGTGTCGCTTATTGAAATTGACCATGTAAATCATGAAGAGCTAATGACTAGCAATCCAGATGAGCTTTGCCAACTGGCGACGAAACAGTTAGATGAATACTTCGCAGGCAAACGTACAAGCTTTGATTTGCCTTTAAAGCCACAAGGTACTGATTTTCAGCTCAAAGCATGGACGGCTTTAACAACCATTCCTTATGGCGAAACCATCAGCTACGGCGAACAAGCAAAGAGAATGGAAAACCCAAAAGCCGTAAGAGCGGTGGGTGGTGCGAACGGCAAGAACCCATTTAGTATTGTTGTACCCTGCCATAGAGTCATCGGCGCAAATGGAACATTAACTGGCTACACCGGCGGCATGAACCGCAAAGAGTGGTTGTTGGATTTTGAGCGTTCGGTCTTAAATAAAAAGAAGCAAACCTTATCTCGCTAGATCAATAATATAAAGTTTCACCATCAAGAAGCGCCATTATCGCCAGACAACATATCGTCTATATTTAAAATTTCATATGAAGAGGTAATGATAATGTCTACTGAAACGATAAGTTACTTAAAAAAGCACGCGGCTAATCTCGATTTATCTGAGCCTATGACCATTACTCAAAATGGTAAGCCCACTTATACGATTGAATCTTATGAAGATCGAAAGCATAGAGGTGAAGCTATAGCGCTTATGAAACTATTGTCGTTTTCTATTGATGATGAAAAACATGGCCGAGTCAATTCAGGTACTCAGATTCGAGATAAACTGGCAAAGCGTAAGCAGTCGGTTCAATAATCAACACCATAGGTACGCTAATAAAAATACGCTCGATTATTTGAGTTTAATTCCATAGGTGTCAATATGTGCAAGTAGCTCATTCGATGTAATTCTATGCTTAATGAGCAAGTCAACCTTGAAGGGAAGTGACGATTGTTCTAAACGATCTTGCAAGCCTGCGACGACACTTAACGAAATACCGTGCCCCTCGATAACAATATCGATGTCGGAGTTATCTTTATAAGTTCCAAGGGCTCTAGAACCGAATACCCAGGCATGAATGACTGCGGCATTATTCAAAACAATATCCTCAATCAACTGATACTGATGAGGCTTAAGGCCGACAGAGTCTGGGTTAACCAAATAACTATCGATCACATTTACCCTCTTGTTCGCATTTACTCTCTTGATCACATTTAAGCCTTAAATAGAGTGTGACTTGCCCTATCACTGGTGAAAATGACTCTAAGATCAGTGACTGAGCTTCAAGGACATTTTCCTCATCATAGGTGTGAGACAATAAATTTCGTTTTATTAGTGCTTCAAGCATGATCTCACACTGCTCCGAAGATAGGTGCTTAGCTTCTAAGGCTGTACGAAAAACGCTCCTCGGCGAAGCCACATCAAACCCTTCAAACTCAAGTAAGTCTTTAAGAGTCTTCCATGTCAGCTCAAAAGAAAATTCAAAGGTTTGTACTAACCCGGCTAGCTCTAACTCATTGTAGCTATCTTGTGAGCACGCTCTCTCAAGCCTTTGCTGCGCTTTCATTAAGTTTTGCAGTCGTTGCTTCCAACGGTATGAGTTTGAGTTCATATAAACAACCTAGAGGTAAGGTAAAAGACAAGTATAGTATGAGCCTTAAGCTACCTAATCATTCAAGAAATGTCACTCTTTCGATATTCATCAAGACCGTTCTTTTCGTCTTTTGTTTAAGGTCGTGCCCTTATGTTCTCCCCTGCATGTTTTTCTTACCCAATACCTGCCCTTAAGCTCTCGCTACTCGCTTACCCACATACCGTATTAGCTCTTAAGCTCTTCGCATCTCGTTTACTCGCATCCCGCATCCGCTCTTAAGCTCTTCGAATCCCGTTTACTCGTATCCCGCATCTGCCCTTAAAGCTCTTCGAATCTCGTTTACTCGCATCCCGTATCTATACTCAAATTCCAGATACAAAAAAACGGCCACACTCGCGTGCAGCCGTTCTAGTATTCGATGAAAGTTAAAACTATTTATCTAAAACAGTAATTACTTAACGATCACGTCACCTGACATCTCAGCCGGGATTGCGATACCAGACAGAGAAAGCATCGTTGGTGCAAGGTCAGACAGCTTACCGCCTTCTTTGAACTCAACGTCTTTGTTGCCAACGTAGATAAGTGGCACTGGTAGGTTAGTGTGCGCCGTGTGGATGCCGCCCGTTTCTGGGTTTACCATCATTTCCGCGTTACCGTGGTCTGCGGTGATAAGCAGTTGGCCATCAGCTTCTTTGATTGCTTCAACTACTTTACCAAGACATTCGTCTAGCGACTCTACCGCTTTAACCGCTGCATCGTAAACGCCAGTGTGGCCAACCATGTCACAGTTAGGGAAGTTACAAACGATAGCGTCGTATTTGCCGCCTTTAATTGCTGCAACAAGCTTTTCAGTCAGCTCTGGTGCGCTCATTTCTGGCTGCAGGTCGTAAGTTGCGACTTTTGGAGAAGCAACAAGCTGACGCTCCTCGCCTTCAAACTCGTCTTCTTTACCGCCGTTGAAGAAGAACGTCACGTGCGCGTATTTCTCTGTTTCAGAGATACGTAGCTGCGTTTTGCCTTCTTTCGATAGCCACTCACCGTAGGTGTTCTCTAGAGAAGCCGGTGGGAATGCACAAAGAAGTGGGATGTCTGCTGCGTATTGAGTCAGCATCACGAAATCGATCGCAGGGAATACGTTACGAGCAAAGCCGTCGAAATCAGGAACGAATGCACGTGTAATTTCACGAGCACGGTCAGCACGGTAGTTCATGAAAATAACTGCATCGCCATCTACGATAGCTGCAGACTCTTCACCTTCTGCTTTGATTTCAGTCGCTTTCACGAACTCATCGTTTTCGTCACGAGCGTAAGCCGCTTCTAAGCCAGCTACTGCTGTGTCGAATGTGAACTCAGCTTTTGCTTGAGTCAGCAAGTCGTAAGATTCTTGAACGCGATCCCAGTTGTTATCACGGTCCATTGCGTAGTAACGACCAATAAGAGAAGCCACACGGCCTTTGCCTAGCTTAGCGAACAACGCTTGGAAGCGTGCTAGTGTGTTTTCTGCGCTACGTGGCGGCGTATCACGGCCGTCTAGGAATGCGTGTAGGTAGATTTTTTCTGCGCCACGCTCTGCTGCCATTTCAACAGCCGCGTAGATGTGATCTTCATGAGAGTGAACGCCACCTGGAGACATAAGGCCCATGATGTGAACCGCTTTATCAGCTTTCACCGCTTTATCGATAGCGTTAACTAGCGTTTCAGTTTGACCGAACTCACCGTCTGAAATTGACTTAGTGATACGAGTAAGATCTTGGTATACCACACGGCCAGCACCGATGTTGGTGTGACCCACTTCAGAGTTACCCATTTGGCCATCAGGTAGGCCCACATCTAAGCCAGAAGCCGAGATTAGCGTGTTAGGTTGGTTAGCAATAAGACCGTCTAATACTGGTGTTTTAGCGTTCGCGATAGCGTTGTCTTGGTTGTCTTCACGGTAACCGTAACCGTCAAGGATCACTAGAGCCATTGGCTTCTTAGCTGACATAGGACTGACCTCGTTCAATTCAAAATAAATCGGTATAAAAACAAATTAGCGTAATTTTACTACAGTTTACAGTCAAAACTGTAGCGGAAGATCAAGAAAGGGCGCAGGTAGGATGATCGAATGTGAAAAAAAGCGTCATTTTAGGAGGGCGTAAAGTAGGGATATGAAAGTTTATATCCCTACATCTACATAGGAAAGCTGGAACAACAATAACCTCACGGCTCTTCAGTTTAGAAGATTAATCTCAGTGTCATGATCTTCATCATCGTCCTGTGACTTTAGATCATGCACCACCGGTTGCTCTATCGCTGTGGTTCTGTTGGTAACATATTGAAAGCTAAAATCATCCCACAATATTTGATCCAAACTTTCTTCAATTTCTCGATTAGATGAAATATCTATTATCATGATTACTGCCTCATTTCGCTATTAAAGCTCACAGTAATTATGGACAATAAACAGAACACCTTCGAAAGAATTGTGTAAAAAACACGCTAACGGAAGGTCATAATTCACATCACCGAACCCAATGTCGGTCTAGGTTCTAGGTTCTAGGTTCTAGGTTCTAGGTTCTAGGTTCTAGGTTCTAGGTTCTAGGTTCTAGGTTCTAGAAGGAGCGTCTCTTTATACTGAGCAGCATTCCAAACTAAATCCCCGACCCCATCTGTCGGCTTAAACCCGGTTGGCGCATCGAGAAGAAGCTGGCGAATCGCATCATGTTGTAGGTTGTGACAAGCGAAATCCAAAGATTCAAGTAGCGTGTCATATTCATTAATCGGTAAGAACACCTCTTGTGCCGTCATGATTCGCTCATGAGCGGTTGGGGATACGTTATCGCCAATCAATAACTCTTCATAGAGCTTCTCACCCGGGCGCAGGCCAGAGAATTGGATCTCAATATCACCATGAGGGTTCTCTTCATTCTTAACAGACAGCCCTGAAAGGTTAATCAAGTTTGCTGCCAAGTCTGTGATTTTGACCGATTCACCCATATCAAGAACGAAAACATCGCCGCCTTTACCCATAGCGCCCGCCTGAATAACCAGTTGCGCCGCTTCAGGGATAGTCATAAAGAAACGGGTAATATCGCGGTGGGTAACAGTAAGTGGGCCACCGGCTTTAATCTGCCTTTTAAACAGAGGAATAACCGAGCCAGACGAGCCAAGTACATTACCAAAGCGAACCATACAGAAACGTGTGCCGTGCTCTTTTTGGTTCTCTTGTTCTGCCAAAGCTTGTAGGCCTAATTCCGCCATACGCTTGGTGGTACCCATCACATTAGTTGGGCGTACCGCTTTGTCTGTCGAGATAAGCACAAAAGATTCAACACCCGCTTCAATCGCTGCTTTGGCGGTATAGTAAGTCCCGTAAACATTATTACGCACACCTTCTACCACGTTGTACTCGACAAGAGGCACATGTTTATAAGCCGCGGCATGATAAACCGTTTGCACACCAAAAGACTGCATTGAGGTTAACAAGCGATGTGTTCGCTGTACCGAACCTAATAGTGGAACGATCTCCACATCATAACCTTTGGTTTCTTTGACGAGCGAAAGCTCACGATCAATTTGGTATAAGCCAAACTCAGAGACTTCAAACAGCACTAATGTTTTAGGTTGTTGTTTAAGGATTTGACGACAAAGTTCAGAACCAATAGAGCCGCCAGCACCGGTGACCATCACCACTTTACCTTTGATGTTGGCTTCCATCAGTGCTTGTTGAGGCGCAACCGCATCACGGCCGAGCAAATCTTCGATAGGAACATCGGTAAGCTCATCAATTTTCGCTTTACCTGACACAATATCGGCCATTTCAGGAACGGTTTGAATCTCAACTGGCAGCTGTGCCAATAACTCCAACACTTGCTTACGGCGAGCGCGAGAGGCGCTTGGGATCGCGAGTAAGATTTTAGAAACGTCGTGCTTTTCAATTAGCCCTTCCGTTTTATCCAAATCAATAACCGGCAAACCCAAAATAACGGTATTGGTGAGCGTTTTATCTTCATCAATAAACGCGCGTACTCGATAGTTTTCAGACGCTCTTAACGCGACAGCCAATTGTCGGCCACCAGAGCCCGCACCGTAGATAAGCACTTCTTGACGAATATCTTTTGACGTCGTCGCGACAAGATTGCGAACCACCAAACGAGAACCACCGCACAGCAAGGCTAAATAAGCACCGTAAATAATAGGCACCGTACGAGGGACAGGTTCTTGCAGGTAATAAGCAAACAGAGCCAAAGATATTGCCGACAATATTGCACCTGCCGTTACCACAAACAGCGCTTGAAAGGTGAGGTACCTAAGTACTGCGCGATAAAGCCCTAATTTAGTAAAAATAAGCACCGTCATTATTACTATTAATCCTGTCAGTAATAAATTATCGCCGTCATTCAAAAATTGGAAATCACCTAGTCTTGTCCACAACGCAATGTGCAGAGCAAATATAATGAGTAAAGCATCAATAGAAACACTGATAACCCGCTTGTTAAAACGAGAAAGGTGCCATATGAAGTTTAGACGTTGCATAAAGTTATTCTTATTTATGAGTATTTAATAAACCACAAAGACTGCATGAGTGGGATGTGTTGAACATTATTTAAATTCGCAAAGAGAACTTGCAAAAGATAACCCGAATATCTAATTCGCGCATTAATTTGTTATTTATATAAAAGCCCCAATAGTTCGACAACTTTCAGTTATTGGGGTATTTGTGAACGATTAATAAAAGAGCTTACACGAACAATAATCTCATGCCTGAAACTCTCAAGCCACTAAATCAATGATTATAAGAGTAAAGGTCGAAAATAGAAGGATTCGTTCTAAGAATAGGATTATTTAACGGCATCTCCAGAGCCACTGCCAGTCGCTGTCATCAAAATGTACTTGAAGTAATCTTTCAAAGTCAGCGTATCTATCATCTGTTTATCCATTTTAGCCAATAACTCCGGTGTAGACATGTCAATGTTCTGAACCTGAGCTAAGCCGGTTACACCTGGTAAAACATCATACACACCTTGTGCGTCACGCTCTCTGATCAATTCTTCTTGATTAAACAAATTTGGACGTGGGCCAACTAAACTCATTTCACCTTTCACAACGTTAATCAACTGGGGCAATTCATCAATCTTAGTCTTGCGTAGAAACGCACCCAACTTGGTAATCGAAGCATTACTGGCTAAGTGACTAGCTACGGATTTCGTTTCTACTGACATGGTACGAAACTTAATAAGCTTAAATGGCTTTTTGTTACGTCCTACCCGTTCTTGAATAAAGATTGGTGAACCAGTATCAAACATACCAATAATAGTCACAATAAGTAACAGTGGCCAAAGAAAGAGCAAACCAAAGAATGATGCTAAAAAATCAATAAAACGGATCATTATTTTTTACCTTGTAATTCTAGAATATAATCAGCGGTTTCTTTAAAACCATCTGCTAGAGTTTGAGGTGGTTGCCAACCTAGAGTATCTTTAGTATGGGTAATATCAACCTGCAAAGAGCCGGTTAAACGATCAATTACGCCTTCTTTTTTGAGCAACTTACCTACTAACTTATAGCACCATACTGGTACTGGTAATTGAAGTGATGATTTACCCAGGGCTTTACTCATCTGTTGTACCATTTCTGAAGTTGACACATCATGATCATCAGAAACAAGAAAAACCTCATTTACTGCCTTAGGGTGGTCAATACAAGTAATAATTAAGCCAACTAAATTTTTAACTGAAACTAAACTACGTGCATTATTAGTAATACAACCAAAAGGTAATGGTAAACCTTTAGAAACAAGTCTCATTAATGATGCAAAGTTAGCTTTTACCCCGGCACCATAGACAAGTGTTGGACGAATAATCACAACTTCTAAGCCGGTCTCTTTTGCTAACTCTAGCAATTGCTCCTCAGCTTCAGATTTAGATTGTCCATAGAAATCCTCAGGGGTTCTAGGGTCATCATACCTAAATGGCTTACCCAATTGAGACGACTCACCGTTAGACTTGATACTACTAATAAAAATGAAACGCTTAACACCGGCTTCAACAGCTTGCTTAGCCAAATTAAGTGTGCCAACGGTATTTACTTCTCGATAATCATCAAGAGGATTAGAAGATTCATCATTCATAATGTGCACACGAGCTGCACAATGAACAATACAGCTCACATTAACCAAGCAATCTGAATAATCAGCCTTACTATTTATTTCACGTTGATAATATGAATAGAGAGCTGAATCACTAAACTTAGGCTCTTTTCTATCAACAAAAACTAATTGTTGCGCCTTAGGCAAACTTGGAACTAAGGTTGCACCTAAAAAACCACCTGCACCTGTGATTAAAATACTCACTTTTTACCACCATATTGACAGATTGAATCTGCTAATTTTGCCATAATGTTACTACGTTGAAACTTCTGAATAAATCCATTACGTTCTTCTGCTTCTAATGAAAGCTGATTCAAGGCCTTAGATGCACCTTGGCTATTACTAGGGTAAAAAACAGCTGTATTAGATAACTCTTGGTTACAAAAATCCGCCGCATACCCAGAGACACCAGCAAGAATTGGTTTACCGGTAGCTCCATATTCAAACAACTTAGATGGTAGAACCTTCTTAAAAGCGTCATAATCATTTAAATGTAAAAATAATATGTCTGCTTTTTGATACTCTTTATTCAAATCTGAGCGAACTATTGGAGGTAGGATTTTTACATTCTTTAGTCCTTTACAAGAATTAACCAGATCCGGTTTCCTTCCGCCATCTCCTATCATTTTAAACTGATACTCAGGATGTTGCTGAGCTAAAGAAGGAATAATAGTATGTAAACCTTGCCCTTCCCCCATATTCCCTGCATATAAGATTATTTTCTCGTCATCGCCACATGCTTCTGAACTTGAAAAATCCACATTCAAAAACTCACTATCAATGCCATTAGTAAAAAAAGAATAAGATTCACACTTAAAATTAGAGTTGAAATAACTTTTAAAGCCCTCTGATACTAGGTTGATATGGCTAGCGCTATTAAATGTATATCTTTCAATTAGTGAAAGTAACGGGGAAAGTACCCTAAATAAGTTTGGATTCAGCACGTCTTTTAAGGTATCAAGGAAGATATCTCGTATATCCAAGTAAACTGGTATTGATTTACTTTTACCGATACGAGCACCTAAGAAAGCAGTGAATAATCTAGAGCTAGTGGCATAGATTAAGTCATAGTCTTTATCTTTAACAAGCTTAGAAACTTGCTTATAAAAACTATAAAAAGACACAACTTGATCTAACATTCCACTTTTATGGGAAGGTAATTCACATCTTTGAATGGTAACATTTCCATCTCTTTCCAAAGCTACGGCTTCCGATTTCAATGAAGCATAACGATTTGGTAATGTAGTTATCACATCAATATCTACATCTTTCTTTCTTAATTGCTCCACAAGTGAAGTCGTACGAAAAGAGCCTGCACATAAATCCGGAGCATAATAAAAAGACAATACTAAAATTTTCATCAATAATTCACTGATACTGTTAGAGCTTGATCCTCTATTGGAAAAACAAGCTTTTTATTAGGAATACTTTTACCAAACTCTGGATGCCAGGTAGAGTCTTCTATTAACACTTCACTGTTAGACTCTAAAGTTAAGATTTGAGAATCAGGTAAAGTTAGATATATAATTCGACCTTCCAGCGTAACATCGATATCTGGATGGACGTGTAAAAAGGCAAAAGCAGTATTCACGTGACCAGTTAAATTATCACTAATCACCAATTGTGAATCCGTAAACTGCCAATCACGGTTATGTGTAACCTTGCCTTTTAACCTCATATAACCATCATGTGATGCAGAGATTATAAGGGAGTCATCATTTTGAGCTATGGATCTCAAATTAGGATAAGCTCTTCTCGCTACACGAAATCCACTCCAGACTTCTGAAGAGTCCAACCCATCGACTTCAATAGTATTATGTGCTGCCGTTTTTCGTTGCCTTAGTCGTTCTTCGCTTAAGCCATAAACACTGGTCCCACTATTAACAAAAACCCTTTGACCATAGAAACTAGCCTCAAAGCTTAAAGTATCAGCATGCCCATGTCCTGGAAGATAATCAGGCCCAACTTTCGCAATATCTAAATGTGCTTTGAGCTTAGAGCTTTCAACGACAATATATCCAGCATCTGTATAATGTTGATAAGACAAGCCATCATGCTGTTCAAACTCAGATAAGTACTCAATTCCAAGTCTATTAGCATACTCGATTAAATCTTGAGTTTTCGCGGCAATACCTTTCGCAGAGTCATTAAATAACGACACATCACCATCTAAGTGATTCATACTCAAAGAGTACTTTATCATTTGGAGTATGATTTTTCTCCAAGACCCTTGACGTTTTAACAATTCTTTATGCTTATAAGCATTAGTTAAATTGAAAAGATCTAACATGCCTGCCAAGAGGATATTGTGATACATTGGTGATAATTCAAAGTTACTACCATCTTTAGATATTTGCTCTGGTATTTCTTTGTGTAATATTTCCAACCCTTTAGTTAACCACTCGGCAGATCGCTCATCATTAAAATAACAACCAGCGAAGACTAAAGCCTTTGCATTTTCAAATAAATGGTTACCAAGCAAGTGATATTCTAAATTATGCCTCAGATAGTGGGTTTGTTGGTATAGACTTTCTTCATACTTAGAGTTGGAAACATCAAAAGAAAGGAAGTATTTTATCCAATTAATAATGCGTAAAGAAGAAGGGTAAGGCTCCCAACCATTACCAACACCTATTGGATTATCATCAACCCACTGCTCTATGAGATTTAAATGGAGGTCTTTTCTTTCACTAGCACCAAATGCATTTAAATCATCAAAATAATGCAAGTTATATAACCACAATTTAGCCTGACTCTGATCGTTCCAGTGAGTCAATGTCGACTTTTCATTCAAGAATATAAATTCATTGTGACCACAATATGATGAAGCTAAAAGCTCTGAACGAGTCCACTTTTGAGCTAAGTCGGATGTAATACAATAACTATTTTCAACAACAGGGATTGTTCTTAATTTACGCTGAAAGCGATTGAGCACTTGAATTGGTTTTAAGTATTTTACTGTATAATACAGTCTAGTTAATCTATTCATAATAATAAAAGGGGCTAATAATAAGCCCCTACATCTACTAACACTACTATCTTAAGCTCGCTGCTACTTTACAACTTACTTTCGCTACTTCAATAATCTCAGAAAAAGGGATAGGTGAGGGCTTACCTTCTTTAATGCTGTCAACAAACGCTGTTGTGCAATTATTTTGGCCTTTATCTTGAGACATCAGTTTATTCTTAGAGAAACCCTTCCACCCAAAGCCTGTAAGTTTACGGAAATTATCAAGTTGAAGAACTGCATCGTTAGCAAAAACTTCAATTCTCTCTTTAGGGAACGCCTTGCCTCCATTAGCAAAGTAATGAATGGTACCAATTGATCCATCTTCAAATGATAGAGTAATACTCGCCTTATCTTCTCGTATTGCAACACCGGGGGTGTCACCAACGCACATTGCATTGAAGCCCGTAATTTTAGAACCTGTTAAATGCCTCATTAAATCAATATAGTGGCAAGCTTCACCAATAATTCTACCACCACCAACATTAATATCTTGTGTCCAGTGTTCTGCAGGAATTTCGCCAGCATTCATAGTCATAATGAATGTTTTAGGACCGGATACAGAAGAAAGAAGCTCTTTTATTTTTATGATTTGTGGGGCAAAACGTCGATTATAACCAACCATTAGTCGAGGTTTTTCTTCTAATTCATTATAAGTTTTTTCTATTAAATCGATTTCTTCTTCAGTTAAAGCTAATGGCTTTTCAACGAAAACATTCTTACTAGCCTGAAGGGCGCTAATAGTTTGTGATGAGTGTAAGTTATGCTGAGTGGCAATAACAACTGTATTTGTAGAACTATCTTGCATAGCTTCTTCAAAATCTGTCGATGCTTTAGCAAAGCCTTGCTTATCACCATGATGTACAGCACTAACACCACCACTAGTTACAACAGTATCTAGTTTTGCATCCGCATTTTTAAATGAAGGCATTAAAACACGGGATGCGTAGTTGCCAGCTCCGACAAATGTACAGACTACATCAGACTTTTCATAGGAAACTTCAGCAGATGAAATATTTACTAGTCTCCTGCTTAATTCTTCAACACTATCATTTGGGTAATCAAGAACAATACCCAGTGAAGAACGATCATCAAGACACTTGTATGCATCAATAGCATCATTAATAGAATAACGATGAGTAATAAGCGGTTTAACATCAAGTGCGCCAGATGACATCATATCAAGTACTGCTTCAAAGTTACGCTGCTCAGTCCAACGAACGTAACCAATAGGATAATCATTGCCCTTCTCTTCGTAATCACTATCATAGCGACCCGCACCGTAAGAACATGACACTTGGAAAGTTAATTCTTTTTCAAAGAAATCAGCACGAGATAATTCCAAGCCAACAACACCAACAAGAACAATTCTACCTTGTTTACGAGACATCGTTGCGGCTTGTGAAACTGGTTCATTAGATTTTGTTGAAGCTGTAATAATAACAGCATCTACACCGCGCCCACGAGAAAATATTTCTGCAGCTTTTATTGGGTTCTCGCCTTTTGATAAATCAACTACATCGGCACCAAGCTTCTTCGCAAGTTCACATTTTGAAGAATCAAAATCGATACCTAAAACACGACAGCCATTGGCTTTCAATAATTGAACAGTAATTAAACCTATTAAACCCAGACCTGTAACAACTACACACTCACCAAGAGTTGGTTTAACAAGACGAATGCCTTGCAGAGCGATAGCACTAAGAACGGTAAACGATGCCTCTTCATCAGAAACATTATCTGGAACACGTGCACATAAGTTTTTAGCAACTCGAACAACCTCAGCATGGTTGCCATTTGAAACAATTCGAGTACCTACATCAAACTCTGTTTGACCTGAATCGATGACAGAGCCAACATTACAATAACCAAGAGTCAAAGGTTGATCTAACTTTGACTTCACTGTATCTATAGTAGTTATCAAGCCATCAGTTTTAACCTTATCAAGCACCATTTTTACTTTATCTGGCTGTTGTCGAGCTTTATCAATAAAATTAGCCTTACCAAAATCAATAAGCATTCTTTCAGTACCTGCAGAAACAAGAGTCTTATTTGTCGAGATTAGTAAACTTCCTTTTTTAGACTGTGGACACGGAACATCTGCAATTGTTGTTTCACCATTAGCCAAACTTTGTAATATTTGTTTCATAATACACTCTGATATAAGTCAATTAATTTTGGTACAACCACATCGCTATGCAAATTTTCTTGAAAAAACTCATTGGCATTTTTAACATTTTCACGCACTAGATTAGGTTTGTTAAAAAACAATTCAACAGGAGATACTATATCACGAAGGTCGTCAATAAATATGCATCTGTCATTTAGAATATCACCAAGAAAGCCTTGCCTGGTTGAGAGAATAGGTATATTTAGCATCATAGCTTCATTTATTGAGTTATTATGCCCTTCTCCCACATGTTTACTAGGTAGAATAAAAGCACTATTAGCAGATAGAACTTTAAGAACTTTATCATGTGAGAGCTTTCCATGAGAGGAAAGGTTAAAGTTATCTTCCAATTCTGTATTTGATAAAAAATCACTAAAGCTAGGTGAATGCTCGCCTACTAAATTCAAGATTAACTTTCTATCTTTATTTTTTTTACAAAAATCATTAAGACCTATGATTAGTTCGAAAACACCTTTCCCTTCATAACAATAACCAATGAAACAGAAACTAGAGACTAAACTAGATGAGTTGGATATAATTTTATTTTTCTTTACTATCTCGGAACTTGGAACGAAGTTAGGCCAATAAATAGACTGACGAGAAAATTTTTCTTGTAAAAAATTTATATAGCGCTCGCCTTCGCACAAAACAAAGTCAGATTTTTTTATGATATATCTAACAGCCATTTTGTTTATTAAATTGGTCTTTTCAAACCAGGTATCAAACTGTCCCGCTTTTATTTCATAAACTACCTTTAAGCCAAAAATCTTAACTAATAGGATTACAAAAAACTCCCTTAGAATAGCTCCTCTATACTGAGCCAAAATATGAATAACTTGGGGCTCATTTAATTTAATCGAATTAAAAACTCGGATCAAATCTCTCGCGAGGCGAAATAACTTTGTATTCTTAAGATTTTTATCTCGTTCTTGAATGGTATGAAAACAAGGGATCAACGTAAAAGAATCAGAAACAAAAGAATCAATATAGGTCTTCATATTTCTCGTATAGCCGCCAGTCCCCCCCCCATAACTAGCATTTTTATTATCCAGTTCAGGGCCATACATGATCACTTTATTCATTTAGATACCTAATTATTCTTGCGGGGTTACCGCCGACTATAACATTGTCACCGGTTGAATGCGTTACAATAGAATTTGCACCTATTATTACATTATCACCAATGACTGTTCCTTTTAGTATTGTAACTTTATCGCCAATCCAAACATTATTACCTATCAATATCGGTGATGTGTTATACCCTGAAAAACAAAGTTTGTCATCGCTAAAATAATAACCATGATCATGATCTAAAATAGTTACTTGCTGACCAATCATCACATTATCTCCGATTTCAACCTTTTCAAATGTAACTATTCTCGAGTAAGAATTTATCGTAACGTTACTACCTATCTTCAACTTAGATTTAGAATAAATTTCCACAAAATCTGAGGTTATTAGTCGCTTGCCGATATAGGTTGACTTACTTAAATCAAGTGTATTCCATTTTCCAATTAACCCCCAATTGGGAAGAGACATACTATTTAAGTAACAGCCTTTTACAAAAAAGAACCTAATAAAACACAATATTTTATAAAATATAGATTTTCTTCTAATTGTTACTAACAAGCTAACTCCTAATATTACTTAATTTAATCTTATAGTGAAAAGCTATCGCAACGAATAAAGAAAGAATGATATAAACTTGACTAACGCTATGAGCTAATTTGTAATAAAAAATACCATGTAGAAGTAGCTGCGCATAAACAGTATATATAACAAGCAAACCTAAACTGACTACATCTTTCCGCCTAAAATAAAATAGTATCGATAATGAAAGTGAAAGTAAAACAGAGAAACCTATGATACCTATGGAACCGATTGACATATAAAAGGAGCCAATGAAAGTTTTGAATACGTACTTACTAAATCCGTAATTGGAAAGAAAGTGATAATGTTCGTCTAGCAGCGTCATATCGTTATCATTTCCCATGCCTACATAATTTAACAATGGAAATAATTTACTCCAATCGTAACTAAACTCAGAAACACTATTAACGTACTGATTAAACTCTCCAAACTGTTGACTAAAATACATCAACATATATTGAAAAAACATATAAACATTACCATCTCGATAAAACCTACCAATGGATAATGAAATAAACACCACAAAGAAGAATGCAAAGAATAAAGATGAATATTTTTTAATCTTTCTTTTTCTAGATTTATCTATTTGGTTGAAAAAAATCAAATAAGTAAAAACAAAAGAAAAGGACCACAATACAACGCCATCTCGACCAATTGATGCAAACACGTTTATAATATAGCCAGTGGAAGACCAAAATAATAATGTGTTAAGAGCTTTTTTTTCTGGATAATAACAAAATGAATAAAAGAAACACAATAAAGCTATGGGGTAAAATTGAGTCATTAATGAAATAAAACTAAATAAAACCCCACTCCCACTATCAGCTGTCCCCCCAACTACATGTGAACGAAGGTTAATTATAGATTCACCAGAAGTTACTATACTAATTAATTGGGGAGTAAAATATAGGTATACAATACAATTGCTAAAGATTAGAGTTTTGCAAAAAAACCAAAAAAGCCTTTCATTGCCCACGTATACAAATTTGACTCTCTCAATACGAGACAAGACTAAGGGTAGAGCAAATGCTAGAAAGCAAAAAACAAATAATAAAGTTGCAAACAAACTATATTTTTCGATATTGGGTACTAAAGTTGGGTCTAGGAACCAAGAGCCGATTAATGAGCCCAAGTATAATGCAATTACAAATGTGCATGAATTAAAAAACCGATATCCTCTTCCAAAATAAAACAACATCATATAAAGTAATATCAAAACCACGGCAATTGCATTATAAACATTAAGGTTCAAAATAAATAGCATAAATAGCCCATTAAAAACTCATATTAAATCCTGAAACAAATCACTTAACTTTGCTAAGTTTATATTTGATATTCCAAACAGCAGCGTATAAATTTAATAATAAAATCAAATAGCATTTATTAACAATATTTTGACAGCTGGATTTTATAAAAAACCTCGAAATATTAAAAGCGCTCATCCTATAGTTAAGTACTTTTATTGGATCACTTGGTCGAGATACCGATGTATCGAAAACTCTGTAATTAGCCGTAACTTCTCCAATATAATGAAACTGACCAAAGTCTTTGGCATAAAGCCAGAGCGGATAATCGGACATTTTCCAAGAATTCAGTTCACTTTTAAATTTTTCAAAAAAAGAGACACAGACAGATCTGCGGATTAAAACTGTCAGCGTAGGTATTCCGTTTTTAATATAATTTAAATTACTAATAAGACCTGAACCAAAGATTGAATAAACTTTGCCATTAGGGGATATTGCTTTCGCTTTACTGTAAGACAACGTATATTTATTATTTTTTTCTAAGGCCAGTATTTGTTTTTGTAGCTTTCTTCTGTCAAACCAGTAGTCATCACCATCACAAAACGCTATGTACTCTCCTTCGCAATGCTCTAAAGCAATAGGGATTATCTTTCTCCCTTGTGAGTGTTGATTCTCATCCTGTAATATCAACTTAATTATATTTGGGTAACGCTCTTTATAGTTGTTTAAAATATTGGTTGTTTGGTCCGTTGAACAATCATCATGAACGACTATCTCAAATTTATAATCACATAGTTGTGTTAGGAAACCATCCAAAGCACTTCTGATATACTCTTCTTGATTAAAGGTTGGACAAATTATGCTAACGTAAACTTTATCCTTATAATCCCAAGAGTCGATAATATTTTTCTCATTTCTTAAATCTGACATAATGGCATTAGTGTTCAAGTATAATAGGTTGTATATCTTTGATAACGGTAATTCCTGTTCTCACCGTTGCATCTGTAATTTTAGTAGATTTATGGTGCAGCCAATCAACGATCATTTTTGGAAGGTTAGCCCCTGCCAAGTGAGAAAATGGATATTGACCACCAAATCTAGCATTCATTTCTAATATATAGTAATTACCATCTTGTTCTAAACAGTCAGTATCAAGAACTCCTATATGCATTAGCTTTTCTGCTAAATCTCTTCCAATTGAACTCAATTTTGGTTCATCAATGATCATAGCTTGGTCTGTTTCGCCAGCTCGCATAGCCAATTTAATTTTACATAAGGTCGTGACATAGTCCTTATTAAAGTCATTGACAACCTCAATCCCATATTCAGAACCACTGATAAACTGTTGTAAAATAACTGCTTGTTCAATTTCAGCTTCAGATTCAAATCTTAAGTATGATTCTGATATTTCTTTCATAACTTTTTTGTAGAATACATTTAACTCATCTATGTTGTCTGCTTTATAAATTCCTATGGAGCCCATGCCCCAGCGAGGTTTTACAATTAGAGGATATAAAGCATCTAAAGAAGCCTCCTTAAGAGAAAGATAAGTTTTCGGTGTCGGCAATTTATTTTCAAGTAAAAATTGATATGTTTTCCATTTATCATTACATATTTCAATTACTTCTTCGTCAGAAACAACAACATGTATACCATTATTTTCAAACACTTTTTTATGCTTTGATAAAATTGGCAAATCTATATCGAATAATGAAATAATTGCACTTATATCGTTAGCAATGCAATAGTCGACCAAGTATTTTATATAATTTTCCGAATGAATTTCCGGAGTTATCGTATGAAAATCTGCCTGCTTAAGAGCATATGTTTCAATGCTGTTTGCCGCATACACCCTTCCATTATATGGTTTTAGTGCGTCCTTAAAATATTCGATTAGATAAGTTCTTCTACCTACAGAGGTTAGTAAAATATTCATTTTAAGCCATTAAGTTGAGTAATCCGCCAGTATGCCAAAATAGAACCGTTTTACTTGGCCCTAAACCCTTATGTTTTACGTGATCTTCCATTCCTAACCAAGCTTTTCCGGTGTATGTAGGATCTAGTATTATGCCTGTCGCTTCCGCAACCGACTTAATCAAGTCGGTAAGTTCAGATGTTGTCTTCTCATAGCCACCACATACAAACGAATCGTCAAATTTAATTTCGTTGAGATAGTTGTTATTTAACCCTTTGTATTCAATAAATTCGGCTACCGATTTTTCTACAGCGTCGTATCCTCTTTGCTGGTCCCGTGCTACACTAATCCCGTAAACTTGACAATCAGGAAAGTAACGCCTGAAGCCACAATGTAAACCGGCTTGTGTGGCTCCCGTTCCGCTAGCAACAAATACTGCATCAAATGTAATGTCTGTTTGTTCCTTTAGCTCTTTAACTGCATCGAAATAAGCCAACGTTCCTTCATTACAATGCCCCCCCCCCCAAATATAAAATGGAGAGTATCCCAGTGAGGACCATCGAAGCATTTCAGCATCCATTACCGTTGAAACATCTCCTATATCACAATACACTATTCTAACACCAAGAAGCTCCAATAGTTTCAAATTTCCGGATGATTTCTCTTTGGGTTTAGCGTGAATAATTATAGTACATTCTAAGCCTAATTCTTTACATCGAATTGCTGTTGCCCGGGTGTGATTGGATTGAATCCCACCACAAGTTACGACTGCATTACAACCGTCTAAAATACACTTATCTAGAATATATTTAGCTTTTCTTCCTTTATTGCCACCTCCTGAAATAGGGTAAAGATCGTCTCTCTTTATATATAAATCAACCCCTAAATTCTTATAGAAATTTAGGTTACATTCAATTGGCGTCATTTTTTTTGTACCTTAAGTTTATGGGTGTTCCACAAATCTCAGTGTATGCCGAAGGGTAATCTAGGAAACTAAATGCTCGTATTATATCTATAGATTTTTTTGTATTTAAATCATCAAACTCTATATATCTTTTCCCAGTTAAACTATTCCTATCAAAATATCGTTTTATATATCCCTTTGATACTAGCTCTTCAATAGACATACTTTTTGATTTCCCTATAAGGATTTCGTCAAAAACCTCTTTAAAGCCTTCTAATAGTGCATATTGTGTCTTTACAAATAAGTCATATGCATCATCTTTTTCTGAAACTTCAAATTCGCATCTCTTTATTACATTCCCAGTATCAATGCCTTCATTGATCCAATGTAATGTCCCACCACCGATGTTACTTCCCAAAAGAATCGTATGGACAACACTATATAAACCACCAAACTCAGGAAGTAACCCCCCATGGAAGTTTACAATACCCAAAGAAAACTTAGAAATCACATCCTTTTTAATAATCTTTGAAAATCTACAACTAATCCCTAGATCATATTCTTCGTTGCTACCTGATATTTCCGAAAGAGTTTTTATTTTCACTCGGTTAGCATTTGCATAATCAACTAGAAGCTCATCATCCCAAGGATCATTATTATTAACCTCTCCGTTTCCAATAACTATCGAAGATAGTTCAACGTCATCATATTCAGAAATAAACTTAGCTACTTTGGTTGCTATCGGTAAATCACCAAATATTATTATTTTTTTTTTCATTTCAGAAGCCCCAGTATGAAATCTATATCACTTTCCTTTAATTCATGATGTATTGGGAGACATATTACACTATTGGAAATGCTTGATGCTACTACACTTTGATGCTGGATAGTATTATCACTATTTTTATATAACTCGAAGTCTGTTATTAATGGATAAAAGTATCTACGAGCAAGTACACTATTTTCTGTTAATTTTTCATAAATAGCATCTCTACTTAAACCACATTCGTCTTCATTTATTATTATAGGGAAGTAAGAGTAATTATGGCGAACACCTTCGATATCATCTAAAAAGTAGATCCCCTTCAATTTAGCGATAGATTCTCGATACTGGTATGCGATTTTTTTCCGTTTTTCAATCGACTCATCAATGTGCTTTAGTGTCGCTAAACCAAAAGCTGCTTGTATTTCATTCATTTTGGCATTTGAACCTAAAAGTGATATTTGTGTCTCCGAATCAAATCCAAAATTTTTAAGACAGTCCAGTTTTTCTTTCATTTCTTTGGTATGCGAGACTACAGCTCCTCCCTCAATGGTAGAGTAGGCTTTAGTAGCATGAAAACTTAAAATCGACATGTCGCCAAAGTTCAAGATTGATTCTGCATTCTCTTCTACACCAAATGCGTGCGCTGCATCGTATATCACTTTTAAATTATGTTTATTCGCAATATTCTGAATAGCTCGATGTTCGCATGGATTACCATAAACATGTACTGGTAAAATTGCACTTGTTTTCTCGGTTATGGCAGCTTCTATTTGATCAGGATCGATATTAAATGTATGAGGATCAATATCGACAAATACTGGCGTTAGGTTATTCCACATGATTGAATGACTTGTTGCGACAAAGCTATAAGGCGTCGTAATCACCTCTCCTTTTAGATCCAATGCTTGCAAAGCCGTTACTAATGCGAGCGTACCATTAGAAAACAAGCTGATATATCGAACATCAAGGAACTCACAAAGGGCTTTTTCTAATTCCTGATGATAATACCCATTGTTTGTTAGCCATTTTCTTGACCAGATATCTTCAAGATAGGGAGTCAATTCATCTAATGGTGGGAGTAAAGGAGAAGTTACCGTTATTTTTTTCATATTATCTATTTTTTTTCTTTAAGAGAGCCGAAAGTACATATTGATATAAATCATTTTGAAATACTTTCATACTCAGAATATATAATGGAATTGCAATAAAAATCGTTAATAAAATTATAGTGACACTATTCATTGCCACGATTTCAGCTATCATTCTACTTAGTATGCATACAAAAAAGCTAAGTAACCAAATTGGAAGCAACCCTTGGAGTTGAGATATCAAAGTGAGCTTGCCTAATTTCCCGTTGTAATAGGTATTGATTAATAGAGAAATATGAGACTGTACAACAACGCCAATACAAATGGCAGTAACCCCTAGCGGGACAGTAATAAACAATATTAAAGTTGTGATAAGTTTCTTAATAATCTCTAGTTTTAAAAATAGGTCTGAACGTCCTTTAACTTGGAGATAGTTCAAGTTAATTGCATGTATTGGATACAGTACTAGGCCGAAGGCTAATATACTCACTAATATGGCAGCTGGTTTCCAAACATCACCTAATACTATAGGCAATAACGTGTCGGCCAATATAGCTAGCCCCATCAATAACGGGAAGATCACTACACCTGCTAAACGCAAAGTTAGTAAATATGCGGCATTAAGTTTTTCCGGGTACTCTTGCATTCCACTGAGCATCGGATAAGTAACCCGTTGAATAATTGCTGTAAATGTTTGAGCCGGCACTTTCGTTAATTGATTTGCCTGAGTGAAATGCCCTACATCGCTGGCATTAAACTGTTTACCAATAATTAATTGGTAAATATTCTGATAAATACTATCAATCAGTCCAGACAATAGTAGCTTAGAGCCAAAACCAAAAAGTTCGTTAAATGATTTCAATGAAGGACCGAGTGTTGGCCGCCAACGATAAAACATGTTTATAAGGACTACGTTCGCGAAGGCAAACGTAAGTGTCTGAGCAACGACTGACCAAACTCCAAACCCATGATATGCCATTGAGAGGCCAACGACGCTACTAGTCAAAACAGCTAATACAGACGCTTTAGCTTGCGTCTTAAAATCCATTTCTATCGTCAGTTTCGTCTTAGGGATAACAGTAAACGCGTTGATAATCACGACAAGTCCAATCCACTTCATTAGTAAATTGAGTTCTGATTGCTCATAAAACGCAGCTATCATGGGTGCACAAACATAGAGCAATACATAGCATAATAATGAAACAGTAATATTGAAGTAGAAAGCTGTAGCGAAATCACGCTCAGTTCTGTCAAGCTTACGAATAAGCGCAGAGCTCATGCCGCTATCAACAAACACCTGACTAATTGCAATAAATACTGTAAGCATCCCAATTAATCCGAATGCCGTCGGGCCAAGTAAACGTGCGAGCATTAACATCACCAATAGCTGAACTAATTGTGTCGTTAAGCGTTCGATTGCACTCCATTTCAACCCCGTTGTGACTTGCTGTTTTAAGCCAGGCATCGATTAACCTTTCAACAAAGCTGATAAGTATTTTCCATAATCATTCTTGTTCATTAACTTAGCCTTTGCTTCTACTTCTATACGGCTCAACCAATTCTGACTATAGGCAATCTCCTCCAGACAGGCAATTTTATAGCCTTGCCGCTTTTCTATCGTTTCCACAAATTGAGCTGCTTCAAGCAGACTTTCATGTGTACCGGTATCTAACCAAGCATACCCTCTACCAAGCATTTCTACGTTAAGCTTACCTTTATTAAGATACATTTCATTTAACGTAGTGATCTCTAACTCGCCTCTATCTGAAGGTTTAACTTTTTTGGCTAGCTCAATCACCTGATTATCATAGAAATAAAGGCCAGTCACAGCATAGTGACTCTTCGGTTGATGAGGTTTCTCTTCAATAGAGATAGCCTTTCTATTTTTGTCAAACTCAACCACCCCAAAACGTTCAGGGTCTTTGACTTGATAGCCAAATACCGTTGCTCCTTTTCCTTTTTTAGCATTCTCAACCGCACTTTTTAATTTTGGAGTAAAGTTCTGCCCCCAAAAAATATTGTCGCCTAAAACTAAACAAACTGAGTCGTCACCAATAAACTCTTCACCAATAATGAATGCTTGAGCTAAACCATCTGGACTAGGTTGCACAGCATACTCAAGGTTAATTCCGTAATCAGAACCATCCCCCAAAAGTCGCTCAAAGCCTGCTTTATCTTCTGAGGTTGTAATAACCAAAATATCACGTATACCTGCCAGCATTAATACAGATAGGGGGTAGTAGATCATAGGTTTGTCATAAACAGGTAATAACTGCTTAGATACACCACGAGTCAATGGGTATAAACGAGTGCCGGAACCACCGGCTAATACTATACCTTTCATTATTTATTCGCCTTTGATTCAATTGCTTCTACACCCAAACGCTCACGTTGGTAGCTACCATCTTGTACATTTTGACACCATATAGAATTATCTAAATACCATTGTACTGTTTTTCGAAGACCTGTCTCAAAAGTCTCTTCTGGTGCCCAGCCCAGTTCACGTTGCATTTTAGATGAGTCAATCGCATAACGGCGATCATGACCTGGACGATCTTGAACGTACGTGATTTGCTCTGCATACGCTGACTCTTTCGGTACTAACGTATCTAAGATGTCACAAATCGTATTCACAACTTCAAGGTTTTTCTTCTCGTTGTGACCACCGATATTGTAGGTCTCACCCACTTTACCCTCTGTCGCCACCTTGTAGAGTGCACGTGCGTGGTCTTCGACAAATAGCCAGTCACGAATTTGGTCTCCTTTACCGTAAATTGGTAAATCTTTACCTTCTAGTGCATTAAGGATAACCAGTGGAATAAGCTTTTCAGGGAAGTGATAAGGACCGTAGTTATTTGAGCAGTTGGTTACCATGGTTGGTAGCCCATAAGTGCGCAACCACGCACGAACTAAATGATCACTTGATGCTTTTGACGCCGAGTATGGACTTGATGGCTCATACGATGTTGTTTCTAGGAACATTGGCAAGTCCGTCTCTTCAGGAACCTCATCTGGATGCGGAAGGTCACCGTAAACTTCATCGGTCGAGATATGGTGAAAGCGAAACTTCAATTTTGCACTGTCTTCAAGCGTATTCCAGTACTCTCGAGTCGCTTCTAATAGAGTATAAGTTCCGACAATATTAGTTTCGATGAATGCGGCAGGACCAGTGATCGAACGGTCAACATGCGATTCAGCCGCTAGGTGCATAACTGCATCTGGCTTGTGCTCAGCGAACACTCGGTCAAGTTCTGAACGATTGCAAATATCCACTTGCTCAAACGAATAACGTTCGCTCGAATCCACTTCGATAAGAGATTCTAAATTCCCTGCGTAAGTCAGTTTATCAACGTTTATTACACTGTCAGGTGTATTATTTATAATGTGACGTATAACCGCTGAGCCGATAAAGCCAGCACCGCCAGTAATCAAAATTTTCATCACCAGATTCCCTTTGTATCAATCACGAAAGAGTCATTGAGTTTAATTTTCTTAAACTGTTGGTGATCTACAAGCATCACATGAATATCTGTTTTAGTTAATGATTCATCAATAGTCACTAATTTGATCGTATCATGATCAATTGAATCAACATTTGGTTCAATCGCTAGTACTTGTCCTGTATGAAATGCTGCTATTGATTTCGTAATATCTAACGCAGGGCTTTCACGTAAATCATCAATATCTGGTTTAAACGCAAGGCCATAACAAGCAATAGTGACATCTTGAGCTGTTTTAGTTGGGTTAATCTGCAAAAAATCAGCCAATGCTATTTTAACTTTTTCAATTACCCATTCTGGTTTTTTATCATTCACATTTCGCGCAGTATGGATAAGTTTCGCTTGCTCTGGCGTTTTTGAAACGATAAACCAAGGGTCTACTGCAATACAGTGTCCACCAACACCAGGTCCAGGTTGAAGAATGCTTACGCGGGGGTGACGATTTGCTAGTGAAATAAGTTCCCATACATCAATATCTAACTCGTCACAAATCATCGAAAGTTCGTTTGCAAATGCAATTTGAACATCTCGCGATGAGTTCTCGGTCAACTTTGCCATTTCCGCAGTGCGGGCGTTGGTAATAACACAATCACCCATCACGAAGGTTTTGTACAGTTCAACACTGCGCTCTGAGCAGCGCTTACTCATGCCACCAATTACGCGATCATTTTGTACAAGCTCTGTTACCACATGGCCCGGTAAAACTCGCTCAGGGCAATGCGCCACATTTACATCTGCACTTTCGCCGTGTGTTTGAGGAAATGTTAAATCGGAACGTGCTTCACTTAGCCACTCAGCCATTTGTTCGGTAGCGCCGACTGGTGATGTAGACTCTAATATCACTAAGTCGCCTTTTTTCAATACCGGCGCAATTGCTTTAGATGCCGCTTCGATATAACGCAGATCCGGCTTTGGAATACCACATTCATTTTCAATCGGAAGAAAAGGCGTTGGTACTGCAATCAAAAAAGCGCCAGCTGCCTCTGGAGTCGTAACCGCTTTTAAGTAACCTTGCTGCACAGCTGCGCTGACTAACATATCTAGATCGGGTTCTACGATATGAATTTCACCACGATTAATAGTATCTACAGCATGTTGATTGACATCGACACCTATAACCTTTTTCTTACGTGATGCAAACATCGCAGCTGTTGGCAACCCAATGTAGCCAAGACCAACCACTGAAATTGTTTCAAATGACATAATTAATCTAACCTTAAGTTTTTAATCTTCTAATTCGTTCAAAATTCTTTCGCAAGCTTTACCATCACCGTACGGATTATGGGCAAAACTCATCGCCTGATAAGCGCTCTCATCTGTTAATAGCTCATTTAAATTATCAACAATCATGTCAATATCAGTGCCGACTAACTTAACCGTCCCCGCTTCAACCGCTTCTGGTCGCTCGGTCGTATCCCGCATTACCAATACAGGCTTGCCTAATGAAGGCGCTTCCTCTTGAATACCACCTGAGTCCGTCAAAATAATGTGCGCGCGGCCCATTAAGTAGATAAATGGTAGGTATTGCTGAGGCTCAATAAGATGAATGTTATCAATGTCCGCAAGAATACGATTTACGGGTTCTCGAACATTTGGGTTGAGGTGCATTGGATACAAAATTTGCGTATCCGGGTGTGCTTTAGCCGTAATAGCAAGCGATTCACAAATACGCTCAAAGCCGCCACCAAAACTTTCACGACGATGACCCGTCACTAGGATCAGCTTTTTGTTTTCATCTAAGAAAGGGAATTGAGCAGAAAGTGTTGCGTTCAAGTCTTTATCAGAGTCAATTTTGTCTTTCACCATCAACAACGCATCAATTACTGTATTACCCGTTACTGAAATATATTCTGGATTAAAGTTCTCTTTTAGCAGGTTTTCTTTTGACGTTGGCGTTGGTGCAAAATGATATTTGGTCAACGCGCCAGTTAGACGACGGTTGCCTTCTTCTGGCCAAGGCGAGTAAATATTGCCAGTTCGGAGACCTGCTTCAACATGCCCGACTGCGATTTGCTCGTAGTAAGCGGCTAAGCTAGCCGCAAACGTTGTTGCAGTATCGCCATGCACTAATACCACATCAGGTTTGAATTCTTCTAAAACAGGTTTAAGCTCTAATAAAATACGAGCGGTCACTTCGTTGAGTGTTTGCCCCGCTTTCATCAGATTCAAATCGTAGTCAGGCGTGATTTCAAATAGTTCTAATACTTGGTCAAGCATTTCACGGTGCTGAGCTGTTACGCAACACTTTGCTTCAAAACGATCATCGGCCGCTAGAGCATGAACCAAAGGTGCCATTTTGATGGCTTCTGGGCGCGTGCCAAAAACCGTGAGTATTTTTTTCTTAGTCATTCTATGAAATTTCCAACCGACAGGTGAAATGAAAAGAGGAGATTTTTTACAACTTTGAGCCTCAGCCAATGGAAAACTAGTGAGACATTTTTTATTCATTTTGAGACAGTCTATTTTCGACTATCCCCTATAAAACCTAGATTTTGCTGACTTTTTAAAAACCGCCCTAATAGGCCGCCAAAAGCAGCCTTTCTGTAGCTTGTAGTGTTTTTTCACTTGCACCCCACTCGCTTTTAGGTACGCTACCGCCCTTAGGTTTGGCTCCTACAGGCAATGCATCACAATTTCTCACTGTGTTTCAGGTTTATGCGTTTTTCATACGGTTTTAATTTGCTGCGTAGTCTAGCAAATCAAGTGCATATTGACCAGTTTGCAATTTACCTTATTCTGACAAGTGCCTCACAAAGCATTGACCCAGCGGGAGCATTGTACGTCTTGTAGATACTGAGTCCCTATGTGGTACCTGTTTTCTTGTGCTGCATCGCAATAGCGTTTCTCTATATCAATAAAAATATTGCCGTTGCGGTATAGCGACACAAAGCTTGGGTTGTTGTTTACCGCTAATAACGCTTTAATCTCTGTGCGTGTTAGCCCTTGTGGGTAGTGGTTAACCAGCAGTTTCAAGAACTCGCCAATACGCCCTTCCACTCGCGCTATCTCTTTTTCCAAAATGGTGACTTTTTCTTCCGTTGTCAGTTTTTTTAGGCTGATATCGTCCATTTGCCCTCTCCCTAATTCTACTTTTTGTCTCTTGACGTTTTTTGTCTATATTCGCGCTTGGTCTGCCTTCGCTTTTGGTTTTCCTGAGCTTTTGGCTGTGTCAACAAGCGCTTAGTCTGTGAATAATCGAATGATCACTGCTTAGAATCCGTGCCGGGCGATTTGGATTGAACTAGGGCCTTGATACGCGCTTCGAACGGGTTGGTGGTGCTTTTGGCTTGGTAGTCCGCGAGGGCCTGAGAGACAGGCGTGGGTTGTTGAGATTTGCTTTGGGCTTGATTGCTTTTGATTGGCTGCGCTTGGTTTGAAACCGTTGTGGGCGCATCTGCTTTTCTTGATCCTATGGCTTTTATCGATTTAGGTTTCTTTGAGGGTTTCACCGCTTGTGTTTGCTTAAAGACCGGCGATGAGTCTCGCTTCGCCTTGGCTTGGGCGCTTCTTCTTAGCCAGCCATTCACAAAATGGCCAATGTGCTCAAAGGGTTTGCGCTTATCGGGGTTGATGTATAGCCAGGCTTGCATGGCGTGCAGTTCTTGCAGCACATCTAACTTGGGGTAGGTGCGCTCTAATATGGTGGTGAACTCATGGTAAATCGGCGCGCTCCCCTCTTTGGTGAGCAGGTGAATCACGGCTTCACTCTTTGAGCTTCCTTGATTGGTACTTTCTGTTTGGAATGTAGTATTTTCTTTATCTTCGCAATGAAGGGGCTCTTCACAAGGAATGTCTGTTTTGTGTTCTTTATGAAAGATTATGTGTGCAGGATGATCACTCTCCGTGTTGGATCTTGAGTCACCCAGGGGAGTGTCTGAATGGTCTGTTTTCTTTGCGTGTTCTGTTTTCTGTGGATATTCCGACGAGGCTGGCGGTAAACCTGTTTGTTCTGCATTGGTGTTCTCTTGATTCGTTTGGTCTAGATCGGCCTGCTGAATGTGGCTGTCGCTGGGTAGGCGCAGCTGATATATATTGCTGCGCTGGCGCCCTGAATCATCAAACCGCTTTATCCGCTTCACAAACCCTTGTTTCTCGAGTTCGTTAACGTGTCGTTTCACGGTTCTTACCGACACTTCGCAATATTGTGCTAAGTAATTTAGGGATGGGAAACAGACGCCACGCGCGTCGGCGTTATCGGCCAATTTTAATAACACCAACTTGCTTATCGGCGAGCCGGTTTTTAATGGGATGAAAGAAAGAATTAGAGAAACACACATGGTTAACGCTCCTTGTTAATTAGTCATTCGTATAGAAATCCATTGATATACAGAGCATTAACAACACTTTTTGGCGCTTTAGGGGCGAAACGCCCATGAGATAAGTTGTAAGAAAAGATGTTTGGTTAAACGCCTCGGATAGATATGCAACACCAGTCTTATTGACCTGTAATTTTTCGAAGCACTTCTCACTTTTCTGTGTCCCTCCATTTTCGCGCTATTACCGCCAACCCCAATCAAGAATGTTGAAGTACATTGCCCTCCCCATGCAGCAATAAGGTGCTTAATGAAGGCGATAGTTTCTCTTTTTATTTCAGCGTACCAACCCGGAATGGCGAGCCTCGAGTGCCGCGTTAGTTCCCTGAATCAATCACGCCAGCTGTTATTTTTTAGTGATAGTGATGGGTCTGGCCAAGTACTGAGCTATGAAGCCGGCGGTTATAAAGAAAGCCAAATGGAAGGTTGTTATTTTAATGAGGATGAATGCGGTGACGTCCCCAGCTATGAGGATACTTGTTGGATGATCAGCCGAGCACGGCGCAGACAGCCTCTGGGTTATTACGTGATGTATTTACGTTATGTCAGCCACCACTCCGGCTATGCAAAAACCGTCGTCGCCAGTTTGCGACAACACATCGCACTGCACCCTAATTTTGAAGAATCGTTATCAACGTCTTTAATCACTTGGTTACAACAACACGAGGATTTATTTTGTCAAACACTCCACCAGCAACTGAACGAGTTCCACACCAGTCGTTAGAAGCACCTGCTGTTTTACAAGAGCCGGCTGACTTACAAGAACAGGGCGACTCTATAGAGCTCATCCCTTCGTTAGAGCCTTGCTTATCTCCTACTTCCTATTCTCTAAGCTTGGTTTCAGTTTTACTCCGCTTACCTTTTTGTCCGCCATATTCTTTTATCACTGTGCATTGTAGCGCCACGCCACCACAGCAAGATATAGACGTAGCCGAGATTCGCCGATGGCATAAAAAGAGAGGCTGGCGCGATGTGGGGTATCACTTTGTTATTCGTCGTAATGGCGATGTCGAACTTGGCAGGCCACTGTCACAAACCGGCGCGCATGTAAAAGGACACAACAAGGGCAATATTGGGGTTTGTATGGTCGGCGGCTGTAATGCCGAGCTGCAACCAGAAGACAACTTCACGCTTGCGCAGCGTAAGGCGCTGTTTGGTTTAGTGGCAGCCTTGCAAGAGCAGTTCTTGATTTCAGATGAGAATGTGAAGGGGCATAAAGATTGGGGCGTGAATAAAGCGTGTCCGGTTATGAGATTAAAAGCAGATGCGGGATGCGAGTAAACGGGATACGAAAAGCAGGAAGAGCAGTAGCGGGATTCGAGTAAGCGAGATGCGAAAAGCTAAAAGAGCAGATGCGGGATGCGGGATGCGGGATGCGGGTATCGAGATGCGAAGAGATTAAAAGCTTAAAGAGCAGATGAGAGTAGCGAGATACGAGTAAACGAAGAGCTTGAAAAGCAGATTCGAGTAAACGAGATGCGAAAGGCTTAAGAGCGGGAGTGACGAGAAAGGCGGTATATAACCATCAATAAATCAAGGAGCAGCATGACATTGTTCGGAAGAATATTCGGGAGCCAGTCTTCTATTAACAAAGGGTTAGATGCACTCACCAACACAGGAGATGCGATGTTTTTTACTGATGAAGAAAAAGCGAAGCACAAGCTGGCACTGCTTAAAGCGTATGAACCTTTTAAGTTGGTACAACGCTACATTGTGTTGTTGTTCACCATTCCTTATGTGGCACTGCATGTGATGGTAATTCTGGGTTGCATGCACGGCTACGATTGGAAACCCTTGGGGGAAATGACCAATGAAGCGTTTGGTTATCCGGTGTTAGCGGCGATTGGATTGTATTTGACGGGTGGCGTGGTTAAAAAATAGATTCGAGTAGCGAGTAAGCGGGATGCGAAAGGCTTAAGAGCAGATGCGGGTAACGGGTAAACGGGATGCGAAGAGCTTAAAAAGCAGATACGAGTGACGGGTAAACGGGATGCGAAGAGCTTAAAAAGCAGATACGAGTGACGGGTAAACGGGATGCGAAGAGCTTAAAAAGCAGATACGAGTGACGGGTAAACGGGATGCGAAGAGCTTAAAAAGCAGATRCGGGTGACGGGTAAAMGGGATGCGAAGAGCTTAAAAAGCAGATACGAGTGACGGGTAAACGGGATGCGGAGAGCTTAAAAAGCAGATACGAGTGACGGGTAAACGGGATGCGAAGAGCTTAAAAAGCAGATACGAGTGACGGGTAAACGGGATGCGAAGAGCTAGAGGATCAGATGCGGGTGACGGGTATCGAGATGCGAAGAGCTTAAAAGAATAGATGCGGGTAGCGGGTAAACGAGTAACGAAGAGATGAAGAGATGAAGAGCAGATTCGAGTGGCGCTTTTCGTATCTTGCCACTCGAATCTCGTATCTGCCTTTCTGCTCTTCGTTTACCCGATTACTCGCATCTCGTTACTGCTCTTTAACTTTATTTCTTATCGCTCGAATATGCGTAGTTGTAGTAACCGTAGCCGTACGAACTTGATGCTTTCTTCTCGATGGCGTTGAAGATAACACCTTTCACTTCGATACCGGATTGTTCAAAACGGTTACGAGCCACATCGATCTCTTTAATGGTGTTTTGGCCGTAACGAGCAACCATTAATGTGGTGCCAGCGAAGGCGCCAACAATACTTGGGTCGGTTACTGCCAGTACAGGTGGGGTATCGACAATCACCAAGTCATACTCTTTTGATGCCCATTCCATTAGCTCAGCAAAGCGTGGGTGCATCAGCAGTTCAGATGGGTTGGGTGGCACTTGGCCACGAGTAAGAATATCTAGGTTTTCTACTGGTGTAGTTTTAACTGCTTGAACAAACTCTTGCTTGCTGCTCAATACATCAGAAAGGCCGTTATCCCAATTCACACCGAAGCTTTGTTGTAGGTAACCTTTACGCATATCCGCATCAATCAACAGTACTTTTTGGCCTGTTTTTGCGGCTACTGCGGCAAAGTTGGTCGAGATGAATGATTTACCAATGCCCGGCGCAGGGCCAGAGATCATCAAGACGTTGTTTTTCGCTTCTAGCATCGCAAAGTGCAAGCTGGTACGAAGGCCACGCAGCGCTTCAACCGAAAGATCCGCAGGGTTCGATTCGGCAAGCAGTGCTTGCGTCCCCTTGGTTTGCTGCTTCTTCGATTTAAAGCGGTTAGTTAGCTCTATCTGCAAATCAGATTTTGGTACCGCGGCGTAAACTGGAAGGCCGATTTGTTCAATTTGGTCTGGGCTTTCCACACCACGGTGGAACGCCGCTTTCACTAATACAAACGCGACACTTAGCATGCCACCTAATAGTGTTGCTAATACAACAATCAACGGCTTCTTCGGTTTTACAGCACGAGCATAGGCTTGAGCGTCATCTAAAATACGAACGTTACCAACCGTACCGGCTTTGATGATGCTGAGTTCTTGAACCTTGTTCAATAGCTGGATGTAGATCTGTTGGTTTACTTCAACATCACGTGTCATACGCAGTACTTCACGTTGTGTTTTCGGTAGCTTTTGTACTTGCTTGTTCAGGCGCTCTTTCTCACCCAATAGCGTTTTACGCTTATCAAGCAGAGCTTTGTAGGCTGGGTGATCTTTAGTGAAGCGCTGGCTGATTTCACTCTCTTTAAACGTCAGTTCATTCAATTGCGCTTCAAGCTCTACCATTACCTTCAGGGTTGATTGTGCTTCTAAACCCAAGTCGATCGATTCGTTCTTTTGGCGGTAATTGTTTAGTACGTCTTCATAACCCGTCAGCTCAGATTTAATGCCCGGAAGATGGCTTTCTAAGAAAGAGAGGCTCTTCTCTGCTTCTGCTGAGTTACGCTTCACATTTTGTAAGAAGTAAATCTGACTAATGTGATTGAGGATTGCAGAAATCTGCTGCTTATTTTCACCTTCAAAGCTCAGCTTCAAAATACCGGTCTGCTTACCTTGCTCAGACAGAGACAACGATTTTTTCAACCATTCGATCGCTTCTAGTCGGCTACGTTGACTAATAGAGAATTCAAAATCGTTATGCGATTCAAAACCAGCCACAAACAAGCTGTAGTCATCGGCTGTTGCTAGCTCACCCACTTTGCCTTGCAAGATAACGCGTTCATCGTCACGAACCAGTTGGTAGGTGCCTTGCTCAGCATCGATAATCTGAATCGTGTGTGCGTAAGCGCTCGCATAGCTTGGCAAAGTAAAGCGGTTCACTGCGATGTGGTTGATGTCACCGGTTAAGCGAGCAAAACCCTTACCGACGATGGGTGCGTAGTTCGGTGATGTCACCGTCGTTAGGTTAAACTTATCAACCGTTTCACCTAAGATCATACGAGATTTGATGATCTCCACTTCTGTCGTCGCAGAAGATTCTTGAGAGAACAACTCGCCCATGTCACCGACCATCGATGAAATACCGCCAGAGCTCTTCTCTTCAATTTGAATCAGTGCATCGGCTTTGTATATCGGCGTTGAAAGCAATGCAAACGCAATACCAAACACAGCAAAAGCGAATGTGGTCAGCATGATTAGCCATTTAGCGTCCAGCAGAATGCCAAGCAGTTTTCCTAAATCGATCTCATCAGAGTTCTCTGTATGCGATTGCTGAGAGGTTTGTGTTGTCATCAGATTGCTACTTCCTAAACTAGTTTTTTGAAGAGAAATACGCTCCGCGCACTTCTCTTTTATATGATTCTATTGGTGGCTATGTATCACAGCTTTACTGGGTATACCTAAAATTTAACTGGGCATCTCTAAAACTTAACTGGCCGTCTCGAAAGCTTAACGAGCTATATAGAACGAGCTTTGGCTAACGCTTAACTTTCTTCTCTCTTATCTCTTCTCTAAAGCTTTTTTGCCCAAGCTTGTGCGGCTTCGTCAATCAGCTGATAAGCGTGTTCAAAGGCTTCACGGCTTTGACGGTAAGGGTCAGGAATGTCTTTTTGGCCAATCCACTGACCAAATAACATGGTTTTACCGCGTGCTTCTGGCGATATTTGAGTGAGCGCTTCTAAATGGCCCTTCTCCATCACCAAAATCAAGTCATACTGAGCACAAAGCTGTGGTGTGACTTGTTGAGACTGATGATTTTCAACATCAACCCCATTTTCAGCGGCAATTAAAATCGCAGTGTCGTCTGCAGGCTTACCAATTAAACGACTTTTCTCGGCCGCGATACCGGCAGAAGCCACTTCTTTGTTTGGAAGCAAGTTTTGTAAAACTCGCTCTCCCGTCGGGGAACGACAAATGTTGCCCACGCATACCACTAAAATTTTATTAAACATAATTCACTTATAGCGTTAGTTTTTCGTAAACCGAATGCACCTGTAAACTGAATGCACTTATAAACTGAACGTGCTTACAAACAAGATTTACTTCTAGATGTAAAAAAATCAGGTCACACGCTAAATGCAACCTGATAATTAATCTTCATTTATTACCAATTACGAACGCGCAACATACCTTCGGTTAGGTTGTTAAATCCATTGATGGTCGGAAGCAACTGTCCTATCACACGGTTCCAACGGCTGATTGGTGCGGCCGTTACGTAAACAATATCGTAAGGCTTTAAATCAAATTCGGTGCCAATCACTAAGGCTGATGCATCTTCGATGTCCAGTTGGTAGATGTCCGCCATGCGTTCTGATTTATCATCAGAAGTACGAATCACAAACACACCCGTTGCATCGGCAGTGAGTTCATTAATACCACCTACGTTGCTAAGCGCTTCGGTTAGGCTCATTCCTACGCGATCAATCTTCAGTAGCTTAGGCTCTTTCACCTCACCCATAACGAATACTTTTTGATTATCGTTACGCGGCACATGAACAATATCGCCTGCTTGCAGTAAGCGGTTTTGGGTTAGGTCACCACGTTGCATTAAGCCATAAAGCGAAAGGTTCTCTTCCACGCCATTGCGGGTTAATGACACATTACGCCAATCAGCATCTTCAGACAAACCGCCAGAACGGTTCACGGCATCCAGTAATGTTAGTGGGATATTAGTGATTGGCTGCTGGCCAGGTTTAGACACTTCGCCAGTAATGTAGGTTTTCTTAGAACGGAAAGCCGCTACGTTCACATCGACTTGAGGGCTTTCGATGTATTTCGCCAAACGTTCCGCTATATCAGAACGAATTTCACGAACCGTTTTTCCTGCCACTTCTACTGTACCAATGTACGGGTAGAAGATGGTGCCGTCTGCATGAACCCAGTTACCCGCTTCGGTACTACTACGGTAAGAGCCCGCAGGAATCGTCAGTTCAGGATGGTCCCAGATCGTGATGTTTAGGATATCGCCCACACCGACTTTGTATTCATACTTTGCGATATCTACGTCGAGTTCAGGGTTGGCTTGTGACACCGACAATGTACCCGTTTGGTAAGTCGATACTAGCTGCGCCGTCAGCGGATACACATTCACCACTTCAGAAATATCAGACTCTTGTTGCTCCTCAGAAGGCTGAATCACATTCTTACCACCAGTAGACAGGTGAGTACCTGGAGTCGTACACCCTACAAGCAATGCAGGTATAAGCGCGAAAAGGAGACGATTTTTATTGATCTTCATGTTAACCAAGTAATAGAGGTGGAATGTATTGTGATCCCCAAAAGGACACCAAAGGAAGTTAAGCGCGTAATTTTATCAGCTATGCGGCTTTAAATAGCGCTGACGTGGAAAAATAATAAGATCCAACTCTCATTTATCATCGAAAAATCAAGATGCTACCGCCCTTTGATCGTTCGTGACACCACACTGCATAGTCAATACCAAACGCAGCAAAAACGATGCTTGCATCCGGTCATTTTAATCCGTAAACATTATCCACAAATTGTGTTTATTATCAACCTAGTTGAATGGTTTAGGAGCAGATAAGAGCAGTATCGAGATGCGGGTAAGCGAGTATCGAAGAGCTCAAGAGCAGACGAGAGATTCGAAAAGATAAGAGCAGATACGAGACGCGGGTAAACGAAGAGCTAAGAGCAAGAGCAAAAGCAAAAAAAGAGCCAACACATGAGGTGCTGGCTCTTAGTTTTAGATGTTACGCTAAATTATTTTACTGCTTCTAAATATTTTAGGTAAGCGTTGCGTAAGCGCTGTCGGTTTTCATAGTAGTAACTTGCACCGATGCGGTTACGGTTGAAGTACTGCCTTTCAAGGTTGTGTTGCAAAGCAACATTTAAGCCTAAACCCTCGCCTAAATTATTGTGAGTCTCACCTACACGGGTTTGTAAGTTATATACAAATTGGTCTACCCCTCGTAATTGAACATAGCCAGGACTCATGTCGCGCCATAATGTTAAAGGAATCGCGATACCCAGAGTCACAAAGTCTTCGGCTTCACTGCTGCCTACCGCTTTGGTGGTCTGGTATGACGCATCAACTCTTACATCCCCCAACCAATGACTTGTGGTCACACGCACCCCTTCGTCGCCTTTCCAGAACTGACCAGCCTCTACTTTACCTTGCCAATTCCAATCTGGTCTTAAATAAGCATAATGACCAATCATTGGAGTTGCATCTAAGATGGCTTTCCCTCTTGAATCAAACTTATCTTGAGCAGAAAAGTTACCATATTCAGTACCTAGAATATGACGACCGCTGTTGCTCGCATACTGCGTTTCGTTCAAGAAGCCCTGGAAGTTTCCGTAAACTTGTCCGAATGAGAATTGAGTGGTGAGGTTGTAAGGCAATTGGAATGCTTGGTGGAAAAGAACCCTATCTACTTCATTTTCAAACGCGTCGTCGCCCCAAATTTCGCCCTCTTCAAAGTCATCACTCTCTGCCAGTGGCATTAGGTGTCGAACATCCAACGCGGCGCCTTTCCAAAGAGGTGTGTATAAGTTAGTGGCAAGCGCTAAAGAGTAGTCAAATACACCGTACTCTGTAGCGGTATTGTGATACAAAGCAGGAGAAACTATCACCTGCGTGCGGCCAAAGCCAGAACGAGCCACCTCTTTATCAAAGTTTGCTTTTGCATAACTCTTTTTCACATCTGATGTGCGAACAAGAAGGGTTTTGCAAGGTTCACCCGTTTTTACAAATTCACGATAACATGGGGCACTGGTGATCACTTCCATCATCGGCATGTCGTTCACCAAGTTAAACAGGCGAATGTTTTGTTGTTGGTAATTTTTAACCCCGAGGTCTTGAAGCATACCTTCTCCCACATAGGAAGAGATAATACCCAACGCAACACCCACACCATCGACTTGGTTGCGATTATAACGTCGGTTTTCCAGTGCAACGTTTAAACCAATATCATCAGCCGAAATTCTGACGTTAAGAAAGCCTTCATCAACCAGTGCTTTTTTAAGTTGAACCATACCGGCAAATTTATGATGCGCTTGTTCTACTGCGATCTTGTCTTCTAGGGTTAACTCATTCACTCGGCGAGATTCAGAGAAGCCCATTAAAGGAGCGGATGCAGCCACAGACCAAATGTCTATATCGGCATTACCACTGGTGTAAAACTGGTATTGAAAAGATAACTGCGTATCCAGTGGCAGGTAGTTTTCTGGTGTGAACACCTTCAAGCCAGCGTTAAATTGGTGAGAGTCGTGCTCTGCAATCAGCTGTACAAAATCCAACGGCTGATATTCTAAGCTGGCAAAGGGCCCGTTCAGAACGCCATGGCTCACCTCTGATTTACCATAACCGGCACTAAACCTTGCAGAGACAAAGTCTGGCTCAAAATCGGCAACCGCATAGTAGGTTTCAAAGTTGCTGGCCGCGCCACCGAGATCTTGAACACCTATAGCAAAATCGAACCCTGTCCAATCTTTAACGAACGGAAGTTGGTATTTAAACGATGCCGACAAGTCACGAATACCGTTACCACAATTAGGATTGTAGTTGGGTACATTTGTGTAGAGGTGACAGTCATAAGTTTTTGTGACAATTCGACCTGCAGCTTCAAAGCCCTCAAACAAACCAACACTAAACAAGATATTATCTAACTCGCTGGTTTTTCCTTTGTACGGTACACCTTGCCCATAGAGGTAAGAGATGTCGCCCGTGTCCATCACTTGAGCATTAGGCACAATGATTGCGCCGGTATAACTTTGGGACGACATCAAGTTATCGACGGCATAGGCATTAGAAGCGATCGCCACTGCACTAAGAGATGCTATGAGAGATGCGTTTTTAGAATAACTGAGTATTTTCATTGGGATACAATAGGTTTTAACCGTATTTGACAGTGACTATTTTTGTTAGTGACTACGTTTAATTGTGACTATGTTGATAGTAACAGCATACAAAAAAGGCACCGTGTGGTGCCTTTTATTATTGATACCTATACTAAGCGCCTGGGCCACCAGCAGAACCGCCGCCGCCAGTACCACCAGTACCACCAGTACCGCCAGTTGGTGGCTTAGTGCCTTCATCTGGATCTGGAACAGGTTCAGATGGTTTTTCTGCTGAATCTGGAATAGTCACATCCTGAGTAGGATCAGCCACCACACCTTCAATAAACGATGGATCTTCTGTTAGATCTAGGTAAATCTCACCACCACCCGGAGCTGTAGGGTAGTCAGGGTAGGTGTTGAGAACTTCCTCTGTAATTGCAACAGCTGCCTTAGAGAGCTCAGTTGCTGACTTATCAGAACTTACTACAAGTACGTCTGACAGTACCGCTGCTGTTGCTGACACTAGGCTAGCTTGAGATGCAGGAAGGTCTTCAATAATTTCTTGTGTACGACGTAGGAAGTCAGCTACAGAAGTAACACCATTGTTCAGCAAGCCATCTAAGCCAAGATCTGTAAGCACTTGGACACCTGTAGCTTCGGTATATGGCTGGCCATCTAGCTCTTTCTCAATCAAAGTTGAGATTGGAGAAGACGTCACAAGGTCGTCGTAGTTTGCTAAGCCTTTAGGGAACTTGTAGCTCACCTTGCTCATGTCTTTGCCGTTAGAAACATCTTTGGCGCCTGGTGTTGCGTTATATGTAAACGCACAAGTTTCAGGCTTGTTAAAAACGGTAAGCTCAGTGACTTCAGAAACACCATAAAAGTTAGTTGCCTCTAAAGTGCCCGTTGTTCCATCATCACAGCTGAATGTACCTTTCATACCCATTACTGCAGGGTCGAATGCCATAATATTGCGGTACGCTTGCTCAGGTGGCACGCTGTTGTTGTTGTCACTGCCACAACCACCAAGGATTGCACCAACGACTGATAACGCTAAAATTTTATATTTCACAATTTATCCCTACAAATGATTAAAAGCTATGAGACAAGGCAACATTAAATGAATCGATGTTAACACCACCAATACCATCATAGAATTGATACTCTAAACCAACCTTCATTGATGGTGTAATCGAGTATTCAGAACCGAAAGCGATTGTTGGAATCACGCCAGAATCATCAGACTCCACGCCTGGGCCGTTTGCGTTCCAGTCATAAATAGCGAAGCCACCTTTAGCATATAACGCTAGACTATCGTTTATGTTACCAGAGGCTTTAAGCAGCACATCAAAGGTACTTGCATCGTAACTACCACCGGCAATATCTTTAAGGTTATATTCACCAAGATAGTTGTAGCTGCCTTCTATAGACAAGGTGTCCAATAATTGATAACCCACAAACAAACCGTAAGATGTGTCTGAGTCGTCAATAGCCGTACGGCTCTCTACTAATGGTGCAAAGTTATCGGCAGTTACACTACCTACTTTAGCGCCTACGTATAAATTTTCAGCTCCAACAGCTGTTGCTGATAGCAACAACAAAGGTGAAACCCTAGCTAACCACTGCATTTTCATATAATTATATCTTCCATATTTCAAACTGAACTGAGGCTGATTTTCCTAGCAAATCTAAGCGATAGTCTAATCAGTTTTTGTATGAAAGCCCAAAAAGCAGACACTCATACACGCCATTCCGTACCAAAACTACTGACGCAAGTACACAATATTGAATGCTGAAGCTAGAAGCTACAGACAGCTCAATACTGTACTTTTTGAATTTCGCCAGATTTATCAATGTTGTTTAACAAGCACAAAGAACTTGAGAGTAGCTTGCTTTGTATGCAGCAAGCGAGCAGCTAGCATAATCTTTTCGTATGACACTACAAAAATGGTACTCAGAAAATACCAACACCAGAAGATTGCTGCATTGCTTTCAATATCCAACCAAAACCATCTAATCAATGATAGATAGCCTAAAAAGGAATTACTCTGATTAAACAACTAATTGAACATTATGATAGGTAATTACTGCTATCAAGTAAATGTATAATTAGTAAACGAACCACAACGATTCAAAAAAACGTCAGGATTGCGTCAGGAAGGGGTAAAAAGATGGATAAATCGCCCTCACAGGAGCTAGACAGCTCAAGTAACTACGTACTCAGAATAATATTGATACTGGCCAAGCCTACTCACCCCAAGATAAGATAAGATAAGATCAATTAATCATTAATAATCAGAACCTTGCCCCCACACATGACCATCATCTCTTTTACTATAGTCTTGTCAAAGAAGACTTAACACAGGAAAGACCTAAGCAGCCATGAGTTGTTGATTAACCTACTTCGATAAACATTACTGGGAGACTAATTTCAATATGGTCAAAAAAGTTGTCTTAATCGCGTTGAAGCCGATAACAACTACAGTAGAGTCATGCATAACTCTGCTCCAAGTGTTTAACACTGCTCTGGTGAATATCGAGAACTGAACCAGGAATAAGCTATTCCCTGTTCATAGCCGATGGCTATAATCAGATCGTCGCTTCTTGAATGAGTACCATCGATTTGAGCGACAAAGAGCTTTGTTGCGTAATTCAATGGAACTAAATCCAGAGCCTACGATCTGATCAGTTACATTCACTATCTCTCGTAACCTGATGCCTAAACCTCTTTACAAAACAACTAACTGGAAGCAGTACAACAAAGCCTTAATCAACCGTGGTTCTCTGACCTTTTGGATTGATGAGGAAACGATAGCTGAGTGGAAACAAAACAAACAAGGCAAGCGTGGTAGACCTCGCCGATTCAGCGACTTAGCCATTACTACCGCACTGATGGTCAAACGAGTTTTTTCTATGCCATTGAGAGCGCTACAAGGTTTTCTAGACTCTGTATTTAAGCTGGCTAACATCCCGCTTGTTTGCCCGCACTACACCTGTATAAGCCGCCGAGCTAAGGAAGTTGAGGTTTCATTTAAAACCAAAACGAGAGGAGCAATACAACACCTGGCAATTGATGCCACTGGCCTCAAGGTTTATGGTGAGGGTGAATGGAAGGTCAAAAAGCATGGTACGGATGGGAAGCGCAGAGTCTGGCGTAAACTGCATATTGCAGTAGATACAAGCACTCACGAGATCATTGCAGCCGAACTAAGTTTATCGACGGTTACAGATGGAGAGGTCCTCCCGAACTTACTGAAACAAACACGCCGAAATATCCTTGAGGTGTCTGGTGATGGCGCTTACGACACGAGAGCGTGCCATGCTGCTATTAAGATTAAGCGAGCCGTTGCGCTTATTCCCCCACGAGAAGGGGCAGCCTTCTGGGAACGCGGTCATCCTCGAAATCTCGCAGTGGGTTGCCAGAAGTTATACGGCTCAAATAAGTATTGGAAAGAGCGGTATGGATATCACAGGCGTTCACTCTCAGAAACCGCGATGTATCGAGTTAAACAGTTACTAGGAGGACGATTGAGCTTAAGAAATTACAATGCGCAGGTGGGTGAGACTTACGCGATGATAAAAGCGTTGAACAAGCTCACTGGGTTAGGTATGCCTGAAACTTGTCGTATTGACTAAGAAATACCCGAAACGGGGTTAGCTCTATCTTTAAATATAATTACGCAACAAAGCCGCGACAAAGTCTTGATGGTGCACTAAGACTGTGCCAATATTTGGCTAATAAATTGGGGACTGGGACATTTAAAAAGCGATATGATAAACTTAGAGCCCTTACTATTGCATTACTAGCTAACCCATAAAAGATAGAATGAAAAAATTAATCAAAAACTCACTATTCACACATGGAATAGCTCTATTCATCGCGATAACATATATGTTACTGACATCGTCATATGAGTGGGGAAATCTACCAAACACTGTTAAAAACAGCATGGGCATATGTCTAGCAAGCTATATAGTAACAGCCAATATACTTCCTCGAATCAGTAAGTACCTTTTGGTTGATCGAAAATATTACATCCTTCCAGTAATGTTAACGGTATATGCAATAACTTTGACTTTTATTCTCTTGACGCGCCTAGATTATTCAAGACCAGTGTTCATTCATGGTTTCATTATAAGCTTTTTAATATTTTATTCGCTTGGTTTGGCGCAAAGAGAACATAGAAAACTAAAACTAGCGGCAATAGATAACTTTAACTTCGATGAACTAAAAACAAATAGAAATATTCAGCTGGTTCAGGTTAGCAACTTTAACCTACTACCAGTAACATATGATGGTCTTGTTTTAGATCTCCATAAAGACTTGACAGGAAAGCAATCTAAATTCGTAGCCGATTGTAGTATAAATAACATCCCAGTATTCCATTCTGAAAGCATCAGAGAAATGGTGGAAGGTAAAGTGCAAACTTCACACCTATCAGAAAATAGCATTGGTACACTTCAACCTAATCCAATATATAGCTCATTTAAGAGGATGTGGGAATCAATACTCATTTTAGCAAGTTTACCTATAACTCTACCAATTATGGTCATAACAGCATTACTAATAAAAATTGAAAATCCAGGACCTGCTATGTTTATTCAAGAACGAGTAGGACAAGGGGGCAAGCCATTTAGAATTTTTAAGTTTAGAAGCATGACTGTACGCCCTAACGATGCCGCGTCTAAGTTCGCTACCGAAGAACAAGCCCGCGTAACTCGTATTGGTAAGGTTATTCGGAAAGTTCGTATTGATGAGCTTCCTCAATTTTTTAATGTTTTGCGAGGCGAAATGTCATTAATAGGTCCACGCCCAGAACAAGAATCATTTGTAAAGCTATTCGAAAAAGAAATACCGTTTTATGGCTATCGTCATATGGTCAAGCCAGGCATTACTGGCTGGGCGCAAACTGTACAAGGTTATGCTGATGACACAGAATCCACAACAGAAAAGCTAGCGCATGATCTTTACTATATAAAATACCTTTCATTCTGGTTAGATATGAACATAGTTATTAAAACTGTAAAAACAATGCTAACAGGCTTTGGAGCCAAATAATATGCTAGGCATAACCGATAGCGTATCCGTGTTGATGAGCGTCTACCAACATGAAAAAGCCGCTCACTTAGAGCATGCTTTACACAGCATTTGGACAAACCAAACACTGAAGCCTGATGAAATAATTCTTGTAGAAGACGGGCCACTTACTTGTGAACTCTATCGTGTGATCGATAGCTGGAAAAGAAAGCTACCAGAGCAATTCAAACCTGTAAAAATAAAAAAAAATGTTGGGCTTGCTTCTGCTTTAAATGATGGATTACAACATTGCAGCCATGAATTAGTAGCTCGAATGGATACCGACGATGAAAGCCTTCCTCGTAGAATTGAAGAGCAAGTAGCGTATATGACTGCTAACCCAGATATAGTTGCATGTAGCGCACAACTAGACGAGTATGATATCGGCTTAACGCGACAAATAGGACAACGACTTTTACCTCTTTACCCAGAAGAATTAAACCAGTTTTGTAAAACTCGATCTCCACTTAGCCATCCCGTTGTAATGTTTCGGAAAAGCATTGTTGAAAGTATTGGTGGCTACCCATTATTCAATAACTCGCAAGATTGGGCTCTGTGGTCACTCTTGATTGTAAATGGGCATAAAATAGCAAATATCGATTCTAAGCTGTTAAAAATGAGAACTGACACCTCCTTATTAGAGCGAAGAGGTGCAAAATACTTGAGTAATGAAATAAAGCTGTATAGATATCAAAATAGAATTAAGCTAATAACAAGAAAAAAAATGCTAGCAAATATCGCACAAAAATCTGTTCTTAGACTCTCTCCTAACTTTGTTAAAAGATATTTATATAAAAAATACAGGTAGTGATTAATATCATTTACCCATCTATATTGCTCCCCATCGTTAAAATAAATAACACAACAGTAGATTTTATATTTCGTAAATTCAGGAAATAAAATCTACTATTTCTGACAGCTCGAATTAATATCCCACCAAGAAAAACATTAGATAAAGCTCTGGGTACTGTCGATGTCTAAATGTTTTTCGTTTTTATTTCCAAATCTATGTTGATTTGATATCTGTACCTCAATAGATAATCCGCTAACCCGACAGGATAAAGTAACAAAGTTAGAATCTTAAAATCATTATTTTCAAATGGATTAGATTTTGACAGGATACATCCCGTAATATAAGTTGCCACTGCCTTATACCGCTCCTTCTTTGTCGGAGCCATCCCAACTAGTTGCTTTTTATACATGGTATAGCCTCGAGGATTTTTGACAATCAACTTTCTTTTATTTTTGGTTATGCCATCTTTACGATATTCGCAAATCATAATTGATTTATGTAACACCTTATATTTATAGATTTCATCAATCTGATCAAAAACATAACTTAATGGAAAGTAGCTCTCTCCTTCTATGCTAGGGTAGGTAAAGTTTCTGGCTATATTAGTTTTGAAAACATGCGCGTACTCAGGAGGGATGCCAAGATTATAGCGAATATGTCGTTGTGTCGATTGCTTCAAATCTCGCGGAATTGAAACACCCTGCATTGAAGATATACCATCTTGACCTCTCAATGAAAAAATCCCACAAATAGAATCATCATCCTTAATAGACATATACTCTTGAGCTATTATGTCAATAGCATTTTCAGTCAATACATCATCAGAGTCTAAGCAAACCCAAAGTGGTGTAGTTGTTAAACTAAGACTCTTATTAATCGCTCTACATTTACCACCGTTAGGCACTTTATAATACTCAATATCTATGTCACTGATTATTTGCCACTGACTAACCAGTTCTTCAGTACCATCATCTGAACCATCATCAATAATTTGCCATACAAACTGTTGGTCTGACTGATTCTTCAAACTATTATAACAATCAACGAGTTTCTGTTTTCTGTTATAAGTTGGAGTAAAAACAGTTATCAATTTACTAATCATATATTACCTATAGGTTTTTAATTTTCTTTGCTGGCACACCAGCATACAGTGCATTGGAACTATCCAGATCTTTATTAACCACGGATCCTGCAGCTACGATTATGCCTTCCGCAATATCTACTCCAGGCAAAACGGTCACATTAGCCCCAAGCCAAACATTATCACCGACAGTCACTGCCTGGTTAACATGCCCCTTAAGGGTTTTATTAGTATGCCAATTTTTTGTATCATAGCCAGTAGACAAAATCGTCGTTCCATAAGACAATGTAACATTTTCCCCTATCCTTATCTTCCCCGCTCCATGCAAATACACGTTGCCATTTATTCGAGTACCAGCGCCAATATAGACATTTTTGTGTTTAACAATAGTAGGTGTATCATAAAGTATCACACCATCAAACAAACTATAATGCACTACCTTATAAATATATGTTTTTATTTTTGTTATAAGTCTAATAATAGAATACACATTTCAGTCCTTTAGTTTTCAACCCACTCATAATATGTTACATGCTAATAAATATTGAGTATGGAAATATACCATGAGAATCAGTTAATAACCCTCTAAAAAATAACAATGTATAGAATAGTGATAAAGCCGCCATAGATAAAACTCGGCTCTCTTTCTTAAACAAAACACACAAAGCTATAGGAATTCCAATTGGAACAAATATAGTATAATAATGCAAAAGTCTTGTGATTAAACCGACGTTGTAAAAAACATTTGCTAAAATAAGAGCTACCAGAGATACACTTATAAATAAAATATCTAGTTGAGGCATTCTCTCATATTTTAGTTCTTCATTATCAATTATATGATAAGAAAAAATTAACATGATAATAATAAATTGAGTAAAAACAATTCTAATACCTAGCCCCTTCCCCCCGTGAGATATAACTCTAGAATCCGTTAGAAATGAAACATAGTGCTCTGGAATAAAGTAAGCCGCTATTTCAAAGATATTTATGAATATATGACTTGAAAATATGAAAGGTATGGAACACAACCACAAAAATATAAATTTATATGAACTAAATTTTAACTGGTTAAAGAAATAGACAGGTAAAAAAACGATAGCTGAATAATGAAAACTAAAAGCCAATAATAATATAAGGAGAAAAGCGAGGAAGTTTCTATTCAGGATATACTTAACTGAAAATAAGACAATGGCAACAGCTAACGACTGCCTCATCACATTGTGAAAGGCAAAAAACTGCCCGAAAGACAAAAAGCCAAGCCAAGCTAAAAACAAGCAATTACTATATCTGTAGATAAATATAGAAACTGAAAGCATAACAAAAACCGAAATAAACAAAATCATTATCGATGCATCTTCTGAAAATAAAGAAAACATTTTATTTATCAGAATGAAACTTGGTTCCAGCGTCTCTATATATTCATGAGCTGGATTGTTACTTGACAAGCTATATATCCAGTAGTATTCATTTGTGTCTACACCTACATATATAGACCTTAACCCTAATAGGGCCGATGTTAATACAAATATAAAAAAAGTTGATACCAACTTAGTCCGATCATTCAAGTCTGGACTTAATAAAAACAATGAAAACAACAAAAAAACATATATAATCATCACAACATCACACTGGTTACTGTATAGCTAAAAAATACCCTTTAGCTTATCAACGGCTTTAGTCCAAGAGTGTTTCTCTAAAAACTCATCAGCATATGCTGAATTCCAACTTTCTAGTAGTAGAAGCTTACTTCTTAGGTCTGCCATATCAATATCAACCACTTCACCTAAATTATAATGAGCCACAGCTTCACCAACAAAACCAACATCAATAGCTAATATAGGAACTCTTTGAGTTGCCGCTTCATATAAAGAATAGCTGATAGATTGATCGTCCAACCCTCTCCAATAAAAATCAATATACTTACCTATCTCATCAGCATTGTAATCAACAAACTCATCAATTAGTATGATATTTTTGTTTTTACTAATTTTAGTCGCTAAGTCTATATTAGTATTAATATGTGTTTTTAAATCTCCCACCATAACAAGATACAGTTCAATACCAGCTTCTTTTGCCTTGTTAACTAAATCAGGCGCATAATCAATATGTAAATATTTATTTCCTGAATTTGTAGGGCAAAAACCAATATATACCTCCCCCTTATCTCGAAGCCCTTCAAAAACACTAATTAGCTTACCATTATTTGACTTTTTATTACGTCTATAGTTAGACTGCCTCACCCCAAAACAAATGTAGTCTATTTTATTTGCATATTGTGGAAACTGTTTGACTGCTACCGGAACTAATAATTCATCCATAACATAGATTTTTTCCGACTTTTTCAACAAATAATTTCTTTTAATCTTAGTTAAGAAAGGATAAAACTCTTTTGTCTCCTTATCTATGTTGTGACAAAACCAAACTATTTTCACGCTGAAGAAACTGAGGATAATAAATGTCAAATATCTTGATAAAAACAGAGCTAAACTCAGCAAAATATTACGATTATCGTTCATATACCTAACTATCACGGCATCAGGCTTATTATTACTAAAAATCAAATACATCAAATAAAATGGAAATAATACTCCCTTTACAGGGTTGGGTATAATATTCAACCCAACAAGCTCACCATAACGCTTAAGGTATTGAGTTTTATCATCATCAACCATACAATAAATAGTTTTATACACTTCTAGTCCTTATTATTTTGAGATGACTTTAGCAGGAACCCCTACCGCCACAGAGTTATCAGGAACATTCCTAGTTACAACAGCATTCGCACCAACTATGCAGTTTTTGCCTACCGAAACCCCACCCAAAATCACAGCTCCCGCGTATATAACGGTATTATCACCTATCTCAGGATATTCATCTAGGCTCTGACTCGAACGACCCAAGGTGACATTTTGAAAAATAGTAACATTTTTACCAATTTTAGTGCCGGTACCAATAATGATACTCGCTGGATGTTTCAAGGTTAATGATGAATCAAAAACAGTACTATATGAAATAAAAACGCCATACTTTCTTTGTAGCCTTAAAGCGACAATTGCACCTAAATTACTGTAGTTCTTCACCTTACAAAAACAAAGAAGCTTAATATATATCCTTACTCTTGTATCTACAGTTGCGAATATTATATTAAATACCCTTTCTGAGACTCTCATTTACATCCCTTCCTTTGCGCTCGACTTAAAGTAACTAAGACTAAAAGAGAGGCAGACAAATAAAAAATTGATAAATAAATACTAATAATAGAGACAAACCATACGCTATCTACTTCTAAATTCTGAAAAACCAAATATACTAGAATCAAACCAATCACTCGACATGAGTGTAAAACCATAAAATAAAACTGAGAACCAATTATATTTATCACTTCCATCAAAGGTGATGAAGTAAATTGAAACAGTAGAAATGGAGCTAAAATAGTGGCGTACTTTCCTGCCATTAGCCACTCAGGACCAAATGCAATCACAAATAAACGTTCAGATAGCAGAACTATTGCCAAAGCAATCGGAATACCCACCATAAATAGTTTCCTCTGAACCATTAGAGTTATTTCTTTTATATTGTTCAGATCTGTTCTGTTTATATTTGCAATCTCGGCATAAAAAGCATTCGCTACCGATTTGCCAATTAAGCCCATAGGCAATGAAATAGCCATTAAAGCAAGACTTAACTGACCTGTAACTTCTTTGTTATACAACGCAGCCATCATCAATACAGGAGCTTGAACGGAAACTACCATTAATATCTGAGAAGGTAACCGAAACCATACAAATCCTTGATAATACCTCCCCATAAACAACTGTTTTTCTGTGCATATTTTTTTCGAATATAGGAGGTAATCATTTTGAACACTCCGATATAGATTAGCAATACCAGCACTCTGGCTCAGCATCTGGCCAACCATTAACCCTATAGGTTTAAATGCTAGTAATCCCAATACAATTTTTGTTGCACTACTAATTATGGACTGATTTAACTGAGACTTAGCCATCGCCTTGTATTGCCTTTTCCGCGTAGCCCACAAGCTAAATAATTCATAAAAAGCAGCTCCTGCAGAGCCTAAAACGATGAGCGGCCACCACTTATAAAGAGCTCCCATAGAAAAAAAAGCGAGTAACTCTTCTCCAATTAACCACAAAACAATAGCAAGTAAACCAGAGCCTAAGGCAATTAACTTGGCACAAAGCGAAAACAAGTTAAAGGCAGCTAAATCATGCCTTGGCAACGGTAAAGCTTGCACATATCGTAAAGTCAATATTTGAGAGAAAATTGCCGTAAAAGAAATATACAATGCCAAAACAGCGTAATCTTCAGGTGTATAAATGCGTGTAAGGAAAGGGATGCTACCGATGCTAATGATTCGAGCTAGTCCTGAGCCAATTAACAACGTTAATATTCCTTTAAAAATACCGCCTTGCTCCCCAGACTGCAGACGCTTATTTAATTTTCTAAGAATATTCACTTTTTAACTTTTATTAATGCATAAATTTATACTGCTAACTCTAACACATTTGAATGATGTTGTGGATAAAATAAGGCTCTGTTGCTTAAGTCGATGGCACTAACTCAAGTAGATACCGACCTGATACAACAACACCCACCAACGGGCCAGATTGACAACAAACCCAAGTAAAACAAAAGTTTAAATCAAAGGTTAAGTTCGAAAATTTTAAGAACTCAACTATTACTATCCCGCTAATGGTAGTCGAGTTTTATCTCTGCAGTTAAGAGCATTGTAAGTCTTTCTAAACTCAACATTTAAGATGGCTAATGGCTTTGTTGCGTAATTCAATGGAACTAAATCCAGAACCTACGATCTGATCTGCTAAGTCCACTCTCTCTCGTAGCTTCATGCCTAGACCTCGTTACAAAACAACCAACTGGAAGCAATACAACCAATCACTCATTAACCGTGGCTCCCTGACCTTTTGGATTGATGAAGAAGCGATAAGTAGCTGGGCGCAAAGCAAACAGAATAAGCGCGGGAGACCACGTCGGTTCAGTGATTTAGCTATCACGACGGCGCTTATGGTCAAACGAGTTTTTTCTATGCCATTGAGAGCGCTGCAAGGGTTTATCGACTCAATATTTAGGCTTGCTCATGTTCCATTAAGTTGTCCTCATTACACCTGTATCAGTCGTAGAGCTAAGCAAGTTGAGGTCTCATTTAAGACAAAAGCGAGAGGAGCGATACAACATCTAGCTATTGATGCGACTGGCCTTAAGGTTTATGGCGAAGGTGAATAGAAAGTAAAAAAACACGGGACAGATGGCAAACGTAGAGTCTGGCGAAAGCTGCATATTGCCGTGGATACAAGCACTCATGAAATCATTGCAGCCGAGCTAAGTTTATCGACAGTTACAGATGGAGAAGTACTCCCGAATTTACTGAAACAAACACGCCGAAGTATCCTTGAGGTGTCTGGTGATGGCGCTTATGACACGAGAGCGTGTCACGATGCGATTAAGATTAAGCGAGCCGTTGCGCTTATTCCTCCAAGAGAAGGGGCTGCTTTCTGGGAAAGGGGTCATCCCCGAAATCTCGCAGTGGGTTGCCAGAAGTTATACGGCTCAAATAAGTATTGGAAAGAGCGGTATGGATACCACAAACGTTCACTCTCAGAAACAGCGATGTACCGAGTTAAACAGTTGCTAGGAGGACGATTGAGCTTAAGAAATTACAATGCACAGGTGGGTGAAACTTACGCGATGATAAAAGCGTTGAACAAGCTCACTGGGTTAGGGATGCCTGAAACTTGTCGTATTGACTAAAAAGCATGCGAAACGGGGTGGCTCTATCTCTAAATTTAATTACGCAACAAAGCCATGGCTAATATCGAGCTAAAAAGTTAAGGTTTCATTTAAAATTAAAACAGAGATTCGATATTGCATGTGATTACTTTTACTATAACTGTCTAGGTTGATGACGTAGATGAATGGAAAGTAAAAAACATGATACTGTTCGAGAAGTGCATGATATGCATGGAAGCTACATATAGTAGATTCAAGCTCCCATGTCGAACAATCAATGAAACACCCCGCGTGATAGCTTGAAGTAAAAGGGGTTTACATAATGCCGTGCAATTAAAGCGAGTTCCCCCTCCCCTCATCCGACTGAGAGAACAACTGCGCTTTGAGAACATAAAGACATCTAGGTAGTCTGAAGCTCAGCTAATCCGACAAGAAGACAAACAATGTTATAGCCATAAGAAACGGTAACATATCGGGTGAAACAACCATTATACAGAAATCAAGTCTCGAAGTTACAACGCTTAGATTGACGATATTTATACAATGTTCAGTACACTGAACAAGTTTACGGAACTAAATATCTCTTAAACTCCGCATATGTTTAATGCCTTGTTACTTTATTACCTGTAAATAAAGTAACAAGACCGCAACGTTCTTCAACCTTCACATCTAAATCTGATTGATGCTCAGCAAAGATACTGATTGTAGGTAGAGTACGTTTAGTGCTCTCAAAATAGAGACACTACCGTCCTTTGGTCACAAAGCGAAAACCACACTACGCATTTAAAATGTAAATTCTTCTATTATCTATGTATATAATCAAAAAAATCCAGTTATGTGCGCGGGTAAGCTAACTCTATGTACACCAAACCCCAAAACTCGCTATACTCCTGACCTATAGTTTTTCGCCCAATAACGAATAAGAGTTCAAGACATGCAAGAGTTAGTTCCATTTGTTCAAGAGAATATGATTTTAGCCATCGTATGGATCGGCTTGGTTGTTGCCATCATTGCGAACGTTATCAAGACATCAAATGCAGCCTACAAAGAGATCACGGCAGCGCAAACCACACACATGATTAACCGTGAAAACGGTGTTGTGGTTGATATTCGTACTAAGGATGAGTTCAAAAAGGGCCATATTACGGACGCAGTTCACATTTTACCGTCAGACATCAAAGCAAATAGCTTTGGTAGCCTTGAAAGCCGCAAAGCAGACCCAATAATCGTAGTATGCAAGACAGGTCAAACTGCTCAAGAAAGCGCTAACTTACTGGTTAAAGCAGGCTTCGAAAACGTAAGCGTGCTGAAAAGCGGATTAGTGGCTTGGAGCGAAGCTAACCTACCTTTGGTTAAAGGTAAGAAGTAGTTCAAGGCAAGAAGTAAACTGACCGATAAACTAACTTTCGGGCTTTGTTCGTCAAACATAATGAACAAAGCCTAATTTAAATTTTTAAGGACAAGAAAATGGCTGAAGCAGCACAACAAGACGCACAACAGAACTTCGCAATCCAACGTATCTTCCTAAAAGACGTATCTTTCGAAGCGCCAAACTCTCCAGACATGTTTCAAAAAGAGTGGAACCCAGACGTAAAACTGGACCTAGACACTCAAAGCCGTGAACTTGGCGAAGGCGTGTACGAAGTAATTCTACGTCTAACGGTTACGGTTAAGAACGCTGAAGACACTGCATTTCTTTGTGAAGTTCAACAAGGCGGCATCTTCTCTGCAAGTGAAATGGAAGCTGGTCAACTGGCTCATTGCCTAGGTGCATTCTGCCCGAACATCCTATTCCCATACGCTCGTGAAACCATTTCTAGTTTAGTGGTTAAAGGTACGTTCCCACAACTGAACCTAGCACCAGTAAACTTTGATGCTTTGTTCATGAACTACCTACAAAACCAAGCTCAGCAAGCTGAAGGCGAACAGGCTTAAGTCTCAAAGTAGAACTTAACTCTAACGATTCAAGCGCTAGTTAGCTTTTAAATGCACATCGCAACTTCTGCGATGTGCATTTTTTCTTTACACTGTACTAAGATTGAAAGCTCTGCTTATTTTAGTGGAAAGCTTTTTCAAAACTCTTCGATTTCCCTCATTATTTTTAGGTGGAAGCATGACAGAAACAACTCACCCGACTAACACGACAGACGCTTACGGTAAAGACAGCGCTTACGGCAAAGAGATTGCCATGACTGTCATTGGCGCAGGTTCTTATGGGACATCTTTAGCGATATCTCTAGCGCGTAACGGTGCCAATGTTGTTCTTTGGGGACATGACCCTGTTCATATGAATCGCCTTGATTCAGAACGTGCGAATAATGAGTTTCTGCCCAATATAGACTTCCCAGAAAGCCTAATCATCGAGTCAGACCTTGAGAAAGCGGTAACAGCAAGTCGCGACCTTCTCGTTGTCGTTCCTAGCCACGTGTTTGGTATCGTTTTGAATAGCCTTAAACCTCACTTAACTACGAACTCTCGTATCTGCTGGGCAACGAAAGGGTTAGAGCCAGAGACTGGCCGCCTACTCAAAGATGTCGCACACGATGTGCTTGGTGATGGGTACTCGTTAGCGGTTCTATCCGGGCCTACCTTCGCCAAAGAGTTAGCTATGGGTATGCCAACGGCTATCTCTGTTGCTTCACCAGATGAAGTTTTCCTAGAAGAGCTTCAAGAAAAAATCCACTGCGGCAAAACATTCCGCGTGTACGCAAACTCAGATTTCATTGGTATGCAGCTTGGCGGCGCCGTTAAAAATGTCATCGCAATTGGCGCTGGCATGTCGGATGGTATTGGCTTTGGTGCTAATGCACGTACTGCGCTTATCACTCGCGGCTTAGCCGAGATGAGTCGATTGGGTGCAGCTCTTGGTGCACAACCAGAAACCTTCATGGGAATGGCTGGACTGGGCGACCTAGTACTAACATGTACCGATAACCAATCGCGAAATCGCCGTTTTGGTTTGGCGCTAGGCTCAGGTAAAGACGTCGACACGGCTCAAGAAGAAATTGGCCAAGTTGTCGAAGGTTATCGCAACACCAAAGAAGTTTGGTTATTATCAGAACGCATGGGCGTTGAGATGCCAATTGTTGAACAAATTTATCAAGTGTTGTATCAAGGGAAAGATGCACACCTAGCAGCGCAAGATCTACTTGCTCGAGACAAGAAGTCAGAAAGATAGAAAAGCGGTAGAGAGATTCGAGTAAACGAGATGCGAAAAGAGTAAAAGCGGATACGGGATTCGGGTAATCGAGATGCGAAAAGATGAAGAGCGCCTTCAAACGTTCGATGACAATGCTTTTCGTTACTCGTATCTCACGACTCTAATCTGTTCTTTACATCTCGTTCTTCGTATCTTGATTACTCGCATCTGTTCTTATAGCTCTTCTCATCTCGCTACACGTATCTGGTTTAAAGGAATGGATGGTAAAATGAAACACTGTGAACAACAAAAAGTTTGGCAATGCATTGTGAAGGAAGCTCGACAGCAGTCGGAGCAAGAACCTATGCTTGCGAGTTTTTATCATGCCACTATTATCAATCATGAAAGTTTAGGCGCAGCCCTTAGCTATATCCTAGCAAACAAGCTAAAGACGGCTTCAATGCCAGCAATGGCGGTGCGTGAAGTGGTTGAACAAGCATTTAAGCAGGACCAATCGATTATTGATGCTGCCGCTTGTGATATCTGCGCGACGGTAAATCGAGATCCTGCGGTCGAGATGTACTCGATGCCTCTGCTTTATCTGAAAGGCTACCATGCTCTACAAGGTTACCGAGTCGCTAACTGGCTATGGAAGCAAGGCCGTATAGCACTTGCTACCTACCTACAAAACCAAATCTCAGTCGCTTGCCAAGTAGATATCCATCCAGCTGCACGCATCGGCAAAGCAATCATGCTCGACCACGCAACAGGCATTGTTATTGGTGAGACCGCTGTCGTTGAAAATGATGTATCTATCCTTCAAGACGTGACCCTTGGTGGTACGGGTAAAGAAGGTGGCGATCGTCACCCTAAAATCCGTGAAGGCGTAATGATTGGTGCCGGCGCTAAAATACTCGGCAACATTGAAGTGGGTGAAGGCGCTAAAATTGGTTCTTGCTCTGTGGTTCTACAAGCCGTACCACCTCATACAACAGTCGCTGGCGTTCCTGCAAAAATTGTCGGCAAACCAAAAACTGACAAGCCGTCTTTGGATATGGATCAAGGGTTCAATGGTCGCTCTCAGAACTTCATCCATGGTGATGGGATTTAAGAGCAGATTCGGGATTCGAGTAACCGAGATACGAAGAGCTTAAGAGCCGATGCCTGATTCACGCAACGAGATACGAAGAGCTTAAAAGCAGATGTGGATTCGATTCAGCGAAATTCGAAAAATTAAGAGCAGATGCGAAAAGATTTAAAAACAACTGTTGATAATGAATAAGAGCAAAATGACGATAATGATGAAACAAATTCGAGCCATTAGCCGAACTCTTTTGATATCTGCCAGCCTTTGTGTTGCTCTTATATCTGCATCGTCATTTGCCGCCTCTCAGGGAGAACTGAAAGGCGTATCGAGTGAAATATCTCGCCAACAGAAAAACCTGTCTTCTCAACAGAAAAAACTCGATAACCTACAAGCAAGCCTCAAGAAACAAGAGCTATCCATCGCTTCGCTTGAAAAAGCGATTCTAGACAGTAAAAAGCAACTCAATACGGCCAATGCAAATATTGCCAGCTTAGACACCAAGATTAAATCGCTTACTGCTCAGAAAAAAGTCCATACCGATAAGTTAGAGCAACTGATTCAGACTTACTACATGACTAGTCGAGCTAAAGCTTCTTCTCACATCCTCAACACAGGTGTGGAAGAAGATCGCATCAGCCACTATTACCAACACCTTGCCAAAGCTCGCTCCGCAACAATCAAAACGATTGAACAGACACAACTTGAGTTAGAAGAAAGTCATAAGCAGCGTCAACTTGAGCAAGAACAAATTGCGACCTTGTTAAAACAGCAAACCATAAAACGCGACAAGTTATCTCAAACGCAAACGCAGCGTAAGAAAACGGTTGGCAGCATCAAGAAAAACATCTCGGGTGACAAAAATTACTTGGCAGAGCTTCAGCGAAATGAAACTCGTCTGAAAGCTGAAATTGCGAAAGCAGAAAAAGCAGCTCGAGAACGACGTAATGCAGTCCCGATGGATGGCCTAGCAAAACGCAAAGGTAAGCTCCCTTGGCCGATCAAAGATAAAGTTCTACATAGCTACGGTTCTCGCCAAACGGGTCAAATCAACTGGAAAGGCATGGTGATCAACGCCAAGTACGGTCAGCAGGTGAAATCGGTTTACTCAGGCACGGTGGTATTTGCCGAGTATCTGCGCGGTTATGGTTTAGTGGTTCTTCTCGACCATGGTAAAGGTGATATGACGCTCTATGGCTTTAACCAAGCACTACTAAAGAAAGAAGGTGACAAGGTTAAAGCGGGTGAAGCGATTGCGCTTGCTGGTGACACTGGCGGCCAAACGCGCCCATCACTGTATTTTGAAATCCGTAGAAACAGCCAAGCTCAAAATCCAAAGAGTTGGTTGGTTAGATAAAGCAGATGCGGGATGCGAGTAACCGAGATACGAAAAGCTTAAAAGCAGATACGAGATTCGAGTAACCGAGATGCGAAGAGCATAAGAACAGATACGGGATGCGGGTGAACGAGATGCGAAGAGCTTAAAAGCCGATACAAGGTTAGAGTAAAACGTGACATTAAAACGCTGGCCTCGTCGTCGCTCTACCCTGTTTTTCATTTACTCGTATCTGCTTTTTCCCAATCTTCGTATCCCGAATCTCGTTTACTCGTATCTTTCTACTTTGAGTTCAAAGCCCTTACACCATCTTCCAACAATGTCAGCTGTTCAAAACCTTGTGCTGTCGCAATTGGTTTAACGGTCGCGATCATCTGCAGCATTCCTTGATGAACGACTTGCTCAGTAATTTGAGCTTTTGGAGACATCGCAGACTGATACGCCAACCAACCCGATGCGATCAAGTGAAGAGAAGTAACCATCGATTTCATTTCCGAATCCGTAGCTTTAAGCAAGTTCAACTCAACAAAGGCTCTCATAATATCTACAAGATTCGTTTGTAGCTTTTCTTGTACGGCCATGTAATCAAGGTGGAGTTTTTCATCACGTGACAATATTTCAGGTAGATTTGCATAGAAGAAACGGTACTTCCACATCAGAGTGAAGATAGAATCTAAGTAGCTCTTTAGTAGCGTGAGGCTTTCTTGCTGCCCTTGAATAGGTGTGAATCTTTCAAGTAACTCTGTTGAATAGAGAGTAAAGATGTCACGGACAATTTCTTGTTTGTTGCGGAAGTGGTAGTAGAGGTTGCCAGGGCTAATCTCAATATGTTCAGCAATATGATTGGTCGTAATACTACGCTCACCGTGCTCATTAAAAAGCTCTAGAGCAGCGTAAACAATCTTGTCACGTGTTTTCATTAGTAATTAGTATCCCTATCCGTTTAGTGGTTCAGTATATCGCCACTAAACGGATAGATCGAGCTGTTAACATCTGGTCTAATTAGCATTAGCTAAAAAAGAGCAGTATCAATCGCTGCCAAACAGATCTCGTGTGTAAACCTTATCTGCAACGTCTGCGATCTCTTCTACCATTCTGTTAGAAACAATCACATCTGATACGGCTTTAAACTCTTCTAGGTCAGAATAGACTTTCGAGTTAAAGAAGTGCTCTTCTTCCAAAACCGGTTCGTACACGACCACTTCGATACCTTTAGCTTTCAAGCGCTTCATAATTCCTTGAATCGACGACGCACGGAAGTTGTCTGAGCCTGCCTTCATGATCAAACGATAAATACCAACAATTTTAGGCGAACGCTTAATAATTGAATCCGCAATAAAATCTTTTCGGGTGCGGTTAGCATCAACAATGGCACCAACAATGTTGTTTGGTACATCTTGGTAGTTAGCTAATAGCTGTTTGGTATCTTTCGGTAGACAATAGCCACCATAACCAAACGAAGGATTGTTGTAGTGATTACCAATTCGAGGATCTAAGCCCACACCCTCAATGATCTGGCGAGAATCCAAGCCATGCGCTTCCGCGTAAGAATCAAGTTCATTGAAATATGCAACACGCATTGCTAGGTACGTATTAGAGAAAAGTTTTACTGCTTCAGCTTCCGTAGAGTTGGTGAACAAAACATCGATATTGTCTTTTTCAGCGCCTTCCACCAAAAGATTAGCAAATACTTTAGCGCGTTCAGAACACTCACCAACGATAATTCGTGATGGGTGTAGGTTATCATACAGAGCCTTACCTTCACGTAAAAACTCAGGTGAGAACATAACGTTTTCACAACCTAGCTCTTCTCTGATCTGTGCAGTGTAACCAACAGGAACCGTTGATTTGATGACCATTACAGCATCTGGGTTCATTTTCATAACATCTTTGATAACAGATTCAACGGAGGAAGTGTTGAAATAGTTACTTTTAGGATCGTAATCAGTTGGTGTTGCGATGATAACGAACTCGGCATCTTTGTATGCTACTTTGTCTGTTGTCGCTCTAAAGTTAAGCTTCTTACTCGATAAAAAGTGCTCAATTTCACTATCAACAATCGGCGATTGCTTTTTATTAAGCATCACCACTTTGTCTTCAATAATATCAACAGCTACAACTTCATGGTTTTGTGCCAATAACATCGCATTTGACAAGCCAACATATCCAGTACCGGCTACTGCAATTTTCATATTAATACCTATAACTTTGAGCCATTTACTCAATTTAATTCATAAATTTACTGGTCATATCATACTCTGATTGAAGAATTATTCCACTAGCCCGCCTTATCCATTCCTTGCTATACTCGAGATAGATTTGTATTCAAAAGAGTTAGAAAATTATGATTATCGTAACGGGTGGTGCTGGCATGATTGGCAGCAATATTGTTAAGGCGCTCAATGAAGCGGGCCACAACGATATTCTAGTCGTCGACAACTTAAAAAATGGTAAGAAATTTAAGAACCTTGTAGACCTAGACATCACTGATTACATGGATCGTGATGACTTTCTAACTCAAGTAATGGCTGGTGATGACTTCGGCCATATTGAAGCGGTTTTCCATGAAGGAGCGTGCTCTGCGACCACTGAGTGGGATGGCAAGTACATGATGCTTAATAACTATGAGTACTCAAAAGAGCTACTTCATTACTGTGTTGAGCGTGAAATTCCGTTCCTATATGCCTCTTCCGCTGCAACGTACGGTGAAACTGATACTTTCATTGAAGAGCGAGAATACGAAGGTGCATTGAATGTCTACGGTTACTCTAAGCAACAATTTGATAACTATGTTCGTCGCTTAACCGCAGATGCTGTAGCGCATAACGAGACATTGCCTCAAATTACTGGTTTCCGTTACTTCAATGTTTACGGTCCTCGTGAGCAACACAAAGGCAGCATGGCATCGGTAGCATTCCACCTAAACAACCAAATGAATGCCGGTGAAAACCCGAAGTTGTTCGCAGGTAGTGAAACCTTTAAGCGTGACTTTGTGTATGTGGGTGATGTAGCGGCGGTAAACCTATGGTTCTTAGAAAATGGTGTTTCTGGCATCTTTAACTTAGGCACTGGTAATGCAGAATCTTTTGAAGAGGTTGCTAAGGCAGTAATCCAGCACCATGGTAAAGGCGAAATCGAAACGATTCCTTTCCCTGAGCATTTGAAAGGTGCTTACCAAGAATTCACGCAAGCTGACTTAACTAAACTTCGCAATACAGGCTGCGATATCGAGTTTAGAACAGTGGCAGATGGCGTCGCTGAGTACATGAAGCTCGTAAACGCATAGCTGTAAGCTTTATATTTCAGATTAAGACTAATAGTGCCCCCTACTTTTTGGGGGCATTATTAGACAATCCAATAAACGTAATCATTCCCTGAGTGACCGATATAAAGTTAACTCTCTGATTTAAATAATGTAGTGAACGAATGACCACACAACGTAATGATTTTGATCCAAAAGCTTACAATCCTGAGTTTGAATGGGGATTTCTGGCACCTAAATACTGGGGCACTTGGATTGCTGTTTTGTTATCGTCTTTAGTCTGCTTCTTGCCTAATAGCATTCGTTTAGCACTCGCTAAATTTATGGCTAAGCAAGCTGTAAAAATCAAGAATAAGGCTAACCGCCGAGCTCGCGTAAACCTTGAGATGTGCTTTCCTGAGCAATCTGTAGAACAGCGTGAAGAAACTCTCTATCAGTCATACGTTACTTCCATCTCATTTTTGATGGGATTTGCTTCACTGACACTCAAGAGTAAAACTTGGCTAGAGAATAACACCTCGATAAACGGCCTGAGTAACCTAACCGATATTACGGACAGCGGCGAGAATGTGATCTTGCTGGTACCACACACATGGGCTATCGATATCCCAGCGGTATTATTGGCATCACGCAATTTACCTGTGTCTGCGATGGCGAAAGCACAAAAAAACAAACTCAGTGACTGGCTAATGCACCGACAGCGCGTGCAATACGGCGGCCGAGTTTACGACCGTAGCGGAGGCATCAAGCCTTTCATCAAGTCAGTACGTGATGGGTATCTGGGTTACTATCTCCCTGATGAAGACCTTGGCCGTGAGCACAGTGTCTTCGTTGATTTTTTTGCTACACAAAAAGCAACAATTTCTGGCCTTGGTCGATTATCGAAACTTAGTAAAGCTAAAATTATTCCCTTGTTTGCTCAATATGATAGTAATACTGGTCAATACACGTTGGATTTTTACCCTGCCCTGCCATTCCCAACAGGAAGCGAAGAGCAAGATGCACGTATGATGAATCAATGTATTGAAGACTACGTGAACAAAAAACCTGAGCAATATATGTGGATCTTAAGACTGCTTAAGACTCGTCCGGAAAGTAATGTAAACCCTTATAATAGCTAGTATGTAATAATTATAATGAATCTTATCAAACGTAACCTATCCATTTTGTTGATACTGCCTTATTTTATTGCAGTAACAGGCATGCTTGTATTAGATGGTGGTGATAAAAAGCTTATTCCATTTATTATACTTAGTATAATTATTAGTGTATTTTTTTATAAAAAAAAACTAATCATTAAAAACCTACAATCGCCATTTATATGGTTATTATCTCTATTATGTGCATATACAATATTTAGTTACTATTACCATGGTTCAAGCTCAAGAGAAATAAGGGCTCTCATTGGTTCTACTTTATTTCTTATGTTCTTTCCATATCATATCCTAAGCCACAGAGTTCTTGCTTGGATTGTATTAGCAGGCAGTGTTGCTGTATTTTTAAACAGTTTATACTTTAATGTATATATAGGAATTTCGCGTGATGCCGGTTATATAAACCCCATCCCTTACGCGACCTCATGTGCACTAATCGCCATTGTTTCTTTTTCATTATTATTAGAACGGCCCTCTTTAAAAGAAAAAATCATACCTTCACTAGCTTTTATATTAGCTTTGCCTCCAATAGTTCTCAGTGAAACTCGAGGCATTTGGTTAGCTATAATTATAAGTATTTTAGCTATTGTTATCTTTAAGTGCATAAAAAACCCACCAAGCCGAAATAAAACAATAGTTGTATTGACCACTACAACAGTATTATTACTTTCTGGAGCTTATTTATTTAAAGAAAAAATCACAGAAAGATATGTCCGCACTGTTTATGAGGTAGAACAAATCCAATCTGGCAATTATTACTATTCTATCGGACAAAGATTTCAATTATGGGGAATAGCCCCCCAAATAATAAAACAAAAGCCATTACTTGGTCATGGAAATGAAATACCCAAGTTATTACAAGATAAGTTAAAAAATAACGAAATATCTAACCGAACTTTTCGTCTTGCTTCACACCATTATCACAATCAGTTTATTAATAAAATGGTTAAGTCTGGGCTTGTAGGGCTAATGCTCGTAATTGGGCTTCTATTTTATCCACTAATAATGATAAAAAAATTACCACTAATCGATGCATATATAGTAATTGGTTTAGTTAGTCTATTTTTCATTGCTGGGTTAACGGATGTTCCTTTTAATCACCCTCAACCCCTGATGTTGTATTTGTTATTTCTAGTCCCTATTTGCTCAAGATGTAAGAGAGTTGCCAATGACTAAAATATTTGTCATAAATTTAGAATCTTCCACAGAGAGAAAAGATAACATTAGTCGTCAACTAGATGAACTATCTCTTCCTTTTGAGTTATTTTCTGCGATAGATGGTCGAAAATATCCTCCTCACCCGCTACTTAAACGCTATAATGATGAATTAAGCCAAACATACAGGGCAAAAACACTTAACGCTGGTCAACTAGGATGCTATGCAAGTCACTTTTTACTCTGGGAAAAATGTATAGAGCTAAATCAACCAATAATTGTTATTGAAGACGATGCTTTGTTATTTAAAAAGACATTTTTAGACTTTTTACAAGACATTCCTGAACTACCTGAATCCATCGAATGTATTCGGTTATTTAATAATAAGCGTCGAAAGTTCAGTTCATATTCTACATTTGAATGTTCATCGACTAGCATCCACAAATTCACAAAAGGACATATGAGTACAACCGCTTATTATCTTACACCTCAAGGAGCGAATAAATTATTGTTACACTCTAAGGAATGGTACATGGCAGTTGATATTTATATGGACCGTTTTTGGGAAAATGAAGTCGAATGCTACGGCACTGCAGCTCCTTGTTTAACGAACGATCCTAAGTTTGACTCTGAGATTGGCTATGCTAAGCGTACTACTACTCGAAGTTTTATTAAGAAGTGTAAGCGTGAATACTTCAATTTAAGCGAAACTATTCAACGTCACTTACATAATTTCAAATTCAAACTGAGTAGAAGTAAATCATGAACTCAACACATAAAGATATTTATGTCTGCTCGACGGTAAGGCACTTATTACTCAGCTTATATAAAGCACAAGATGAGATTAATCCATCGACCATCATTTATTTCTATGATTATCAAGATGTAGATCCTAAAGACATAGACACAGAACAACTCCCTACAAAAATAGAGTTAGTGTTAATGAATAGGGAATCGTTAGTTAATCATATAAAGAAGATTGGATATATTGGTAAATGTATTTTATTTTGCTCTCTTCGTGGTTGGTCAATACCAGAACCATTAAAAAGAATATTGGTGTCTTCAATATATGAAAGCAATAACAACGTAGACTTAAAGGGCGGGATAAATAAACTCTTCTTATTCAATGACAATAATAAGATGTCTAGGTTATTTCGCCTTCTAGTTAAATCTTACTCAATGATAGAAGATGGAATGGGTAATTACGTTAAGCACCAGATTGATGACAAGCCCAAGCAATTATTTCGTTTGCTATCAAATCAACCGCCTAAGCATTACGTATTTGGTGAAAGAAAGCAATGTGACCACATTTATGTGATACACCCAGAAAAGTTACCAAAATCAGTACAACACAAAGGAAGAAGACTTGTTTTATCAAAAGATAAAGCAAAAATATCAAAAATTCAACAATGCTTCAAATTTGACAGTACTAATAATTTCGACAATAAAACATTGATCATCGCCACACAACCCATATTTAATAAATTAAAAGGTAAGCTTAAAGACAATGGTTTCTTTTATGACATCTATAATAGGTTAATATTAGAAAGTAAACATAAAGGTTTAACCCCAATTTTAAAGTTACACCCAAAGGAAAGCGAGTCAGATTATTTATCTTTCAAAGAAAAAGGAGTGAGATTTTTATCTAATAAACTACCTTTGGAAATTTATCTACTATCTAGCAAAGATAAGGTTAACATAATATCAATTAACTCTTCAGCCGGAATGGGGATCGAGGAATATTGTGAAATATATAAATTAATCCCGGACAGCAAAGTTCACGACTTAGAAAATATATTAATTGAATTAGAAAAAAAACAAGATAGCCTTCAAGATTTTATATCTCTACAGCTATCTAATATCAAATAACTAACTATATAAATAAATTCAAGGATAAAGGAGTTCCTGAATTTATCTTAGTTAGAGCTTTTTTCCCCAGAACCTCTTCATAGTATTTTGGTGGTAAGCCAAAACCAGGCCTGATACTCCGAATGTTTTCGGGAGTCAACAATTCACCTTCCGCTATGTCTTTTACCACATATAAAGAGCGACGAAACTTAACATTTCCCTTTTCCGCTTCTGTTCGCTCGTAGTTGACTTGCCCCATAGCTTGCCAAGCTGTTTTCGTATCTTTACATAATGCCGCTAACTCATGAGGTTCAAGAGAAAAGCTATCATCTGCGCCACCACCGTTTCGATCCATCGTGACATGCTTTTCTATCAAACATGCACCTAGAGTCACTGAGGCAACCGCAGTAGCATTGTCAATCGTATGATCAGAAAGACCTGACAAGACTTCGAATCGTTGTGCTATATCGGCAATAGTTTTTAAATTGTACTGTTCAGCCGGCGCTGGATACCCACTTACACAATGCAGTACAACTAGCTCAGTACATCCATTATCCCTCGCTGTTTTTACTGCTTCTGCAATCTCTTCCTCGTTGGCCATGCCCGTTGAAATGATCATCGGCTTACCGGTTTGAGCAACACGCTTGATCAAAGGTAAATCAACCACTTCGAAAGATGCTATTTTGTATGCGGGAGCGTCTAGCTCCTCTAATAAATCTACAGCGGTAAAATCAAATGGTGAACTAAATATCGTAATACCTAACTCTTTTGCTTTTTCAAACAAAGGTTTATGCCATTCCCAAGGCATATGCGCTTCTTTATACAACTCATATAGAGTTTGGCCATCCCATAAGCCGCCATGAATTTGAAACTCTTCCGAGTCACTATCCATAGTGATAGTTTCATGGGTATAGGTTTGAAGTTTAATCGCATCAGCACCTGCTTTTTTTGCTTCTTCCATAATCTGAAAGGCACGGTTTATATCACCATTATGGTTAGCAGAAAGTTCAGCAATAATATATGGAGGACAATTAGGACCAATTTCTCGATTATCGATGTATATGTTTTTATTCATTTTCTTCGTATACTCTCAATTTATCTTTCATAAGGTTTCTAATACCTTTCCACTCATGTGAAAAGATACCCAAATGTACTACATCGTGATATTCAGTCCCATTGAAGAAAGCATCTCGATGAGTACCTTCAACTTTAAAGCCAAATTTGGAATGTAACTTCACCACCGGTTGATTAAAGCCTAAAACCTCACAGCGTAATTTATGCAAATCTAATTCAGTAAATGCATGCTCTAGCGCTCGATATTCCATCAAAGAACCTGTGCCTCTTACCGCATTGGGCGATGCATAGAATGCCCAAGAAGCGATTCCAGGAATTCGATCTATATCAGTAAATCCAACAACACCTGCTGGCTCTCCATTTAACTCCGCTAGAAAATATTCTTTTGAACTATCCTTACACATGCTAGAAAACCATGACTTGTGCTCGTCCATAGTGATTTCATGAGAGGTGTACATGTTTTTTCTAACATCTGGAGAGTTTCTCCAAGCGAGAATTTCTTCTAAATCACTTTCTTCAAGTAGCCTAAATTTAATCACTCTTTGTTTCACGACAAAAGCCCTCCATTGTTTGAACGACCTTATTCGCACCTAAGCCATCAACTTCAAAATCACTAAAAGGTTTGATGTAATCCCACCTTTCACATAAACGCGCTAACTCAAGTGCATAAGTATCTGTACTCGTCGTTATACCTTCACCCAAGTATTCAACAAACCCTAAATCTGACAAGTAATTTGAAAGTATTACTTGATTCTCCGCTACAGAAACTATCGAGGCAGGAACCCTAAGACAAAAACGCTCCCAGTTACTGACTCCTGAGGCGCCAATTGCATACTTGCTATTACTTAACGATAAGTCAAAACTCTCTAAATTTTTGTATATAGATACATTGCTATTTTGATTAAGCTTTAACAAAGCATCAAAACGAGGGTTGATTCTCCCCGTTATCAAAATAGTATTAAACGGGAGCCTCTTAAACTCATTTGCTGCAAGAATAAACTTCTCGCACTCATTTGTAGGATCTGTTCCACCAAAAAAGACTAAGATTTGATTAGATATTGAATCTCGGGGCGAATCCCGCAATGTTGAAAAGCTCTCTCTTAAAAGAGCATATTCAGGACCAAGGAGCTTGGTAGCAGTACAATTTAAGTATCTTTTTGAGATGTTCGGCCATAGATTTTGGTCAAGAATAATATCACTACAGTGTTTACGGTTAAGGTCATCAATCGATAAAATAGCGCATGACAGCTTACCAATAATGATACTTTCCCATTCATGGTCCAGCGCATAGTGGTCCACAATCACCCACTCGGAACAATCCACTTTAGATAAAAAATCATTTGCATCTTCTTCAACGCTACGTTGAAGCCAAGCTTTATAATCAGCGCTATGGGAGGGCGTCATTTGTAGGCAAGAGGGAGTCAACTCTAATACGTCAAAGCCTCTATCACAGATGTACGCAATCATGTCTCCAGGCTGAGGAATACAAGCAAAGCATATAGAAAAACCTTTACTCTTTAATACATCAGCAAGCACCAAACAACGCATGACATGGCCACTACCGATAAATAGTGACGCATCTACTCGGAAGGTAACCTTCATTGTTTATCCTAACCTCAATGCTGAGAAAAGAGATTCAGCCAGTTCCCAGTCTTCTTGGTTATCAATATCTTGAACGCGTTTTCTCGGTAAGAGCACAGCCTTAGAGTGGCTAGAAAACACCGATAATTTATTCAAGAAAGCATCTTTACGACCCCAATAAAATTGGCCAGCATCGTGATACGCTTCTTCCAAGTCTTGTGATCTTACCTGTTCGTTTTCAGGAGAAAACATCGAAACAGAACCTTGCTCATCAAGCTTAATTGCACGCTGAATCGGAAACGGAAACGACGTAGCACTAAATGTAAATTGCACACTAGTCCCCCTAAGTAGCTCGTAACCTTTCTGAAGATCTTCAGGTAAAACAAACGGGGCGGTAGCGTACAAACAACAAACATCACCAATATCCCAGCCATTGATATCGCACCAAGTTATTGCATGGTGCATTACATCCATGGTGGTAGCATAATCATCTGAGATATTTGAAGGCCGTAAAAATGGTACTTCAGCACCATATTTTTTCGCTACCTCAGCTATCTCAGCATCATCCGTAGAGACAATAACCTTATCAAAACAATCCGAAGCAAGTGCAGCTTCGATTGAGTAAGCGATCATAGGCTTACCATGAAAGTGCTTAATATTTTTACGAGGAATACGCTTGCTGCCACCACGTGCAGGAATAATAGCAACGTTCATTATTTACCTGTCAAAATTTCGGTTACTACACGAACAACGGTATTTTGCTGTTCTTCCGTCATACCGTGGAACATTGGCAGTGAGATTGCTTCTTGATAGTAGCGTTCTGACTCAGGGAAGTTCCCTTCAGAATACCCCATCGCCTGATAATATGGCTGCGTATGAACAGGAATGTAATGCAAATTAACGCCGATACCATTTTCACGCAGCGCGTCAAACACTTGTTTATGAGTTAATGGTATCTCATCTAACTTCAAACGAATTACGAATAAATGGAGACCTGAGTACGTGTTTTCCAGTTGATAAGGAAGAACTAAAGGTAATTCAGATAACATTTGATTATAACGCTTAGACAACACATGGCGCGCCGCAACAAATTCATCAAGACGTTGCATTTGCGTGACACCCAATGCCGCTTGAAGTTCTGTCATGCGGTAGTTAAAACCTAAATCAACCTGTTGGTAATACCAGCCACCGTGAGAAGCTTCCGTCATCATTTCAGGATCTCGTGTAATACCATGACTGCGCAAGAGAGCCATTTTATCCGCTAGCTCTTTCTGGTTCGTTAATGCAGCACCACCTTCAGCCGTTGTGACAATTTTTACAGGGTGAAAACTGAACACTGTAATATCAGAATACTTACAATTACCGATAGGTTGTTCATGATATTGACCACCAATAGCATGAGAAGCATCTTCAATGACTTTAAAGCCGTATTCTTTGGCTAGCTTAGCAATGGATTCCATATCACAAGGCTGACCACATAAGTGAACAGGAACAACGACTTTAGGTAGAGTTCCAGTAGCTTTAGCAGTAATTAGCTTTTGCTCTAGCTTTTTAGGGCACATGTTATAAGTTGCTGAATCAATATCAACAAAGTCAACTTTAGCTCCGCAATAAAGACCACAGTTTGCAGATGCTACAAAAGTAATAGGAGATGTCCAAAGCCAATCTCCTTTGCCTAAACCCAAAGCGAGACAAGCAATATGTAGAGCGGAGGTTGCACTATTCACTGCTAACGCATACTGAGCACCAGTATGTTCTGTTAACGTTTTTTCAAACGCAGGAACTTGTGGTCCCTGAGTTAGGAAATCAGATTTAAGAACATCAACTACACTATCAATGTCTTGTTGACTGATATCTTGCTTGCCGTATGGAATCACTGTTTTACTCACACTGTAAATTTAGGGTCAACATGTTCTTTGATTAAGTCGCGTAGACCTTCAATCGTTTCCCACTCAGTATTGGTGCCTGAGTTGTATTTAAAGCCAAACGGTACTTTTTCAGCTTTATGATGATTCATGTACTCATCTTCTGTGTATGTAAAAGAGACAGAAGGAAGGATCGCGTAATAACGACCTAAATCAATTGTATTGAGAGAATCAGTATCAGTAATCATTTCTTCATGAAGTTTTTCACCTGGCCGAATGCCAACAACCTTAGTTGCCATGCCAGGCGCAATAGCTTCAGCGATGTCTAGAATTTTGTATGAAGGGATCTTAGGAATAAAGATCTCACCACCCAAATGGTTTTCAAGTGCATACATGACCATATTCACGCCATCTTGAAGAGAGATATTAAAACGCGTCATCTCTTCATGTGTAATTGGCAGTACACCTTCTTCTTTTTTCTGCATAAAGAATGGAATAACCGAACCACGAGAGCCCATCACATTGCCGTAACGTACGACACTAAAACGAATGTCTTTTGAACCTTTAATATTATTTGCAGCAGCAAAGAGCTTATCTGAAGCAAGCTTTGTCGCACCATACAAGTTAATTGGTGCACATGCCTTATCGGTCGAGAGAGCAACGACATCTTTCACACCACACGCAAGAGCTGCACTAATCACATTCTCTGCGCCATCAATATTGGTGCGAATACATTCAGTTGGATTGTACTCAGCAGTATCTACTTGTTTGATCGCAGCGGCGTGGATAATAACATCAACATCTTCACACGCTTGAATCATACGGTTACGATCACGAACATCACCAATAAAGAAGCGTAATTGTGGAAAATCCTTGTGAGGATATTGCTGCTTGATTTCAAACTGCTTCAGTTCATCACGAGAAAAGATAATGATCTTCTTTACGTCTTGGTATCGTTCCAGAATTGTTTTGATAAATTGCTTACCAAACGACCCTGTGCCACCTGTAATTAATACTGTCTTGTTATTTAGCATACTCAACTACTCTAATATATCTCTTTTGATCCTATGTCCTCTGACTTAGAACCTTAAATTCATAATTAATATCTAGCTACTTTATCTGACTAGTAACTTCTCAAAAAATTCCAGATGCTTCTTAACTGTCACTCGAGAACTGAAGCTTTCATCTAGGCGCTTCTTAGCCGCTTCACTCATGGCGGTGCACTTGGCCTTATCTTGCGCGAGTTTGTCCATAGCCTCACCCAACGCTTTGGCGTCACCAGTCGGGACGATATAACCTGTCTCGCCATCTACAACGAGTTCAGGGGCACCTCCAGTGGTAGTAACAACAGAAGTTGTGCCATTTGCCATTGCTTCAACAATCGTACGCGGTAGCCCTTCTCCGCTGATCGATGGCTGAACTTGAAAGTCTGCCATACACATAATTGATGGGATGTCAGTACGGTGGCCGATGTAGTGAATTCGCTCACTCATAGGGCTCGCTTTCATCTCATCAAAGTGAGGCTCATAGCCACTACCCGCTAAGATTAAGTGGAAGTTCGGTGCTGTAATGTATTTGGTCGCCTCAAGTAAAACAGAGATACCCTTACTTGGCCTTACATGCGCTGCAGTAATCGCGACGACATCATCTTCATTCAAGCCAAACTCAGAGTGCTCAGTTGGTGGTACTTTATACCAATCCAATTCATGCCCTTTGTATATGGTAACAACGTTATCTTTATTCTTCCAAACGCGCTTCACCACATCTTGTCGAACCGCTTCTGAAACACAGACAATACCGTCTACACGAGGGTGAAGTTGCGTTAAATAAGCACTTGGATCATGTCGATATAAACCTCCAGTAGTGCCTCGATAAACGACTAATTTAACGTTGAAACCAATACACGCAAACGCCGCATTAGGTATCGTCTTTGAGTTAAAAGCATAGCAGATGTCGTAATTGTGCGTTTTCAACTCATGGCGGATCTTTTTAATGGTATCAAAACAAATTTTACGCTTTGGATAACCATCAACGACTCGAATGCCGCACTCTTCTAATTTTGATACATGCTCAGACTCACCTTGGGTCATGATAGTGACTTGGTGACCTTGACGCGCAAGCTCAATAAAGATCGCGGCCTCAGGGCGTAAACTGTTCCATGCATGTAAGTAAGATGCACAAACTAAAATCTTCATCTCTCGGTTCCTATTTGGCTTGGTCTTTTGAGCAGTCATCTGAGCGGTTTTCAAGAATCCACAAACCGACATATTTATTGAAATTCACTTGAGCGTAAGTCATCGCCATAATAAAGCCGACACTGCCATCCATAAAGCCACGGCGAATGATATACACAAGGAAGAACGTCCATATAGCTCTTAGTAGAGCTAGGAATAGCCCGTGCGATTTCTTGCCTTTACGATAGTATTTTTGGGAGCCAAGCCAAGCATACTGCGATGCTTTATCTAGGCCGTGGCCGTAGTCACGATGGGTGTAATGAAGAAGAAACCCCTTCAATACTCCTGTAGAACCTTGCTCCGGAACGACTGTCTCGTGCACTTCGTCCAACGTATATCGGGAGCCTTCTCTCTTGAAGAGTCTCAACACTGCACGAGCACTGCGGCCATGTTTTAGAGTCGTACCATACAAAGTCACTCCCCAAGGAAGTTTATACGCGGTATGTTTGATTTGATCTTGTTTTAATAACTCAACAAGAGCCTTGCCCATTTCTAAGTCGAGAGCCTCATCCGCATCGATTGATAACACCCAATCACATGTCGCTTTATCTAGCGCTCGTTGCTTTTGTTTACCAAAGCCAGGCCAATCTGTGATGGTCACGTTATCTGTGTATTTTTGACATATCTCAACCGTTGCGTCTGTTGAACCACTGTCTAAAACGATCAGCTCATCAGCAATATCAACCACAGATTTAAGGCAAGTTTCAATTCGGTCTTCTTCATTCTTGGTAATAACAATGACAGACAGGGTATGTTTTCTCATTATTCAGCCCTAGAATTTCCAATAGTTTAATGATTTACGGATCTTAAAGTTACGAATCCAATTTTTTGGCTTGTTATCTTGCCAACCGCTTTCTAACACTTCAGTAATAGCATCCAGAACTCTAGCTGAAGATTGTCCATCCAAATATGGCGTTATCGACGGACCATAATTAGCAATGGCTTTATCTCTTGCTTCATCAGGTAGCATCGCTTGCTTAATTGCTGACTCTAATTGCTCGGCTTGAGTAATGTTAATAAAGCTTGCTTGAGGGTCTCGATTATTTACCGTGACAACAGGCTTATTGAGCAACAAGAATTCCTGAAATATCGATGAGTTATCACACACCATCACATCAGCACGATGTTGCATTTCAATCACTCGGTCATTATCGAAAAAGAGAAGGTTATCCCCTTCCAGTGCTTGATATTTCGCTCGTGTCTCTTGATTCATTTTAGGATGCAATGTCACTAACCATTGCCACTGGCTTTGTTGGCTTAGGCGCTTAAGCTCTTCATAAACCAATTCAGCACACGATAAGCTTGGCGAAAAAGTGGAAGCGAATAGAATTTGAGGTCTCTCATGACGGTTCTCACCAGCTTGATAATTAAACAAGCTATCTAGCTTCAGCCATCCGGTCTCTTTTACTTGAAAATAGCCGCGCTGTTTAGCTAGTGGTTCCAATGAACTCGTTCTTTCATGGCCTTCGGTGCAATACAAATCAAATAGACCACGCTCAGGATATAAGTTCCCTCGCTTACTCTCATTCAAACCGTGAAACACTTGCACCTTCAACCCTGGAATAAATGCAGGAATGCGATCCCCTGGCACTAAAACGGCCGAAGGATTGTAGGCAACAGCTTCTGTCAAAGACACACGCTGCTCTTGCTCTAATAAAAGATGTTCAGAAGCATCCTCACCAACCAGCAACCATTTAACGTCATGACCAAGTTGCTTCGCGTAGTTATAAAATGGGCGAAGAATAGCAAATGAGTAGTTTTGCTCGACATAGAGCAAGAAACGATAGGATTGATCGGTTTGCATAAGCGATGAGATAGAGTTCACCATTTCCGTTTGAAAGTGTCACTAAGCATTTAATTATAACGCTCTTTACTTTCGAGATTGAAGAAAATACTCTTCTGATTACTGATTTTACGCTCTGGTGTCACTGTTCTTATGCTTATACGACTTATATACACTCTTATATTGTCATTGGCCTCTCCACTGCTTCTCTATGGGCTTTATAAGAGCAAACCCGGAAAGCCAAATTTTGGTAAGCGCTGGAAAGAACATTTCGGTATCACACCGCAAACTCAAGGTAAAAGCCCTATCTGGATTCATGCCGTGTCGGTGGGTGAATCTATTGCTGCGATGCCTGTCATTAAACAATTGAAGCTGCGAGATCCAAATCAAGCCATCATTGTTACCACAACGACCAGCACAGGTGCTGAGCAAATAGAGAAGCTTGGTGATTTGGTCGAGCACCGCTACATGCCGATTGATTTTTCTTGGTGCATTCGAGGTTTCTTGAAAACTGTTCAGCCTAAACAGATGTTAATCATGGAAACCGAATTATGGCCAAACACACTGCACTGCGTCGCGAAAGCTGGAATCCCCATTTCGGTACTCAACGCTCGCCTATCTGAACGCTCATGCCAGCGTTATGCTAAATTCCAAGCCGTTTTTGACCTCTTAGCCAAAAACCTCTCTCAAGTACTTTGCCAATACCCAAGTGATGCTGAGCGTTTTATACGATTAGGGTTAGATAAAGCATCTGTGCATGTGACTGGGTCGATCAAGTTTGATATTGAAGTCTCAGCTGAACAAGTATCCAAAGGCAAAGCGTTACGTGAACAAATTGGCTTTGAACGCTGTGTATGGATAGCTGCCAGCACTCATCAAGGCGAAGATGAAATTATCTTAGACGCTCATAAACAGCTCCTTAAAGACAATCCTAATACCTTGCTGATGATCGTGCCTCGCCACCCAGAGCGGTTTAACCAAGTGACGGAACTGGCTAAACAGCACCAATTCAACACCATCACTCGAACGAGTCAGCAACCAATCACCTCTGCTATTGAAGCGTATATTGCGGATACGATGGGAGAAATGTTGGTATTACTCGGTGGCGCTGATGTCTGTTTTATGGGCGGAAGTCTTGTAGGCGATAAAGTAGGTGGTCATAACCTACTAGAACCAGCAGCCCTACAGCTACCTTTGCTTAATGGCCCTAGCTACTTTAATTTTAGCGAAATTACCGACAAGCTACTTGAAGCTCACGCTGTCAGTATTTGTCATAACAGCAATGAGATTGCAGGCCAGCTCAAAGAACTATTCTTACAACCTAAATTACGTAAAGATAAAGGCTTAGCGGCTTATCAAGTGGTTGAACAAAACCGAGGGGCGTTGAACAAAACCTTAAAAATTACAACCATCAACCAAGTTACTAAGTAGCACCTAAAGGAAAAAATGATTATAGTTTGGTCAGGTTTTTAAAGCTCTGAGGTTATATGTTCTATATGATTGGTTCAGCTCTATTTCGAGCACTGGAGAAGGCACATATAAAAGAGAAGGAAGCGAAATATAAAAGACGCTACTCTATTGATAGTACCTTTGATTTGAAACGAAGCCACGTTAGGTTTTATGGAAAAGGCGACATTATTGGTGGTGCTGAGTCCTATGTTGGTCACAACACGGCTATACAAGCGATGCCTGGTTATACAGTAAAAATAGGAAAAAGGACTCGTATTAGCCACAACGTAAGAATGTACACATCATCAACAGAAACTCAACAAGATTTCACGCAACGTCCTCTAAAAAACTATTTTGGTAATATTGATATTGGCGAAGGGGTCTGGATTGGAGCTAATACTGTAATCCTCCCAGGAGTAACCATCGGTAGCAATGTTGCCATTGGAGCCAATAGTGTAGTTACAAAAGATATACCTTCAAATACTGTTTACGGCGGTGTACCTGCTAAATTTATAAAGAACAAATAGTTTTATTCATTTACCTTGTAGCCCTGAACTAAATACTCCCAATCCGACTCCTGCCATTGAATCTGGCGCTTGTTCACTTCTTTTAAGAACGAGCGCTTTAAGCGATTCAAGTTGCCTTCTTTCCAGTCATCACCCGCTTGATGACCACACTTATCAAAGTCAATAATCCACACGTTTTGTGAAGTATCAAGCAAGATATTATGAATGTTGAGATCGGTATGATTAACCCCAGCATCGTGCATCTTGCGTACCTCTTGGCCAATTCGACGATAAACATCCGCATCTATTGGATCAGAAACCAAGACATCAACCAAATCTTTCGCATTGGGAATCCGTTCCGACATCAGATCAGCACGATAAAATAGTCCACTTTTCGTCGCCCGAGCAGCAATAGGCCTAGGTACATTCACACCTGCGTTTGCCAAGACCTTGAGAACATTAAGCTCCATCGCACAGCGCGTGCTTTCCCAATCAGAGAAACGATATTGGTCTTCGACTAACTTCCCAAACAAGCCGCCACGGCGATAATGGCGCAGTGCAGCCTGTATTCCATCAAGCTGAATAAACCAGGTGGTACCACGCCCCTGTGCACTCCCTGAAATAGCCTCACGTTGCTGCCAGTATTCAGCCTCAAAGATCTGAACCATCTCACCCTCCGGCACTTGCGCCAGAAGTTCAGGGTCATACCAAATTGTTTGGTTCTTAGTGTTAATAGTTTCCATCTATGAGGCCTTTGGGTCGCTTTTCGTCATTGCTATTTTACAACTAATGCGAGTATCTGCATAATTCTGATGTTATTCACTTTTTCGGACTCTTTATGCCACTGTTCTCAACTGCACCTCAATCTCTTTGCATACTTCGCCTCTCCGCGATTGGCGATGTTTGTCATGCTATTTCGGTGGTTCAAGCCATCCAGAAGCAGTGGCCTGAAACGAAAATTACTTGGATAACCGGGAAAATAGAAGCCATGCTGATCGGCGATCTACCCGGTATTGAGGTGATTGTTTTCGATAAGAAACAAGGCTTCAAAGGAATGCGTGAATTATGGCGCCAACTGTCTGACCGTAAATTTGATGCACTTCTGCATATGCAAGCAGCACTCAGAGCCAGCGTGCTATCTTGGGGGATAAAGGCGAAGTGCAAAGTGGGATTTGGCAAAAACCGTACTCGTGAAATGCAGTCACTCTTTACCAACCACCATCTACCTATTTCAGATAAGTTTCATGTTTTGGATAACTTTGCCGAATTTGCTCGCTACATTGGTGTCCCCTTCGATAAGCCTCAATGGGATATCCCTTTAACACCTGAAGATGAACAACTAGCAATTAGCACCATGGCAGGCAAGCCGACCTTGGTTATCTCCCCAGCTGCAAGCAAAGATTCACGCAATTGGTTAACTGAGCGATATGCCGCTATTGCTGATTATGCTGTCGAGCAAGGTATGCAAGTGGTGTTATGTGGTTCTCCTGCACCAAGAGAAGTTAACCTCGGTAACGACATCGAAAAATTATGCCTGTCGCCAGTCACTAACTTGGTTGGCAAAACGAACTTGAAGCAACTGACTGCCGTACTCAAACATGCAACAGTTGTATTGGCACCGGATACTGGTCCAGCCCACTTAGCAACCACACAATCCACGCCTGTAATCGGGTTATACGCACACAGTGACCCACGAAGAACTGGGCCCTACAATGATCTTGGTATCGTGGCCAGTGTGTACCAACAGCACGTAGAGGCGCAACAAGGCAAGCCAGTCGAAGACCTTCCATGGGGAACTCGAGCAAAAGGCGATGATTTAATGAAAGACATCACGCTCGACATGGTAAAACAAAAACTAGACAAAGCCTTAAACTCTATTAAAACACCAAGCAAGGACAGCTAATATGACCACACACGTTATCTACCCTGGCACTTTCGATCCGGTAACCAATGGTCACCTTGATATTATCGTCCGTGCCGCGAGCATGTTTGATCATATCACCGTTGGGGTGGCCGCGAGCCCAAGCAAAAAGACCATGTTTAAGTTAGAGGAGCGAGTAGAGCTGTTGCGGGATGCAGTGTCTCACTTGCCTAACGTGTCTGTTGAGGGGTTTTCTGGGTTACTGGTCGATTTTGCGAAGCAACAGAAAGCTAACGTATTGGTGCGTGGCCTAAGAACAACCATGGATTTTGAATACGAATTCGGTCTCACCAGTATGTACCGAAAACTCCTACCCGGACTTGAAAGTGTCTTTTTAACCCCATCAGAAGAGTATGCTTTCCTCTCTTCGACAATAGTTCGAGAAGTGGCTATTCATGGTGGGGACATTAGTCAGTTTGTACCACAAAAAGTTGCAGCTGAAATTAAGCTAAAGACAACCAAGTAATTCTCTTTATCTACAGCGAAAAAAATAGCGCTCGTTGAGCGCTATTTTTATTAATACCTATAACTTAATCCACCCCTAGCACGATCTATCTGACACGACAGAGCCACTAACAGTCAATCAGCCATACTGCCTCAACATTCTTGAAGCCCGTCACAACCATAATCGCTAAATAAGTGAACCATTATTACAAAAAGCTAGGCGAGTGTTAACATAGTTCACTACAAACAAAAACATCAATATAGCTCTATGAAATCATACTGCATTACCTTAAAAGCGAATCATTGTAGGCAAAAATCAACAGCCGACGCCCTTAAGGATGTTCAGGTTGATTTTGAGTTTTTTATTGGAGTGGATGCGCGAACCGATGAACACCCTCTACTAAAAAGAATTCACGATAGAGCTTTTTTACATAATATGGGCAGGTCCCATGCCATTGGAGAGGTTGGATGTTATGCAAGCCATTACCTTATTTGGCAAAAATGTATAGAGCTTAATGAGCCAGTTTTAGTCTTCGAAGATCATGCCGAGATTGATATCAACATATTTCGTAATGCTCTGACTATCGCCGAGCAGCATATTGAGCAGTGTGGCTTTATTCGCTTACAAGACAGTAAAAACAAATTACATTACTCAGTTGATAGGCACGATACCCAACACCTTGTAAAGTATTTGAAAGTTCCTCAAGGAACCGCCTGTTACGCGATATCTCCCAAAGCTGCACAAGCTTTCATCGAACAAAGTTCAAATTTCAATTATCCAGTCGATGTATTCTTACGGAATACTTGGGTCCATAAACACCCCATGTTTGGTGTTTCTTCTGCGGGATTACAACGTAGTAAGCAACCATCAATTATTGGTAATCGTAAACATAAAGGTCGAAAAGACTATTCGGTAGCTTTCATGAAAGCTACTAACAAAATAAAGAATATGACGCTCAACCTAGCAACTAATTTTTACCACCTCTCCATCTTGGATAAAAAGTACTGGCCAAAATTATCTAGGTAGCGAAGCTAAACACTAACGTTCTTCAAAAAAAATAGCGCTCATTGAGCGCTATTTTTTATTCGAAACCATCAATTATTACAGCGAGTAATAGGCTTTATACCAATCAGCGAAAGCTTTCGCGCCTTCTTGGATTTTAACTTGAGGTTTGTAACCAACCGCTTCAAACAGATCTTCAGTATCAGCATAAGTTGCATACACATCACCTGGCTGCATTGGCATGAAATTCTTTTTCGCTTCAACACCGAGAGCGCCTTCTAACGCTTCGATGTAGTCCATTAATTTAACTGGACTACCATGACCGATATTAAACACTCGGTATGGTGCTGAGCTGGTCGCTGGTGATCCTTGCTCAACCGTCCAATCTGGCTGTTTAGCTGGAATACGGTCTTGCACTCGAAGAATGCCTTCAACAATATCATCGATATAAGTGAAGTCGCGCATCATGTCGCCATTGTTGTAAATATCGATCTCTTTGCCCGCTACAATTAAGTTCGCAAACTTGAACATCGCCATATCAGGGCGGCTCCAAGGGCCGTAAACGGTAAAGAAACGTAAACCTGTCGTAGGCACATCGTATAGATGAGAATAGGTATGCGCCATCAGCTCATTCGACTTCTTAGTCGCAGCGTACAATGAAATCGGGTGATCAACACTGTCTGCTGTGTGGAATGGCATTTTTTGGTTCAAGCCATACACCGAGCTTGATGATGCGTACACTAGGTGTTCAACCTTGTTGTGGCGGCAGCCTTCAAGAATAGCTAGGTGACCAACCAGGTTGCTATCGGCATACGCCATCGGGTTATCTATTGAGTAACGAACGCCAGCTTGCGCCGCTAAGTGAATCACACGGTCAAACTTTTGCTCAGCAAACAACGTTGCCATACCTTCTCTATCAGCAAGATCCAACTCGATAAAGGTTAGGTTTTCATGCTCAATGCGCTTTAGGCGATCATGTTTTAATGAGACTTGGTAGTAGTCATTCAAGTTATCAATACCGACAACCTCATGTCCTGCTGCACATAGTCGCTCTGAAACTGCAGAGCCAATAAACCCGGCAACGCCAGTTACTAAATATTTCATTCTACTATTCTCAATTCATATCATTAGTGTAATTGTAGCTAATAGCCTGCCTATCTACTAGCGTAAAAAAGTGAACATAAGTTCAGTTTTTTTATACTTGGCACTCTTCACAGAAAAACGTGTTCCTCTGCCCTATTTTTAACTCTTGAATAAGAGCTTCACAATTAGGGCACTTTCCGCCTGCTTTGCCATACACTTGTAGCTCTTGAGCAAAGTATCCAGGTTTACCATCCGCCTGTGCGAAATCTTTTAGGGTAGTGCCGCCTTGCTTGATGGCGGTGGCGAGCACTTGTTTGATCTCTTTGGTCAACAAGACCCACTCTTCTTTTGTCACTTTGCTTGCGGGACGCAAAGGGTTGATACGTGCAGAAAATAGCGCTTCGTTGGCGTAGATATTTCCGACACCCACCACCACTTTGTTGTCCATGATGAATTGCTTGACGGCAACCTTACGCTTTTCTGCCTTCTCGGCTATGTAGTCAGCATTAAAGTCATTAGTTAGCGGTTCAGGGCCAGATCCAAGTAACACTGGATGTATTTCATCAGGAGCAGACCACAGCCATGCACCAAAGCGGCGAGGGTCGTTATAGCGCAGTACTTTGCCGTTGGTGAGCTTAAGATCCACGTGATCGTGTTTTGCTGCCGGGAAATCGGCATCTAACACGCGCAGTGAGCCAGACATACCAAGGTGAACAATGGCAGTGCCGGTATCTGTTTCAATCAATAGGTATTTTGCGCGACGCGAGATAGATCGAATCACCTGCCCTTCTAATGCTTTGAGCTCTTGTGGGATATCCCAACGCAGCTTAGGCGTGCGAAGGGTAAGCGTTTTAATGGTCTCGCCGACTAAATGAGGTGAGATCCCCATACGGCTTACTTCGACTTCGGGTAATTCAGGCATAATCTAGTCGTCCGATTTAGAGGAGTGGTTAGCGTTAAAGCTTGGAAACAGGTAGCTCTCTTCAATAGACACCGCCAACCACTGATCATTCCAGTTTTTTAGTAACCAGAACTCAGGCAATTGATAATAGGTAATACGCTGGGGTTCTTCTCGGTCTTGATACCATACTTCAATGGTGTGCGGTGTCTTTAACCGAGGCGTAAGGTCTGTGTAGGTCTGTGAGTCGACTTCCGTGCCCACAAGCTCTTTCCAACGTTGTGACAACTCTTGTGCATTGGTGGTTTGGGGGAAGTCTGTACCTTTGAACTGGTAAACCCATTGATTGTCTTGTTGAATGACAGACCACTTAGCAAAGTGCAACGCTTGAAGCTTTGCTTTTGGGTTCAGGAGATAAGGATAAGGGCTATCAACCTGCGGTTCAGGCTCGATAAGGTATGCTTTGATCAATGTTGGAAGGTTTAACACGCCGATAAAAGCGATCACACTGAACATGAGTATGTTGTTCCACCGGCGTCCACGATATCTCATCTGATTCTGCTCATCTAACCTATTGAACATTCAGTATATCGTGAAAGTGGCAATACTTTCTATGTTGTGCGGTTTTCTATCTATAAGGCGCTATATTAAGCAAGAACAATTAAGTTACTCAAATTTTAGATATAAAAAAACCCAGCGATTAAACTGGGTTTTTCAATTCTTTCTTCTACTGAAGAAGAGCAAAAAAAGCATCAATTACTTGATTTTAGCTTCTTTGTACATAACGTGTTGGCGAACTACTGGATCAAACTTTTTGATCTCAAATTTGCCTGGCATGTTACGCTTGTTCTTATCAGTTGTGTAGAAGTGACCAGTACCTGCAGAAGATACTAGACGAATTTTCTCACGAATGCCTTTAGCCATTGCTTAATTCCTCTTAAACGTTTTCGCCACGTGCACGGATATCAACAAGAACAGCATCGATGCCTTTCTTATCAATGATACGCATGCCTTTAGCAGTTAGACGTAGTTTAACAAAACGTTTTTCGCTCTCTACCCAGAAACGATGAGTTTGTAGGTTCGGCAGAAAACGGCGCTTAGTAGCATTGCGTGCGTGTGAACGGTTGTTACCCGTTACTGGACGCTTACCAGTTACTTGGCATACTCGGGACATGAATGTCTTCTCCAATCGTTTCAGCTCGATATCAACCTTGGTGGCCGAACCTCTCTATCAATTAAAATAGAAGGTAAAAACCGTTATGGAAAATCCATACAAGGCTATCAAAGGTCGCGCATTATACTAACTTGACACGCATTGCTCAAGACCCGAACAGATCCTTTTTACGGATTTCGTGATCTTTTTTTGTGCAGCGCAGCTTGCTTGAGTAATCAGAGCTGATTTTAGGTCTAAAAATGTGGGCGGAATAATAGCAGATTTAACGCAACTAACAACCTAAAATGTGATTCAAATCCATCCACGTTCTGCAAAAGAGACAACTTCGCCATCTCCAACCACAAAATGGTCGAGTATTCGTATGTCCACCAGCGCCAGTGCATCGGTTAATCGACGTGTAATCCGCCTATCGGCTTGGCTTGGTTCTGCAACACCCGAAGGATGGTTGTGAGCCAAAATTAATGCCGCCGCATTGTGATGAAGTGACCGTTTAACCACTTCCCTCGGGTAAACCGATGCGGCATCGATGGTTCCTTCAAACATTACCTCGTCCTTTATTACCCTATTTTGGTTATCGAGGAACAATATATAGAAGGCTTCTCGCTGGCGATCGCGCAACATGCTCGAGAGATAAAGCTTAGTATGACTTGGGCTAGTAAGCGCATCTCCACGAGATAAAGTCTCTGCTAGATAACGCTGCGTCATCTCTAACACAGCTTGCAATTGAACATACTTGGCCTGCCCCATCCCTTTATGAGCACAAAACTCTTCCTGCGTTGCTGAAAAGAGATGGCGGAGCGAGCCAAAGTCTTTTATCAACTTGTCTGCGAGTTCCAAGACGTTCATTCCTTGTGTCCCTGTTCGCAGGAATATCGCGAGCAGTTCCGCATCACTCAAGGAATCAGGCCCTCTATTTAACAACTTTTCTCTCGGCATCGATTCGGCAGGTATTTTATCTATTGGCATATAAAGACAATCATTGGTCATGAACACAACCCATCACCTTAATGAGATCGTAATAAGAGATCCTTCGATAGAGGTCAAAGGAAACGAGACACTAACAAAATCGTGTAATTGATAAGTTTGATAACACCAACTTGATGAGCGTCAACTCTGTTCGAGTTCTGCTTCTAGGCACTTATCCTTTGTTCTGATATCGTAAGTCGCAGAGAAATTAAGGAACAGAATCATGCAAACATTGGTTAATCAACTGAGTAACGCTGACCAACAAGGCCTAGCTGGAAAAAAAATCCTACTTGGCATTAGTGGTGGTATCGCTGCGTATAAATGTGCCGAACTGACTCGACGCTTAATTGAACGTGGAGCACAAGTACAAGTCGTGATGACAAATGCAGCCAAGGAGTTCATTACTCCTCTCACCATGCAAGCCGTCTCTGGAAGGCCAGTGTCTGATAGTTTGCTTGATCCTGCTGCTGAGGCTTCCATGGGGCACATTGAGCTCGCAAAATGGGCTGATTTGGTATTACTAGCGCCAGCAACCGCTGATCTGATTGCTCGCATGACAGCTGGCATGGGTAACGACCTACTGACCACTTTGGTTCTAGCAACCGATGCGCCAGTTGCGGTATCTCCGGCAATGAACCAACAGATGTACAGCCACCCTGCCACTCAAGAGAACATCGCAACACTAAAACGTCGTGGTTGTGAGATTTGGGGACCGGCGGCTGGCGAACAAGCGTGTGGTGATGTGGGCATGGGCCGCATGCTAGAGCCTATGCAGCTTGTACACCGCTGTGAAGACTTCTTCCAACCCAAACCACTTGCAGGCCGCTCTGTACTTATTACTGCAGGCCCGACTCGAGAAGCGATCGACCCTGTGCGCTACATTACCAACCACAGCTCAGGAAAAATGGGCTATGCACTGGCCGAAGCAGCAGCTAAACAAGGCGCTGCGGTTACTTTAGTCAGTGGCCCAGTATCACTCGCGACACCGAATAATGTCACTCGCGTTGATGTTGATAGCGCTCAACAGATGCTAGATGCCGTTTCTTCACGCGCTGCTCAGCACGACATTTTCATCGGTTGTGCTGCAGTTGCAGACTATCGTCCTGAGACAGTTGCAGACCAGAAGCTTAAAAAAGTCGACGGTAAAGATGACATGAACATTCAAATGGTTAAGAACCCAGATATCGTCGCTTCTGTCGCTTCAATGACTGAAGGTCGTCCATTTACTGTTGGCTTCGCAGCAGAAACTCAAGATGTTGAGAAATACGCGCGCGGCAAACTAGAAAGAAAGAACCTCGACATGATTTGTGCCAACGACGTCTCAGTCGCAGGCCAAGGCTTCAATAGCAGCAGTAATGAATTGCACCTTTATTGGAAAGACGGTGATAAATCTCTGCCACTGGACAGCAAAGACACACTTGGTTTCCAGATCCTCGATCAGATCCAACAGCTTATTGATGCATAAACGCACAAATTTGCTCTGACAATCTGCTGACACCTCTCGATTCTGTTGACCTAGGGCTCACAAAACTAGGAAACAGAATTGATTGGTGTTTATAATCCTTCTTCACTCAATCCTCATCTTTAGGAAAGGAAGTAAATAGATGGCTGGTGCTCGAAAATCAAACCGTCGTGAAGAAATCCTACAAGCTCTCGCACAAATGTTGGAATCGACCGAAGGTGCTTCTCGTATCACAACGGTAAAGTTGGCCAAGCAAGTGGGTGTTTCTGAGGCTGCGTTATACCGCCACTTCCCAAGCAAAGCTCGCATGTTTGAAGGCCTAATCGAGTTCATTGAAGAAGCGTTGATGTCTCGAATCAACCGCATTCTGGATGAAGAGAAAGACACGCTAGAGCGCATACGCCTAGTGCTACAACTTATCTTAGTTTTCTCAGAACGTAACCCAGGCCTGACTCGAATTTTATCTGGTCATGCTCTAATGTTTGAAAATGAACGCCTGCGTGATCGCATCAACCAACTTTTCGAACGCATTGAGACGCAACTTCGCCAGATCCTGCGTGAAAGAAAGCTTCGTGAAGGGAAATCATTCCCGGTTGATGAGAAAATCTTAGCCGCTCAGCTGCTCGGTCAAGTTGAAGGCAGCTTGAATCGATTTGTTCGCTCAGACTTCAAATATCAACCGACAGAAAACTTCGATGCTTATTGGGCTCTGCTAAGCGCTCAGATTAAGTAGCAATCAAATTTTAAGTGATGGTTATGACGACGAAAACTTCTCCGACAAACAGCACTGCACAACACGTTATTACTAAGCCACCTTTTACTCTGGCGTTACTCCACCCTAAATACTGGGGGGTATGGTTCGGTTTTGGGTTATTGGCGCTTATCGTTAACGTTCTTCCTTACCGTCTCTTACTGCTATTAGGCCGATCGTTAGGCTCTTTGGGCGCTCGTTATGGTAAAAAACGTGTAGCGGTAGCAACACGTAACTTGGAACTCGCCTTCCCAGACAAGCCAGCAGATGAAGTCTCAGCAATGGTCAGCGAGAACTTCAAGAACACTGGTATGGCACTCATCGAAACCGGAATTACTTGGTTCTGGCCAACGTGGCGTTTCAAGCGAATCCTAGTAGATAAAGATACCCAAGCACTGCGTACGCATAAAGCCAACGGTAAAGGTGTTTTGTTGTGCTGTGTGCATGCCTTAAACCTAGAGATCACTGCGCGAGCAATGGCTGTTCTCGGTATTTCTGGCTTAGGGGTTTATCGCCCACACAACAACCCTGCTTATGAATTCATTCAGTACCGCGGTCGTACCCAAAACGGCAACCGCCTAATTCACCGTAAAGATGTGAAGCGCATGATCCGAATCCTGCGTCAGGGTGAGATCCTTTTCTACCTACCGGATCATGATTACGGTCGTAACAAATCTGTGTTTGTGCCTTTCTTCGCGGTAGAAGATGCATGCACCACTACAGGCACCAGCATTCTTGCGTACACCAGCCGATGTGCACTTGTTCCGGGGTCTGGTTTTAGAAATGCCGACGGCAAGTATGAAATCATGGCCGATGAGTCAATCGAAGATAACTACCCGCAGAAAGATGAGAAAGCCGCCGCTGCCTATATGAACCGCTATCTTGAGAAGATTATCTTAAGAGCACCAGAACAGTGGATGTGGTTACACAAGCGCTTCAAAACAATGGAAGATCCAGAAGTGGAACGCGGCATTCGTTACAAATAGAGCGCCTATCTTTAGATAAGAAAATAGTTCGCTTTAATAGAAAAGTAAAAGGCCCGAAAGAGTTATCTCTCTCGGGCCTTTTTGATTTTTCGATTCTAAACTTAGAGCGCTAAACCGTAAGGTTCGACGCTTCAGGGATTAGATTCCGTATTGAGCGCGGTACGCCTTTACTGCGTCTAGATGTGCTGCATCTGTGCCTTTCTCTTCAAGGAAAGTCACAAGGTCAGTCAGGCTAACGATTGAGATAATTGCACAACCGAAGTCACGCTCTACTTCTTGAATCGCAGACAACTCGCCTTTGCCCTTCTCTTGGCGGTCAATCGCAACCAGAACACCCGCTAAATCAGCGCCGTTTGCTTGGATGATTTCCATCGACTCACGAATCGCAGTACCAGCAGTGATCACGTCATCAACTAACATGATGCGACCTTCAAGTTCGCTACCCACTAGGTTGCCACCTTCACCGTGGTTTTTCGCTTCTTTACGGTTGAAACAGTAAGGCGTGTCCACATCGTGGTGATCTGCCAGTGCTACGGCTGTTGTCGTCGCGATTGGGATACCTTTGTATGCAGGGCCAAATAGTACGTCGAACTCAATACCTGAATCAGCCAATGCCGCTGCGTAGAAGCGACCTAAGCGTGCTAGGTCACGACCTGTATTAAACAATCCAGCATTGAAGAAGTAAGGGCTCTTACGGCCAGACTTTAAAGTAAATTCACCAAACTTAAGTACTTCTTTCTCTAGTGCAAATTCAATAAATTCACGTTGATATGCTTTCATGCTCATCCTCTAAATTAATTTACTTTCCAATTCCTAACTTCCGATCACTTCGAAAGCTAACGATGATGTATTTTCTAAATAGATAGCTCTACAACAAGGCAGCAAAGTTTTTCAGCCCTATGAGCATAGGGGACCTATGTGATTAGGGTGAAAAATTGCAGCTAACACAGGTGTAGAGTTATATATGACGAAAATAAAAAAATAGCCCCCAATGTGGGAGCTATTAAATGATTAGTCGGCCAACGCAGCTTTCTGCGCTTCGACGATATCGGCAATACCCTTATTCGCCAAGGCTAAAAGCTGCATCAGCTCTTCGTGGCTGAACGGTTCGCCTTCTGCGGTGCCTTGAATCTCAATCATCTTACCGTCTTCCGTCATTACAACGTTCATATCGGTATCTGCTGCTGAGTCTTCAACGTACTCAAGGTCACACAGTGCTTGTGCACCAACGATGCCCACTGAAACTGCCGCTACGTGGCCTTTCATTGGGTTCTTTTTCAGTTTACCGCTTGCTAGTAAGCTGTTGATAGCATCAGCCATTGCAACGCTTGCACCTGAGATAGAAGCAGTACGTGTACCGCCGTCTGCTTGGATAACATCACAATCGACAGTGATCATGATTTCACCCATTACTTTCAGGTCAACAACAGCACGTAGGCTACGCGCGATCAGACGTTGGATTTCCATCGTACGACCACCTTGCTTACCGCTCGCCGCTTCACGACGGTTACGAGTGTGCGTTGCACGTGGCAGCATGCCGTATTCAGCGGTTACCCAACCCTTACCTTGGCCTTTTAACCAACGCGGCACGTTTTCTTCTACCGTCGCATTACATAGAACTTTAGTGTTGCCGAACTCAACTAATACAGAACCTTCAGCATAAGCTGTGTAGTTACGAGTAATTTTAATTGGACGAATTTGATCTACAGCGCGGTCATTTGGACGCATTGGTATCTACCTTATTAACAGTCTGAAGTGATTTACTATCGAAAGAGTGCATCACCTAAGAAAGGGGTGAGACAGTTTTGATTGGGGCAAGATTATATAGCAGTTTATCATGCAAAGCTATCCATCATGAAAGGCGACAAGCTTCGGGAGCACACCATATCGTGATACTATGCGTGCGCGTTATTTTCAGAATGATAAAAGACAGGAAAATTCGATGATTTATAGTATGACCGCGTACGCACGCAAAGAAGTAAAAGGCGATTGGGGTACAGCAGTATGGGAAATCCGTAGTGTAAACCAGCGTTACCTAGAAACTTACTTCCGTATGCCTGAACAGTTCCGTGGTTTAGAACCAATCTTGCGTGAGCGTTTCCGTAAGCGTCTAGCTCGCGGCAAGGTTGAGTGTAACCTGCGCTTTGAATCAAACCCTGCTGCAAAGGGCGAACTAAGCATTAACGAAGGTTTGGCTCAGCAAGTAATTAATGCTGCTAACCAAGTAATGACCATGACTGGCGAAGACAGCCGTTTGAACCCATTCCAAGTCATGAACTGGCCTGGCGTGATGGAAACGCCAGAGCAAGACATGGATGCCATCAACAAAGATCTACTTGAAGCATTCAACGATGCAATTGCTGAGTTCATTGATGCTCGTGCTCGTGAAGGTGAGAATATGAAGGCGCTAATCGTACAGCGCTTAGATGCGATCACTGAAGAAGTCGTGAAAGTTCGTGCACGCATGCCTGAAATCCTAGAGTGGCAACGTGAGCGTCTTCTTACCAAATTTGAAGATGCGAAAATTGAACTTGAAGGTTCTCGCGTTGAGCAAGAGCTTATCCTACTGGCTCAGAAGTCAGACGTAGCAGAAGAGTTAGACCGCCTAGACTCTCACGTGAAAGAAGCGAATGTAGTACTGAAAAAAGGTGGCGCTTGTGGCCGTAAGCTTGACTTCATGATGCAAGAGTTCAACCGTGAGTCAAACACGCTAGCGTCTAAATCTATCAGTACAGACATCACAGCATCGGGCGTAGAGCTTAAAGTTCTTATCGAACAGATGCGTGAGCAGATTCAGAATATTGAATAACAGTTTGCCAGTAACACGCTGTGAATAAGCTATTAGCTGAATCAGTGTTGATTAGATCAAGATAAGCTCCTAGTTTTAGGGGCTTTTTTTATGGATGCAATAATGCCAATCAGGTTGAGCAGGTTGTTACGCAGGAGATTTGTTTGGAGCAAGAGATAGATACAGCTATAGATAAAACAGAGAAGCGGATGTAACAAAGGATTTTAGAATATTTTGAGGGGGATATTACAGGTGGAACTAGAGGGGAAAGATTTAAGGGAGAAAGTGACGCAAGTTGCTAATGCAACCTGCGCCGACTTAAAATCTTATAGAGCTACAACGTTTGCAGCTTGAAGACCTTTTTGGCCTTGCTCTACTTCGAAAGACACTTGTTGGCCTTCTTTAAGAGTCTTGAAACCTTCAGAAGCGATTGCACGGAAGTGTACGAATACGTCTGCGCCGCCGTTGTCTTGAGTTAGGAAACCGAAGCCTTTCTCTTCGTTAAACCATTTTACTACGCCGTTTGTTTTGTTAGACATGATGTGTCCCTTATATAAAAATAAAAAATTAATCGCCAAAAGTGCGATGCGCTGAAAGCTTGAATTATTTAATGTATCTATGAAGCTAAGGGAAACACTGAGAATAACAATGAAGCAATACTAAGGGTTTTACTTTACAACTGGATGTTTCATTTAATAACCCTGAAAACAGAGCGACGCCATTCTTGGTGATCTTAGCCTGCTTGTAAAGCGTTATTTGGATAAATTGATGTTTTTTTGTTCAACCAACCCAATTAAAAAACCCAACGATATCGCTGGGCTTCATTTATAAAACCTTAACCTTCAAAGTGTTACTCATCTGGCTGCTTGGTTCGAAGGTCTACATACGGCCAATAATGATGCCCAACACGAATCAAGAGTGTTGCAGCAGCTAAGATAAATGCCGCTAAAGATAACCAAACGATCAATACTGCATCGAGCTCTTTCATACCCAAAGTGATGTAACGAGCAATCGCCATCATCGCGATATAGATTGGGTATCGCACTGGGATCTTACCGTTCATCACAAACTGTTGAACCATCGCCAACACTTCTAAATAGATGAACATCAATAGAATGTCGGTCAGTTGTACACGGCGTTCAGCGAAGACATGCATGAACTCTTCGACCATCGCAAACAAGGTCGCGAGCGTGATCGCCACCAGCAATACCGCTTCCATAATGTGGAACACTTTTAAAAACGGCTTACTAAAAGATTTGGGTAAATGAGAAGGCATAGTCACTCTTCAAAAAATAATTAATCCAGTCTCTACAATAGCATGCATCAATATAAGTCGCGTACTCTAGAGAGACAACAGATACAAAAATGGCCCCACATTCACTGCGGAGCCATCAGCTTGCCTTTTACTTAGCGACCTTTAAGGCTAATTAGCCTTAAAGCAGAATCAGGTAAGTTAAGAACACCACACACAGTCCGTAGATCAGCGGGTGTACTTCTTTGCGCTTACCTGCCACAACCATTGTGAATGCGTAGCTGATGAAACCCATCGCCATACCGTTCGCTGGAGAGAAGCTTAGCACTGTAAACATAATGGTGAAGAAGGCTGCAATGCGTGACTCTTTCTTTTCCCAGTTGATCTGACCAAGGCGACCTACCATATAGATACCTACGACTACCATCGCTGGCGCAACCATGGCTGCTGAGAAGATAGAGAAGATTGGGTATAGGAAGAGCGAGATTAGGAACAAACCTGCTACCATCACTGCCGCTAAGCCCGTTTTCGCACCTTGAGAAGACGCAATACCTGACTCAGAGAAAGCCGTAATCGACGTTGTACCCAGAATAGAGCCAATCACAGTACCGCCTGCATCAGCCACTAGAGCCGACTTCGCGTTTGGCACCTTACCGTCTTTATCAATGATTCCTGCATCGCGGCCAACACCAACGATCGTGCTCAAGCCATCGAAGAAATCGACAATCAGGAAGATAAGCACGATGAATAATAGGTCGAACATTTTCTCAGGTGTGAAAGCCGAGAAATCAAAGATAGCACCGAAGCTGCCTGCCATGCTTGGCGGCATAGCTACTAACTGTTCTGGGATTGGCGCGTTTGATGTACCCATAAATACGTCAGCAAGAATAGTTAATGCAATTGCCGACACAAATGAAATGAATGTAGCGAGCTTGATATCACGAACCATACAGCCTAGTGCGATGAAGATACTTACATAAGCGATGATCACTTTTGGATCTGAGATATCACCTAGACCAACCAACACGAATGGGTTAGAAACGATAATGCCTGCATTCTTCAGACCTAAAAAAGCAATAAACAGTCCGAGCGATACGGTAATTGCCAGTTTCAAGTCTTCAGGGATCGACTCAATCATCGACTTACGAATATTGGTCAGTGAGAACGCAAGATAAAGTATGCCCGACAAGAAGATGCCGAATAGTGCTTCATTCCAAAGGACCGCGACTGAACCACTTAATAGCAAGCCTTTAAAGAAGCCGTTCATACTCATGCCCGGCGCAAGCATCACTGGATAGTTGCCCCAAATACCCATGATTAGGGTCGAAATAGCCGCAGCAAGTGCTGTTGCAGTAAACACGGCACCTTTATCCATTCCAGGAATACCACCCAAAATCGCTGGGTTGACCGCCAGAATGTAACTCATCGCCAAGAAAGTAATGAAACCCGCGTACAGCTCAGTGCCAATCGTGGTTTTTCTTTCAGTGATTTTAAACAACGAATCAAGTGAGCCAGAAGAGTTCTGGGCTTTTAGGGTGGAATCGGTACTCACAACAAAACCTATGCAATAAATTAAGAATTTGGTGATTCAAATGCTGTGAGAATAGAGAAGTCTCTACACTAAAAACTGTAGTCACCAAGATAGGCTCGGTAGTAGAAACATTTGATCCATTTCATCAAACATATACAGCATTTAATCGTTTGCGCGGATTGTAAGGATTGAGATTAAAACTTCAACAGATTTTGTCCAGATCACATAAAAAAGTGCAGATGGTGAGTGATTACATTTCTACAAAGATCCTCATGAAGATCATTCGCCAATAAATAACGATCAAGCCAGTTGTTCTCAATCATCTAAATATGCTACTCTTCGCCTCCATTTTTCTGACCTAATTTTCACCAGTTGCTTCTATTAGTTTTACTCGTTATCTCTTTATAGACGTAACCAACGGAACAACAATTAGAGTCAGTGCTATCTTTTATAGTGTAGGTCTATTGCCTTCACTCAATCCAACCAACAGTGGAAATATACAGATGGGCAAAGGTACTCTTTACATCGTATCTGCACCTAGTGGCGCAGGTAAGTCGAGCTTGATCTCAGCAATGCTAGAAACCAATCCAACCTACGCAATGAAGGTATCTGTTTCACACACCACTCGCGGTATGCGCCCTGGTGAAGAGAATGGTGTTCACTACCACTTTGTAGAAAAACATCACTTCGAAGATCTTATTGGTAAAGGTGAGTTCCTAGAGTACGCTGAAGTGTTCGGCAACTACTACGGCACTTCACGCGTTTGGATTGAAGAAAACCTAGACCGCGGTATCGATGTATTCCTAGATATCGACTGGCAAGGCGCTCGTCAGATCCGTGAACAAATGCCTCAAGCGAAGAGTGTATTCATTCTTCCACCATCAAATGGTGAGCTAGAGCGTCGTTTGAATGTTCGCGGTCAAGATAGCGACGAAGTTATTGCGAAACGCATGAGCGAAGCAAAATCAGAGATTTCTCACTATGCAGAATATGATTATGTGATCGTGAATGATGACTTTGATGCAGCCCTAATGGACTTCAGAGCCATCATTCGTGCGGAACGTTTAAAAGAAGATAAGCAAGCAGCGAAATACAGCGGCATGCTTACTGCTTTATTAGCGGAATAATCTAGATCCCCTAGATTTTCCATTGAGATAAGTATACGGTGATCTAGAAAGTCTCTAGTTAAACTTGTATACTTTCTCGTCATCAAAAATTTATTAGTTAATTACTATTTGGAGTCCTCATGGCACGCGTAACTGTTCAAGACGCTGTTGAAAAAGTTGGCAACCGTTTCGACCTAGTTCTTATTGCGGCTCGCCGCGCACGTCAAATGCAAACTGGCGGTAAAGATTCACTAGTGCCTGAAGAAAACGATAAGCCAACGGTTATCGCTCTTCGCGAAATCGAAGAAGGTCTTATCACTAAAGACGTACTAGATGCTCGTGAGCGTCAAGAGCAACAAGAGCAAGAAGCGGCTGAACTTGCAGCAGTAAGCAGCATCGCTCACACTCGTTAAAAGCGTCATTCGAACTAATTAACCTTCCGGGCCTTTAATTTGTATCTATTCGATAGCCTCAAAGACGTTGCCCAAGAATACCTAACAGAGCCTCAAATTGAGGCTCTGCGTCAATCTTATGTGGTAGCGAGAAACGCCCATGAAGGGCAAACCCGTTCAACGGGTGAACCATACATAATCCACCCTGTTGCTGTTTCAAGAATCCTGGCAGAAATGCGTCTGGATATCGAAACCCTGCAAGCAGCCCTACTCCACGATGTAATTGAAGATACTGAAGTTACAAAAGAGGAGCTAGAAGCTCAATTTGGCAATACTGTTGCTGAACTGGTTGATGGTGTATCTAAGCTGGATAAGCTTAAATTTCGTGATCGCAAAGAAGCGCAAGCAGAGAACTTCCGCAAGATGGTTCTCGCCATGGTGCAAGACATCCGCGTTATCTTGATCAAATTAGCTGACCGTACTCACAACATGCGTACACTTGGGGCTCTTCGTCCTGATAAAAAGCGTCGTATTGCTCGTGAAACCCTCGAGATTTATTCTCCGCTAGCTCACCGTCTTGGTATTCATAACATCAAGACCGAACTAGAAGAGCTGGGATTTGAAGCCCTTTATCCTAACCGTTATCGCGTACTTAAAAACGTAGTGAAAGCTGCGCGTGGTAACCGTAAGGAGATGATCCAACGTATCCATAGCGAAATTGAAGGCCGTCTCGAAGAAGTCGGTTTGCCTGCTCGCGTACTTGGTCGTGAAAAGAACCTGTTCTCCATCTATAACAAGATGAAAACTAAAGAGCAGCGCTTCCACACCATTATGGACATCTACGCTTTCCGCGTGGTGGTTGATACCCCAGATACTTGTTATCGCGCACTTGGTCAGGCTCACAGCCTGTACAAGCCTCGCCCTGGCCGCATGAAAGATTACATTGCGGTACCAAAAGCCAACGGCTACCAATCTCTGCATACGTCAATGATCGGCCCTCATGGGGTGCCAGTTGAGGTTCAGATCCGTACTGAAGATATGGATCAAATGGCAGACAAAGGTGTCGCGGCGCACTGGTCTTACAAAGGCAATGGTTCACGCAGCAGTAATGGCACAACCGCACAGGTTAAAGCACAACGTTGGATGCAGAGCTTACTTGAGCTGCAACAAAGCGCGGGTAACTCATTCGAGTTCATTGAAAACGTTAAGTCTGATCTGTTCCCAGATGAAATCTTTGTATTCACGCCGAAAGGTCGCATTGTCGAACTTCCTGCGGGCGCAACAGCGGTCGATTTTGCTTACGCGGTACATACCGATGTCGGCAACATGTGTGTAGGCGCTCGTGTAGACATGAACCCTTACCCACTAAGCAAGTCGCTGAAGAATGGCCAAACGATTGAGATCATCAGTGCTCCGGGCGCGCGTCCGAATGCAGCATGGCTCAACTACGTCGTGACATCGCGAGCTCGCACTAAGATCCGACAGGTTCTGAAAACCATGCGTCGTGAAGAGTCGATTACTTTAGGTCGTCGTCTACTGAATCACGCACTTGGCGAACACTCGATTGGCGATATCGGCCAAGAGAACGTTGAACATGTTTTGTCTGATCTGCGTCTCGATAACATTGAAGACTTACTAGCATCGATTGGTCTTGGTGAGCTGATGAGTATCGTGATTGCTCGTCGCCTACTGGGTGATGCTGACGAACTCACTGAAGTGGAAAACAACAGCGATACACCAAGGAAGAAACTTCCTATCCGTGGTGCTGAAGGTCTACTGCTGACGTTCGCCAACTGTTGTCACCCGATTCCAGATGATCACATCATTGCCCATGTATCTCCAGGTCGTGGCCTTGTGGTTCACCGTGAAACGTGTCCAAACGTTCGTGGTTACCAGAAAGAACCAGACAAATACATGGCGGTTGAATGGTCTGACGATTACGACCAAGAGTTCACAGCTGAGCTTCAGGTTGATCTGCAGAATCACCAAGGTGCACTGGCTGAGCTAACTAATGTTATCTCGAAAACAGGCTCAAACATTCACGGTATTTCAACCGAAGAACGTGATGGACGCTTGTACACAGTGACAATCTTGCTGACGACCAAAGATCGTGTTCACCTTGCGAGCATTATGAAGAAGCTACGTGTGATGCCACACGCGCTGAAAGTAAGACGTCGTAAGAACTGATTCAAAAGCAGATGAGAGATACGAGTCTCGAGATGCGAAGAGCACAAGCTTTTCACTACTCAACTCTCCGTATTTCGAGTCTGCTTTGATTTTTTCTACTACCCTATTCTTCTCATAGCCCGTACTCGCTCTTAATCTCTTCGAATCCCGTTTACTCGTATCACGTATCTGCTCTTATCTCTTCGTATCCCGTTTACCCGCATCCCGAATCTGCTCTTAATCTCTTCGTATCTCGATTACCCGTATCCCGAATCCGCTCTTAATCTTTTCGTACCCCTTTCACTTGCATCTCTTATCTGCCCTTTATCTCTTCTCATCTCGTTTACTCGCATCCCGCATCCCGCATCTAAGCTTTATCCTGTACAAAAATCCAGTAAAATGCTTGAATAGATCATCTCTCTTACGTTTATGAGCCTTGTTATGTCACAGCTTTTATCTGCTATCCCTCTCAACTCTTTATCTGGAGTCGGCGCTAAAGTCGCAGAGAAACTGGAGAAGGTTGGGCTTAATAACGTACAAGACCTGCTATTTCACCTCCCTTTACGCTATGAAGATAGAACACGCATCTATCCAATCGTAAAACTGCACGCTGGCCTTTGGGCTGCGGTGCAAGGCAAGGTGATGCATGTTGATACCATTTTCGGTAAACGTAAGATGCTCGCAGTAAAGATCAGTGATGGGAATGGCACCATTACCCTACGCTTTTTCAACTTCACTGCCGGAATGAAGAATAACTTTTCCGAAGGCAAACAAGTCCACGCCTACGGTGAAATCAAGCGCGGCAATATGGGGCTGGAGATCGTCCACCCTGACTACAAGTTCTTTGCCCCAAGGCAGCAGCCAGATGTTGAAGCTAACCTAACGCCGGTGTACCCAACCACTGAAGGGCTAAGACAAGTCACGCTGCGTAGCCTGACAGACCAAGCGTTAGAGCTTATCGACAAAGCAGCCGTCAATGAGTTGCTACCATCTGGTTTATACGATCACCAAATCACCCTAGCACAAGCGCTGCATACCATTCACAGACCACCTCCGGGCATTGACCTAGAACTGTTTGATGAAGGTAAACACCCTGCGCAACTGCGTCTGATTATGGAAGAGTTACTGGCTCAAAACCTGTCGATGCTGTCAGTTCGCAGCAAAGGGCAACAAGACAAAGCGATGCCATTTCCCCCAGCGAACACCTTGAAAGGTAAGTTATTGGCTCAGCTGCCATTTTCTCCAACCAATGCTCAAGCACGAGTGACTAAAGAGATTGAAGCTGACTTAGAAAAACCACATCCAATGATGCGTTTAGTACAAGGGGATGTAGGTTCAGGTAAAACCTTGGTTGCTGCACTGGCGGCGGTTCGCGCATTAGAACATGGTCAGCAAGTAGCACTGATGGCACCAACCGAGCTATTGGCTGAACAGCACGCGATCAATTTCGCCAATTGGTTTGAAGCTATGGGCATTCAAGTCGGTTGGTTGGCAGGCAAACTCAAAGGTAAAGCTCGTGAGACTGAGCTAGCGCGAATTGCCAGCGGCGAAGCGCAAATGGTGGTCGGTACTCATGCCCTATTCCAAGAACACGTCGAGTTCAAAAACCTTGGCTTAGTGATCATTGATGAGCAACACCGATTTGGTGTCCACCAGCGATTAGAGCTGCGTGAAAAGGGCGCTAAGCAAGGTTATTACCCTCACCAATTGGTGATGACGGCAACGCCAATCCCACGAACGCTCGCAATGACGGCCTATGCCGATCTCGAAACCTCAATTATTGATGAGCTGCCACCGGGGCGAACACCGATTCAAACCGTAGCGATTCCTGATACCAAACGTGATGACATTGTTGAGCGGGTGCGCAATGCGTGTCTCAATGAGGGCAAGCAAGCCTATTGGGTGTGTACGCTAATTGATGAGTCAGAAGTATTGGAAGCTCAAGCCGCTGCTGACACAGCAGAAGAACTACAACGAAAACTGCCTGACGTGAAAATTGGTTTAGTACACGGCCGAATGAAACCTGCCGAGAAGCAGGCAGTAATGCAGGAATTCAAAGAGAACAAACTGCACCTATTGGTTGCGACAACCGTGATTGAAGTAGGTGTGGATGTACCTAATTCGAGCTTAATGATCATCGAGAACCCAGAGCGCCTTGGTCTGGCGCAATTACACCAATTGCGCGGTCGTGTTGGCCGTGGTTCAGTCGCAAGCCACTGTGTGCTCCTGTATCACTCTCCACTATCAAAAACCGCTCAGAAGCGCTTAGGCGTACTGCGTGAAAGTAACGATGGCTTTGTGATTGCTCAGCGAGACTTAGAGATCCGCGGTCCAGGTGAACTGCTTGGCACGAAGCAGACAGGCTTAGCTGACTTCAAGATTGCCGACTTAGTGCGAGACCAACGTTTAATCCCTGAAGTACAGCGTATCGCCCGCCATATTCACGATAGCTTCCCAGACAATGCTAAGGCGATCATCAATCGCTGGTTAGGCGAGCGCGATGTCTATTCTAAGGCGTAATTAGCCATTATATTCCCGCTTAAAACGTAGAAAGGCTTCCTCAAGGAAGCCTTTTTAGTGCGTATAGTCCAAGCCTAAGGTTTCACAGGGAAACTGATCTGCGCTTTTAAGCCACCTTCACTGCGGTTATTGACCACTACCGCACCTTGATGCTGGCTAACAATACGTTTCACAATTGCCAAGCCCAAGCCCGTACCTTCGCTGCCACGAGCCGTGTCACCACGTGTGAAGGGTTCAAACAACTTACCGATCTGGTCTTGTGGAATACCCGGACCATTATCTTCTACCGTTACCCAAGCTAACTTGTTATCTGCCGTCATGCCGGTCGATACCTTGACCCAGCCATTACCATAGCGCAGCGCGTTCACCACCAAGTTACTCACTGCACGCTTCATTGCGATCGGGTTGCCCAACGCAGGTTTCATGGTTTCTGGAATATCGGTTTCAATCTGGACCTCATAGCCACCTTCAGAGCTAGAGACTTCTCGCGCAATATCATCGACAAACACCGCTTGGAATGAGTCTCTGTCAACAGGCTTTAGGTAATCCATGAACTGACTGATGATCTCGTTACACTCTTCGGTATCACTGATGATGCCTTCCGCTAAATAGCTGTCTTCTGGCGACATCATCTCGGTTGCTAAGCGAATACGCGTTAACGGAGTACGCAAATCATGACTGATTCCTGCCATCAACAAAGCGCGGTCTTCTTCCAATTCTTGTATTCCTTTCGACATTTGATTGAAAGCTCGTGTTACTGAGCGAATTTCTTGCGCACCTTGGACCGGCAATGGCGGTGGAATATCGCCGCGCCCGACACCTTGCGCGGCTTTCTCTAGCGCTATCAACGGCCGGTTTTGTAAGCGGATAAACAACCAACCACCTACGACAATCAACAACGCCATGATCAGACTGTTACGAAATAGTGGTGCAAAATCTTCTTCTTGCAACTCAGAAAGAGGAATACGAATCAGAGAGTTGGGCAGCTGCGCAATGTCCATCCACAACACATAGCTCTCTTTACCTAGAATCAACCGTACTTCGGTTTCAGAGCCTAGCTCTTTGGTCATCTCCTCGCTCATCAAGTCAATCGCAACCGCGTGGTAATACTCACCCGCCGCTTCACTGTTTTTCGCGTGAACGGTTACCCCGAGTTGTTCAAGTACACGCTGACGCAATGGCGCATCAATCTCGATATCACTGCCTTGGTCTAATACTAGGTTTAACTCATGCGCCAGAATCTTATTAAACTGCTGCAAACTCGGCATCAATGCATAGTTAAACACTGCGTAGTAAGAAAAGATTTGGCTAGCAACCAATAGCGTTAAGAAAAGCACTATCGACTGAGTAAAGGAGCTACGTATGCGCATAGGGTACCCAAGATGTAGAAAGATAAAGAAGATGTTATGTGACTATAACCCTAAACCATTGTGCTGAATACAAAACGGGCCATCGCATATTAATGAGATGACCCGTAAGATTCACAGAATCGGTAAAGCAGTTATAGAGCTTATAAAGCTGGACTACACAGCTTTGCCATCTGGAACGAACACATAACCCAAGCCCCACACCGTTTGGATGTAACGAGGTTTGCTTGGATCTTCTTCCACTAGACGACGCAGACGCGAAATCTGAACATCGATAGAACGTTCCATCGCTGAATACTCACGGCCACGAGCCATGTTCATCAGCTTATCGCGAGACATTGGCTCACGCGCATTGGTTACTAGTGACTTAAGTACTGCAAATTCGCCAGAAGTAAGCGGCATTGGCTCTTCACCACGGAACATTTCACGTGTACCTAGGTTTAGGCGGAATTCACCAAACTCAACCACAGACTCTTCTGTACTTGGCGCGCCTGGTGCTTCAATTACTTGGCGACGCAGTACCGCTTTAATGCGAGCAAGCAGTTCACGTGGGTTGAATGGTTTTGGTAGGTAATCATCGGCACCTACTTCCAAGCCCACAATGCGATCCACTTCATCACCCTTTGCAGTAAGCATCAGGATTGGTAGCGAGTTGTTTGCGTTTCGTAGACGACGACAAATAGATAGGCCATCTTCGCCCGGCAACATCAAATCCAATACCATCAAGTGAAAATTTTCACGGGTTAACAGGCGGTCCATTTGCTCACTGTTTGCCACGCTACGCACTTGAAAGCCTTGCTCTGACAGATAGCGTTCTAACAGTGCACGTAAACGAGCATCGTCATCGACCACTAAAATTTTGTAGTTTTCTTGCATGTAATGGTTCCACCTATTAAAGCTTAAACCTAAGGCTAAGCATTCTTGGTAAATTGTATATTGGTATAAGACATTAAAAATGTAACATTATTGGAGAAAAAGTCGCCTAAATAATTGTTAACGTATGTTGCCTTTCTATATATTCTATCTTAGATCATCATTTCATTAAGTCAGATTTATGAAAACCAAACTTATCACCCGAGAAGGTTATAACAAACTCAAAGCAGAACATGACCACTTATGGCACGAGAAGCGTCCAGAGATCACCAAAATAGTCACTTGGGCGGCAAGCCTAGGAGATCGTTCAGAAAACGCAGATTACACCTTCAATAAGCGTTTGCTTCGACAGATTGATCGCCGAGTACGTTTCTTAAGAAAGTTCCTACCTGATGTCACGATCGTTGATTACTCTCCACAACAAGAAGGTAAGGTATTTTTCGGTGCTTGGGTCGAAATTGAGAATGATGATGGGGAAATTAAGAAGTTTCGCATTGTTGGGCCTGAAGAGATCTACGGCGATGCTAAAGGCTATATCTCTATCGACTCACCCATGGCTAGAGCTCTGCTCAAGAAAGAAGTGGATGATGAGTTTACGGTAACCACACCGGAAGGTGATAAAGAGTGGTTCATTAACTCGATCAGCTACGCAGACAACGAATAGCCAAACTTAATAACACTTAGCGATGAGCTGAGTGTTCAAGCAAACCCAAACTCCAAATAAAAGAAAACCCCGCTAGGCTTTCGCCTGACGGGGTTAAGTCTCTATCGCAGCAATCCGGCTACTGTTTATCTCTTCGAGATAAGGTGCTCCCTGCATCTTTCCTTGATAGTGGCTAAATCCTTTAACCAATTTCCTTTTTGTTCATCGCCATCCTAGCGGTGTCCATTCTAGCCTGTCATCCTGACTGGCGAATCTCATCCAGAGATTGTTACTTCCTTGCTGACCACTCATCCTAAGTAATCAAATCTTCATCCTGAAGATACCTAGTCCATTAGGCTTTTTCCTGTTCCTGCCAACTCCCTGTCGACAAGTTAAATATTACGGTAATTGAGCGAGTTTCCTAGATAGTCCCAAAAAACATTTCAGGTGAGAAATATACCCGCAAACACTCAACATAATAAAATCAGCAACTTAAGTTAATATTAAGACGATTTCATCGGTTTAAAGTGACTTAGTCTCACATCACTTGTAAGAGATCTCGCACAAAGCGGGTATCACAAACGGAAATTCGACTTCTGACAGGATAATTACACAGTCAAAGCTAGAAAAAGCGTACGCTCACCCCCATGTATTTGTCATGATATTAAATAAGAGATTCATCGGATGAGCCAAGCTATCTGTCGACTGATCGCTGAAGAACTGAATGTCCGTTCTGAGCAAGTCACTGCCGCAGTAAACCTAATTGACGACGGTAATACCGTTCCCTTTATTGCCCGCTACCGTAAAGAAGTTACGGGTGGCTTAGACGATACCCAACTACGTAACCTTGATAGCCGCCTTTCTTACCTACGCGAGCTAGACGATCGTCGCCAAACGATTCTTAAGTCGATTCAAGACCAAGGTAAACTCACGCCAGAACTCGAGCGTGATATCACTCAGGCAGACAGCAAGACTCGCCTAGAAGATTTATACCTACCTTACAAACCAAAGCGCCGCACCAAAGGTCAGATCGCGATTGAAGCAGGCTTAGAGCCACTTGCCGATACGCTATGGAATGAACCACAGCACGATCCGGAAACGGAAGCTGCTAACTTCATTAGCAACGATAAAGGCATTGCCGATACAAAAGCTGCACTCGATGGCGCACGTGCGATCATCATGGAACGCATTGCGGAAGACGCAAACCTGCTTGAAAAGATTCGTCAACACCTAAACCGTAATGCAGAGCTTGGTGCTCGTGTTGTGGCTGGCAAAGAGAACGAAGGTGAGAAATTCAAAGACTACTTCGAGCACAACGAAGCGCTTAGCAAAGTACCGTCTCACCGTGCGCTTGCAATGCTGCGTGGCCGCAATGAAGGCTTCTTAACACTGGCGATGAACGCTGACCCGGATCAAGAAGAAGGTGTACGTGGTTCATACTGCGAGAACATCATCTCTGATCACTACGGTATTACCCTAAGCAGCGCACCTGCGGATGCATGGCGTAAGCAAGTGATCAGCTGGGCATGGCGCATCAAGGTTTCTATGCACATGGAAACCGAATTGATGGGCGCGATGAAAGAGCGTGCTGAGATCGAAGCGATTGAAGTGTTCGCCACCAACCTTAAAGATCTGCTAATGGCAGCACCAGCTGGTCCTCGTGCCACATTAGGCTTAGATCCAGGTTTACGTACCGGTTCAAAAATCGCCGTTGTGGATTCAACTGGTAAGGTTCTAGCGACAGAAACTATTTACCCTCACCCACCACAAAAGCAATACGACAAATCAGCACACGTTGTTGAACAGATGGTTCGTCAGTTCAACGTTGACCTGATTGCGATTGGTAACGGTACGGCTTCACGCGAAACCGATAGCTTTGTGGCTGATGTGATTAAGCGCGGCAACCTAAAAGCGCAAAAAATTATTGTTAGCGAAGCAGGTGCTTCAGTTTATTCAGCGTCTGAGCTAGCGGCGAAAGAGTTCCCGAACATGGACGTATCGATCCGTGGTGCAGTATCTATCGCTCGTCGTCTACAAGATCCATTGGCTGAGCTCGTGAAGATTGATCCTAAATCGATCGGGGTGGGCCAATACCAACATGACGTTAGCCAAACCATGCTTGCTAAACGTCTAGATGCGATTGTCGAAGACTGTGTAAACGCCGTAGGTGTTGATGTGAATACCGCGTCTGCCGCGCTACTTACTCGCGTAGCAGGCCTTTCTAGCACCATAGCTCAAAACATCGTGGATTTCCGTGATGAGAATGGTCGCTTCGAAGCTCGTACTACACTTAAGAAAGTCGCTCGCTTGGGGCCAAAAGCCTTTGAACAGTGTGCTGGTTTCCTACGTATTATGGATGGTAAGAACCCGTTAGATGCATCATCGGTTCACCCAGAAGCTTACCCAGTAGTGAAAACTATCGCTGAGAAAAACCACAAAGACATCAAATCTCTGGTGGGTAACACCGACTTCTTACGTGGTTTACACGCGGTTGATTACACCAATGAAAACTTTGGTGTACCAACGGTCACCGACATCATCAAGGAGCTGGATAAGCCGGGACGCGACCCTCGCCCTGAGTTCAAGACTGCAACCTTCGCAGATGGCGTAAACAGCGTTTCAGACCTAGAACCAGGCATGATTCTAGAAGGCGTGGTGTCGAACGTGGCCAACTTTGGTGCCTTCGTGGATATTGGTGTTCACCAAGATGGCCTAGTGCACATTTCAGCGCTCACCGATCGCTTTGTCTCTGACCCACGTGAAGTGGTTAAAGCGGGCGACATCGTGAAAGTGAAGGTGATGGAAGTGGATGTTCAGCGTAAACGTATTGCACTCAGCATGCGTATGAAGGACGAGCCGGGACAAGACAACCGTGCTCAACGTTCAAGTGCACCTCGCACGCAAAACCGCTCAAATCAAAATTCACAAGGTGGCCAACGCCGTCGTGAAGAGCCACAACAAAATGCCGCAATGGGTGGCGCATTCGCTGCTGCTTTTGCTAAAGCGAAAAAATAATCCGTTAGCGTATCTGAAAAACTGAATCGCCTAAAACAGAAAACCTGCATCCCTTAGGGTATGCAGGTTTTTATTATGTGTTCAAAAAAGACATCGAAGCTTGGTTGTATTCTGCGCGTTCTAATCACAACACGATCGTTTTACAAAACAACTAGCATCTCTGATGGAGCATGAGGCGCAACAGCATGACCATAATGATATTTTATGACCTTACGTCGTTTCTCCATCTGTCCCTCCTGAATCGCCGCATCTAAAACATGCTTTGGCAGGCGAAAACGCATGGTATAGCCCTTTCCTTGGTCAGCACTGTAAGTTCTCAGTGCCAACAAGCTGAACAGCCTATCAAAAGGATCTTGTGACTCTTCTTGGCTAATCGAATTGGCCTCTGACTCGTTCTCCATTTCATAACCAGGATGGTCTGAAGGATCCCAAGCCGACTGCTGCCTTCGCTTATCGTCCGACTTTACCTTTCGCTCTGCATTGGTTTTCGCCAACGCTACTGCGGGAGCAACAGGCTCTCGAACTCTATTATCACGCGCAACTTGCTCTGTTTGCACATTAACGGACGGGGCGATAAGTGGCACACTCACTGCAGTTGCAGGTGACACAATCATCGCGAACTCCTCAAGAATCGCCCATCGTTATTGCTATAACGCTGTTGTACTGTGAGTCAGCACAACAGGCATAGCCCAACTTACCGCAATCAGCTCAGGAGAGAGTTAGGTCTGAGTATCAAGCAACACGTTGGTGTTATACCAATCGTAGTAAATAACTGATCATCCTAGCTTGTTAAAATACTCGATAACGGCGTTAGATTTTTTGATTGTAGAATAACTACTTATCGAAACTACTTGTCAAAAAAAAGCTGCCTTGTTCTCAAGCCTTTTTCCTACGCTATTTTTGAACACTTACTTACTGTGATTGGTATTAGCTTATATATCGACCAAGCCGGATATAAATTTAGCGATTATTTTTGCGCGAAGCTAACCAGTTCACTGCAAAAGGCATCGGCTTCGGTCATAAACGGCGCATGTGAAGACTGAGTAAAGATATATTGCTCGGTATGAGGCAAGGCTGCGCCCAAGTCTTTCGCAACCTTGATTGGCACCAATCCATCTAATCGGCCATACAAGCGCAACATTGGTACTGAAATCTCAGGCAGTTGTTCACGCAGGTCGACATCCGACAGCATCTTTAGTCCTGCTAATAATGAATCAGGGTTCGGTAATGGGCGAGACAGCACCGCTTGCTTGAGCTGTTTTACATCTTGTCTTGCTGAAGGGCTACCCATAGCTTGCAATGCCATAAAGCGTTCGATGGTGGTTTGGAAATCTTCAACCAGTTGTTCGGTGAATGCGCTTAATACGTTTGGCTGAATGCCTCGCCATAACACGGGTTCTTTTGCAGCGGCGAATTTAGGAGAACTGGCAACAGTCACCAATTTGCTTACGTAATCTGAGTGATGCAACGCCATGTGCGTCGCGACCAAACCACCGAGTGACCAACCCACCCAAATCGCTTGCTTAGGCGCTTCGGCCAACAACTGCTGAGCAATCTCTTCAAGATCTTGAGCGTGGCAGTGTGCGCTGTGTCCATATCCTGGTAAATCGACAACATGCACTCGGAAATCAGCTTGTAATACATTAACGGTTTGTTGCCACACCGCACCGTTCATTCCCCAGCCGTGAACCAACACTAAATCAGGCCCTTGCCCAGAAACATGCCAATATAACCCGTCACTCATTCTCAATATTCCCTACTTTTTTCATCGGCGATTATCTGTGCTTTTCAGTATGGTGAGTAAAAGGAACACCTTAACCCAAAAGCATCACGAGCTATGTTATCTGATTGGCTACAAAAACACACACCACGTCTGGTCACACCTCAATGCCACCTGTGCAAGCTAGATAAGTCGCATAGCGATGCTCACCCTCGATGGTGTGATTCTTGTCTTAATCTCTTCGAGTCAGTTCCTCGCTGCCAACGATGTGGTTTAAAAACACTGCTCACAGTAGAGCAGTGCGGACAGTGTTTATCTCAACCTCCACCTTGGCATCGTCTCTATTGCGTTGGGGATTACACCTTTCCAACAGCACGTTACATTCAACAAATGAAGTACGCCGATAAGTTTTGGTTTACACGCGATCTGTCAAAGTTATTGGCTTCACGTATCGAGCACCCTGCTCCGCTGATCACCAGCGTACCGCTGCATTGGCGTCGATATATTCATCGTGGCTTTAATCAAAGTCAGCTGCTTGCTAATTACACAGCTCAAGAACTTGGCGTTAAAGATGAGGTGCTGTTCCGTCGAATTCGCTCAACCGCTTCTCAGCAAGGGCTGACTAAATCCGCACGCTTACTTAATCTAAAGAGCGCTTTTACGCTTCGAAAACAAGACTTTCAAGGAACTGTCCCTTCTCACGTCGCGATAATTGATGATGTTGTAACCACCGGCAGTACTGTGTATCAATTATGCCAATTACTACTTGAAGTGGACGTGAAAAGGATTGATATTTACTGCATCTGCCGCACTCCTGAGCCCTCTGGATAAAAGCTGTGAATCGCCACTTGTACAGCAATCCAACAAAAAAGGGCTGAATTACAAATCTGACAGGAGTAGAATGGCGCTAATAACCTACAAATCTACTCAGGTATTCGTCGTGTCAAATATTACTATTACAGAAACAGCTCAAACTCACTTTGCCAATCTGCTGTCACAGCAGCCTGAAGGTACAAACATTCGTGTGTTCGTGGTAAACCCAGGCACACAAAACGCTGAGTGTGGTGTTTCTTACTGCCCAACAGATGCTATCGAAGCGTCTGACACTAAGCTTTCTTTCGACGCTTTCTCAGCTTACGTTGATGAGCTAAGCCTACCGTTCCTAGATGAAGCTGAAATTGACTTCGTTACTGACAAAATGGGCTCTCAACTAACACTTAAAGCACCAAACGCTAAGATGCGTAAAGTATCAGACGATGCACCACTTCTAGAGCGCGTTGAATACGCAATCCAAACTCAAGTGAACCCACAGCTTGCTGGTCACGGCGGTCACGTTAGCTTGGTAGAAATCACTGAAGACGGTGCTGCTATCGTTGCATTCGGTGGCGGCTGTAACGGTTGTTCTATGGTTGATGTAACGCTAAAAGAAGGCATCGAGAAAGAACTTCTTCAACAATTCGAAGGTGAACTGACTGCGGTTCGTGATGCAACTGAACACGATCGTGGTGAGCACTCTTACTACTAAGCTCTTTTACGACTAAGCACTCATGCAGTCTTAGTCAGTAAAAAGTGAAAGATTCAATAAAAAGGTTGATGTGCAAGCATCAACCTTTTTTGTGTTTAAAACAGCAGAAGTCCTTCCGAATAATATATTTCCCTTTCAATACCAATAATGGCGGATGCGTTACCATTTAGAGTAAGGTATTCAAGTGATCGCAATCGGTTCCTGCTCTAATAATTCTAGGATATGAAAACTCGGATCTAGGAACTCAACGTCATTTCCCCTATATTAGAATGACTTTATAAGAAAGAATTCCAATGAGCTGAGGAGCGAGCGCAATGACAAAAAGGACCAAGCCAGAAATTTTGGCTCAGCAAACTATCGCTCAATCAAAACTATTCTCGATCGAGTCTCTCGATTTACGCTTTTCAAACGGTGAACAGCGCACTTACGAACGTATGAAACCTAGCGGCCGCAACGCAGTAATGATGGTTCCGATTACTGAACAAGGCGATATTCTGTTAGTGCGTGAATACGCAGCAGGCACAGAACGCTATGAACTTGGCTTTCCGAAAGGGCTTATCGATCCAGGAGAGCAGCCAAACGAAGCCGCCGTTCGCGAACTCAAGGAAGAAATTGGCTTCGGTGCCAATAAGCTTACTCCGCTGAAAGAAGTGATCCTTGCGCCCTCTTACTTCTCTAGCAAAATGACGCTATTTATCGCAGAAGACCTCTACCCAGAGAAGCTAGAAGGTGATGAGCCTGAGCCACTAGACGTTGTGCGCTGGCCACTGGCTCAAGCCGAAGAACTGTTAACACATCTCGATTTCTGTGAGGCTCGCAGTATTACCGCCCTACTATTAACCCTTCGTGTCTTAACCAATAATTAGAACATTCAGGATCACTCGAAGAGTAAGAGAATATTTATGCCAATAACAAAAGATTTGTCTCACCTCCTACCCTCTGTCATTGAGATTGCTCGCTCTGCAGGACAACTGATTTTAGAGATCTACGAGAAAAAAGATTACGAAGAGTTCACTAAGAGTGATGACACACCAGTCACCAGTGCCGACCTTGCGGCACACAAGCTGATCTCGAAAAAGCTCAGTGAGCTCACGCCTGACATTCCAGTGCTGTCTGAAGAAGCCGCAGACATCAGCCTAGAGCAACGCTCTCAGTGGGATCGCTACTGGTTAGTTGACCCACTGGACGGTACGCAAGAGTTCATTGCACGAAGTGGTGATTTCGCGACAATTATCGCCCTAATTGAACATAACAAGCCAGTAATGGGCGTAGTATATGCACCCGTTTCCGGTGTGAGCTATTACGCTTACAGTGGCAAAGGGGCTTGGAAGATCCCAGACCTTAATGACAGCGTTAAGATTAAAACGCATCGTCACGAGCTGCCAAACCAGTCAATCGCAATGGCGATCAGCCGTCGCCAAGACATCAATCGCATCACTAGCCGTATGAGCTCAGCATGGAATTATGATTTAGTTCCTCTAGGCTCAGCAGCGCTTAAGGCATGTTTAGTAGCAGAGGGTGCTGTGGATTGTTATCTGCGCCTTGGACCAACCGGAGAGTGGGATACCGCCGCAACGCAGTGCATTGTTGAAGAAGCTGGCGGTCGCATCTTAAGTACTCAACTAGAACCGCTTTCGTACAATGAAAGAGAGACGCTTGAGAACCCGAACTTCATTGTGCTTGGTGATGCTGACTTACCGTGGGCAGAGATCTTACAAGGTAAAGACTAGGCGAGCTTGCTCGCTGTCACTCTCGACGATTCAAACAAAACGGGCACCTCAATGAGGTGCCCGTTTTTTATATCTCGTAATTTAGTCGCCCTTAGCTGTTTAGCTAAAAACGACCTTGATAAGTAAACTGGTACTTACCTTGGCTATCAGGGTTACCCAGCCACTTAAGCTGGCTCTGCATCGCTGGTGGGAATTCCGCACCCGGCTTAAACCATGCCGCCGAGGTGTAGCTTTGATTTGGCGTTACGCTCGCTGAGAACTCACTGTCCACCTGTTCGCTCTTCTGAGTGCCTTTCGCTGCAATGGTGTTGTCTTCACAGGTAATATCCGCAATCACAGGGCCGAGGTCTAATGAACCCACTGGCGAGTCGACAGCTGCACCAGACCAAGCAAGCGTACCTTCGCCAGATTGGCACCAAGGCTGAACATGAACCGCATGTTTGATCGTCAGTTCAACTTGTCCTGCAATAGAAACAGGTACTGGGATAGCCGGTGCATATTTCATCACGTTTCTTGCTGGCATGGATGCGACTAAATTTTCCGCGTAAGCACCGCTCATGCTATATCCAACACGACCTTTACCGGATAAGTTCATATCGCTGTTACGACCAAAACGAACCGCCAGTTCTGCTTTGGCTTGAAATAGCTTAGAAAACTGGAAGTCCCACTGCACTGAACCGTAATTGATGCGCTGCCACACGACATTGTTGGCGCTGCCTTGCCAAACGGTGCCCTCAACGCCTTCGATACTCAAACCACGCACAACCGGTGCTTGCTTGAAAGCAAAAGAAGCCGGCAAGTGCAGCAACAGGCTGACAGAGAAAAAGACGATAAAGATGCCACTGAAGAGCAGGCCATACTTCAAAGATAAACCGCGTTTCACATTAACCTCGTTTAAACTGTAGTCGGTTGACTTCAATAACCCCGGGGTTATCAGAGCGATCAATATCCATAAACTCAACCTCCACACCCTGTTTTTCTTTCAGGTATGTTAGCCAGTCAACGAACTTATTAAAAGGCACAGGTTTTACCCACACTTGCAACATTTCGCCACGTGGTTGCACGCGTATTAGCTCGATATTAAAGCGACGCATAGAAGCGGGTACAGATTGATTCAGAGGCTGGCTCGCACTGATGCCACCACTGCCTCGCAACTCAACCACTTCATTGGCTTTATTGGTTACCCAAGCTAGAAGTTGCTTCTCACTTTGAATACGGCTCTGCGCAAGTTCAGCTCGCTGACTGAGTGGCTGGATTAACCCCCAATAAACAACACCGACCACCAATAGAATTGAGCAACCAATCACTAATCGTTGCTCTCTCTGACTTATTGAAGTCCACCACGCTTGGAGTGGCTCAATCATATTTCTCATCACTGATCTCCTTACGCAGGTTATTGATGGGGTTTAAGAGTAAAGCTGCCAAATACGGCATCACCATTACGGTTTAATGGACCCTGTTCAACGGTAAACTTCTCTTCGAGCTTCACTCTCGCGGTCTCAAAATGTTGGAAGTCAGAACTTTTCGCCTGTAGTCGAACCTCAGAGCGATTGCCATCGTAGCGAATGCTTTCGACTTCAATCGACTTCACCTGCCCTAACGTTTCTGGCAGCAAAGCTAACCAACCGAGTAAGGAATCACCATCGCCTGAGCCGCCATATTTCTTAGCTTCATCGTTCATCTGACGCTTAAGATAGCTGACTGTTGGGATACGTTGTTTACCTGGCAGCACTGCTCTAAAGATACGTTCACTCTCCATGCGGTAAGCTTGTGCTTGAGCTTCGTATTGTTGAACCTTCAACACTTGTTGAGTCACAATCACAGCCACCAGCAAACAAGCAGCAATCGCTACTTTCTGCCATACGCGCCAATATTTACTGAATGAAGATTTGGTTTTAAAAGTGCCAGTCAGTAAGTTTACGCCGCTTGTAATCGCTTGCTGGCTCAGTAAAGACATCACCAATTCCGCAGGCTTTGCCTGCCAATTCGCGCCGCTTTGCTGTTGAACGTCTTCGCTCGGCATTGCTGTGTAGCTGAAGATAGTCGTCGCTTGCTCTTCGTCATCAGCAACCACCCAATCACTTTGCAAAAACATCGGTAACCATGCTTCGCTGATCGATACCGCTTGATAGTTGCCTTGGCGCAGTAGCCAATGCTGGTCGATCTGCAATGCACTGATGCCAGGTTCTTCAAAAGGCACGGCCAGTGTATCTGGCAACACCTTACGGAAGATAATATTGGCTTCACGAAACAGGTCTAAAGCTTGCTTTAACCATTCGCGGTCGACACCACACACGGTAGCGTGCGTTGAGTCTTTATCTAAAATCGTCAGGTGTAAGTCTTCGATATCTTGTGCGACTTCGTCTTCTAATAAAAACGGCAGCATAGAATCGAACTGGCGAGCAGCACCTTTCGGGATCTCAACACGCTTAATTAGGCATTCATTTCCCGGCAATAAAGCGATACAGCTGCGCTTTTCAGCGTAAGGCGTTAACTCATCCAGCTGTTCCCAGCTAGACAACTCGCCACTTGCTATCACTTCTTGTTGGCTTGTCGACCAAACTAACCACTGCACAGGGCTTTGTGGTTCGCTACTCAGTCGAACGGTCAGAAACTCGCTCACTGATTCCTCCAAAACGACGGCGTACTACCGTCACTGTTTCTCGATTACTACTATAGAAAAGCGTCCGTATACGTACACGTGACTGCTCAACTAATACCTCTGCATCTAGCTCAAAATAGGCGCTATCTACAGTTAAATACGCTTTCGCTTTTTTGCTAACTTCGGCACTCACGCCAACAATGGCAGGTTCAGCCATAAAAGCATCCACCGTATCCCAGCCATCAAATGGGCGTTTGTCTATTAGCTGTTTAGCATCTGACTCACTTAAGCCAGATGCAAACATCGCCTCCAATAAAGGTGCCTGCTTTTCCGTGAGTGTATTCACGTTCAAGCGAAAATCGTCGCTAGGCAGAGCGCAAACAAACGGGCGAACCTTATTCATGACTTCACCCGTGACCTGATAAACCGCTCTTAGCTCAGATTCATCCGCCATTAAGCCATTCGCCGCCAAATAAGATGGCTTCATCGCTTCATAGGTGCTGTCTTCTACCCCCGCTGAAGAGGTGGTTCGGGTATCTGCGTCAACAAATTCCCACGTTGAGTTTGCGATAACCTCAGCCTGATAAGGCTCAACGTCTTGATTTTCTAATAAGGTTTGCCAAACCGTGATCAAATAAGGTGTCTGGTTACTTGAAGTGCTCGCCACCCCAGCTAACGAATTAAGATTAAAGCAAGCCTGAGCATCAACGATGCGTCCTTTAACTTGACCGTAATCCAATGGGTATACTTGCTCTTCTAGCGCCCATGGTTGACTTAGATTCACGGTATCACTGTCTTTGTAGCTTTGCCTAATACCGTCTTGCACCAGCGCTTCTACACCAATGCTGTACCAGTAAGCCTGTTGGTAATTCAGTTGATTACCAACGCGCTTGAATTGCGTAAACAGACGTTCCGACATACTGCCAGCGATAGTTGCCATGATCGCCAGTAGCATCAGGATAATGATCAGCGCGACACCACGCTGCTTGCGACCCATAGTAGACCTTGTCCGTGCAAGCTTGTTAGTTCGATGAGTCATTATTCCCCTCATTACTACCTGAAGAGTCACTGTTTGAAGAATCATCGGCCTGATCTAGCGTGCCACCGGGAGTGAGATAAACACGTTCTATCTCACCATAATCTTTCAAGGTTAGCTTTAATCTTACCGCTTTCGGTAGCGATTTGTCGGTTTGCCACTCTTTACCCCAGCGGCTTCCGTCATAAAACTCGAATTCCAAGCTTTCAACATCATCAAGCAAAGGCGTAATCACACCTTCTTGGCCTGCAGGGGTATCGGGGTAACGCCACCACACACGCTCAAGTGTTTCTTCTTTAATGCGATAACCCACTTTGGTGACTTCTCCGCGAGGAAACTGCTGCTGTGGGTTATGCCAACCAAGGCGAGTGAACATGATGCCAACGCTGTCGGAATCCAGTAAATACTCTTTAATTAATATCAGCTTAGATGATGTTTCTTCACCGTTGGTACGAAATTGTCGCACCGCCATCTGGCGAAAATCATTATCTAAAATGACCAAGCTACGTTGCAGTTGATTTAAACGAGCGCTGCGCTCGATTGAAAGCTCGTTGCTGCGCTGAACCTGATTGACTACCTGATAAGCCGCCATGCTTAACGTGGCAAAGATAGCGATAGAGACCAAAACCTCAATTAAGGTAAAGCCTCTCCCGTTCGAAGATAGACCTTGTGTACGAGACACACGCTTATTGGCGGACATGCTCTTACTTGACCACATAACTGCGCACCGTGACCACTGGAGAAGCTTGTTTACTGGTTGCCACACTCACATCAAACGCCTTTAATAAGTCATCGCTAGTATCGATTGGCGTAACCTTCCAGAACCACTCTCTTCCAGCCAGCTCTTGTGTACCCTGTACTTTTTTTAGCTTCTCAGGGTGCAACATCACCAAGGCCATTTGATTATCAACGACCATAGCAGCAAAGGTTTTTTCTTCTAGATAACTGAGGGTATTGATGTGCTGGGTGACAGCACGAATCACACTGATCGCCGCGGTCGCAAAGATAGCGAGCGCAACCAAGACCTCAAGCAGCGTCATTCCTCGAGAACCAAGGGTCATGCCACGATAACGAGAAGGAGAACGGTTATTCCTCTTCATCTTCTTCTCCAGGCTCTAGTAATCGAATGACACCATTGTCCAACACTCGAATACGCCAACCATCTTGTATGGTGTCACCCGTATTAGGATAAAACGATAGTACAAACGGTGTCATTTCAGCACTCGACAAGATGTAGATCTGTGGTGGTTTCGGCTTCTTATCCTCTTCAAGATCCGCAAACATATCTTCATCAAACAAGCTTCCTGGATTGAACAACCGATCATCATCTTCCCATGCACCACCACCTAGAGTCAGTGACAATGCGAGCTCTTCCGGTAGTTCAGTTAAAGAGGGAATTTTTTCAAATTCGACTTCTTGCCAGCCTTCAGACTTAAGCGCCATCAGTACATAGGTCGATTTCTTTTCATCAACACGAACGCCAAAATCCAAACCACTCAAAATCGCCTCTTCATTGAGTAATTGAACTCGCTGATAAAAGCTTTGTGCATATTTTTTGGCGACATCTTTACTATTGGTAGGAATGGTCGCGATCACCGCGACCGCCGTTACTGACAGTAATACCAACACCAAAAGAATCTCAATCAAGGTGAAACCTGGCTGTGTTTGCTTAGTTTTCACCTTGTAGACTCCATCTGTTTACGTCCTACCATCAATAACGAATCAAGCGACAATAACGTATCAACCAACAACAAGCCGAAGCTTATTGAAAGTCTTGCATGTTCCAGTTGCCGATATCCGCAGCAATACCTTCACCACCTTCTTGGCCATCAGCACCAAGAGTGAAAATATCGATAGTGCCGTTATCACCAGGGCTTAGGTATTGGTACTCATTACCCCATGGGTCGTTAGGCAGACGCTTGATGTAGCCACCGTCGCGGTAGTTGCGAGGCTCAGGGCTGCTTGGCTTAGAAACCAATGCATCAAGACCTTGATCCGTTGTTGGGTAAACGCTGTTATCCAGTTTGTACATATCGAGCGCGTTCTCTAGCGCCACGATATCAGTGATGGCTTTTTGTTGGTCAGCCTTCTCTTTGTTACCCAATAGGTTAGGTACAACAAAGCTCGCCAATACGCCAAGGATAACCACAACAACCATCACTTCTAATAGGGTAAAGCCTGATTGTTTCTTCATTCTATTTTTCATTATTTTCTCCAAATTACAGACAGCGAGTTGAAGGTAATAATGTCCTTCTTCTCGATAATCCAAAAACTAACGTCTTATGAGCAATCAGTTAGCCGCTCATTAAATTATTCATTTCAAGCATCGGCATTAGGGTCGCCATCACAATGAACAGCACTAAACCTGCCATCAAAGCGATAAGTGCTGGTGTGAAAATACCTAGCGCGATATTCACGGTCGATTCAAAGCTTTGGTCTTGGTTGTCCGCCGCTCTTGTCAGCATTTGTTCTAACTGACCACTCTGCTCACCACTGGCGATCATATGCAGCATCATTGGAGGGAAGAGTTTAGTTTGATCGAGCGCTTTACGCAGGCTTGCCCCTTCTCTCACGCTATCTGACGCTTGTAAGACTTGTTGTTTCACATGGTGATTCGACATTACATCTACCGCCACTTTCATCCCTTCAAGGATAGGAATCGCACTCGAAGTACAGATAGAGAGTGTTCGTGCAAAACGAGAGGTATTAATCCCTTTTGCGATCTTGCCAATCAGCGGAATGCTTAATAGCTTGCGATCCCAACTCATGCGAACGCCCGGCTTTTTCAGCGCGGTCTTAATCAACACAATCACACCAATGCTCAACAACAGTAATTGGATGCCCCAATTCTGGATAAATTCACTCGATGCCAATAAAAATTGTGTCGATTGAGGAAGCTCTTGACCCATTTGGATAATAGGCTCGACAATCTTAGGTACCACAGTTGCCAGCAGGAACGAAACAATCGTCACCGCAAACACCACCAGCACAACTGGGTAGATCATCGCTTGCAGCAACTTAGAGCGCATCTTCTGACGGTTTTCTGCGTAATCAGCCAGTCGCTCCAATACTGCATCTAAGTGACCCGATTTCTCACCAGCTGCGACCATAGCTCTAAACAGTTCATCAAAGATGTGCGGGTAATCAGCCAAGCTATCCGCTAGCGAATAACCTTCCGTTACCTTCGAGCGAACCGACAGTAGCATGGTTCGAATGCGTGGCTTTTCAGACTGCTCAGCGACGGCCTTCAAACACTCCTCTAACGGCATGCCTGATTGCACCAAGGTAGAAATTTGGCGAGTAATCAAAGCAAGGTCTGGTGTGCTGATACCACGCTTAAAGCTGGTTGATGGCTGAGCACCTTTCGATGTTTTCGCTTTAGCTTCGGTCATCTCAACCGGCATCAAGCCTTGTTCTTTTAAGCGTTGGCGAGCCTGACGAGCGTTATCCGCTTCAATCGAGCCCTTTTTGCTCTTACCTTTGGCATCCAGTGCTTTGTATTCAAATGCCGCCATATTAGACTTCCTTGGTCACGCGCATCACTTCTTCTAGGGACGTTACCCCTTTAAGAACTTTGCTCAAGCCATCATCTCTAATACTTGGTGTTGTGCCACGAATTGCTTTCTCAATTGCCTGTTCACCAGCTTCACTGTGAATCAGCTCTTGCACCGAATCGTCAATCATCAATAGCTCATGAATACCGGTACGGCCTCGATAGCCTTTGTGACTGCAGCTTTCACATCCTTTTGCATGGTAAAGCGTCAGACTCTCTTTCTTCTTCAGTCCAAACAGCTTTTTCTGCTCTTTATCAGCTTCATAAGGTTCTTTACAGTCGTTACACAGAGTACGAACCAAGCGCTGAGCCAGAACACCCAGCAGCGAAGAAGAGATCAAGAAGGGTTCGATGCCCATATCACGTAGACGTGTAATCGCACCGATTGCAGTATTGGTGTGAAGGGTCGACATTACTAAGTGACCGGTCAAAGAGGCTTGAACAGCGATCTCCGCGGTCTCCAAGTCACGTATCTCACCAATCATTACGACATCGGGATCTTGACGAAGAATGGCACGTAAGCCACGAGCAAAGGTCATATCAACCTTAGGGTTCACCTGTGTTTGACCAATGCCATCGATATCAAATTCAATAGGATCTTCAACCGTGAGAATATTTCGCTCGTTGCTGTTGAGCTCTTGTAGGCCAGCGTACAAGGTCGTTGATTTACCAGAACCCGTAGGACCTGTAACCAAGATAATGCCGTGTGGGCGTTGGATCAGTTTTCGGAAGTTCTCGTGGTTCTCTGCCGTCATGCCTAAACTATGCAGGTCTAGACGAGTCGCGTTCTTGTCCAACAGACGCATTACCACACGCTCACCATGTGAAGAAGGCATGGTTGATACACGAACGTCGACCGCTCGGCCACCAATACGCAGAGAGATGCGGCCATCTTGTGGCACGCGTTTTTCCGCAATATCCAACTTCGCCATAACCTTTACACGCGAAACCAATAATGGAGCCAGTTTACGGCTCGGCGCTAACACATCACGTAACACACCATCAATACGGAAACGGATAGACAGCGACTTCTCAAAGGTTTCGATATGAATATCCGAAGCGCCTTCTTTGATTGCCTCACCCAGCATCGCATTGATCAACTTGATGATTGGTGCGTCATCTTCTGATTCAAGCAGATCTTCATCTTGAGGCAGCTCTTCTGCTAGCGAGAAGAAGTCGTCGTTGTCGGCACCAATATCTTCCATCAATTGGCGCGCTTCTGAAGAATCACGTTGGTACGCATCAGTCAGCTTTTTATCAAACTCATCGGCGCTGATCGCTTGTGGCGTGAAACCATTTTTCACAACACGGCTTACTTCAATGATCGCCGCCGATTTTAGAGGCTCTACATAATAGAGTACCGGCGGACGCTCTGGGTGCTGATATTCCAACACCATCTTGTAGCGATTCGCAAAGCTAAACGGCAAGCGCTGATAAGTACGTGCCGCCCCTACCAATTCAGCCATTATTCTGTTTCCATTTGATCGATGAAGGCTTGGATTTCAGCCGGGTGATTCATATCGGCACCAAATTTAGGCAATACCGGGATATTATCGTCAGCCATCAGTTTCAAACCTTGCTCTGCCTTGTACAGCTGCTCAGCTCGAATGAAGTTGTATTTACGCTGAGTGATACCATCTGCTGTCATGCCATCACGGATGATGGTTGGCTTAATGAATACCATTAGATTCTTTTTCTCAACCTGAGTACTGGTTGATTTGAACAGGTGCCCAAGAACAGGAATATCACCTAGGAATGGCACTTTAGACTCACTCTCTAACGCACGTTCATCAATCAAACCACCAAGCACCAACATTTGGCCATCTTGAACAATCACAGACGTATTTAGCTGTCGTTTAGCAAAACGTACATCTACCGCGCCGTTCGCGCCCAATACGTTCGACACTTCTTGTTCAATATTCAGCTGAACTGAGTCACCTTCGTTGATCTGTGGCACCACTTTAAGCTTGATACCCACTTCTTTACGTTCAACCGTTTGGAATGGATTATCGTTACTTGAACCCGCCGTCGAGCCAGTTAAAACCGGAACTTCTTCACCAACGATGAACGACGCTTCGCCGTTGTCCATCACGGTAATACTTGGAGAAGATAGGATGTTTGAATTGGAGTCGGTTGCTACCGCACTGATCAAGGCAGTCCAGTCACCCATTACCACGCTCATGGCTGCGCCATTAACACCTGAAAGTGCAGAGGCTAATGTTGAATAATCACCTTCTTCAGTGGTGGTTTCGTTTCGTAGGAATTTTCCGTCAGAGTCATAAACAGCGGTGGTTGTAGTAGAATCTTTAGCTTCTTCTAAACCCACCATTACGCCACCGATCGATGCACCAGTGTTGCTGTACTGGATCATTGCACCCGTTTCTAGGTTACCCCATTGCACACCAAGGTTAACGCCATCGCCTTCTGCCATTTCAACAATCAAAGCTTCAATCAATACTTGAGCACGACGAATATCCAGTTGTGCGATCACGTCTTGCAGCGCATTCATAATGTCTGGCTGTGCAGTAATAACCAAAGAGTTGGTATCACTGTGGGCGGAAATCATTACTTGGTTGCGTTGCGATGAGCTGCCTTTGGTTGATGACTGCTTCTCTGATTGTAGGTTGTCCGACACGCCTTTCAGCACATCAACCAGATCTTCTGCTTTTGCGTATTTGAGGTAGATAACTTGGTTGTTGCCCTTGGTTGCCATTTCGACATCAAGCTGCTCGATAAGCTTTCTTAATCGGCTACGAACCTTAGGGTCACCTGAAATAAGGATCGCATTGGTACGCTCATCAGCAACCAATTTAGGTTGTAGGAACGCAGGTGTATTTTTAGCATCTGTGGTTTTACTTAACGCATCAACGATACGTACCATTTCTGCCGCGGAAGCATTCTTTAGCTCAACGACTTCAATCTCTTTATCACCCGCTTGGTCAACGCGCTTGATGATTTCAGCTAAACGGTTTACTACCGCCGCTCGGCCTGTAATAAGGATGATGTTGGCTGGGTCGTAATGCACAACGTTACCCGCGCCTGCATTGTCGTTCAATTGACGAAGCAGAGGAGAAAGTTCACGAACCGAGACATTACGAACCGTCACTACGCGTGTCACTACGCTATCACCAGTGATCGAATCACGGTCACCAACAACAGGGATTGCCGAGGTTTTCGAATCTTTAGCTTTGATGATCTTAAGAACACCCGAGTCCATTTCAACAACTGCGTAGCCATACACCTCTAGTACGTTTAAGAAGAAGCTGTAATATTGCTCTTCATTCAATACGTCGTAGCTGCGTACATCGATTTTTCCGCGCACCGAGGGATCAACGATGATCGTCTTCTCTAGGTTACGACCAACAATATTAATAAACTCTTGGATATCAGTGCCCTTAAAGCTGGCACTAAAATCACTCGCGATGGCTGCGGGTGTGCAGATCAAGCTTCCTGCCAATAACCATGCACTTTTCTTAAACCAATGCTTCACGTACTTCTCCTACACTTTCGTCCTTCGTTAGACGCAAAGTTTTAAAATTCAATAAACACTTCATGTTGTTGACCATCTCTCTCGACGACGAGATTTAACTCTGTCAGCTCTGAGATAGAACGAAATATGTTGCCCATAGCGGCTGGGTCTGTCAGGTCTTGTCCATTTAACTGAGTAGCAATATCTCCGTTTTGGAGCCCTACTGAGTTAAAAAGTTCTGAATCTTTGCCAGGGCTCACACGATAACCAATAACGCTATCGTCGCGCTTCACCTGAGACAATCGAACATATTGGAAGATTTGTTGCGGATCTTTCATTATCTTCGCTTTAATTTCATCAAGCTTCTCTTCTGCAGAAGCCGGGTTATTACCACGAACCGAAGAAGAACTACGAGGTGCTGCAGGCGCTGAGACAGCTAAACGCTTGTACTCAATACCTTCAAGCATCAAGGTTTCGTCTCGCCCTGAGTTATCAATGATTACGCGGTCGACTAATACGGCTTTAAGCTTAGCTCGGGTGCCTTCAATCTCTTCATTAATCCCATAAGTCGCTTGTGTACCGCGATTGGCAATCACCGCTAAGCTTAATTTTGGATTTGAACTCGCTACCGCACCAACCAAAACCAAGTTCAGTCGCGTCTTTGGTGCATCTTGGATAACTTGCTGTTCAACTACAGCGGGCGTGGTTGGGTTATAAGCACCAAACATGTTGCTCTGCTGCAAAGAAGAGATATCAAGGGTCGATTGAGGAGTAGAAGACGATGAAGCTGTTGCTTTCCAAGGCACGACTGTGTGCTCAGCAGGCTCAATAAACCATGCAAGCTGTCCTAAAATCCATGCGGAAGCTGCAATCAATACACAGCACGTCGCTAGACTTAGTTTCTGCTGGATTACAAATCCGTTCTCTAACAAGCGGCTCAACACAGGAGAACTTCCTACGCGATTCTTGAGCTCTAAAAAGTTCACTTTCCTTGCCCCTTTTCATGACGGCAAACGCTGTAAATTATTAAACTTTCAGCTTTTTTATTCATTCGTTCGATACCGAGCTTATTTAAGCATAAGATCCTGAACTATATCATAGCAAATCTATAAATCGGCATTACATGGCTATTTTGTATTATGACTTGAAAAAAATGCTAACCGCCTCCACATAAAACCTCTATCTAATGTGATAAGCATCATCAAAAACATGTTGCGCACTGTTCACTACAGTTAAACCGCATTCATTTCTCACTTAATAAGGCACAGCCCTACATGAAAACTTCTAATGAAGCTGTCAGACTCGATAAATGGTTGTGGGCAGCACGCTTTTACAAAACTCGGTCTATTGCTCGTAACATGGTCGATGGTGGCAAAGTCCACTATAATGGTCAGCGCAGCAAGCCAAGTAAAATTGTCGAACTTGGGGCTGTGATTACACTGCGCCAAGGTAATGAAGAAAAGACGGTTACGATCGAGAAAATCTCAGCCCATCGTGGCGGAGCTCCGATCGCTCAAACCCTCTATGAAGAAACCACCGAGAGCTTGGCAAAAAGAGAAGAGTTTGCGACACAACGTAAACTAAATGCTCATAACCCAGCTCCAGAGCGTCGCCCTGATAAGAAGCAACGTCGTGACATCATCAAGTTCAAGCATCAATAAGCTAGAAGGAATAGCCAAATGGCAGACCCAATGTCTACAAGTAATGTTTTAAATCGCTACCTATTTGAAGACCTATCAGTACGTGGTGAATTGGTACAAATGGATGAAGCGTACCAACAGATTATTTCTAGCAAGGAATACCCAGCGCCAGTACAAAAACTACTGGGTGAGCTACTGGTATCAACAACGCTATTAACTGCGACCCTAAAGTTTGAAGGATCTATCACTATGCAATTGCAAGGTGACGGTCCAGTATCTCTAGCAGTTATCAATGGCGATCACGATCAAAAGATCCGTGGTGTTGCTCGCTTTGAAGGCGATATCGCAGACGACGCAGGTCTACACGACCTAATGGGCAAAGGCCACCTAGTGATCACCATCGATCCTAAGAAAGGTGAGCGTTACCAAGGCATCGTTGGCCTTGAAGGTGATACGCTTGCCCAAGTACTTGAAGGCTACTTCGCTAATTCGGAACAACTTAAGACTCGTCTATGGCTGCGCACTGGCGAACATGAAGGCAAAGCACACGCTGCAGGTATGTTGCTACAAGTGATGCCAGACGGCACTGGTTCGCCAGATGACTTCGAGCACCTAGAGCAACTAACAGACACCGTTAAAAACGAAGAGCTATTTTCTCTAGAAGCGAACGAATTGCTTTACCGCCTGTACAACCAAGAAAAAGTACAACTGTTCACACCACAACCAGTTCAGTTCTTCTGTGGGTGCTCTCGCGAAAGAAGTGGCGCTGCTATCATTACCGTTGCTCAAGAAGAGATCTACGACATCCTAAGCACCGAAGGAAGCGTTGGTCTTCACTGCGATTACTGTGGCACAAACTACTCGTTCGACAAGAACGATGTTGATGCTCTGTACGCAGAAGCAGCAGATAAAGGCAGCAATACGGTTCATTAATTTACGGCGTACCAAAAACACGTAATTTACCCCAAAAAGGTCAGCGCTAAGCTGGCCTTTTTTGTGATCAAAATAGCGCAAACTCCGTAACATCTCGTAATAAAATCACCGCTTAATTTTAATCAATTAATAATGTTCTCGCCCCTAGCGCAAAGGTTTGCGTACAGGATAGACTAGTTAGGCCAATATGTGACGAGACACTTAAAACCTCATGGTTAATATGGATATTTTTTGAGCTGTATCCCTGTTTCCCCCGAGTCTCGTTGCTAGCATGGTGAGCAGATAACAATAAAAAATTAATACAAAATCCCTACAAAATATCCTACAAGGAGCACCTATGACCGTTATGGAACATACTAAGGCTGCACAAATTGATCTAACTAAGCACGGACTGACTGGCGTTACTGAAGTTCTTCGTAATCCTAGCTACGAGCAGTTATTCGTTGAAGAAACACTGCCAGGTTTGGAAGGCTACGAAAAAGGCGTAGTAACGGAACTAGGCTCGGTTGCAGTTGACACTGGTATCTTTACTGGCCGCTCACCAAAAGATAAGTACATTGTTAAAGATGACACGACCCGCGATACCATGTGGTGGTCAGATCAAGGCAAAAATGATAACAAACCGATTACAACTGAAGTATGGAGTGAGCTGAAAGAGCTTGTGACAACTCAGCTATCTGGCAAGCGTCTGTTTGTCATTGACGGTTATTGTGGTGCTAACCCAGATACGCGCTTAAGTGTACGTATTATCACAGAAGTAGCGTGGCAAGCGCACTTCGTTAAGAACATGTTCATTCGTCCAACTGACGAAGAGCTAGCGACGTTCGAACCTGATTTCGTGGTCATGAACGGTGCTAAAACAACGAACCCTAACTGGGAAAAGCAAGGTCTAAACTCTGAAAACTTTGTTGCTTTCAACCTCACAGAGCGTGTTCAAATCATCGGTGGTACTTGGTACGGCGGTGAGATGAAGAAAGGTATGTTCGCAATGATGAACTACCTACTTCCTCTGCAAGGTATCGCTTCAATGCACTGTAGCGCAAACGTCGGCGAGAAAGGCGACGTAGCGGTATTCTTCGGTCTATCAGGTACAGGTAAAACAACTCTATCAACGGATCCTAAACGTCAGCTAATCGGTGATGATGAGCACGGTTGGGACGACGACGGTATCTTCAACTTCGAAGGTGGTTGTTACGCGAAGACCATCCGTCTATCTAAAGAAGCAGAACCAGAAATCTACAATGCAATCCGTCGTGATGCACTGCTAGAAAACGTAACGGTTCGTGGCGATGGCTCTATCGATTTTGATGACGGTTCAAAAACTGAGAACACTCGTGTTTCTTACCCGATTCACCACATCGACAACATCGTTAAGCCAGTATCAAAAGCAGGTCACGCTCAAAAAGTTATCTTCCTGACTGCTGATGCATTTGGTGTACTACCTCCGGTTTCTAAACTGACTCCAGAGCAAACCAAGTACCACTTCCTATCTGGCTTCACTGCGAAACTAGCAGGTACTGAGCGCGGTATTACTGAACCAACACCAACCTTCTCTGCGGCATTTGGTGCGGCATTCCTAACCCTTCACCCAACTCAGTACGCTGAAGTACTTGTGAAGCGTATGGAAGCGGCTGGCGCTGAAGCTTACCTAGTGAACACAGGTTGGAACGGTACTGGTAAACGTATCTCTATCCAAGATACTCGCGGCATCATCGACGCTATCCTAGATGGCTCAATCGATAAGGCTGAGACTAAGGTTATCCCTATGTTTAACCTAGAAGTGCCTCTAGCACTGCACGATGTTGACCCAGCGATCCTTGACCCACGCGATACGTACACTGACCCTCTACAATGGGAAAGCAAAGCGAAAGATCTAGCAGAGCGCTTCATCAACAACTTTGATAAGTACACGGACAACGCTGAAGGTAAGTCACTGGTTGCGGCAGGCCCACAACTGGACTAATCCAATCATCTGCTCGGGCTTAGCCAAAAGCAAACGCCCAATTTAAAATGATATTTTTGTAGCAAGCCCCTCTTTTGAGGGGCTTTTTTGTTGCTGCTTGACCCTTTTTGTTCCACTCTATTTTGAGACTATTGAAATTTAAGGCTTTCAAGGAATGAAAAAGGTATTGATGGTGTTCGGCATTGTGTTGGCTATCGCCGTTGCAACTATCGCAGCGTTGCTATTAAGCCTGCAGACCCAATACCGTGCGGATGTTGCTAACTTTTTTATCAAACATACGATTGAACAACCTGTGTTCATTGAAGATGTGGGTTATCAGGCGCCTTATCACATCACCTTAATGGGCATAACCCAAAGCCAACCCGAAAAACAGACACCTCTATATATCGACAAGATCGATCTTTGGTTCAGCCCAGACTCTCTCCTTGAAGCCAAACTGGTTTTAGACTCTGTGTTGATCAGCGGACTACAGTTAGAAGCCGACGATCTAACAACACTCACATCAGTGTTTACCCAACCAAACCTCAAGCTGCGTCAGCTGGCGATCAATAATCTAGATTTCTCGACCCCAGACTTTAATGCGCGAGGCATCGACCTTCAGATCTCCGCACCAAAATGGAAAGACGACAACTCACTGCTACCTTATGGAAAGACCCAACTCTCTGCCTCACAACTGTATTGGCAAGGTGAAGCATTCGATAATCTGTTGATTGACCTAGATCTCAAGCCGAGTGACAGCACCCTTTATGGTGCTTCATTTGATTGGCGTGGCGCCAAAATCTCCGGACAAGCTGAACAATATCAACATGATTGGTCGTTGGTGAATGTGACAATAGATAGTTTGCGATTAAACCAAAAACAAGCTCAAAGTCTACTGAATAAAGAGTGGAATGTGGCAGGTGTTCAGATCAACCACATCAACAGCTTAGATATTCTGCGTAGCGACGTAGAGTGGAAAGATGGTCACCTCGCAGCCTTTGATGCCTCTTTAGAAAATATCCAACTGCCCTTTGAACTGTGGAAGCAGCAGAAAGCCATTTTCTCTCTGCAAGCAGAAGGAGTGACCATTGATGATGACATGTTCATCGAGCCAAATATCAAGCTAAGCCTAGAGCCAAACCAGATTCTAATCGAAGATTTCTATACTCAATTCCTGCAGGGCACTGTACAACTCAATGGCGAAGTCACCCCTAGCAGCATTGAATTAGAGCAGCTCGACCTGCAAGGCATAAAATGGGTCACTGAAAACCAAGATAACCCTCTAGCCGCCGCTCGCCTATTACCTTGGCTCACACAGGTCCAGAACGTCGAGATTAGCCGACTTAACATAGAACGCAGTCAACTCATCCAACTCGCACAAAAGCCTTACTGGCAGGCCTCAGGGTTACATGTCGAAGGGCATAAGGTTCAATTTCTGCAAGATAGAAAACTGGGCTTATGGCAAGGCAAATTGATGGCGAGCGCAAACGATGCCAGTTACCAAAACATTGTTAGCGCACAGCCGGTGGTTGAGATGAATAGCGAACAAGGGAAATGGACGCTGACACGTCTGTTTGCGCCACTTAGGAATGGCTATATTGAAGCCAATGCAACACTCGATTTTAACCAAATCAGCAAGCCATGGAGCTTAGATATCTCTGCCGATGGGTTACCGATAGCACCCATGCTGCAACAACTTGAATTACCGCTCGATGCAACAGGTTATGGTGAGTTCGAACTTCAAGCCGCTGGCTTATACGGCGATTCACTGATGCTCGGCTATTCAACCACAGGACAACTCAAAGGCAGCGTTCGCCAAGGTGTGATGACCTTTAACGACAAGCTTTCTGAAACATCGACTGATAACGTGTTTGAAATCCCAGAGCTCAATGCGAATTTTGACCGTGGACGCTTCACTCTCGAACCGATGCACATTATTGGTGCATCGGCAGCAGAGCAAGGCGAACAAAGGATTCAAACGCTCAATGGTGAGGTGTCTGGAGAGCTCGACTTGCTTAAAGCCGAGCAACACACCCTATCGATTACCCTATCGGACACATGCCATCAAATCTCAGGGAAGCTCACCCAAGCTGAGTATTCTGAGATTAACGACTGCCAACAAAAAAGCGCCACTCCTCAGGAGTAGCGCTTTCAGTCAATCTTTACAGTATTACCGGTGTTAGCTATTCGCTCCCATTTGAATCTGTCGAGAGTATCTTTTTATAGTCGGGGATCAACATGTAGGTTCCGGTAAACTCTACCGCTTCCACATCACCACTGTTAATAGTCACATGAATGATGATACGTGCCTTTCTGCCCGACGCGAGGCGGTCTAAATCACCGCTGATCCCATCCAATGAGGTAGAGGCCACTGGGTTTTGCTCAACCGGGTGACGATAACGAATATTACTGTCTGCCAGCACGATATCACCTGTCAGGCCACGCTCTTTCATCAGTAACCAAGTCATCCCCCAACCGGTTAAGGTCGCTAAGGTAAAGGCGGAGCCTGCAAACATGGTGTTATGAGGGTTCAAGTTAGGATTCAGCTGAGCACTACACTCAAACTGGTAACCCGTGTATTGGTTAATCTTGATGCCCATCTTGTCACTGATCGGGATCTGATGTTCCCAGCGCTGCTGCAGCTCATTACACCACTCAGGCTTACGCAGAACATCTGCCATTGGGTCAAGGTGCTTAACCATCTGTTGGTGACGTACAGGGCCACGTTGGTCATTAATCTCACCGCGACGTTCAAATTCATTCTTCTCATAGAATGAGATCGCATCTTCACGTGCATTACACACCAAGCGCTTAGCGCCCTCTTGGCGAGCCAATGACTCAAGTGCGACTAGAATCAATGAGCCCATACCTTTGCTTCGGCGAGAGTTCTTCACCGCCATGTAGCGGATCTGGCCTTCTAGATCTGGGGTGATATACAAGCGACCAATCGCCATCGGGCGACCACGACCATCAACAATCATGCGATGGTGACTCATTGGGTCGTATTCATCGCGCTCTGAACCTACCGGCATTCGCCAAGGTTCACGGAGCATCTGCCAACGAAAATGGTAATACTTGTTTAGCTGATTTTCGGTGGTCGGTGTTATGAGTTTAAACATGCTTATTCCTTTAAGCCTAAACCTGCAGCCAGAATGTCACTGGGCCATCATTAACCAAAGACACTTTCATGTCGGCTGCGAATCGGCCACGTTCCGTTGGCAACACTGATTCACATTGGTCTGAGAAATAGTTGTAGAGACGCTCAGCATCTTCTGGGTGAGCACCACGAGAAAACCCTGCTCGTGTCCCTTTTTTGGTATCGGCTGGCAGAGTGAATTGAGACACCACTAATACCTTACCTTCTACCTGCTTCACGTTGAGGTTCATTTTATCGTCTTCATCTCCAAAGACACGATAAGTGGTTACTCGTTCCATCAAACGTTTGGCTTTGGCTTCATCATCACCTTTTTCTACGCCTAACAGAACCAATAAGCCTTGCTCAATCTCACCAACTACTTCGCCATCAACACGGACGGCAGCTTCACTTACTCTCTGGATCAGTGCTATCACTGTTGTTTCCTTGCTCTGTGATTTTGTCTTTATCCGACGAGTGTACCATTTCTTTCGGGTCACTCCACTGTTCCTGCTCACCCAATGCGGCCGTCACCTCAGCACCAACCAGCACGATCAACCAGCACAAATAAACCCAGACAAATAGAATTGGAATTGCCGCCAATGCACCATAAATCAACTGGTAAGAAGGGAATTGAGTAATGTAGGCCGCGAAGCCTTTCTTGCTTAATTCAAACAGCAGAGCCGCCACTAGAGAACCTGCAGCTGCATGAGAAAAGTGTATCTTTTTGTTGGGAACCAGCAGATACAGACCGAAAAACGCAAAGAAAGAGAGAATCAAAGGAAGTTTGCGAATTACGGTATTAAAAGCACCAGACACCACCTCATTTTGCAGCAAGCTCAATGAGGTCACGTAAGACGTTGCAGCAATACTCGCTCCCACTAGAATTGGTCCAAGCGTGAGCACCATCCAGTACATAGAGAAAGACAGCACCGCACGACGCTTTTCCGTTACTCGCCAGATGTAGTTTAAGTTCTTATCAATATTCGAAATCAGCATCAGCGCTGCAATGAATAAGAACACACTACCTACCGCCGTCATCTTTCCGGTATTGGCAACGAACTCCAACAACGCGCCGTGTACTGCATCCCCAGATGCAGGAACAAAGTTGGTAATAACGAAGTTTTGAATCACGATACCAACATCAGCAAAGATGGAGAATGACGACAAGATAGAGAGCAATACCGTCAGCATAGGAACGATCGAGAGCAAAGTAATGTACGCCAAGTAGCCCGCATTCACATTCACTCTATCGTGCGTCATTCGCGCCAAAAGATAGCGAGAAAACTGAATACTGAGTGTGGCGACCTTTTTTATCTTCAACTTGTAACTCCCTGGTAACTCGTTCATAGTCCTAATTAATATTCCTTTATTTAACTATAGGAAACTAGGATGCCTTATTTAATAGTTATAGTCCTCTCTATTTTTACTCTTACTGGATGCCAATCCGCTTATTACTCTGCAATGGAACAGGTGGGCTACCACAAACGTGACATCATGGTCGATAGAGTAGAAGACGCTAAAGAGTCGCAGCAGGATGCTCAGGAAGAGTTTACCAGCGCACTTGAAGCACTCAGCAGCCTGACTAACTTCAGTGGTGGCGACCTTGAAGACATGTACAACCAGATCAACGATAAATACCAAGACAGTGAGAAAGCCGCACAAAATGTCAGTGATCGTATTGCTGCGATCGAAGATGTGTCAGATGCGCTGTTTGAAGAGTGGCAGAGTGAATTAGATCTCTACACCAGTGATTCACTGCGCCGCTCGAGTGAGCAAAAGTTGCGTGAAACCAAATCGTCTTACCAAACGATGCTGTCAGCAATGAAGCGCGCCGAGAAGAAAATGGATCCCGTGCTCAATACCCTTCGCGATAACACGCTTTACTTGAAGCACAACCTCAATGCGAGTGCTGTGGGTTCACTGCAGGGTGAATTTATGAGCTTAGAAAAAGACATCGCCTACGCGATCAAACAGATGAATGCTGCAATAGCAGAATCGGATAAGTTCCTAGCTCAACTGAACCAGAAATAACGCCCGTAGACACAAATAAAGATAAGCCCGTATGAACCCAATCATTATTACTGGCGGCCCTGGCGCCGGAAAGACCACACTAATTAATGCCTTGGGAGATGCGGGTTACCCAACCTTCGCTGAGTCCTCTCGCCAGTTAATCGAACAGCAGAGCCAACTTGAGACCGGTATCTTACCTTGGTTAAACCTTCCGGGCTTTGCTCGCCTATGTTTAACCGTCATGAGCGAACAAAAAGACCAAGCCAATCAACGTCCGATTGCGTTTCTCGATCGCGCTATTCCCGACATCTGCGGTTACTTGTCCCAGGCCAACCTTGAGGTTACTGAGAACTACCGAGAAGCGAGCCAAGGCTATCACCCACAAGTCTTGTTCTGTCGCCCTGAAGCTTCCATCTATGTGCAAGATGAAGTGCGCCCTTACCCATTTGAAGAAGCATTAGAGATTCACCACACGCTGGTCAAAGTCTATCGAGAGCTAGGTTATAAGGTAGTTGAAGTGCCCTTTATGTCGGTCGCTGAGCGAGTTCAGTTCGTTGAAAGTCACCTAGGAATCAAAAGCTAGATTCCAGATATTTCGCTCCTCAATTCTGGAAGGACGATTCGCTAAGTAGATATCGAACACACTCTTCGTATCCCGCATCTCGTTTACTCGTATCTTAGCTAACTAAAAAACAAAAGCCCTGAGCAGCTTGGCTACTCAGGGCTTTCTTATTTACTTAGCTAGAAGCTAGTCAGCTGGCAATTAAGCCTTAGCTGGACGTGCTGCACGCTTACGTTCGTTTTCAGTAAGAAGTTTCTTACGGATACGAATGCTTACAGGCGTTACTTCTACTAGTTCGTCTTCGTCGATGAACTCAAGAGCTTGCTCTAGAGTGTGACGGATAGGTGGCGAAAGAACCTGTGCTTCATCAGTACCTGATGCACGAACGTTCGTTAGCTGCTTACCTTTCAGACAGTTTACTGTTAGGTCGTTTGAACGGTTATGAATACCGATGATTTGACCTTCGTATACTTCATCTGCGTGCTCAGCAAATAGACGACCACGTTCTTGTAGGTTGAATAGTGCGTAAGTCAGTGCTTTACCAGTCGCGTTCGAGATTAGAACACCGTTGTTACGTTGACCGATTACGCCGCCTTTGTGAGGACCGTAGTGATCAAATGAGTGGTAAAGAAGACCAGAACCAGACGTTAGAGTTAGGAACTCAGTTTGGAAACCGATAAGACCACGAGAAGGCATCATGAAGTCCATGCGAACACGGCCTTTGCCATCTGGAGACATATCAGTTAGCTCACCTTTACGTAGACCGATGTTTTCCATGATGCCACCTTGGTGCTCTTCAAGCACGTCGATAGTCACAGTTTCAAACGGTTCAGTTAGGTTGCCATCTTCGTCTTTCTTGATGATAACTTCTGGACGAGATACAGCTAGCTCGAAGCCTTCACGACGCATGTTTTCGATCAGGATAGATAGGTGAAGTTCACCACGACCAGAAACACGGAAACGATCTGGGTTATCAGTTTCTTCAACACGTAGTGCAACGTTGTGTACTAGTTCTTTTTCTAGACGCTCAAGGATGTTACGTGAAGTAACGAACTTACCTTCTTTACCCGCGAACGGAGAAGTGTTTACTTGGAACGTCATTGTTACTGTTGGTTCATCAACAGAAAGCGGAGTCATTGCTTCAACATTATTTACGTCACAGATAGTGTCTGAAATTTTCAGCTCACCAAGACCAGTGATTGCAATGATGTCGCCAGCGTTAGCTTGCTCAACTTCGTGACGATCAAGACCTAGGTAACCAAGAACTGTACCTACTTTACCGTTACGTTTTTTGCCTTCTGCATTTACGATAGTTACTTGTTGGTTTGGCTTAACAGAACCACGAGTAACACGAGCAACACCGATAACACCTACGTAAGAGCTGTAATCAAGTTGCGAAATTTGCATTTGTAGTGGGCCGTCAAGGTCAACTGCAGGCGCGTCTACTGTATCAACAACAGCTTGGAACAATGGTTCCATGTTCTCGCCAGTTTCGCCTTCAGTCATTGTTGCCCAACCGTTTAGAGCTGAAGCGTAAACAACTGTGAAGTCTAGTTGCTCATCAGTAGCACCTAGGTTGTCGAAAAGGTCGAATACTTGATCCATAACCCAATCAGGACGAGCGCCTGGGCGGTCAATCTTGTTGATTACAACGATTGGCTTAAGACCGTGTGCGAATGCTTTTTGCGTTACGAAACGAGTTTGAGGCATTGGGCCATCAACTGCGTCAACGATAAGCAGAACAGAGTCAACCATAGACATGATACGCTCAACTTCACCACCGAAGTCCGCGTGTCCCGGAGTATCTACGATGTTGATGCGGTAATCATTCCAGTTGATTGCTGTGTTCTTAGCAAGAATGGTAATGCCACGCTCTTTTTCGATGTCATTCGAATCCATGACACGCTCTTCAGCTTCACCACGAGACTCAAGAGTGCCTGACTGTTGTAGCAGTTTATCAACCAAAGTCGTTTTACCGTGGTCAACGTGCGCGATGATCGCGATATTTCTTAACTTATCAATCTGTGGAGTAGACATGGATTCTCGATTCACTCATAAAAGTAGCCGTCACTTATCTCAAAAGTTTGGATAATAACCGCTAGCTTGATTTAAAAAACGGTCAATAATATACCAGATTCTAGACAAAAACCCAGAAATATGTGATCTGAACCAAGGCTTTTTTCTTTATTAGCGATTCATATCCGCTTAACTTTGATTCAGTACAGTGTTGAGCAGCCAAATTCGTAGGACTCTAAAAAAGCATCACCGGCGAGTGGCGAGCCAAATCTCCCGCAAAATAACAAAAGTGGATTGACAACTTAGGCAATTCATTGCTGAATGGTGCTCGCTTATGTCTCATATTGGTGCACAGACAAATCATTGCACCAACAAGGTGCAGCCAAAGATCATTTTGGTGCAAAAACCAGATTAGGCAAAATTGAAAAACAAGTAAATCATTGAAATTAATGGAATAATTTTTTTGGCACGTTTTTGGCTATAGATAAATCAGCATCGATTAATGCACTTATAGACATTAATCAATGCTAGTTTCAACCGAATCGAGCTAATACCGAATTAATAACACTGGAGGTTATCCAAGATGTCAGTAGAAAATGTACTATCCCTGATCCAAGAGAACGAAGTTAAATTTATCGACTTACGTTTTACTGATACAAAAGGTAAAGAGCAGCATATCTCTATTCCTTCTCACCAAGTTGATGCAGACTTCTTCGAAGAAGGCAAAATGTTTGACGGCTCTTCAGTAGCTGGTTGGAAAGGCATTAACGAATCTGACATGGTAATGATGCCGGACGCAGCATCTGCTGTACTGGACCCATTCACAGAAGACGCAACGCTAAACATCCGTTGTGACATCCTTGAGCCTGCAACAATGCAAGGCTACGACCGTGACCCACGCTCTATCGCTAAACGTTCTGAAGAGTACCTACGTTCTACAGGTATCGCAGACACAGTTCTAGTTGGTCCAGAGCCAGAATTCTTCCTATTTGACGACGTTAAGTTCTCAAACGACATGTCTGGTTCTTTCTTCAAGATTGATGACGTAGAAGCAGCTTGGAACACAGGTTCTGACATCGAAGGCGGTAACAAAGGTCACCGTCCTGGCGTTAAAGGCGGTTACTTCCCAGTAGCTCCTGTAGATTCATCTCAAGACATCCGTTCAGCAATGTGTCTAGTAATGGAAGAGATGGGCCTAGTAGTTGAAGCTCACCACCACGAAGTAGCAACTGCGGGTCAAAACGAAATCGCAACTCGCTTCAACACGCTAACAGCGAAAGCTGATGAAACTCAAATCTACAAGTACGTTGTACACAACGTTGCTCACGCATTTGGTAAAACAGCGACATTCATGCCTAAGCCACTAGTTGGTGACAACGGTTCTGGTATGCACGTTCACCAATCTCTAGCAAAAGACGGCGTTAACCTGTTTGCTGGTGATAAGTACGGCGGCCTATCTGAAATGGCGCTTTACTACATCGGTGGTGTAATCAAGCACGCTCGTGCAATCAACGCGTTTGCTAACCCATCAACTAACTCGTACAAGCGTCTTGTACCTGGTTTCGAAGCACCTGTAATGCTTGCTTACTCAGCACGTAACCGCTCTGCTTCTATCCGTATCCCAGTAGTACCAAGCCCTAAAGCACGTCGTATCGAGCTACGTTTTGGTGACCCAGCAGCGAACCCATACCTATGCTACTCAGCAATGCTTATGGCTGGCCTTGACGGTATCAAGAACAAGATTCACCCAGGCGAAGCTATGGATAAAGATCTATACGACCTTCCTGCAGAAGAAGCAGCTGAAATCCCAACAGTTGCAGAATCTCTACAAGAAGCTCTAGCAGCGCTTAGCGAAGACCGTGAGTTCTTAACAGCTGGCGGCGTATTCTCTGACGATTTCATCGATTCTTACATCACTCTGAAATCTGACGACGTACAACGCGTGAACATGGCTACACACCCACTTGAGTTTGAACTGTACTACTCAGTTTAATCTCCTGTAGAGATAAGCCATTTCTTACTGCAATCTTGTAAGAATCGCTGACTAAATATTAGGCTCGCCTCGCAGGCGGGCCTTTTTTATATTCTCTCGACGCTCCCCTCCTCGTACCATACTAGATACCAATCGTAGCAAATAACTACTCAGCCTAGCTTGTTAAAACACTCGATAACATCGTTAGGTTTTTTGATTGTAGAATAACTACTTATCGAAAAAACCTGCCTCGTTTTCAAGCCTTTTTCCTGCGCTATTTCTGAGCATTAACTTACTGTGATTGGTATTTAACAAAAGCCCTCAGAGGCTGTCACGCTAAATACAATAAAATCAAAACCAATAAAATCAATAATAAAACCAACGCCAAACGTGAAATCACCTAGTGGTGACAAAGAGGCTAAAGATATGAAAAATATACTGTTACTGATCGGGTTAACAGTCGCGCTCTCGTGCTCTGCTCAAACGGTGTATACCTGGGTGGATGAGGATGGCGTGCTCCACTTTAGTGATAACCCTAGCGCTCAAGATGCCGAGGCTCTTCGCCTGCCAGATGTGCAAGCTTCAGCACCCGCCCCTAAATTTGAGGCCTCAACTCCGGTAGACACCGCTGCTTTACCTACAACTAAAACGGCAACGCCAGCTAAAAATCAGGCAAAAACAGAAACCACAAAACGTGAGGTTCCCACTCAATTAGCCCTCACCATGCTGACTCCAGTTCATGATCAAACCATTCATAGCAACCGCGGCTTAATCCCGATTCAGATAGATCTCAACCGAAAACTTGGTATCGGGGAGCAATTACAATTGATACTCGATGGCCGTCGTTATGGCGCCCCACAGACTCAACCTATTTGGGAATTAAAAGGTATCGATCGAGGTACTCACACCATTGCAATTCAAGCACATAGAAGCGGCAAGCTTATTGCATCTACTAGTCCAGTCACCGTGTATTTACATCGAGCGACGCTCAAGTAGGCCAATGTGTGAAAAGAGACTGAATTACCTCTACTTTTCACCAAATCGAAGCAGCTTTCAGCGACTCTAATGAATTATCTTTAGCTTCTGGTTGATATGCGCCATACTTGAACTTAGCTACGCACCAATTTGGTGCAGTGAAAAAAGCACCAATTCAAGGACGAAATAGTGAATCGATCAGCCAAAAGCGACAGCATAGATACACATCACCTTTCCAGCGCCATTCTCGACAATATGGTGACTTCGACATTGATGCTCGATGAGCAACTGTATGTCCGCTACGCCAATCCGGCGGCTGAACAACTCTTTTCACAGAGCGCGCGACGCATCGTTGATCATCCACTGAGCCAACTTATCCAACACGCCTCGCTCGACTTAGCACTTCTAACTCAACCTCTACAAAGCGGCCAGAGCATTACCGACAGTGACGTGACCTTCGTCGTTGATAACCGCCCGCTGATGCTTGAGGTGACGGTTAGCCCAATCTCTTGGCAACGTGAAACGCTGTTATTGGTTGAGATGCGCAAGATTGACCAACAAAGAAGACTCAGCCAAGAGCTTAACCAACACGCACAACAACAAGCGGCTAAGCTGCTGGTGCGTGGGTTAGCACATGAGATCAAGAACCCATTGGGTGGTTTAAGAGGTGCTGCGCAACTACTTGGAAAGATGCTCCCTGATCAGTCTCTGAATGAGTACACCCAGATCATTATTGAGCAAGCCGACCGCTTGCGCGCTTTAGTCGATCGCCTGCTTGGCCCGCAAAAGCCAGGAACCAAATCAGAAGAGAACCTTCACCAGATACTCGAAAAAGTAAGGCAACTGGTTGAGCTCGAATCAGGTTCGACGCTCGCTATCGAGCGAGATTACGATCCAAGCCTACCTGCGATTTTGATGGATTCTGCGCAAGTTGAACAAGCCATGCTCAATATCGTGAGCAATGCGGCGCAGATTCTAAAGACTCAGGAATCAGGGAAAATCACCATTCGCACCAGAACGGTGCATCAAGCAAACATTCATGGGCAGCGACACAAACTCGCTGCTCGAATTGAGATCAGCGATAACGGCCCAGGCATCCCCGACGAATTAAAAGACACGCTTTTTTACCCAATGGTCAGCGGTCGAGAGGGTGGCACAGGCTTAGGGTTATCGATATCTCAAAACCTGATCGATCAACACAATGGGAAAATTGATGTTGAAAGCTGGCCGGGCAGCACCACATTCACGATTTACCTGCCGATTTAGGTTACAAGAACCTCGCTATTGGACTTCGAGATCAAAGGCTTAACTCGGTAACACAAAAATTAAAGACATCATAAAAACAACAATGATTATCACAATAGATTTGGCTGCAAAGGAATTGAATTATGAGTAAGGGATACGTTTGGGTCGTCGATGACGACAGCTCTATCCGCTGGGTAGTAGAAAAAACACTTTCATCTGCGGATATAAAGTGTGAAACATTCGCTGATGCTGAGAGCGTATTACTTGCGCTTGAGCGCGAGACACCTGACGTATTGGTATCGGATATTCGCATGCCCGGCATTGATGGGATTGAGCTGCTGCATCAGGTTCATCAACGCTCCCCTGACCTACCCGTGATCATCATGACCGCGCACTCAGACCTTGATGCTGCGGTAAATGCTTATCAAAAAGGCGCCTTTGAATATCTACCAAAGCCGTTCGATATTGATGAAACACTGACTCTAGTGGAGCGAGCGATCGCGCACAGCCAAGAACAGAAACGTGAGCAAGCCAGTGAAGTAGCCGAAGATACCAACGCGCCTGAAATCATCGGTGAAGCGCCGGCAATGCAAGAGGTTTTCCGTGCTATTGGCCGTTTGTCTCGATCATCTATTTCAGTACTCATCAATGGCGAATCAGGTACTGGTAAGGAGTTAGTCGCCCACGCTCTGCATCGTCACAGCCCAAGAGCCAAGAAACCCTTCATTGCCTTGAACATGGCAGCAATCCCCAAAGATCTGATCGAGTCTGAACTGTTTGGCCACGAGAAAGGCGCCTTTACCGGTGCTAACAGCGTTCGCCAAGGGCGCTTCGAACAGGCCAACGGAGGCACACTGTTTCTTGATGAGATCGGCGACATGCCACTCGATATTCAGACTCGCCTGCTACGAGTACTTTCCGATGGTCAATTTTATCGTGTGGGTGGGCACTCAGCAGTTAAGGTTGACGTTCGTATCGTTGCCGCAACCCACCAAGATCTTGAACGGTTGGTGCATGAAGGCGACTTCCGTGAAGACCTTTTCCACCGACTCAACGTTATCCGAATCCATATCCCGGCACTTCGCGAACGTAAACAAGACATTGAAAAGCTGACTCATCACTTCCTAGCATCAGCCGCCGAAGAGCTCGGTGTTGAAGTGAAAACACTGCATCCTGAGACCATTTTAAAGCTCAATCAGCTGAATTGGCCGGGTAACGTGCGTCAGCTTGAGAACATTTGTCGCTGGCTCACCGTGATGGCGAGTGGCAGCGAAATTCTCCCTTCAGACCTTCCCCCAGAGCTGCTAGAAGAAAAAGTAGTGACAACCTCTGGAACTGGAGATAACTGGCAACAACTGCTCGCTAATTGGGCAAAGTGTGCGCTTGATTCAGGAGAAAAAGAACTGCTGACTTATGCGCTACCAGAGTTTGAACGTATACTACTTGAGGCTGCACTCAACCATACTAATGGTCACAAACAAGATGCAGCCAAGGTTTTAGGTTGGGGAAGAAACACCCTAACTCGCAAGCTTAAAGAGCTGTACTGACCTAATATGACTCTCGATGCAGCTACTTTTTAACCAAAAAAGTGTCGCTTGGTCTGAATAGTGTCGGTACAATTACAGTACACTATTCACCAAAGTTGTAGCTAAAGATGTCTTTGAAAACACAAATTACCTTGAGAACCGCAGTGGTTCTGCCATTCGTGATGATTTTTCTATTCACTATGGGCGTAATGGTTTTTACTCAAAAGCAAAGCTACAAAGAGATGGTGAGTGATGTTAGTGCACGCCAGCTAACATCACTTACTGACCACGTTCACCAAAGCCTGTCTAATTTTTTAGAAAAGCCATTTCATGCGAACCTCTCACTCAGCCATAACATCGGCTACCACCATCTTTATCAAGCGGGCAACCTTAGTAAGGTCCAAGACTATATTTTTTATACGTTTTCAGACCATTACACTGCTGTACCTCAACTCGATGTGATCGGCTTTGGTTCTGAAGATGGTAACTACGTCGGTTTCCGCAAAGAAGCCAACAAAGGCTACACCTTGATGACGCAAGACGAACGCACTAATGATCAGTTGGTCATTTACCGTGGCAGCAAGATTAGTGAAGACATTCGATCGGTGATTTCAGGTTACGATCCAAGAACCCGTCCTTGGTACACACCCGTTGCGACACAGAAAAAACCGTTATGGTCACCAATTTATGCCAATGCTGACGAACGCCAAGAAATCACCTTATCTGCTCTCTCCCCTATCTATGATGATAATGAATTCAAAGCCGTCGTCGTCAGCGATATCAAAATCAATACCTTCAATGCGTTTCTCAGAAAGCTCAAAGATAGAACAGATGCCTCTGTTTATATCATCGATAAGCAGCAGCGCTTGGTCGCACACTCAGGCGGAGGCAGTGTCGTTTCATGGGGAACAGGAAAAACCAATAAAGGCCAACGCTTACTGGCAACAGAGAGTGCTACCCCCGTCATACGTGAAAGCGCCAGTTACGTAGACCAATTCCACCTAATCGATAATTTGGGCGAGCAGCGCTTTAGCTTCCGCCTAGACAACGAACGCTACTTCAACCAAATCACCCCTTACGAAGATGAACACGGCCTCACGTGGTTTATTGGGGTGTCGATCCCTGAAAGCAATCTGCTCGGTGAGTTGCCAGAAAACCAAAGAAACAGTTGGTTGCTCGGGCTAGCACTGAGTTGCATTGGGGTCATTGCAGGGTTAATTGCTTTTAATCGCGTAATCCAACCTATTACCTCGACAGCAGATGCGGCAAAGCGTCTTGCTAAGGGCGATTGGGACACGAGCATGCCAAAGACGGGGCATATCTATGAAACCAGTATGCTGGTGGACTCATTCAATGAAATGGCTAGTAACTTAAAGGCCTCGTTTCACGCATTACAGTCTCAGCTTACCTATGACTCACTTACCAAACTTTACAGCCGTGAAGGCTTTATTGATGCTGCCAAGAAACACCCTGACAACGAAAAAGGCACGCTGTATTTGATTGGTATTGATCGCTTCCGAGACATTAATGACAGCCTAGGTCATTACAATGGTGACCAACTGCTTATCATTGCTGCCGCTCGTTTAAGGGGCACACTGCCATCCGAATACCTACTAGCTCGTACTGGTGGTGATGAGTTTGCCATCTACGCGCCAAACGTTACGCGAAGCGATGATGTTCAGCTACTGACTAATCGCTTACTTCAAACCTTCGCTTCCCCATTTTCAATGGAATCGGAAAGCGTGGTGATTAAGGTATCGATGGGGATAGTGAATGTCTCGAACCTCCACGATATTACACTACTGCTACGCAGTAGCAGCATTGCTCTGAGCAACGCGAAACAAGACAAAACCAGTGTTAGTATTTACAGCCCAGAGATGGGTAAAGCATCAAGGCATCGGACCAAGATGCTAGCGCGGATGAACCGAGCGATTGAGCTTCAACAATTCGAACCGTTTTATCAGCCTATTATTGATCTGGAGTCCGGCTCAACCATAGGGGCGGAAGCTTTAGCTCGCTGGATAACCGATGAAGGGGTGATCTCACCACTCGAATTTATTCCTCTCGCGGAAGAGAGCGGGCTCATTTACGATATCGGAAAACAGATTCTGCATAAGTCCTGCCGAGATACAGCAATCGCGATTGAGTCAGGAAAGTGGAGCAAAGACTTCTCGATTCACGTCAATCTATCGGTCGATCAACTAAGCGAAAGTAGCTTTGTCGAACTAGTTAAAGGCACGCTACGTGACACCAAGCTTCCAGCAGGCAACCTGACACTAGAGATCACGGAGTCACGCATCGTCGACAATGACCCGACCATCATTGACAATATGCTAACGCTAAAAGCACTCGGTATCTCAATTGCGATTGATGACTTCGGCACTGGCTACTCATCCCTAGCCTATCTGCAGAAACTGCCATTTGACTGCTTAAAGATCGATCGCAGCTTTGTCAGCAAGCTAGAAAAAGAGAATCTAGACAGCTCCATCGTCGCGGCCATCGTTAACATCACTAAGGGTTTCAAAGTAAGCTTGGTGGCAGAAGGCGTTGAAACACAGCAACAGGCTGAACTCCTCAAGCAGCTGCAGTGCCCACTTGCTCAAGGATTCTTATACAGCCGTCCAGTTCCGTTTGACCAATGGCCTACCGACCTCAGCAACACCAAGGTCAAACAAAATACCAAACAGAGCCTCACCTAAGTCACGCAGAAATCGAATGAGTCAGATACAAAAATGCCAGCATGATGCTGGCATTTTTTATTGTTCTATTCTCTATCGCACTGTTAGATAACGCGAGAGAATTGCTGCTGGCGAGCCTTGGCACGTAGATATTTATCAAAACACATACAGATGTTACGGATCAGCAAACGGCCACGCAGAGTAACGCGGATTTCTTCATCATCGACTTCAACCAAATCGTCGTTGATGAAGGTTTGTAGAAGCTCTAAATCTTCTTTGAAGTAGCGACTAAAGTTAACCGAGAACTCAGATTCAATCATGGTCTTATCAAGCTTAAAGTTACAGATAAGCTGCTTGATCACCTCACGACGTAGAAGGTCGTCACTGTCTAGTGCCACGCCTTTCCAAAGTGCATGGCGCAGGTCATTCACCTGAGCGTAGTACTTCTTCAGCTCTTTTTGGTTTTGTGCATAAGCATCGCCCACCATAGAGATAGCAGAAACACCGAAGCCAATTAGGTCAGCTTCACCTTGGGTAGTGTAGCCTTGGAAGTTACGATGCAGAATGCCTTCACGCTGAGCAACCGCTAGCTCATCTTCAGGTAGAGCAAAGTGGTCCATACCGATGAACTGGTAACCCGCTCCCGTTAGCGTCTCGATGGTATCTTGTAAGATAGCCATTTTCTCTTTCGCTTCCGGTAGGTCTTCGTCTTTAATCTTACGCTGCGCAGCAAACAGCTGAGGCATGTGTGCGTAGTTAAATACCGATAGACGACCCGGTTTCATCTCCAGCACTTGCTTCAATGTTTCAGCGAACAAAGCTTGAGTCTGCTTTGGTAGGCCGTAAATCAAATCAAGGTTAGTTGAGCGGAAGCCTAGCTCTTTCGCTCGTTGAACCATCGCAATGATGAACTCTTCATCTTGCTCACGGTTAACCAGCTTCTGTACTTCTTTATTGAAGTCTTGCACACCAATACTCAGACGATTAAAGCCCTCGTTACGTAGGTGATCGAGAACATCCAGCTCAATCTCACGCGGGTCAACTTCAATACTGATCTCAGCGTCAGCGGTGAAGTTAAATTCCTCACGCAGAATCATCATCAAGCGAGTGATTTGTGTTTTGGTCAAAAACGTTGGCGTACCACCACCGAAGTGCAATTGAGTCACTTCACGACCATTCAATAAAGAGGCGCGTTGGCGGATTTCATGTTCAATAACATCAAGGTACTCATCCGCTTTATGCGAGTGACGAGTAATGACTTTATTACAACCACAGTAGTAACAAAGCTTGTGACAGAATGGAATATGCACGTAAAGAGAGAGTGGACGCTCAGGATATTGAGTACACGCCATGTCGTAATCAGCGACGGTAAACGCTTCATGAAACTCCAACGCAGTTGGGTATGAGGTGTAACGAGGTCCCGAATAGTTGTACTTGTTTAAGATCTCTTGATCCCAAACGATTTGCTGATTCGTTGTTACTGGCTTGCTCGACATAGCGGTATTTCCAATTTAGATCCGCGAGAACCTAAGGTCTCTCAAATCATTTTACATACATTAAAATATAGACGGGTTATTTTGCCACACGACCAGTAAGGCCGTTCTAAGACAAAATCAATTTTTCAGACAAAAACTCAGAACTGCTAGCTTGATCACTAACAAAGCGTCGGGATTAACGAGACGCAAAAGGTAAGAAGGCTCATTTAACACTATCTGTTAAAGACAAATCGCACTAAAGACAATGAGTCTTAAAAGCTGTATGTCTCAAAAGCAGCGCATCTTAAAAACTGCGCGTCTTGAAAACTAAATGTTAAACAAGCCTCTATATTAAATAGTCTTAGCGACTAGATCATCTGAATGTTGATTTGGTTGTTGAGAGGCTTAACCTTCTCCTGCAACCTTTTCAAATCTTCGATAACCGCATCGTTCAAGCGAGTCTCTGCCTTGTGGCGTGTGAGATTCTGCTGCATGCGTTCTTTCTTGGTCAGTTCCTGTCTTTCCTCTCCGCGCGCCATATCTTTAACGATGTGGTACAGCTCAGAAAGAGCAGGATATTCAGAATCTAAATCGACACGCTCATCACCCTGAACGTTATCCATAATGATACACACTCGGATACTGATCTCAGGTAAATCACACTGCCCTTGAATGCCCGCTAAGCACAAAGTATTTACGTTGTCGTAAATCGTCGCGTTACGTTTTTCAATGGCTAGTGATTGATGCTGCTTTTGCAACTCCGTCTGCTTCTTCACTTGAAGTAGAAGGTAACCTGCGTAAGAGCCCAAGCCGAGAATGATAATTCCACCAGCAATTGCTAATAAGGTTACGTTCATTGGCTATTAACCTTTAAAGCTGTCTAAGTCGAAGTCTTCGAATTGAGATAACAAGTCTTCGTCAGAGCTTGCTTTCTTCTTAGATGCAACTGGTGCTTCTTCGAAGATCTCTTCTTCGTCTTCTTCTGGCTCTAACAGACCTAAGCGGCCCATTAGGTGTTCGATGCGATCAAGTTTCTCGTCAACGAACTTCTGTAGACCTGCACCTAGGTTTTCACCATTTTCGAGGCGATCTAGCAGCGTGTTCAGTTGAGCATCGTTCTCAAGCATCTCTAACTCTTGCTCGTTAGATAGCTTACGCTCTTGTTTCGTTGGCTTCTTCGCTGGTTCAATAATCAGCGGGATTTTTTTCTTGCTGCCTAAACGAGGGTCGCGAGCTTGTGCAGCTTTACGCTGTTTAGCTTCGCTACCATCTGAGTGACGGCTGCCAGATTTTAGGCCTTTACGCTTTTTAACACGCTTACGTTCACGACCTTCAACATCAGATTCGCTACGGTTACGCGTAACCATAGGTTCCGGAGCGCCAAGAGCTCCCGGCTTTCTTGATTTTTTACTACGAGCCATTACTGCACTTTCCTCAGTAAAATTACATCATTTCCAAAAAATTCTAGTTCGAGCTTATCCCGCTCTGCCAAAAACTGGAATGTTTGACGACTAAAGAAGACGACATGTGTCGGGTCATTCTTGTAGTGCCAACCAGCAAACGCATCTACGTCTATTACTAGTTTAGTCATAAGACCAATCCAGCCCTTGGGTTTAACTAAATTCAACCATTGCTGCCACACTTTGTCTGGGTGATAAAGATGCTCTATCACCTCGGTAGCAGTCATAAAGTCATACGTTTTTTCCAACACAGAGGTATCTGGGTGGTAATAGATATCGTACAACTCCATGGTGTGTCCGGCTTCTTCTAACATAATAGATAGCGTAGGGCCTGGGCCACAACCAAAATCTAACCCTTGTGAGTTAGATGAAATTTTGTCTGTTAGTGGATCCGCAATGCGAGATAAAAAGCGGCGATAGCCTGCATCACTAGGATCGTTCTCATGGAGATCATAGTGTGCTTTTTCTTCTTTTGCTTCTAACCTTTGTTCAGGTTTAACAAATACCAGTTCACATTGCTGACACTGCAGATAGGCTCTGCGTTTGTCTTCAAAATAGTGATTCACGCCTTGGTGATGGCATAAGGGACAAGTATACATAGCACATCCTTAAACAGGGATGCGAAACATACCAGAAACTGAGTTTATAGTGGAGTGGTATTGGGTGTTTTTTCATCAAATCAATAAAAAAAGCGATAGGAAAACCTATCGCTCTCTAAATCTGCCTATATCGGCCAAAATTTGCATACTCAACTTGGTACACAAATCTCCATTTGTTATTGGTGCTTTCCATGCCAAATTTGTTTGTTGTTCATCGTCCTGATGAGTTTTGGCTATCCTTTTCTAACACCTTGTTGCTGGGCTGTCCTAGCCTGATCCATTTCTGTCTATACCGTTAGACTAGATGATCATCCATATCTAAGTCAGCTCCTAGCTGATGGCCGTTACTTTACCCGGTTACAAAAAGACTACAAGAGTGCGACTTCACACTTTTGTACACAAATCGATCACACATTGATAAATCAGACACAAGTGTATAATTCATTAATAAAACCAATACAAAAGAAAACGCCCCGATCATTACTGACCGGGGCGTCTCTTCAATCTCGCTCGAGCGTACATTCCTTGACTCTGGCTAAGAGCAAGAAACCGACAAATTAGTGTAAACCACCAACGTACTTCGATAAGGTATCAATTTCTGCGTCTGTTAACTTTTTAGCTACATCACGCATCATCGCATTCATGTCGTTATTACGGCTACCATCGCGAAATTTCTCAAGTTGAGCCTTGATGTAATCTGCGTGTTGGCCTGAAATCTTAGGGAAACCAGAAAGTTCGGTACCATTACCACGAGGGCCGTGACAAGCAATACATGCCGTTACGCCGCGTTCTGCGTTACCCGCTGTGTAAAGAACCTTACCTTCATCTACTACATTTTCAGGAGTAGAGTTACTAGAGATAGGTAGCGATGCGTAGTATGCCGCTAGGTCAGCCATATCTTCTTCAGATAAAGGCATCGCCATTGCACCCATTACAGGTTCATAACGACCTTGCTTACCACCACTCGTCATACCTAGCTTAAGCTCTTTTAACTGCTTATCTAGGTACTTCTCGTGTTGACCAGCCAGCTTAGGGTACTGAGTGATCAGACTGTTGCCGTCAGCACCGTGGCAGGCAACACATGTTTGTGATTTGGCTTTACCAGCTTCAATACTACCTTGAGCCCATACTGAGCAGCTGGCTAAAAGACTCAAAATTAGCGCTAATTTCTTCATGACATTCCATTATAATTATCAAGCTTCCAGTACCACTCTATGTTGCCACTCATGGTACAATAGGCGACCTTATGCCGAGCACGGTTATTTTACACAAATTCACAAAAAAGTAATCAATCGACTACACAAAGTCGAGATGGAGTTAACAGTGAGCGTAAAAATTCATTATCAAAACACGCATTTCATTACCAGTGCACCTGATATTCGTCATTTACCAGAAGACGAAGGGATCGAAATTGCGTTTGCAGGACGCTCCAATGCTGGTAAATCTAGCGCGCTAAATCGCGTTACAAACCAAAAAAGCTTGGCGAAAACCAGTAAAACACCCGGTCGAACTCAGCTAATTAACCTATTTAAGGTAACGGACGGTTGTCATATCGTCGATTTACCTGGATATGGCTTTGCTCAAGTACCACTTGAGATGAAGAAAAAATGGCAGAAGTCGCTAGGTGAATACCTACAACGACGTGAAAGCTTGAAAGGTTTAGTGGTATTGATGGATATCCGTCACCCAATGAAAGACCTTGACCAACAAATGATCTACTGGGCTATCGATAGCCGTATCCCAGTACAAGTTTTGTTAACAAAAGCAGACAAACTGAAAAGTGGCGCGCGTAAAGCACAGCTACTGAAAATTCGTAACGATGCGAAATCTTTCGGTGGTGATGTGGCGGTTGATGTCTTCTCTTCAATGAAGGGCATCGGCGTAGACCAGCTGCGTGCCAAGATGGATGAGTGGTTCGCACCAGCGCTTGCAGACCAACTGATCGATGAGTTAGCAGACGAAGAACACAACGATTCAGAGTAGTCTCTATATAGAGCTTTATCTATAATTAGAGGCTAGAGCACTGACAACCAGTGATTTAGCCTTATCAATACCCTGCCTTTTATAGGTGGGGTATTTTTTTACCCGAAAATGAGTCAGTTAAACCTAGATCTTGAGAGTTAAAGACAAGATTAATCAGTTAGAAGCGAGAGAAGTGAACCATACTAAAAGACAACCTTTAACAAACTGAACAGTGAGAAAGGAATACTCATGTGGAAAAAACCCTTGACGACCATCGCACTTATATTGATCTCATTTTCTGGTGCAACGTCTGAATCGGAACAGCCCAAAACCGAGGCCGCTCTAGTCAATGTTGATATGACCTTAGATCTCGATGGCATGGAGAAGTACGCTCAAGAGGCAAGTGAATCTCTCGAGGTGATATCACAATCGTTGCAAGCCATCGTCAACAACCCCAACCTCAGCGATGACCAGCAGCAAGCATTGAATCAAACTGTTGAGAGCATTAATAAGCTTGCCAGTTCAACCAAAACATCCCTCAACCAACTACCGCAAGCCTTAGACAATTCTCGAATCGCCTTTAAGAAAACCAGTCAATTACTGCTAGATGACATCCAAACTAAAATCATTATTGCGCTGGCGGCGGTGATCGCGGTCATTGTTATCGCGTTAACGGCTATCTATCTACTGATCCTTAAGCCCATGCAGCAAACATTAGTGAAAGCGACCCATAACATCTCTTCCATGGCGCACTCAATACAGATCACAGCCGAAGCACTGAAATTCAGTACCGAAAAACAACAAGAAATCATGGATTACATTGAGCATTCACCCACTCAATGCACTGATAAATAAGACGTAAGTGGTCAATGAATTATGAGCAATTTGTAAAATAAAAGTTATTTCCAAGAATAAAACAATCCACCTAGAGACGGATTTAAATTACCAATTGCTGATCAAATTCCAGATTTAAGACAAATCAAGTGATAGAGAGAAAGTTTCGACAAGAAGAGAGAAGGTACTAAAAAGAAGCCGATTAACGCGGGAATTATAGGTTGGAAATATTTTTCTTTCGCACAAGAAAAAACGCCCCAGTCAAATACTGACTGGGGCGGCTGAATCAGCCTAATCCAATAACGTGAAACAAAAGGTCTGAAAGATAGAACATCTTACCTCTGTACCCTACGAGATTTAATGTACAACAATTGCTCAGAAATGAAAACAATTTTTGTAGTTTTTTTTCATGAATGTTTTATTAAAACATCCAAATACTTCTTACGACTCAACTTTATTTGAGACAAAAAAAAGCCAGTGTTTGTGCACTGGCTCATACTAATTTGCTCAATAAGGTCAAAAACTGATTAGTGGGCTTGATCCCAGTTGTCACCGTGGCCAGCTTCCGCAACTAGCGGAACTTCTAGCTCTGCAGCTGATTCCATCAATTGTTGTACTTTACTTTCAATTTCGGCTAAAGATGACTCTTCTACTTCAAATACCAATTCATCGTGTACTTGCATCAATAACTTAACTCGACCATCGCCTTCCGCTTGGATCCATTCATCAACCAATAGCATAGCTTTCTTGATGATGTCTGCCGCTGTACCTTGCATTGGCGCGTTGATCGCCGCACGCTCAGCAGCTTTACGACGCATGCCATTACGAGATTGAATTTCAGGAAGGTGCAAACGACGACCGTAGATAGTTTCAACGAAGCCCTGCTCTGAAGCAGCACTGCGTGTGTCTTCCATGTACTGCATTACACCAGGGTAGCGCTCGAAGTAAGTATCCATGTAGTGCTGTGCTTCGCCACGAGGAATCCCTAGCTGCTTAGCCAAACCAAAGGCACTCATACCGTAGATAAGACCGAAGTTAACGGCCTTAGCACGACGACGTTGTTCCGTCGTTACATCCTCAATATTAACGCCGATGATCTCAGCCGCAGTTGCTGCGTGAATATCTTTGCCTTGTTGGAACGCTTCCAGAAGCGCTTTATCACCCGATAAGTGAGCCATGATACGCAATTCAATTTGAGAGTAATCGACCGCTAGAATCTTCCAACCATGTTGTGCAACGAATGCTTGGCGGATACGACGACCTTCTTCATTACGAATTGGGATGTTCTGTAAGTTTGGATCCGTCGAAGACAAACGACCCGTTGCTGTCACCGCTTGGTGATAAGACGTATGAACACGGCCCGTTTCAGCATTGATCATCTTCGGCAGCTTATCTGTGTAGGTAGACTTCAGTTTCGCAAGGCCACGATACTCAATGATCAGCTTCGGTAATGGGTAATCAAGCGCCAGTTCTTGCAGCACTTCTTCGTTGGTTGAAGGTGCACCTGATGGCGTTTTCTTGATAACAGGCAGACCCATTTTCTCAAACAGAATCGCTTGCAACTGTTTTGGAGAGTTCATGTTGAACTCTTGCTCTGCAATCTCGTAGGCTTTCTGTTCTAGCTCATCCAAACGAACCGCAATCTCTTGCGATTGAGCGCCTAACAACATGTCATCGATGAATACGCCAGTGCGTTCAATGCGAGACATCACTGGGATCAGTGGTACTTCAATCTCTTCATAAATCGCTTTTAGCTTTTCATCTTGCTCGATGTTTTCCATTAAACGGTTATGAAGACGTAGTGTCACATCTGCATCTTCTGCAGCGTATGGAGACGCCTCACCCAGCTCAATCTGGTTGAAAGTAAGCTGCTTCTTACCTTTACCTGCGATCTGCTCAAACGAGATGCAGCTGTGTTGTAGGAAACGTAGCGCTAGGCTATCCATATCATGCTTGCCGCCAACACTATTGAAAACGTAAGACGCCAACATAGTGTCGTGTTTGATGCCTTTCATCTCGATACCGTAGCGCGCTAGCACACTCATATCGTATTTCAGGTTCTGACCTACTTTCGCTTGTGCGTCATCTTCAAGAATAGGCTTAAGCTGTTCAAGTACCCAGTCACGATCCAGCTGCTGAGGTGCATCTAGGTAATCATGGGCAACCGGTACGTAAGCGGCAACGCCTTCTTCGGTTGCGAATGATAGACCAACAAGGTTAGCGACCATGTAATCTAGGCTGTCTGTTTCAGTATCAAAGGCAAACACCTCTGACGCTTTCAGTTTCTCTAGCCACGCATTAAAAGAGGCTTCATCTAAGATGGTTTCGTAGTTGCTGCGATCAATCGTCACGGCAGACGTATTCATCTCTACAGTAGACGTTGTTGCAGAAGCGCTGCTGCGTACTGATCCAGCTCCCGCTGCGGCAGATTTATCATCCGCTTCAACCACACCACTGCCGCCTTCAAGTAGCTCGTTTAGCCAAGATTTGAAGACCAGTTGACCGTATAGCTTAATCAGCTCATCCGTGTTTGGTTGTGCTTTTACAAGCGACTCAGGCGTCTCTTCTAGCTCGACGTCGAGTTTGATTGTTGCAAGCTCGTAAGACATCTCAGCGTTGTCTTTATTATCAATCAGCTTCTTAGCCATCGTTTTTGAACCACGGAAGCCAAGAGCGGCAATATCATCAAGGTTTTGATACAGCTTTTCGATGCTACCAATACCTTGTAGAAGGGCTGTTGCTGTTTTATCACCGACACCCGGAACACCAGGAATGTTATCGACTTTATCGCCCATCAGCGCCAGGTAATCGATAATAAGCTCTGGCGGGATACCAAACTTCTCAATCACGCCTTCACGATCCATTACCACGTTGGTCATGGTGTTGATCAGAGTAACGTTGTCATCGACAAGCTGCGCCATATCTTTATCGCCAGTACTAATGAGCACAGGCATACCCATCGCAGAAGCTTGAGAAGCAAGCGTACCGATCACATCATCCGCTTCAACGCCGGGAATAGAGATAAGTGGCAAACCCATTGCACGAATCACATTGTGCAAAGGCTCAATCTGGCAACGAAGATCATCAGGCATAGGTGGACGATTTGCCTTGTACTCTGGGTACATGTCATCACGGAACGTCTTTCCTTTCGCATCAAAAATTACCGCAATACGATCAGAAGCAAATTGACGCATCATGCTGCGCAGCATGTTAACTACACCATAAACAGCGTTAGTTGGGATATCACCATTGCTCATTGTGCCAGGGTAAGCATGGAACGCGCGATATAGGTAAGAAGAGCCATCGATCAGAATCAATGGATTATCAGGAATACGAGCCATAATGTTTGTGTATCCAGTAAGTACAGAAATTATCTGTTAAGAATGCCACGTCTGTTGGTTGGATTCCACGTTGTCGATCTGTATCCGTTCACTCGGTTGTGTTCGTTATAATCGATTTGTTGTTATTTTTTGTTCTTAGACGCAAGCGTTCTGTGGATAACTCTGTTTATATTATTTATCCACCCTGTTGAGAACTAAGGTAAACAACTCAAAAAACACCAATAAGCAATTGAAAATAAAGAATAATTTTACAGATCGAACATATGATCAACGATCTTTTCTCGATCTTGCGTTGTGGAAAAGAATGCTGGTGGCGTTTTATTCATAAAAATACGTGCCACTGAATATGCATATTGTTGAAATGGTAGGTATAAAAAAAGCGACACCCGAAGATGTCGCCTAGCAAAAACCGGTAAAGCTATTCAAATTGAATATCACAGCTTTACCTAAAAGCTATAAATTACACTGGAAGCAATGTGAGCAATGTCGTGTCAAAAAGAACTTAGTACAAGTTCGCGAGAATTCTGTTGGGTAACCAAGTAGATACTTGAGTACTTAACATCCTTGTGAACATTTCCTCATTCCCTAAGACGAAGTTAATAATAATGATTCTCATTTAATAGTCAACAATTAAGTGAGAATAAATCTCATTTAATTTATAGACTGTTAACGCCAGTGCTCAAATTTGCTTCAAAAAATGGATTCTATGGTCATTAATGTCTTCTTTTTCTTCAAATTTTTCGATTAAGTAACCGTTTCTTAATAACAGGCGCAACATTGCAGGGAACTGGTTACGGGACTTAACCTTTAACTGCCTATAGCCCTGCTCTTGCACCCACTGCTCTTGAACATCTAATTGAGCCTGTGCAACGCCTTTGTTTCTCGCGAGCGGCGATACGCCACCAAACCAGCTGTAAAAAGTATGCTGATCCAATTCATAGCCGATCTTAAAACCGAGCAACACGCCAGATTCTTCAGCCACTAAGATAAGGTTCTTTTTCCCTGTCAGTCGCTCTGAAAGGGAAGCGATACTTTCTTTTTTAGCGAACTCAGAGATCTGATCGACAACAGACACCACCTCTTCTAACGAGCCTTCACGTACAACAACTGACATCTTATCCATCCTTATAAACGAAAGGGCTGGCACAATGGCCAACCCTTAACTGATCACTTAAGTGAACTCTACACGATTACTTTTCTCTTAAGTGCTCTGCAGCTTGTGCATTGTCTTCTGCAAGCCACTCAGCAACATCTTTAGCAAAGTAAGTAAGAATGCCGTCGGCACCAGCTCGCTTAAAGCACAGCAATGATTCCATTACGGTTTCACGCTCTTTAAGCCAACCGTTTTGAATCGCCGCTTTGTGCATCGCATACTCACCAGACACTTGGTATGCAAATGTCGGCGCTTGAAGTTCATGCTTCACACGGCGCACGATGTCTAGATAAGGCATACCAGGCTTAACCATCACCATGTCGGCACCTTCATTAAGATCCATCGCGACTTCGTGAATCGCTTCATCGCTATTTGCAGGATCCATCTGGTAGTTCTTCTTGTTACCACCTTTCAGATTCGAAGCACTGCCGACTGCGTCGCGGAATGGGCCGTAATAGCACGATGCGTATTTCGCAGAGTACGCCATAATCTGAGTATGAATATAACCCGCTTCTTCTAACGCTTCACGGATCTTACCAATACGACCATCCATCATGTCCGATGGTGCAACCACGTCAGCACCCGCTTCAGCGTGTGATAGTGCTTGTTTGATCAAGACTTCAGTCGTCTCATCATTCATCACGTAACCATCTTCATCGATGATGCCATCTTGGCCATGTGTGGTGAATGGGTCTAACGCGACATCAGTAATAACGCCCATGTTTGGCACATGCTCTTTTAGTAAACGTACAGCGCGCTGCACCAAACCTTCTGAGTTATGAGCTTCAGCTGCGCATAAACTTTTAGCATCTTGGTTCACGACTGGGAATAGAGCAATCGCAGGAACACCCAGTTTTGACAGGTAATCTGCTTCCTCAAGCATGTAGTCGATAGACAAGCGTTCTACACCTGGCATTGACTCGACAGGCTCGCGACGGTCTTTACCCATCAGGATAAACATTGGGTAGATTAGATCATCCACAGACAATTGATTTTCTGCCATTAGGCGACGGCTAAAGTCGTGCTTACGCATACGGCGCATACGGCGACCTGGGAATTGACCTTGAATTGAAACAGACACTAGATTCTCCTTGCCTAGTCTAAGCACCGAAATACTTAGATATGAAAAGTGCTAAATACAGGCAAAAGCATATCACTGATGGCTCAGGACGCTAGCAGTAAAATATAAAACCCACTCAAAAACAGGGAGAAATGGCAAAAAATGACCTTCTCCTCACACTGCCGTATACTCATGACAACTCAGTAAAGACCGCTTTCAGGACAAAACAATGATCGACACTCATGCTCATATTTACGCGAGCGAATTTGATGAAGACCGCGAGCAAGTTGTAGAGCGCGCACTGGCTCAAGGGATTGATACCATTCTATTGCCGAACATCGATTTAGAATCTATCGAACCAATGCTAGCGACGGAAGCTCAGTTTCCTGATGTGTGCCGTTCAATGATGGGCTTACACCCTTGTTATGTGGATGCGAATATCGAGCAAACCCTCAAAACCATTCGAGCTTGGTTTGATAAGCATGATTTTATCGCTGTGGGTGAGATTGGCATCGACTTGTACTGGGATAAAACTTTCAAGGTTGAACAAGAGATGGCGTTTGTGACTCAACTGCAATGGGCCAAAGAGCTCGCTCTACCTGTGGTGATCCACACTCGTGATTCTATTGAAGAGACACTTGCCCTACTTCGTAAAGAACAAGATGGCAGCTTACGTGGCGTATTCCACTGTTTTGGCAGCAGCTTAAAAGAGGCTCAAGCGATCAACGCGCTCGGCTTTCACCTCGGATTAGGTGGTGTTTCGACCTTTAAGAATTCAGGAATGGATAAGGTGATCCCACATCTGGATATGAATTACGTCATCCTAGAAACAGATTGCCCCTACTTGGCACCTACACCAAATCGCGGCAAACGCAATGAACCGGCCTACACAGAATTGGTGGCAAAACGCATCGCCGAATTACGCGGAATTACTCTTAAAGAAGTCGAAAACATAACCACTATCAATGCTAAATCATTGTTTAATTTATAACAAATCTATTAATAAGTAATTATTACGGATTTTTCCTGAATTTATTTGAGAAAGCTAAGTGACATGTATAGTATCAACCACCTGCATATGGAGGTAGTTGATTATGTGTGACCATTCACAGCACTTACAACGTCAACATCGAACTCTATGGCATAAAATTTGGGGCATCAAAGAGCTCTATATATGTCAGAACTGTGGCTATCAGTTAAAGATTCGATAAACAGACATAATAAAAAAGCGGCCCTAGGCCGCTTTTTTATTATGTAATTTTTACTGAAGCATTCCAAATCAAGATTCAGCTTCTTCCTCTTCATCCGCATCTGGCTTACGCGTATAAAAACGTGCGAAGAACAGACCAATCTCAAACAAAATACACATTGGAATCGCCAACAGTGTTTGCGAGATCATATCTGGTGGTGTCAGCATCATACCGATGATGAAAGCACCCACAACAATGTAAGGACGCTTTTCAGACAAAGATTGAGGCGTTGTTGCCCCCGTCCAACACAACAAGATAATCGCAACTGGCACTTCAAAGGCAATACCAAAAGCAAAGAACAGCGCGAGTACAAAATCAAGATAGCTTGAGATGTCGGTTGCAAACTCTACTCCCCCTAATGATATGGCCGTAAAAAAGCCAAATACCAACGGGAATACAATAAAGTAAGCGAACGCCACACCACAGTAAAACAGCAATGAACTTGAAGCCAATAGCGGCATGATCAAGCGTTTTTCATGCTTGTATAAACCCGGAGCAACAAAAGCCCACACCTGATACAAAATAAATGGAACCGCGAGAAATATAGACGCGATCAAGGTTAATTTCAGTGGTGTGAAAAATGGCGATGCAACATCGGTTGCGATCATCGTCGCCCCTTCCGGTAGACGATCTACCAAAGGTGCTGATACGAATTCATAAATATCATTAGCAAAATAAATTAGCCCGACAAATATCACTAGCACCGCGACAATCGCACGTAGTAGACGATTACGTAGTTCTAGAAGGTGGCTAATTAAAGGCTGTGTCTGCTCAGTCGAAGACATGTCAAACCTCTTAAACAGGAAGATCGAAAAGGAGCCGCGCACCTATCTATCCAGTTGAATTGGTATCCACTTGAATAGGTATCGACTTGAATAGCTATCGACTTAAACATCTAGCGACTCAAGTATCCGGCGACTCCTCCTTGCGAGACTATTCGGCTTTCTTATCTGACGGTGCTGAAGCTTCGCTGTTGACCTGAATGGTTTCAGATTCCACAGTTTCCGTGACACTAGGTTTAGTCTCACTTGGCTTATCAGACTCAGGCTTAGCATACGGACGTTGAACCTCAGCAGCGGCCTGCTTGAGTTCATCGACTGACGCTTTAAGGTCTGGAGATAAATCTTCCATTCCCATTTTTTCCGCCTTGCGTAGGTTTTCTTGCAGCTCTTGCACCTTAAGCTCATGAGAAAGTTCATCTTTCACACTGTTTGCCATGCTTTTCGCTTGTCCAACAAACTTGGAAATACTGCGAATCGCCACGGGCAAACGCTCAGGCCCTAAAACCACTAACCCAACGACAGATATTAATACCAGTTCCCAAAAACCGATATCAAACACGATTTACGCCTGCTCTTTGTCTTTCTTTGTTTCAGCAGTTGTTTCAGCGTGAGCTTCTGTCTTCTGCTGTTCAATATTCTTTGGTTCGAAGTCTGCATCTTTCTTATCTGCAGGCTTGTCTTCATCGCTCATCGCTTTTTTGAAGCCTTTAACCGCTGAACCTAAGTCACCACCCATACCGCGCAGTTTCTTTGTTCCGAATAGCAAAATTACAATTACAGCAATGATTAGAAGTTGCCAAATACTGATACCACCCATTGTCATTGTCCTCGGGTCTGTCTACACATAAAAAATATTAAGAGAGTCTACTGTCTAACGACGGTAAGCTCGCCAACTAAGCAACCAAAATGTGACACCTGCGATGCCACAGCCCATAGATAGCTGCTCATAAGGGCTTGAAACTAATATTGCGGAGCATACGACTAAAGTGGCTCCAACGCCAAACAAAAACTTTCCAGTTGCTTGCTGACGCTTACTATCTCGGTAACCTTGATAAAGCTGATCCATTCTGTGGTTCATCGCTTTACCTTGGCGCAAGCTGTCATAAAGTAGCTCTGGCAGCTCTGGCAGTTTTTCTGCCCAGAATGGCGCGCGCTCTTTTACTGCGTTGATCACAGCTTGCGGCCCCACCTGATTCATCATCCAGGTTTCAAGGAAAGGTTTGGCAGTTGCCCACAAATCAAGTTGCGGATACAACTGGCGACCTAGGCCTTCCACATACAACAAGGTCTTCTGTAGAAGTACCAACTGAGGCTGAACCTCCATGTTGAAACGTCTTGCTGTATTAAATAAGTTTAGCAACACATGGCCAAATGAGATCTCGCCAAGTGGTTTTGCAAAAATTGGCTCACACACCATACGAATCGCGAACTCAAAATCATTGACGTTGGTGTCGTGTGGAACCCACCCCGAATCAACGTGCAGCTCTGCAACCTTACGGTAATCTCGATTAAAGAAAGCCAACAGATTCTCTGCTAAATAGCGCTTATCTTCGCTGTTGAGCGTGCCGACAATGCCACAATCCAAACCAATCCACTGAGGGTTATCTGGATTCTCTGGGTTAACGAATACGTTGCCCGGGTGCATGTCTGCATGGAAAAAGCTGTCTCGGAATACTTGGGTGAAGAATACCGTCACACCACGTTCCGCGAGCAATTTCATGTTGGTGCCGTTGGCTTCTAGCGTCTCAATATCGGATACTTGAATCCCATAGATTCGCTCTGACACCATCAGGGTTTCACTGCTTAAATCAGGGATAACCTCAGGGACATACAACTCTTCACTGCCTTCAAAATTACGTCGCAGTTGAATCGCATTAGCCGCCTCTCGGCGCAGGTCTAGTTCATCAAGTAATGTTTTCTCGTACTCATGAACGACTTCAACTGGTTTCAAACGACGTGCTTCAGGAAGCGACTTAGCGACTATACGCGCCATTCGGTGCATCAGTTTTAGATCTGCGTCAATCACCGGGCGAATATCAGGTCGAATGACCTTCAGAACAATCTCTCGACCGCTCTCTTTAAGCTTGGCAGTATGCACCTGAGCGATGGAAGCAGAAGCAAGCGGCTCGATATCAAAGTCGGTAAACCAGTTATCTAAACTGCCACCGAGCGCCTTTTCCATATCTTGCTTAGCCAGTTGACCATCAAACGGCGCAACTTGGTCCTGCAACAACGCCAACTGATCGGCTATATGAGGAGGGAACAAATCACGACGTGTCGACATCATCTGTCCAAACTTGATCCACACAGGGCCAAGTTCTTGCAGCGCAAGACGCAAGCGATGACCCAACTCTTTATCTTGATGCTTGTTCTTAAGCCAAAACAGTGACTTTCGCGCCAGCAAAGGAGCTTTAGTCAGTTGGTGTTCCGGCATCAACTCATCAAGGCCGTATTCCAACTGTACCTTGATAATATGATAAAGACGTTTCAGTTCTGTTGGGGTCATGCTTTCTCCAACAGAGCGTTCAACTTAGCTTCAAGACGAGCAGCAGAGCTTTTTACGTCATCAACTTGGTCGCAAAAGTACGCGACTTCTAACGGTGCAGGTGCGATCTTCCACTCTTCTGTCAGAACTTGAGCAACATGGTTTTGATGCTTAGTCGCTTGCTTAGCCACAAGGTCGCCGACATTCTTAACGCCTTGTACCAAGGTATGCGCTACGACATCACCCGTCACACGAGACAACCACTCTTCCAAGTCTGGCTTGCAGTCTGTCATCAGTTGAGCGAATTTCTGAGCCAGTTGAATATCACCTTCTAAGATCAGCTTATCTTGCTTGATCAGTTTGGTGATGTTCGATTGCTCACGCAGTTCAGGTAACACCGATAGGTTCAAAGATAGGTAGCAATCAGGCTGCCCTTCGTATTCTGACAACACATCAATCTGTTGGCTGAAAACGAAAGTGAGTGTTTTATTCAACTCTTTCAAATTGACTTGAATGATCTGCCCCTTTAAACGAGACAAACGACGAACCAGTGCTGGATCATCGTTCACGAAAGTATTTAAAGAGGTTTCAATAACCGCGGTTACCAATGGATCAAATGGCATGACTGTCCTTACCTTTGAAAACGGATAAGCCTTAACCTATCCGTTCTATCTTTATTCTTATTATTTAGCACGCTCAGCGAGCCTGCTACCGAGCTCGACTAGAACTTGTAACCGCGGTGCAGCGCAACAATGCCGCCCGTTAGGTTGAAGTATTTAGTATTCTCGAAACCCGCTTCCTGCATCATACCTTCCAAGGTTTCTTGGTTAGGGTGCATGCGGATAGATTCTGCAAGGTAACGATAGCTGTCTGCATCATTAGCAATCAGCTCACCCATTTTTGGCAATAGGTGGAAAGAGTATGCATCGTAAACCTTTGATAGCGGCTCAAGTACCGGCTTAGAAAACTCAAGAACCAACAAACGACCACCCGGCTTAAGCACGCGGTACATTGAACGCAGCGCTTGGTCTTTATCGGTTACGTTACGCAGACAGAAGCTGATAGTAATGCAATCGAAGTAGTTGTCTGGGAAAGGCAGCTCTTCAGCGTTTGCTTGCACGTAATGTACGTTGCCCACAATACCGCTATCACGCAGCTTATCACGGCCAACATTCAGCATTGAGTTGTTGATATCAGCAAGAACCACGTGGCCTTTTTCACCAACGATACGCGAGAACTTCGCAGTCAGGTCGCCAGTACCACCACCAAGATCAAGGATACGTTGACCCGGGCGAACGCCACTGCAATCAATCGTGAATCGCTTCCACAAGCGGTGAACACCACCCGACATTAAGTCATTCATGATGTCGTATTTAGCGGCTACAGAGTGAAATACCTCTGCTACTTTCGCGACTTTTTCGTCTTTTGCGACTGTTTCGAAACCAAAGTGTGTGGTTTCTGACTCTACTGCTGAATTTGTCTGCACGCTTGTGTCCATAATGCTGTTATCTACCATGGTAAGTTTTCATCGACAGCGCTCTTTGTATTTAGAGGCGCTGCGGCCGATTAGTTTACTTTATCCTCAGCAGGTTGTCTTTCTACTAAGGAGGCATTTTCTGAAAAAGCCTCATTTTGCGCCATTTCAGCCAAACCAATCGAAATCGGTTTCTTCACTTCAACCCCCAATTGCTTGAAGCTTTCAGCCTGACGAATCACATTGCCCCGCCCTGTGACTAGCTTATTCATCGCCCCTTGATAACTTTGGTTGGCTCTATCAAGTGAGCTGCCAAGGCCTTCCATATCATCAACAAACAGGCGTAACTTGTCATAAAGCTTGCTCGCACGTTCCGCGATAACTTGCGCGTTCTGGTTTTGTCTGTCGTTGCGCCATAAGTTATCAATGGTCCGCAGTGCCACCAGCAGAGTAGTTGGGCTGACCAAGATAATGTTTTGCTCCATCGCATCTTTAACCAAGCTAGGATCCGCCTGAATCGCCACTTGGAATGCTGGCTCAACCGGGATAAACATCAACACATAATCCAGACTCTGTATGCCTTTGAGCTGATGATAATCTTTCTGGCTCAAGCCTTTAATGTGCGCTCGCAGTGACACCAAGTGATCACGCAGTGCGGCATCGCGTTGTTGGTCGGTTTCGGCATTGAAATAGCGCTCAAACGCCACCAACGCCATTTTCGAATCGACCACCACTTGCTTATCTTGTGGCAGATGAACGATCACATCCGGCTGGTAACGCTTGCCTGCATCGTTTTGCAAATTCACTTGCGTTTGGTATTCGTGGCCTTCGCGAAGCCCTGATTCAGCAAGCACGCGAGCCAGTACCACTTCGCCCCAGTTACCCTGCTGTTTGTTATCGCCCTTTAGCGCTTGAGTCAGGTTAACCGCTTCACGCGTCATACTCTCATTCAAACGTTGTAGGTTCTTAAGCTCGTGCACTAAGGTATGACGCTCTTTGGCTTCTTGGCTGAAGCTATCGTTCACTTGTTTCTTAAAGCCTTCCAACTGCTCTCTCAATGGAGACAACAAACCTTCTAAGCTCTGCTTATTCTGCTGATCGACCTTGGCAGTTTTACTCTCAAACAATTGGTTCGCTAACAACTCAAACTGCTGCTTAAGTCGAGATTCAGCTTGTTCTAGCAACTGCAGCTTTTCGCTATTGGCGAGGTTTTCTTGATCGTGCCTTGCCTCTTGCTCACGAAGTTCAGCTTCCAATTCAGACTTGTGATCCTTAAGCACATTGATCTCATCAGCGTACTGCTGGCGCTCTTGCTTTACCGCCTCAAAGTAGCGCAGCTTTTCCATCGCAGCCATCACCTTACCGTGCGCCTGTTTGAGCTCGAATGCCGCTTTGTCTCGGTCATCATCTAACTCATTGAGTTCTTGTTGCGCCTCTGCGAGTGATGATTTGAGCTGAGATTGCTGAGATTCATGCAACAAACGATCGGACTCTAGCTGCTGTTCGAGCAATCGCTGCTGAAAAGAGAGCTTCTGTTTAATCCACCAACCCACGACGCCACCGCTGACGAGCGCGCCAGAAATTGCAGCAATAAGCGTTGCCTGATGTTCGATAATCCATTGCATGATAATGATTTAGCCTAATTGGAAATAACTCATTAAATGGTATTTTGATACTGGATAAATGTCCAGTTTGCCGTATTAAAATTCGGCAGATAGACTAGGCGCTCCGTATTCTGTCCCATCAAATTAGAATGAGTTACCATGAACGAACGTCGTGCCTTAGGCTTTGGCCTTTCCGCAGTATTGCTGTGGTCAACGGTCGCTACTGCTTTTAAGCTGACCCTTGCTGAGTTTTCACCTATTCAAATGCTGACTATCGCTAGCATTGTGTCGTCGATTGCGCTGATCGCAGTCTGCGCCTTTCAAGGCAAGCTTTCTCAGCTGAGTACAACGTTCCTTTCAAACCCTTGGTATTACCTGCTGCTTGGCTTGGTTAACCCATTGGCCTATTACCTGATCCTATTCAAAGCCTACGACCTGCTGCCCGCTTCTCAAGCTCAAGCTATCAACTACAGCTGGGCTATCACGCTAACCTTAATGGCGGCGGTTTTTCTGGGGCAAAAGATTCGTAAGCAAGATTGGATCGCCTGTACTTTCAGCTATGCGGGTGTGGTAGTTATTGCGACCAAAGGCGATGTGTTAGGCATGCAGTTCGACAGCCCACTCGGTGTGGCACTGGCGCTGCTTTCTACTCTACTTTGGGCGGGATATTGGATTCTCAACACCAAAAACAAGGCTGACCCAGTGGTTGGCGTGCTGCTTGGTTTCTTAGTGGCATTACCCTTCGCGATCGGTTTAACCCTTTACGAAGGCGAAAGCTTTAGCCAAATTACGGCGAAGGGTTGGATGGCGGTGACTTACGTTGGTCTGTTCGAGATGGGGATTACCTTTGTATTGTGGTTATCAGCACTCAAGCTAACCAACAATACAGCACGTATCAGCAACCTGATTTTTGCCTCGCCATTTATCTCACTGATGCTACTTTCAACCATCATTGGTGAAGAGATTCACCCAGCGACACTGTTTGGTTTGGTACTGATCATTGCTGGCTTGGTGATTCAACAGATCAAGTTTTCTAAAAACAAAGCTGCGTAAATAAGAGCCAAAAGACTCGATTGATCGCGAAAACCATCAATTTAGTTACCTTTAACGCTAAACTAGATACAAAAATGGCGAGCCGTATGACTCGCCATTTTTATGTAATTTAAAATCTATGGGAAAACTTAAACCCACTGGCCCGCAGCAAAACCTGAGCTCCAACACCATTGGAAGTTATAGCCTCCAAGCCAACCTGTTACGTCCATTACTTCACCGATGAAGTAGAGGCCGGAGACGCTCTTACACTCCATGGTTTTTGAAGATAAGTGATTGGTGTCCACACCGCCTAGAGTCACTTCGGCCGTTCGATAACCTTCAGTGCCGTTTGGCGCAATTTTCCAGTTCTCTAGGTGCTCAACAATACCACTAAGCTGCTTTTCATTGAACTGCTTAAGCGGTTTGTCTTCCAGCTCTTTACGGTCAATCAACACTTCCACAAAACGCTTCGGCAGTGCTTTCGCCAAAGTATTTTTCAAACTCTGATTTGGGTGCTTCTCGCGAGAATTGGCCAGCAACTCAGCCACATCCACTTCAGGTACTAGATTAATCGAAACCGATTGACCCGCTTTCCAGAACGAAGAAATTTGCAGTACTGAAGGACCAGATAAGCCGCGGTGAGTAAACAGCAACGCTTCTTTGAACAAGGTTCCATCTTGCGCCGTGATCTCAGCAGGAATTGCGATACCAGAAAGCTCTGCGAAATCTTCTTTGTCTTCTTTATGCAGCGTGAATGGTACTAGCCCCGCCGTAGTCGGCATTACAGACAAACCAAATTGCTCAGCAATCTTATAGCCAAATGGCGTTGCGCCCAGCTTAGGCATCGACAAACCACCAGTCGCTACCACCAATGAGTCACATTCAACTTGGTCGGTATTGAGGTGCATCTGGAAGCCAGCGTCTGTTTTTTCGATGGAGTGAACATCACAACGGTAGCGTTGTTCGACTTTCGCTTGCTTACACTCGTCAAGCAACATGCTCACAATGTCTTTTGCGGTGTGGTCATTCACACAGAACAATTGGCCGTGATCGCGCTCTTCGAACTCAATACCGTACTTGCTCACCATCGAGATGAAATCCCAGTTGGTGTATTGAGATAAGGCTGATTTCACGAAGTGAGAGTTGTTACACAGGAAGTTGTTTGCTGAAACATCGTAGTTAGTGAAGTTACAACGGCCGCCACCTGAGATTAAAATTTTTCTGCCTGGCTTTTTCGCATGATCAACCACCAGCACTCGTCGGCCACGTTTACCAGCTTCCGCAGCACACATTAAGCCTGCGGCGCCCGCACCAATTACGATTACATCAAATTTTTCACTCATGTGGTTCTGCTTTTCTTCACTTTTGCAGCCCGAGTACGCCCTGTTCTCGAAATGCCATCAATAAAAAAGGATGTGCATAAACAGCACATCCTTACTAATTGCTCGCTATTTTAGCGGCAATTTTAAACTTTGCAATTGGTGTTCAATTGTACAATTTGTAGACAGCAGCAAAACCACTATTTGGCTTAGCGAACCAACAACCGTAGTTTTACACCAAAAACTAAGTTCTACTTCACATGTGCTAAATGACTTAGACGATGAAAGAAGCCAGCAACGTTACACCCAGCAGGGCGAAAGAGAGTATGAATAACTTTCTCACACGATCGCACTTCGCAGTAAACACTTCATCGTGATGATGGTGATACTCTTTGCTTTTGATGTAGCTAAACAAGCGAACCTGTTTGGTCATATTGCCATGGGTTGTGAAAAAACCGCCTCCGTCTACTTGTTGATAAAGCAGAGGATGCGCTTCTCGCATAATATAAATGAGCGTTCTTAGCGCAGTAAAATAACGCGCCCAGTTCACGCAAGTCACAACCATTAGTGCAAATAGAATAGTGTCGCCGCTGATCATCCTTTCCTCCCTACATCTTCATAAGAAAACTCAAAAGAAAAAGATAATCAGTGTCTTTCTCGTACTACCTAAACGGCAGGAGCTTCCATAATTGAAGATGAACCATCTTTTGCCAATTGCGCTAGGTCTTTATCAATAAAGAACAGTGCTTTACCGTCTTCACCAACAAGTTCTAGCTTATCCAATACACCTTTAAACAACTTCTCTTCTTCGTGTTGCTCTGCAACGTACCATTGCAGGAAGTTAAAGGTTGAGTAGTCTTGTGTGCTGAAAGCAACGTGAGCCAGTTTGTTGATCTTTTCAGTAATCATCTGCTCATGTTCATAAGTTTCACGGAACACTGCGCCAAGGCTTTCGAATTCGTGTTTTGGTGCTTCAATCGCACCCAGAATTGGCATTGCACCTGTTTCGCTTACGTAAGTGAAAAGACGCTGCATATGTTCCATTTCTTCTACTGCATGAACACGCAGAAACTCTGCTGCACCTTCAAATCCTTTGTCTTCACACCAAGCACTCATTTGTAAGTATAGATTGGATGAGAAAAATTCTAGGTTAATTTGATCATTCAGTTGCTCAACCATAGTTTTTGACAGCATTTAAGACTCCTAATTACATCCTCAATTTTCTCTACTATATCACTATTTAATGAATATCTCGCAGGCCATTAGTTAACCAATATTTTGAGCTGTCATTACGCAAGACAGTGGATATGAGATCACTTCAGCAAAAAAAGCCATCGCATAGTGCTAATCTTTAAACAGACAATGAATAAAGGAGGTAGCGATATGAGTTACAAACATATTTTGGTCGCAGTCGATTTATCAGAAGACAGCAAATTAATTGTGGATAAAGCGGTAGCATTGGCAAAGCCATTGGAAGCCAAAGTCTCTTTTATCCATATCGATATTAACTACGCAGAGCTCTACACTGGCCTGATTGATATCAACATGGCCGAAACCCAGCACAACGCGATGGAAGCGTCTCGTATTCAGCTGCAAAATTTTGCGGAGCACGCTCAATACCCGATCACCCATACCCTCGTTGGCAGTGGTGATTTAAGTCATGAACTGTGTGACACCATCAACGAGTTCAATGTTGACCTCGTGGTTTGTGGTCACCATCAAGACTTTTGGAGTAAGCTGCTTTCTTCAACACGACAACTGATCAACGCGTCTCCGGTTGATATGCTGGTCGTGCCTCTAAGAGATTCAGAAGACTAATGATTTAAGGTTAGGTAACATACAGCTCATATCTTATTAACGAAGTTTTACTATGAGCTATTTAGCTGGTGTTACCCTCCTATGGGCCTTCTCCTTTAGCCTGATCGGCGTTTACCTTGCGGGTCAGGTTGACTCTTGGTTCTCTGTTTTAATGCGTGTTGCCCTTGCTGGCGTCGTATTTCTTCCTTTTCTAAAGTTTCGCGGCATATCGCGTAAGCTGATCGCTAAATTGATGGCGATTGGTGGTATCCAGCTTGGCCTAATGTACTGCTTCTACTATCAGTCTTTCTTACTGCTGTCCGTTCCTGAAGTCCTTTTATTTACGGTTTTCACACCAATTTACGTCACGCTGATTTATGACTTTCTTAAAGGGCAATTCTCTCCGTGGTACTTAGTGACAGCTGCAATTGCGGTATTGGGCGCGGTATTCATTAAATTCGCAGGCATCAACGAAAACTTTTTAGTTGGCTTCCTTGTCGTACAAGGCGCGAACCTCTGTTTTGCTATCGGTCAGGTGGGCTACAAAGTGGTGATGGAGAAAGAATCGACCGAGTTACCTCAGCGAACAGTATTTGGTTACTTCTACCTAGGGGCGTTATGCGTCGCATCGGTTGCTTTCATGCTGCTGGGCAACCCTGAAAAACTACCAACCACAACACTTCAATGGGGAATCCTGATCTACCTTGGCTTGATTGCCTCTGGATTGGGTTACTTTATGTGGAATAAAGGCGCGTGCATGGTGAATGCTGGTGCGCTAGCGGTGATGAACAATGCATTAGTGCCTGCGGGCCTTGTGGTGAATATCCTGATTTGGAACAGAGATGTCGATTTAGTTCGATTGTCTATTGGTGGCGCTGTTATCTTATTCTCTCTATTCGTCAATGAGACGTGGGTGAAGAAACGCGTTGCAAGATCCGCAAGCAACGCCTAACTGCTTTCAATGAGCTGCATGAGTTAGCTCGGATAACCCCAAAAAGCAAAAGAGCGACCTTAGGTCGCTCTTTTTAAATCATCGCGGTAGCAACAAACCATTCAAATCAACTTCAGTGGATGTGATTGTGGCTCACTACCTGAGTCTTGGTTTCAGTGAAGGCAACGTCATCAAGTTGTAGGTTGATGCGTTCAAGATCACTTTCCAGTTTCTGACTTTTCTTAAACAGCTTTTGCTGCTTCTTAATCATCTTCACTAACTTTTTGTTGTATTTCTCTTGTTTCTTTGCCGCTTTCTTCGCACGCTTGAGTTCTGCTTTCTCATCACCACTCGCCTTCGCCATCAGTTTTTTCAGCTTGGCTTTTTTCTGTACTGCTTCTTTTTTTGCAAGATGAGGGGCAATATCAGCAGCGGCTGGATCGAATATTTGCACGCTACGCTCAATTGACTCGTTGATTTCCGCGAGCGATAGCTCAGGTACAGGTAATGTTTCCGCTAACAGGCCGCATGCTGCCTTCTCTTCTACAGGCTTGTTCTGACAACCAAGAGGTGGAATTGCTGTTGGTTTGCATAGATTAGCTTGATCCGCCGAAGAACGAGCACAAGAACGACACACAAACTTAGGTTCAGTAACCAAGCTGTGGATCTCGCCCAAGTGTTCAGTGATATCTCGACGGTTTAACTTACAAAAGCGTTTAGCCATGCTACAACTCCAGCTAAGAATAATAATGATTCTTAGTTAGATATACATCCGTAACGCGACTATCGCAAGTGTTAAATGGCATTTTATCGTATTTATGACGGGAAATTTTCTTAGCGTGTCTCTAAGTTATTGATGCTTTATCTAAGTCATTGATGCTTTCACATACACATCAAAACGATTCTTTTTGGTTTCGATCGCCATGCTCGGCTTTTGCTCGTGTAACCAAGCCGCATAATCGGGTCTTTTAACCACAACTCGCTTCGATGCCAACTTCATCGCCGGTTCAAATAGACCATCAGCATCCAGATCCGCACCCACTAAAGATTGGAATACGCGCATCTCTTTTTTGACCAAAGCTGATTTCTTTTTGTTCTCAGGGTGTGGGTACATTGGATCGAGGTACACCACATCAGGCTGTTCAAAATTAGGATCGTTACTAAGCTTATCCAACGCATCATGGCTCGAAGCGTGAATCAACGTCATACGTTCGCTTACCCAACAACCAATATCAGGGTCTTGCTGTGCACGCTGTAATCCATCATCAAGCAGCGCTGCCACAACAGGATGACGCTCGACCATTTGCACCTTACAACCTAGAGAAGCCAATACAAATGCATCACGCCCTAAGCCAGCCGTACCATCAAGAATGGTTGGCGTAGCCCCTTTATTCAAACCTGCCGCCTTAGCGATTGCCTGACCTTTACCGCCACCAAATTTACGTCGATGACCAACCGCACCGCCAACTAAATCAACGAAGATAGCACCTAACTTGGGTTCGTCTACTTTGCGTAGCTCAAGTCGTTCGCTAGTCAGCACCAAAGCAAATTCGCTGCTTTCATCGTGAGATAAATTCCAACGGGTCGCTAAGTCATTCAGATGATCGATTTGTGTAGCATCTTCGCAAATCAGTTGTAGTTGCAAGGTCGTCTCCAACAGACAGTAGTATTCAAAACAAAAGAGGCAACCAGTTTACCTGATCGCCTCAACAATACATATTAGCGGTGCAAAGTAATCCCAGCTAAAGTCGGCTTACCTAAACCAATGGCTCTCTCTCGCGTTCTTGTCTTAACTCTTCAACGAGCTCCGCCAGTGGCTTAGGTCGTCCTATGATGTAGCCCTGCGCGTAGTTCACACCAAGCTCGATCAGCTTGTCGATGATCTGGGTATTTTCAACGAACTCAGCCACGGTGTGCTTGCCCATCTGCTTAGCAAGATCATTAATCGAACGAACCATCACATGATCCATCTCGTTGACATCAATATCACGTACAAATAGGCCATCGATCTTTACAATATCGACGGGCAGTTTTTTCAGATAACCAAATGACGATAGCCCTGAGCCGAAATCATCCAATGCAATCATGCAGCCAAGCTCTTTGATCCGAGTGAAGAATTTGATCGCCTGCTTCATGTTACTCATAGCCGCTGTTTCGGTGATCTCCAAACAAATCTTATGACACGGTATAGATGAATCTCTTAAGCTCTCTATCAAGAACTCTACAAATTCACGATTACCCATCGAGTGGCCGGAAAGGTTGATTGAACACATCCCCAGTTCTTCAATTATCTCTGGACGTTGCTCCAACCAACTCAAGGTTTGACTAACGACTTGTCGGTCAATCAAATGCGCGATGTTATAACGCTCTGAGGCTGGCATGAAGATCCCCGGGGAGATGTATTCCCCTTTGATGTTCTTGATGCGTACCAAGATCTCAAAGTGCATTTTATCGCTGTCTTCATCTAAACCAAGAATACGCTGCGCAAACAGTTCTAAGCGATCGTTAGCCAAGGCTTCATGCACTAGGTTGACGCACTCCATCTCAAGATGACGACGACGCAGGTCTTCATCATCTTGATGGTAAAGGTTGTAACGGTTACGGCCTTCTTCTTTAGCGGCATGACAAGCCGCATCCGCCTGGGCATGCACCATCTGCGGTGAAGCGGCAGTATGGTCAATCAATCGAATGCCAATAGAACAGGTCAGGTTGAGACGAATATCATCCCACAGGAATGGATTGTCGCTCATCATCGAGATAATACTGCGACATACATTAACCGCATCGCGCTCAGTGCAGTCTTTGATTAATACCGCAAACTCATCACCACCCATTCGTGCCAACACAGCATTATATGGCAGTACCTCTTCCAATAACTGCGCACTAAACAAGATCGCGGCATCGCCCGCTTCATGCCCTGCGGTATCGTTCAGTACTTTCAGTTGGTCTAGGTCTAAGAACAGCATTGCGTGGGTTCGCATGTGGCTCTCAACTTCTTTGAGTGCCTTCTGTAGCTCTTGCTCAAAGTGGTTACGGTTGAAGGTGTCAGTCAGCAGGTCATAGCGAGCTTGATACTCTAGCTTTTCAGAAAGCTCGTGCGTCTCGGTGATGTCTTCACCCACAATCAACAGCTGATCAGACTCGACCAACGGGCGGATATTTTCACGAATCCAGATCTTGCTACCGTCGGCATGGCGATATTCGATATCACGACGCCACACACCACGAATTTTATGCTGTGGTTGCAACAAGATATGGCGAGGAATCATCGCATTCTCATCAACATAGAACTCTCTAGGACGATGCCCTAATAGCTGATCTAGTGGATAACCCAAAAGCTCCTCGGCAAATTGGTTCACTTGTTGAATGCGATTATTGCCATCGAGCGTAATCATCATCACAGGCTGTTTGTCGTAATACAGCTTCAAGTTCGCTTCACGTTGGAACAGTTTATTCTCAGCAAGTTTACGCGAAGTCACGTCGCGCGCCTCAAATAGGAACTGAATGTCTTCCTCTTCACTGCCAGGCATCGGCTTCAATGAAATATCCAACACCATCGCACCGCGATCCCGACACCACACCTCGGCTTCAAATCGTAAGGCTGGGTGCTCATTTTTTGCGATGAAATATTCGGTTAGCACTTCTCGTGCGGAATCTTCCCAGTGTTGATGTTGTTGAAGCGGCGTTCCCAATTTATAGCCTTGATTATAAAGCAGCTCATGTAGCTTGCTGTTACTCGACAACAACACACCGCCCTTATCAATAATGCCCATGAACTGCAGGCTTTGGTCGAATATCGATTCCAGTAGCAGCTGGCTTTGTCGGCTGGCACGTTCACTTTTTTTAAGGCGATTAAGGTAATACACCAAGGTCGCGATGACACACGACATAACCAAAAACAGCAAACCTATGGTGCGAATTTCATCGCGGTAGCGTACTAAAAATGACTTAGGCTTGTTGAGGAAGGTCACCGAGGCTTCATTCTCTGCACCCAGATCCCAACGTGAGATTTGTTGGTAATCGAGTTTGATTTCTGGCGCGCCAGCAACCACTTGGGGCAGCGGTTTATCCGGATTGGCGAGCACATTCAGTAGCACTCGCCCAGTGTCTCGACCTTGCGTTTCACCACTTTGAATCACACCACCAATCGCACCAAAACCTAGCCCTAGATCGTGCACCATATACAGTGGCATTTGGGTCTTGATATTCAGTTGTCGCCAATCTTCATCGCTACTCACTCTACCTTGTGCATCGCGGTAATAGGCCCAAAATAGCAAGCTCTTACCTAGATCAGCACGTTGAGAAAAATCCATTAACTCTTGGTAGGAATCCGGCACATAGTGCTCAACGAGATCAGAAAAATCCGGATGGGTTTTGATGAAAAGATCGATTTGAGAACGAATCGCCTCCCCCGTGACCGAGTAATCGGTAACAATGTAGATCTTCTTTACGGTCGATTGAAGACGTTTAACCAGCTCGATATTGCCCACTAAGTCGATATCTTCAGTGATGCCCGTTGCGTTCAAACCTTCGATCATTTCAGGCGAGAAATTATTGATGCCACCAAAGATGACAGGTGTGCCCTTGAGATCGGGCGCAAGGCGCTTCATTAGGTTGAGCGCATTATTGTCACTAACGACAATTGCTGCAAATTCTTCATGCTGTAGCTTGGTGTGATAAAGCTGATACACACGCTCTAGGTATTCTTGGTTTTGGGTACGTTTACTATCGAGATAAACGACACGGTAAGACAACCCGTCGCGATCGAGTTCTTCGGACAAGCCTTTATGGAAATCATCCGTCCAGAAAAAACCTTGATGGTAGGAGTGGATCACCAATACATCTTTTGTCTGCGCCGAAGCAAATACGCTCCAACACATCGCAATAAATAACACCCAAAATCGCACTGAATTCACCCTAACATCATTGTTGCTGCTAATATTATCACCCTTGGCTATGATATGTACTCTAGCCGATATATTTTCATTAAATCTAAGGGTTACGCATGTCCACAACTACCGCTCGTCTCGATGACCTAGACCGTGCCATTCTGAAAACCTTAATGGAAGATGCTCGTACACCTTACGCAGAGATGGCAAAGCAGTTTGACGTAAGCCCTGCGACTATTCACGTCCGTATCGAGAAAATGAGATCGGCCGACATTATTGAGCGTACCGAGGTTGTGGTAAATACGAAAAAGCTAGGTTACGACGTATGTTGCTTTATCGGCATCAACCTGAATGCAGCCAAAGATTACCACTCGGCAATCGCCAAGCTGAATGCCCTAGATGAAGTGGTTGAAGCCTACTACACCACTGGTGCCTACAATATTTTCGTTAAGCTGATGTGTAAGTCGATTGAAGAGCTGCAGTTTGTGTTGATCGATAAGCTGCAGGCGATTGATGAAGTGCAGTCGACAGAGACACTGATTTCATTGCAGAACCCTATCAACCGCAACGTGAATCCATAATTGTTTGATAAATCGATACAAAAAGAGCCTCACAAGGAGGCTCTTTTTACATTCTGATCAGCTCAATATTAAGCGCTGATACCCGCATGACGCAGCATCGCATCGATTTGTGGCTCGCGACCTCGGAAGCGTTTGAACAGCTCCATTGGCTCTTCACTACCACCCATTTCAAGGATGTTGTTCAGGAAGCGATTACCGGTTTCAGTGTTGAAGATACCCTCTTCTTCAAATGCTGAGAACGCATCGGCTGAAAGCACTTCTGCCCATAGGTAGCTATAGTAACCCGCACTGTAACCACCCGCAAAGATGTGACCAAAGCTGTGTGAGAAACGGTTCCAATCAAGGCTTGGCAGTACCGATACCTTAGATTTCACGTCTGCTAGCGTTTCTAGTACGCGCGCACCCACTTCTGGGTCGTACTCTGTGTGCAACGTAAAGTCGAACAAGCCAAGCTCTAGTTGGCGCAGGATAAACATCGCCGATTGGAAGTTCTTCGCCGCTAGCATCTTCTCTAGCATCTCTTTTGGTAAGGCTTCACCCGTTTCGAAATGACCCGAGATGAACGACAGCGCTTCTTCTTCCCAGCACCAGTTTTCTAGGAACTGACTTGGTAGCTCAACCGCATCCCAAGGCACACCGTTGATACCTGCCACAGCACCCGCTTCAACTTGCGTTAGCATGTGATGGATACCGTGGCCAAACTCATGGAACAAAGTCACGACTTCATCATGAGTAAACAGTGCTGGCTTATCACCAACTGGCTTGTTGAAGTTACACGTTAGGTAAGCGACAGGTGTTTGTAGTTCACCAGATTCAGTAATACGACGACCACGACAGTCATCCATCCAAGCGCCGCCACGTTTGTGCTCACGTGCGTATAAATCTAGGTAGAAGCTACCGCGCAGTGCACCTGTTGCATCAAAGATATCAAAGAAGCGCACAGACTCATGCCATGTGTCGACGCCTTCACGCTCTGTTACCGACATACCAAACACACGGTTAAGTACCTCAAACAGACCTGAAACCACGTTCGATTCAGGGAAGTATGGGCGAAGCTCTTCATCAGAGATCTCGAATAGGTTCTGCTTCTGTTTTTCGCTGTAGTAAGCGATGTCCCATAGGTTTAGCTCAGAAACACCAAACTCTTTCTCAGCAAACTGACGCAGCTCTTCAACTTCGCGTTCACCTTGTGGTTTTGCTTTTACTGCTAGGTCGTTCAGGAAGCCAAGAACCTGATCTGGCGTTTCTGCCATCTTGGTCGACAGTGATTTCTCGCTGTAAGTGCTAAAACCCAGCATGCGAGCGATCTCGTGACGCAGTTTAAGTTGCTCGGTGATGATCTCTGTGTTGTCCCATTTACCAGCATTTGGTCCACGGTCCGAAGCGCGTGTTACGTACGCTTCGTACAGCTCTTTACGTAGCTCTTGATTATCACAGTAGGTCATCACCGGTAGGTATGATGGGATATCCAGAGTCAGTAGGTAACCTTCTTGCTCTTTAGACTCCGCTGCCGCTTGAGCTGCCGCCAGTGCTGATTCAGGCATGCCCGCTAATTCAGCGACGTCTGTGATCTGCTTGCTCCAACCCATGGTTGCATCAAGCACGTTGTTTGAGAATTGAGAGCCTAGCTCAGACTGGCGCTTGCTGATCTCACCGTAACGGTGCTGTTCGTCAGCTGGCAAGCCAATGCCTGACAGCTCGAAATCACGCAGTGCATCGGTAATGGTTTTTTGTTGCGCTCGGTTTAATGCCGAGAATGCTTCGCTCGCCTTGATCGCTTTGTACGCTTCAAACAAGCCTTTGTGTTGACCAACCCAAGTACCGTATTCAGACAATACTGGTAGGCAGCTCTCATACGCTTCACGCAGTTCGTCGCTGTTCACAACAGAGTTCATGTGGCTTACTGGTGACCAAATACGGCCTAAACGATCATCCACTTCTTCAATCGGAGCAACTAGGTTGTCCCAGCTTGGTGAAGTATTACCTTCAAGTACTTGTTCTATCTTGTTGCGACACGCTTCAATCACTTGCTCAACCGCTGGCTTAACGTGCTCAGGTTTGATTTGTGAAAACGGAGGTAAGTCCGTGAAGGTTAATAGCGGATTAGACATATAAACATTCCTTTGGCTTTAGAGACTTTCGTCTTTTTTGTAATGAGGTCGTCTTACAGTCATCAGGCTCAGGTTCGCCCTAAAAAAATCACCTGCGAATAGTTATTAAATAGTGCCCAATAAGGCAAATTTCAATAGTAGAACCAATAACTAACCACATATTGCGAACGACTGTTCCTGAATTGTTCGAGAATTTATGGTCCATTGAGGGTTATAATGGTCTGATTAACCCCACCTACACTAACCACACTCTAAATCGAGAGTGTTACGAGAGTTTAATTTGTTAAGTTATCGCCACAGCTTTCACGCAGGTAACCATGCCGACGTAGTAAAGCATATCGTACAGAGCCTTATTCTTAATTCTTTGAAACAGAAGGATAAGCCTTTTGTTTATCATGACACTCACTCTGGTGTAGGTCGTTACGACTTAACGCATGAATGGTCTGAAAAAACCGGTGAATACAAGCAAGGTATTGCACGCGTGTGGGAGCAAAAAGACCTTCCTGAAGACATTCAAAGCTACCTTGAGTCTATCTCAACGCTAAACAATGGCGACAAGCTGCGCTACTACCCGGGTTCACCACGTGTTGCACGTGCCCATCTGCGCGAACAAGACCGCATGGTACTGACCGAGCTTCACCCAGCCGATCACCCGCTGCTTGAGCAAGAGTTCCACCGCGATCGTCAGGTATCTATCTACAAAGAAGATGGCTTTAAGCGTCTAAAAGCAAGCCTGCCGCCAAAAGAGCGCCGCGGCTTAGTGCTGATCGACCCACCGTACGAGCTTGCAAAAGAGTACCGTGATGTCGTGACAGCCATTGCTCAAAGCCATAAGCGCTGGGCGACCGGTATCTACGCTATTTGGTACCCAGTGGTAAATCGTTGTGACATCGAAGATATGATCGAAGGTCTTGAAGGCTTAGGCATCAACAAGATTCTACAAATCGAACTTGGCGTATCACCAGACACCAACGAGCGCGGCATGACAGCATCAGGCATGATTGTTATCAACCCGCCTTGGAAGCTAGAAAGCCAAATGAACGAGATTCTTCCATTCTTGAAGGAAGCAATTGCACCGGCAACCGGTCACTTCAAAGTAGAGTGGATCGTACCCGAGTAATCTCGAATCCACATCATAGACTGAAGAATCTTCAACAGACTGTGATGTGGACGAATAAATTTTAAACAGGGAGATTGAGTTCAACCGATCTGCCCTCAATATAATAATTAGACAATTTAAGAATCTATAGGACGTAGGTATCCAGTGCTCTCACTGTGACTACAACCTTCAATAAATGGAGAAAGTAATGGCGACTCATTTTGATTACATCTGTATCGGTGGCGGTTCAGGCGGCATCGCATCAGCTAACCGCGCAGCAATGCACGGTGCAAAAGTTGCACTTATCGAAGCTCAAGACCTTGGTGGTACTTGTGTAAACGTTGGTTGTGTTCCTAAAAAGGTAATGTGGCACGGCGCTCAAGTCGCTGAAGCAATCAACCTATACTCTGAAGATTACGGCTTCGACGTTGACGTAAAAGGCTTCAACTGGAGTAAGCTAGTTGAAAACCGCCAGGCATATATTGGTCGTATCCACCAATCTTACGATCGCGTTCTTGGTAACAACAAAGTAAACGTAATCAAAGGTTTTGCTAAGTTCGTTGACGAGAAAACTGTTGAAGTTAACGGTGAACATTACACAGCTGATCACATCCTAATCGCAGTAGGTGGTCGTCCAACCATTCCAAATATTCCAGGCGCAGAGTACGGCATCGATTCAAATGGTTTCTTTGAGCTAATGGAGCAACCTAAGCGTGTTGCTGTAATCGGCGCGGGCTACATCGCGGTTGAGATCGCAGGCGTACTAAGTGCACTTGGCACAGAAACACACCTGTTTTGCCGTAAAGAATCTCCACTACGTAGCTTCGATCCAATGATCATCGAAACGCTAGTAGAAGTAATGGAAGCAGAAGGTCCAACACTGCATACACACTCTGTTCCAAAAGAAGTGGTGAAAGAAGCGGACGGCACGCTGACTCTACATCTAGAGAACGGCAACACTCAAAACGTTGACCACCTAATCTGGGCTATCGGTCGCCACCCAGCGACTGACGCTATCAACCTAGCATCGACTGGCGTTGAGACGAACGATCGTGGCTACATCAAGGTAGACGAGTTCCAAGCAACTAACGTTCCTGGCATCTACTGTGTTGGTGACATCATGGAAGGCGGTATCGAGCTAACACCTGTAGCAGTTAAAGCAGGTCGCCAGCTTTCTGAGCGTCTATTCAACGGTCAAACTAACGCGAAAATGGACTACAACCTAGTACCTACTGTTGTATTCAGCCACCCACCTATCGGCACTATTGGTCTAACGACTCAAGAAGCCGAAGAGAAGTACGGCAAAGACAACATTAAGGTTTACACATCTGGCTTCACTGCGATGTACACAGCAGTAACCAAGCACCGTCAACCTTGTAAGATGAAGCTAGTATGTGCTGGCGAAGAAGAGACCGTAGTCGGCCTACACGGCATCGGCTTCACTGTTGACGAGATGATTCAAGGCTTCGGCGTTGCAATGAAGATGGGCGCAACCAAAGCAGACTTCGATTCTGTTGTGGCAATCCACCCTACAGGCTCAGAAGAGTTTGTTACCATGAGATAATCAACGTCTTAGTTGATCACTCTTTAGAAGCAGGCCTCGTGCCTGCTTTTTTTATATCCGCTCTGAACCTTAGTTACCGATTCGACGTAACACAAATATCCACCTACCTAGAACAGCAATGGAGTTTGTGATGAATCTACTAATTGAATCCTTTGAAGGCGGGATCTACTTGGCTTACCAAATCATTGGCGAGCAAAAACAGTTAATCAAAGACGACCACCAGCACCCAATGAAGTTTTTGAGTGTTAACCAAGCGCGCGACCACTTTAGTGACCAAGGCGTAGCGTCGGCCACGCTTATTCATAACAGTGCCTACGACGAGATGTGTGGTGAGCATTGTGGTAACACCCAACCATTCGAGATTGATTTGAAGTGGAGTTAAATCAACTTCAAAGCAATCGCGATAAAAATTGAAAGGCTTGCACATCTGCAAGCCTTTTTCGTTGGGGTTTTATTTCTTATCGTGCTGTACGTTTTTGTCTGCGTTTGATGTTTTGCTCTTTCACAATAAAGTCGAACAATGGAGCAAACAGGTTAGCAAACAAGATAGCGAGCATGATGCCTTCTGGATAAGCAGGGTTGAGCACTCGGATGCCGACCGTCATTACACCAATCAAGATCCCGTAAGCCCACTTACTCTGGTTGGTAAAAGCGGCAGAAACTGGGTCGGTCGCCATGAAGAAGGTACCAAAGGCAACACCGCCCAACACAAAGTGCCAGTAGAAAGGCATCGAGAACATCGAGTTGGTATCAGAGCCAATCCAGTTCATCAAACTTGAAGTCACCACAAGGCCAATAATCACACCGGCGACAATGCGCCAAGAGGCAATTTTCATGACAATCAGAATCAGCCCCGTCAACATGATAAGCAATGAAGAAACCTCACCCATCGAGCCGGGTATATTGCCGATAAACGCGTCCATCCACGTTATTGTCTCGCCAGTCATATTGTTAATCAGAGAGGTACTGCCCCCCTCATACCATTGACTCAGTGGAGTCGCTCCTGAATAACCGTCAGCGGCAACCCATACTAAGCCACCCGACATGTTGGCTGGATACGCGAAATAGAGAAACGCGCGGCCTGCGAGTGCAGGGTTGAGGAAGTTTCGTCCTGTACCACCGAACAGCTCTTTGGCGACAACGATACCAAAGGTGATACCTAGCGCTGCTTGCCATAACGGAATGGTTGGTGGAAGAATCAGTGCAAACAGCACCGAGCTAACAAAGAAGCCTTCATTAACTTCGTGCTTGCGAACGACAGCAAACAGTACCTCCCAGAAGCCACCTACCACAAACACCGTGGCATAAACGGGTAGGAAATAGAGTGCACCAAGCAACACCTGACTTACCCAACCACTTGCCATCAGTGACTGTGCATCACCAAATGCCCACGACAAGCGCCAACTGCTGTCGATGATGGAGGCAAGCTCAGCGCCAGAATAGGTAGCTGTCAACCCCATCACGGCTTGATGACCTACGTTGTACATACCCCAGAACATTGCAGGAAAAGTTGCCAGCCACACCAGAATCATGATTCGTTTGAGATCGATGCTATCTCGAACATGGGTCAAGCCTTGGTTTACGTTACCAGGCGTATAAAATATCGTCGCGAAAGCCTCGTATACAGGATAAAGCTTTTCGTACTTCCCTCCGGCTTCAAAGCGTGGAGCCACGTCTTCTAATCGTTTTTTTAAACTCATAATCTCAATCACCTTATTGCTTGAGTTATGGTTTTCTACGCATCAACCGTGCTATTTGAACAATTTTTAGCTATTTTTAATCAAATTCGTCTTGAAGAACGAGTATCTGAAAGTCGAACCGATGTTGAAAAAGAAGAATGTATAAACAACAAAGCCCCAGCAATGGCTGAGGCTTATTTGGTATAACAACGGTCGTCGTTACTTAACGCACATCACATTGAGCAATGAAGAGCCTTTCAATTGGTTAACGTTACCGTTGGTAAACAGGCCTTTCTTATCTGCGCCCCAATAAGGGAGGTGCATTGGCCAATTCTGTTTTTCCATAACCTTTGAGCTCAAGATGCTTTGCCATTGCTTTTCACTCATCAGCTTCATGTTGACCTGATTACACACTAATTCAGCGCTATCGTAATCTAGGCGGCTCCAAGGCTTACCTTGTTCCATGTAGAACTGTTGTTGATGGTCTAGAAGGTAAGGAATCGCATATTGGTTACCCGCAACGTCTGCTGTCACGCGAATCTCGATTTCTAGATCACCATCTGAGCGCGCATTACCGCTTGGTAGCGTCTGAATAGCAGCAGCACTCGTTACCGCGGCCGCTTGCTTAACGGCCACAGGTTTTGCTGTTGGTTTTGGTTTTGGTTTTGGTTTTCCAGGAGCCTTAGGCTTAACCATTTTTGGCTCTGCCGGTTTTGCAACAATAGGCTGTGACGAGGTCTGAGACTTATCAACCATACGAATGAAGGCTTCACTGTATCCAGACACTTTACGGACCTGAGCTAGGTCTTTTCTTGCATCGGAGAAGGTAGAATAAGGGCCAATTAAACAACGATAGTCTCCGCCTTCCGGCTTCATCCATACATTGGTCGAGATCTTCTCATATAGGGGCTTTGCTCGGTTCAGTGACAAAGGCTTATTCAGCAAGCCACATTGAACCCAAAACAGCTCGTTATCTGAATGACGTTTAGGCGCCTTGCTCCCCCAAACACCCTTACCGATCGGACATGATTGCTCTAGCTGTGGTAATTGGTTGGTGCTTGCCTGAGTTGCATCACATAGAACCGACTCTGCATTCACTTGGCTCGATACCAAAAGAGATGCAGCGATAAGCCCCATACGATAATTTCTCGTCACAGCACGACATACAGCATTCATTGTCAATTTCATAACCACCACTTAAACCCTTACGGGCTAATTATTACCGAATCTATGTCGATAAAACATGAATTCCATTTTAAGTATTATTGACACTATCAATGATACTAAGTTCCAGATCCATTAAGCAAAAAAAGAGCCGTAATTGCTTACGGCTCTTAGTTTAGTGACTTTTTTTACTAAAAATCAAACCGAGCTATCACCCTTTATAAATTTTCGGGTTAAACACGTCGCGTAACCAGTCGCCTAATAGGTTAATAACTAGAACCAATGTTACCAAAAGCACTCCTGGGAATGCTGTGATCCACCATGCTCCTGAGAAAATGTAGTTAAAACCAGTACTGATCAGGGCGCCGAGTGACGGTTGGTCTACCGGAAGACCCAAACCTAGGAAAGAAAGTGCCGCTTCTGACATGATGGCATTTGCCACCTGTACCGTAGAGATAACCAAAATCGGTGATAAACAGTTAGGCAGAATATGACGGAACATGATACGAGGCGCTCTAAAGCCCATCACACGTGCCGCTTCTACGTACTCTTTCTTCTTTTCTGCCAATACCGATGCACGAATAGTACGAGCATACTGCGGCCATTCAGCAATACCAATAATCACCACCAGCATAACAACGGCATATTGCGCGTAGAAGTCACTACCGAAACTCGCCTTAAAGATGGCCGAGACAATGATCGCAACCATCATGGTTGAGAACGAAAGCTGAACATCGGCAAAACGCATCAGGAAGCTATCAATACGACCACCGAAGTAACCCGCAGACAGACCAATAATAATACCAAGAGTCAGCTGAAGACCTACCGCGAGGAAACCAATCGTCAGTGACAGACGCGAGCCGTAAAGCATCGTAGATAAGATGTCACGACCTTGCTCATCAGTACCCAGTAGGAAACGTTCTTCTCCGTCTTCCATCCAAGATGGTGGCAACTCAGAATCCATGATGTCGATAGACGTCACGTCATACGGGTCTGTTGGCGCTAAGATCGGTGCCGCTAATGCCATCACTAGGAAGGCTGCAAAGATCGCAAAGCTGACCATTGCCACTTTATCGCGTAAGAAGTAGTACAGAATGTCTGACTGCTTAAATCGCTCCCAGCGAGATGGAGCTGTTGTTGTTTGTTCCATGATTATGCTCCTTTCCCTGTAATGTTCACTGTTGGGTTAATGATGCCGTACAGCAGGTCAACAATGGTGTTCGTTACTACGAAGATCAGACCAACGAAGATAACGTATGCGGTAATCAGTGGAGTATCCACTCGGTTAATCGCTTCAAGGAATAGAAAGCCGGTACCCGGCCACTGGAATACAGTTTCCGTAAGAATGGTGTAAGCCACCATTGTACCAATTTGAACACCACCAACCGTTAGTACAGGTAGCATTGTGTTCTTCAGAGCGTGTTGGTAGTAAATCTTGTTCAGCGCTAGGCCTTTTGCTTTACCAAACTTGATGTATTCAGAACTAAGAACCTCGAGCATTTCAGAGCGTACTAGACGAATGAACAGAGGCAGCATGATAGATGCTAGAGCAATACTCGGCAGCACTAAGTGCGCAAGGCCATCTAGCGTTAGGAAGCCAGATTCCCAGCCGAACCAGTTTGCGGTATCACCACGTCCGAATGACGGTAGCCAACCTAACTCAATCGAGAACACATACATCAGCATGATTGCGGTTAAGAAAACAGGTACCGAGATGCCGACACTACTGCCCGCCATCACCAATTTAGTGAAGAAACTTTTTGGGTGTATTGCAGAATAAACGCCGAGTGGGATCGACAGACAAACAATGATCAGAGAAGCGCCAAACACAAGTTCAAGCGTCGCGACCAATTTATCTAAGATTACGTCCACAGCAGGGCGTTTAAAGAAATATGAAGTACCAAGATCACCTTGTAGAGCTGCGCCCACAAAGCGAGTGTATTTTGTAATGAAGGGATCATTTAAGCCGAGTTCATCACGCAGCGCTTGACGCTCCGATTCTGAAACAGATTGACCAACTAACTCACGCAACGGGTCGCCCAGGTTATCCTGAATGGCAAACGCCACCAAACTGATCACAAACATCACTATCAGTGCCTGAAACAGGCGCTTGACCAGAAACGTAACCATTCCTTGCCCCTTATCTATCCATGACTATCTAATCGAAATCCACGACTAGATAACAAAATTCAGTCTTAAAAAAGGTATTTAGCCAGACTGAAGGAAGACCAAATACCGAAACTTAAATCTATTTATTAATAATTTGAGAGCCTGAAAAGCTTCAGGCTCTCGATTCTAGCAAGCTAGATTATTTTACAACTAGGTCGCCGAAGTAAGGCATAACCATTGGGTTTACTACGTCTGCTGCACCTACGTTAGACTTCGCGCCCCACGCTTCACTTTGCCAGTGTAGCGGTACGAATGCTGCGTCGTTGTAAAGTGTTGCTTCAACGCCTTTTAGCATTTCAGAACGCTTAACTGGGTCAGTTTCAGTGTTAGAAGCTTCTACGATCGCATCCATTTCTGGGTTTGAGTAACCAGAACAGTTGTATTGACCACGACCAGTCTCTTCGTTACGAGTCATAGTTAGGAACTCGTTGAAGTTAGCTGAATCTTCTGTATCTGAGTGCCAGCCGATCATCATCATGTCTGCTGAACATAGGTCAAACTCAGGCCAGTACTGTGCTTTAGGCATAGTCTTAAGATCAACTTTAATACCAATCTTAGATAGCATTGCTGCAGACGCTTGCGCTACTTTCGCATCGTTCACGTAACGGTTGTTCGGTGCCATCATAGTTAGCGTAAAGCCATCTTCGTAGCCCGCTTCTTTCATCAGCTCTTTCGCTTTTTTCAGATCGTAACGAGGAACTAGGTCTTCGTTGTGACCCGCGTAGCCTGTTGGGCTTTGCTGACCAGCTGCTGTCGCGAAACCTTTCATGATTTTCTTAACAATACCTTCATTGTTAATAGCATGAACGATTGCTTGACGAACGCGCACGTCTTTCAGTGCTTCGTTGCTGTTTTGGTTCATTTGGAACGTAATGATACGAGTACCAGGTAGCGTTACTAGATCGATGTTCTTAGCGTTTTTAACACGCTTGTGATCGTTTGGTGCTACTGGGTGAATCATATCAACGTCGCCAGAAAGAAGTGCAGCAACACGTGTTGCATCTTCTTTGATTGGCACAAGTGTTAGCTTGTCTACGTTGCCTTCAGTTTCTGTGTCCCAGTAATCGTTGAAGCGCTCAAACGTTACTTTAACGCCTTGCTCACGTTGCGTTACGATGAATGGACCAGTACCTGAAACGTTAGTCGAAGCGAACGAGTTACCGTGCTTAACTAGCTCAGACTTGTCTTTACCTTCTGCTGTTTGGCCAGAGTAGAACTTGCTGTCCATTGGGAAGATGTAAGTTGCTGTTTGTAGTACTAGTGGGTAAGCCGCTTTAGAAACAAGCTCAACTGTGTAGTCATCCACTTTTACCATTTTTTCGTATGGCGTGAAGATAGACTTAAAGTCTGGAGAAGCTTGTAGACGTTCAAAAGTCCACACAACATCATCAGCAGTCAGTTCGTTACCAGAGTGGAATTTCACACCTTTACGTAGGTTAAAGCGGAAAGTCGTTTCATCAACACGCTCCCAGCTAGATGCTAGGCGGCCTTCAAAATCCATCTCTTTTGTGAAACGTACTAGAGGGTCAAACACCATGTGAGACATTTGCAGTGTGCCACCAGACAGCTGCTCGTGCGGGTCAAGTGATACAGGGTCAGCTGCGTAGCCAACGGTAATATCTGCTGCTGCTGCACTAAAGCTTAGGCCAGCTGCCATTAAAGCTACTGCTAATTTGCTTTTCATGGTTTTCATTGCATAACTCCTTCATGCGGGAATCCAGATCCCTAGTTGTTGTATTTGCGTCTGTTTATTGTTTTTAGCAAGCCAAACTCCAGCCTGCTGATTTTTATACCGCGGCTTGTGCCACTGCTTTTTCTTCTCTTAAACCTGTAAATTCAGGCATTAAAGAAATTAGGTGTTTGCTGTATTCATGCTGAGGCGATTGGAATAGCTGCTCGGTTGGCGCGACTTCCAATAGTTCTCCCATTTGCATCACACCAACACGATCACACATTTGGCGAATAACCGGTAAATCGTGACTGATGAACAGCATGGTTAGGTTTAGCTCGTCTTGTAAGTCTTTTAATAGGTTAAGGATCTGAGCCTGTACCGACACATCCAGTGCCGAGGTAGGTTCATCACAAATCAAAAGACGAGGGCGAGTTGCCAAAGCGCGAGCGATAGAAATACGCTGACGTTGGCCACCTGAGAATTCGTGTGGGTACTTAACCCCGGCCATTACGCCTAAACCAACGTGCTCTAGCAGGTCGTTCACGATCTGACGAGTTTCATTCTCGTTGCGCGTAAGTTTATGGAATCGGATAGGCTCAGCAATGATGTCGAATATCTTCATTCGAGGGTTCATTGATGTGTAAGGGTTTTGGAAAACCATCTGCATTTGACGACGCATAGGGCGACGTTCTTTTTCAGATTTCAGACCAGTAAGGTCAACGCCTTCAAACGTTACCTTGCCTGAATTCGGTGCATACAAGCCAGCAATCACACGAGCAATAGTTGATTTACCTGAGCCTGATTCACCTACTAAGCCAAACGTCTCACCTTCATGCACTTCAAAGCTCACGTTGTTTGATGCTTGAACGTACTCACGACGACTCTCAAAGAAAGAATCTTTGGTAGTAAAGCGTAAGTGCACGTTTTCAACATTCAACAATGGGCCAGTGTAATCACGGTGATCTTGGCTTTGACCTAACCAGTGATTTTTCACATCTAGAGGTTCCATCTCGTGCGCTTCTTCGATGTAGCTCACAAGAGGGAAACGATCGAGTTTACGGTCTGAACGTGGAACCGCTGAGATAAGACTGTGTGTGTATGGGTGTTCAGGAGTACCAAGGACTTTCGCCGTCGGGCCAAACTCAACCAAATCACCACGATACATCACGGCTACACGATCAGTAACATTAGATACCACACCCATGTCGTGTGTGACCAACATACAACCTACGTTCTTCTTAATACATAAGTCGCGAATCAAACCCAAGATCTGGTCTTGGATAGAAACATCCAGTGCAGTTGTTGGTTCATCTGCGATGATTAGGTCAGGTTCACCAGCCAATGCGATCGCGATAACCACACGCTGACGCATACCGCCAGAGAATTGGTGTGGGTACTGCTTTAAACGGTTTTCTGGTTGTGGGATACCCACTTGGTTCATCAAGTCTAATGAGCGCTGGTAGGCTTCTTGATCCGAAACCTTCATGTTGGCATGAATCGTCTCTTTTAACTGCTGTTCTACTGTGAATAGAGGGTTAAGAGAAGTCATTGGGTCTTGGAAGATAAAACCAATCTTTGAGCCGCGAACAGAACGCATCTGTTCAGGAGATAAACCAGAGACTTTTTCGCCGTCCAGAAATACCTCGCCGCTAGCAATGCGGCCAGGAGGGCTCAGCAAATCGATCACAGCATTACCTACTGTTGATTTACCTGCACCAGACTCGCCTACAACACCAACAATCTCACCACGTTCAATGTTGAACGAAAGTGATTTAACTGCGGCGTGAACTCCATGACGAGATGGGTATTCGATACGAAGATTTTTTACTTCTAAAAGTGACATTACCAGACCTCTACTGCTTTGGCAGCTTTCTGCCCTGTCTGCAAAATTGAATCCATTCTTACCAGAATATTGTTCTGATATTTTATACGGTTGACAATTTGGCAAATAATTCACAGAAAAGCAACAAAAATAGGATAAAAAGTCGACATTAAACGCTTAGCAAGCAAAAGTGCCACATAACTATTCACTCAAAGAGCATATAGTAAGAAAAATCAACATTATATTATCGGTAAGAAATACTCACAAACTCCTTACCACCACTTACTTGTAGAGTTTAAACTGTGCTTCAAAGCAGATCTCACTACCAGTCACCGAAAACAAATAATTATTCCAAAAAACAATTAACACTATAGAAACAAACGCTAATTTTGTTAATTTAAACAAATAAAACAACTAGATAAACGAAAATTAACCATACATATAACCATTTAAATTATTTTGATAAATACAAACCAGAGAAATGAAAGGCTTAACAAATCAGAGGCGTTTTTGAACGAGCAAATGCGCAGAAAGCTGTCAAATTCAGGCCTTAGTGAGCAGGTTTAGGGTCAGGTTTCACTTTTCATAAAAGTCTTTAGACCAAGCCCATTAGTATGTCGAATTATTGAACTAACTATTTATATAAAATTAGATATAAAACTGCATGTTTGATAAAGAAAGTAGCTCTGTATCAGCACCATAATCAAGAAAAATGGTAGGAATCTGTCTTACATATAAAGGGGGAGGTTTACGGAAGCAACAGCAGGTAAGATCCCAATATTCAAAGTAGAGAGTTACTGAAACAACAGATGTAAAAAACCAGTTTTTCGACTAAGGCTTCTTAAGAGTCGATGAAGAGGGGTTTGGCGCGGCAGGGCTCCCTGCAGACTGGCGATCTACCGGGCTGGCGCACCAGCCCGCGACCCTCTTGGCACCAAATTATCTAAATTCCAGACGTAAAAAAGCCCCGTCATTTCTGACGGAGCTTCTTAAGTGATCAGTGAAGAGACATTCTTTGAACATCAGGCGAACCCCACTTGGGTTCCAATCTAGCGATCTACAGATGAAAAAAAAGCTCATCATTTCTGATGAGCTTTCTTAAGGTGGTCGGTGAAGAGGGATTCGAACCCCCGACCCTCTGGTCCCAAACCAGATGCGCTACCAAGCTGCGCTATTCACCGAGACGTTTCGCTTGATTTCTCAAACTGGAAACTTCAAAGAAGCTACCAAAATTAATGGGGTGGCTAACGAGATTCGAACTCGCGACCACCGGAATCACAATCCAGGGCTCTACCAACTGAGCTATAGCCACCACTAATTTTTTATATAACCGCTTAAAAGCGATTATTGAAATAGTGGTCGGTGAAGAGGGATTCGAACCCCCGACCCTCTGGTCCCAAACCAGATGCGCTACCAAGCTGCGCTATTCACCGACTAGTTTTGTATCGACTCTTGGGAAGAATGAATCAACACTGGAAGCCGAAGCTACCGATATTTTGTAAAGAAAGAATGGGGTGGCTAACGAGATTCGAACTCGCGACCACCGGAATCACAATCCAGGGCTCTACCAACTGAGCTATAGCCACCATAATTTCTTTTCTGCCAATTTCTCGCTTACCGAAGTAAGTGACCGGATGGCGCGCCTGAAAGGATTCGAACCTTCGGCCTTTGGCTCCGGAGGCCAACGCTCTATCCAGCTGAGCTACAGGCGCATGCCCTGTCGGCGGAGTGGAATAATACGTATATCACCCAATGCCGTCTAGTACTTTTTTAACTTTTTTTTCTGTTTGGTCTCTTTTTCGACAGTTAATATGTGATAAACCCCTTATTTGAGTACTACAACCTGCCACAGCTTATAAGTTGTTGTTTATTGCAACAACTTATCGGGATATAATCACCCATTATTTACATTGGTTTAACAGTTGCTCTTTGCTGGTTAAAGCCAAAACACCCTTCCAACACTATAAATTGGTAAGCATGTACTTACCTTGGGAATGTAAAGTGAGTTTAATGGATATGTCTCGTCGAATTTTAAGCGTTGTCATCGCAGTTTTAACCTTTTCAACTGGCGCAATGGCTGCAGGCCTTAGCGAAGCGGAGCAAGATGCAATTGCTGAACGCATCAAACCAGTTGGCCAAGTTTACCTAGTCGGCAGCGAGCCAGTAGCCGCAGAACCAACAGGCCCTCGTGATGGCGCAGCAGTTTACGGTACCTTTTGTATCGCTTGTCACGCATCTGGCGTAAGTGGCGCACCTAAAACAGGTGATGCTGGTGACTGGGGTCCTCGTATTGCTCAAGGTCGCGACATCCTAGCTGACCACGCAATCAACGGTTTCAATGCGATGCCTGCGAAAGGTTCATGTATGGACTGTTCAGACGACGAAATCAAAGATGCTATCGAGCACATGATTGCCGGTCTGTAATTAAAAATGCCAAATTCAAAAAAGGTGACCTCATGGTCACCTTTTTTATTGTCTTCTATATGGTGTTAATTAAGTAGAGAATTATTTCTTATTGAACATCGCACGAATGTTAGCAATGTGCGCCTGCCCTTTCTCCATTCGCTCTTCAGCGGACTGTGGCTTCTTCACGCTTTCCCACTCCACATCATCATGTGGCAGTTCATCTAAGAAGCGGCTTTGTGTTGGCTTAATCAACTCGCCATACTGACGACGTTCACGACACTTAGTAAAGGTCAGCTCTTTCTGAGCTCGAGTAATCCCTACATACATCAGACGACGCTCTTCTTCTACGTTACCTTCATCGACACTGGTTTGGTGCGGCAAGATACCCTCTTCAGCACCCATCAGAAATACATACGGAAACTCTAGGCCTTTCGATGCGTGCAATGTCATTAATTGAACTTGATCTGCATCGTCATCATCTTCACCTCGTTCCATCATGTCGCGCAGCGTTAAACGTTGAACCACCTCGCGTAGGGTTTTCTCTTCTTTGTCGTAGTTGTCACCCTCAAGATCGGCCACAATCCAACTATAAAGATCAGAAACGTTCTTCATTCGCATTTCAGCAGCTTTCGGGCTCGCAGAGGTTTCGTATAACCAATCTTCATAGTTAATATCACGAACCAAAGAACGAACAGCCTCAACCGTATTACCACGTTCAGCATTATCCGAGATACGAACAATCCAATCACCGAATCGGCGCAGGTTTTCTAAACCACGCCCCGTCAGCGTTTGCTCTAAGCCCATTTCAAAGCTTGCTTCAAACAAGCTTTTACCACGCATGTTGGCGTAGCTGCCTAATTTCTCAAGCGTCACCGGACCAATCTCACGACGCGGTGTGTTTACAATACGTAGGAAGGCGTTGTCATCATCTGGGTTCACCAACACACGCAGGTAAGCCATGATGTCTTTAATTTCTGCTCTGGCGAAGAAAGAGGTGCCGCCAGAGATCTTGTAAGGCACGCGGTTCTGCATCAGCGCTTTTTCAATCAAGCGCGATTGATGGTTACCACGGTAAAGCACTGCGTAATCTTTATATTCAGTACGGTTCAAAAACTTATGAGCGATGATCTCACCGGTAATACGCTCGGCCTCATGCTCTTCATTCTTAGCATTCAGTACCTTGAGCTTTTCACCGTCTGGGATCTCTGAGAACAGTGACTTTTCATAAACGTGTGGGTTGTTGGCGATCAAGATGTTCGCCGCACGTAAGATTCGACTGGTTGAACGATAGTTTTGCTCTAGTTTGATCAAGCGTAGGTTCGGGTAGTCCTCACCAAGCAGCACCAAGTTTTGCGGTTTTGCACCACGCCATGAATAGATAGATTGGTCGTCATCACCTACCACCGTCAAGCGGCCGCGCTCTCCAACAAGCAAGCGAACCAGTTCATATTGGCTGGTGTTGGTATCTTGGTATTCATCCACCAATAAGTAGCGAATACGCGACTGCCAACGCTCGCGTACTTCTTGATTGGTTTTGAGCAGTAATACCGGCATCGCAATCAAATCATCAAAGTCGAGTGCGTTATAGGCCTTCATCTGTTTTTGGTACATCTCAAAACAGAATGCAAAAAGCTGTTCTTGTTCGCCTTGAGCTCGAGCTTTCGCCTGATCTGGCGTCAGCATGTCATTCTTCCAATTCGAAATCGCACTCATCAATGCACGCAATAAATCCTTATCGCCATCAATTTGTCTTTCAGTTAACTCTTTTAACAGAGCTAACTGGTCTTGATCATCAAATAGAGAAAAACCCGCTTTCAAACCCAGTGCTTTATATTCACGACGAATGATAGTTAAACCCATGGTGTGAAACGTTGAAACGATCAGACCTTTCGACTCACCTTTACCAAGAGTTTGTCCAACACGCTCTTTCATCTCACGTGCCGCTTTATTGGTAAAGGTTACCGCAGCAATATTACGCGCCTTATAGCCACACTCTTGAACCAAGTAAGCGATCTTATTCGTGATAACACGTGTTTTACCGGATCCAGCGCCCGCTAATACTAAGCAGGGGCCCGAAACATATTTCACGGCTTCATCTTGTCTTGGGTTCAGTTTCATTTGGTTCTCAATTTGGTCTAGAGGAGCGAATTAAATTGCGCGCCTATAATAATGCTGCAACACCTCGAATGCTACGTTCTCTTATACAAGATTTTTACGCTGCATGTGTAAAACTTTGTTGCACATGTGTGTGGTTCTTAGGCTATAATGAATGAACGTTCATTCACTGGTGATGGAATAATGACAACTCATGCACCTCAGGATAAACGCCAACAAATACTTTCTGCCGCTGAAAAGCTCATTGCCGAGGTCGGCTTTCAAGGCCTTTCAATGCAAAAATTAGCCAAAGAGGCGGGGGTTGCTGCAGGCACTATCTACCGCTACTTCGATGATAAAGACCACTTGATAGATGATGTTCGAGTGCTCGTGACTCAAAGAGTAGCTGATGCTGTTCAAGAAGGGGTTAATGATTCGGATCCAATAAAGCAACGCTATAGAACCATGTGGCTCAACATATGGAACTTAGCAGGAACGAACTTAGCCGCGATCAAAAATCGGGTTCAGTATGACTCACTACCCATAACAAATAGCCTAAACTTCAGGGAACTAGAACGTAAAATGTTTGCCCAAGTTGAGCTGCTATTTAATGAGGGTAAAGAGCAAGGATTGTTTAAACCACTTGATAATGAAGTACTAAGTGGCTTGAGCTTAGCAGCTAGTGTATCTCTAGCGCGAAAGCATTCTTTAGGATTTTACCAACTCGACGAGGCTGCACTAGAAGCTGCAATTGAAGCCAGTTGGGACGCAATAATTAAACACTAGATCGGAGTTTTGACCATAATGAAAAAGTGGACTTTCTTCATGTTACTCATCGCTGTACTACTTTTCGGCAGCGTTATTGGGTTCAACATGTTCAAACAACAAAAAATTGCTGAGTATATGGCCAACCGCCCTGAACCAGAGTTTCCAGTAACAGTGACTGAAGTTCAGCCGATCGACTGGGTTCCAGTGATTGAAGCTATCGGCTTCATCGAACCTAACCAAGGTGTGACACTAGCTAATGAAACTAGCGGTGTTATTGACCAAATCTCTTTTGGTTCAGGAACTGACGTTAAAAATGACCAACTTCTTGTTCGTCTTGATTCTGGCGTAGAAAAAGCCAACTTAAAGAGTTCTGAAGCTCGCCTGCCTGCGGCAAAAGCAAAATACAAACGCTACCAAGGCCTGTTTAAGAAAGGCTCTATTTCAAAAGAAGCATACGATGAAGCAGAGGCAAACTACTACTCTCTATCTGCTGACATTGAAAGCTTAAAAGCATCGATCGAGCGCCGTGAAATTCGTGCACCATTCGACGGTACTGTTGGTATTCGTAACGTATACCTAGGTCAATACCTGCAATCGGGTACAGATATCGTTCGTTTAGAAGATACCAGTGTAATGCGCCTTCGCTTCACGGTTTCTCAAACCGACATCTCTCGTATCAATGTAGGCCAAGCTGTCGACATCTTTGTTGATGCTTACCCAGAAACACCGTTTGAAGGCTCTATTAGTGCAATTGAACCCGCTGTTAGCATCCAAAGTGGTCTTATCCAAGTTCAAGCAGATATTCCAAACAATGATGGCAAACTTCGTAGCGGCATGTTCGCTCGCGCTAACATCATTCTGCCTAAACTAGAGAATCAAGTAACTCTGCCTCAAACAGCGATTACTTTCACTCTATACGGTGACAATGTTTACATCCTGACTGAAGAAGACGGCGTTCAGCGTGTTGCTCAACACGTCGTGAAAGTTGGTGAACGCACAGCAGATATCGCGCACATCCTTGAAGGCGTTAAAGCTGGCGATACGGTTGTAACTTCTGGCCAAGTACGTCTAAGTAACGGCGCCAAAGTTAAGGTTGTTGAAAGTGATGCAATCACTCCACCATCTGAAACACCTAAGCTGTAACTGGAGGCACAATGCGCTTTACTGATGTTTTTATTAAACGTCCAGTTCTAGCGGTATCCATCAGCTTTTTGATTGCGCTGCTTGGCTTACAAGCAATCTTCAAAATGCAGGTGCGTGAATACCCTGAAATGACGAATACCGTTGTAACCGTAACCACGAGTTACTACGGTGCAAGTGCCGATCTTATCCAAGGCTTTATCACCCAACCCCTCGAACAGGCTGTGGCGCAAGCGGATAACATCGACTATATGACTTCCTCTTCTGTACTCGGTAGCTCGACGATTACGGTGAACATGAAGTTGAACACCGACCCGAATGCAGCGCTGTCTGACATACTGGCCAAGACAAACTCGGTGCGTTCTCAGCTTCCAAAAGAAGCGGAAGATCCAACCGTAACCATGTCGACTGGTTCAACAACAGCTGTACTCTACATTGGTTTTACTAGTGATGAGTTGGTGTCGAGCCAAATTACCGATTATCTAGAGCGTGTAATTAACCCGCAGCTATTTACGGTAAATGGTGTATCGAAAGTTGACCTATACGGTGGCATGAAATACGCACTACGCGTATGGCTAGACCCGTCAAAAATGGCTGCAGTTAACCTAACTGCTAGTGATGTAATGACGGTATTGAATGCCAACAACTACCAATCGGCTACAGGTCAAGCAACCGGCGAGTTTGTTCTTTATAACGGCAGTGCCGACACGCAAGTATCGAACACTGAAGAATTAGAGAACTTAGTCGTTAGAAGTGGTGAAGGTGAGATTATTCGTCTGTCTGACATCGCTAAGGTTTCTCTAGAGAAAAGCCACGACGTTTACCGTGCAAGTGCAAACGGTCAGGAAGCGGTTGTTGCTGCGATCAATGCGGCACCAAGTGCCAACCCAATCAACATCGCTGCAGATGTACTTGAGCTTCTTCCTCAACTAGAGAAGAACCTACCAAGCAACATCTCTATGAACGTAATGTACGATTCAACTATTGCTATTAACGAGTCAATTCAAGAGGTTATCAAGACAATCCTTGAAGCTGCATTAATCGTATTGATCGTAATCACCTTGTTCTTAGGTTCATTCCGAGCGGTACTGATTCCTATCGTTACTATCCCACTGTCTTTGATTGGTGTGGCAATGGTAATGCAGGCAATGGGTTTCTCTTGGAACCTGATGACACTCCTGGCAATGGTACTCGCCATCGGCTTAGTGGTAGATGATGCGATCGTAGTACTAGAGAACGTCGACCGGCATATCAAGCTCGGGGAGTCCCCTTTCCGAGCAGCAATTATCGGTACCCGTGAAATTGCGATCCCTGTTATTGCAATGACATTAACGCTAGGTGCGGTATACGCTCCAATCGCGATGATGGGTGGTATCACAGGCTCGCTATTTAAAGAGTTTGCGTTAACCCTAGCTGGTTCAGTTTTTGTTTCGGGTATCGTGGCACTAACGCTATCTCCAATGATGTGTTCAAAAATGCTAAAAGCTCACGCTGAGCCGAGCAAGTTTGAGCAGAAAGTTCACAGCGTGCTGGATGGCATGACTAACCGTTACGAGCGTATGCTTGGTGCGGTAATGCAACATCGTCCAGTATTTATTGGTTTTGCTATCATCGTATTTGCAAGTTTGCCGTTGTTGTTCAAGTTCATCCCTAGTGAGTTAGCACCTTCAGAAGATAAAGGTGTAATCATGTTGATGGGTACAGCACCGTCGAATGCGAACTTAGACTTCATGCAAAACACCATGAACGACGTAAACAAGATTCTGTCTGATCAGCCAGAAGTAGCTTACGCGCAAGTATTTACAGGTGTGCCTAATGCAAACCAAGCTTTTGGTATCGCATCTATGGTTCCATGGAGTGAGCGTGAAGCAAGCCAGTCTGAAGTAGCAAACCGCGTTGGTAATTTGGTGAAAGACGTTCCAGGAATGGCGGTAACTGCATTCCAAATGCCAGAACTACCAGGTGCCGGTTCAGGTCTTCCAATTCAGTTTGTTATTACAACGCCAAACAGTTTTGAAAGCTTGTTCCAAATCACCACAGACATTCTGGCCGATGTCTCTTCAAATCCACTGTTCGTGTATTCAGATCTCGACCTGAACTACGACTCAGCAACCATGAAGATCAACATTGACAAGGATAAAGCGGGCGCATACGGCGTGACCATGCAAGATATCGGTATCACACTCGGTACCATGATGTCAGATGGCTACGTAAACCGTATCGACTTGAATGGCCGTTCTTACGAGGTTATTCCTCAAGTTGAACGTAAATTCCGTTTGAACCCAGAGTCAATGAACAACTACTACGTACGTGCCGCTGATGGTAACGCCGTTCCTTTAGGCAGTTTGATTACGATTGATGTTGTGGCAGAACCTCGTTCTCTTCCTCACTTCAACCAATTGAACTCGGCTACGATTGGTGCGGTACCGGCTCCAGGCGCTGCAATGGGTGATGCAATTGCGTGGTTTGAAGACACAGCTGCCAATAAGCTTCCAAGTGGCTATAACCATGACTACATGGGTGAAGCACGCCAATACGTAACAGAAGGTAGCGCACTTTACGCGACCTTTGGTTTAGCGTTGGCTATCATCTTCTTGGTATTGGCGATTCAGTTTGAATCTCTAAAAGATCCACTGGTTATCATGGTATCTGTACCACTGGCGATTTGTGGTGCCCTAATAGCTCTAGCTTGGGGCGCGGCAACGATGAACATCTACTCGCAAGTTGGTTTGATCACCTTGGTCGGCCTGATTACCAAACACGGTATCTTGATCTGTGAGGTAGCAAAAGAAGAACAGCTACACAATCACAAGACTCGTATTGAAGCGGTAATGGAAGCAGCGAAGGTTCGTCTTCGTCCAATCCTGATGACAACGGCTGCGATGATAGCGGGTCTAATCCCACTGATGTACGCAAGTGGTGCGGGTGCAGCTCAGCGTTTCAGTATTGGTATCGTAATCGTTGCAGGTCTAGCGATTGGTACTATCTTCACTTTGTTTGTACTGCCTGTGATTTACAGCTACTTGGCTGAAAAACACAAACCTCTACCTGTATTTGTTGAAGACAAAGACCTAGAAAAGCTAGCTCGCGTCGACGAAGCAAAAGCAGCGCACAGAGAATTAGCTGATAATAAGTAATCACTAAGTCGTAATAACAATAAAAAGGCTACTTCGGTGGCCTTTTTTTGTACGCCATAGGCGACATCTCAAGTGTGATTAAATAGAATAGTGATAAATATTCAGGAGTTTTAATTGATATGTTTGATCCAAAAAAACTAGAGCAGATTGCTAAGCAGATCCACGATTCTATGCCTCAACCAGTAAAAGAGCTTGGTTCAGACGTAGATCAAAAAGTTCGTCAGGTTATCCAAGGCCAACTGAACAAGCTAGACGTTGTAAGCCGTGAAGAATTTGATGTTCAAACACAAGTACTACTGCGCACTCGCCAAAAGCTGACTGAAATGGAACAAAAGCTAACGGACTTAGAAGCAAAGATTGCCGACAAGTAAGCGTAAAGCAAGAAAACTGAAAGGGTTGGTGTGAAAGCACCAACCCTTTTGTATTTCTGAAGATCAATCAAGAACTAAAAGTCGACGAAGACTGATCAAACAATGTTCATTTGATTGATTTTTAAGACTTTGTTACTAAAAGCAAAAAGGCTTGGTCAACGGCGACCAAGCCTTTTTATTAGATGTTGTGTTGCTTATTTATAACTCCAACCTGTAAGGAGTTAGTGATACTGCTTCGCTTTTTCTGCAAATTTATCAGTATCTAAGCGACTAATTAACCGCCTACAGCGATACGCTTCATGTCGCTCATGTAGCTACGTAGCTCTTCACCAATGTACTCTACAGGGTGGTTACGGATAGCTTCGTTTACTTCAATTAGCTTCGCGTTATCTACTTGGTTAGATGTTTCACCTAGACCGCGACCGATTACGTCAGTTGCAACTGAAGGCATGAACTGCTCGCGTAGTAGTGGTGTTGCTACGTTTGCGAATAGGTAGTTACCATACTCAGCTGTATCAGAGATTACAACGTTCATTTCGTAAAGACGCTTACGAGCAACTGTGTTTGCGATTAGTGGAAGCTCATGTAGAGACTCGTAGTAAGCAGACTCATCGATGATGCCAGATGCTGTCATAGCTTCGAATGCTAGCTCAACACCAGCACGAACCATAGCAACCATTAGGATACCGTTATCGAAGTACTCTTGCTCTGAGATTTCTACGTCAGAAGTTGGGTAGTTTTCGAATGCAGTTTCACCTGTCTCTTCACGCCAGCCTAGTAGGTTCACGTCATCGTTCGCCCAGTCAGCCATCATAGTGCTAGAGAAGTGGCCAGAGATGATGTCATCCATGTGCTTGTTGTAAAGCGGACGCATTAGATCTTTTAGCTCTTCAGAAAGCTCAAACGCTTTAACTTTAGCTGGGTTAGATAGACGGTCCATCATATGAGTTACGCCACCGAACTTAAGTGCTTCAGTGATCGTTTCCCAACCATATTGTAGAAGTTTACCTGCATAACCTGGTTCAATACCGTCAGCAATCATCTTCTCGTAAGATACGATAGAACCCGCTTGAAGCATGCCACAAAGAATAGTTTGCTCACCCATAAGGTCAGATTTAACTTCAGCTACGAAAGAAGACTCTAGGCAACCTGCACGGTGACCGCCAGTACCAGCAGCCCAAGCTTTAGCGATATCCCAACCTTCGCCTTTAGGGTCATTTTCTGGGTGAACAGCGATCAGTGTTGGTACACCGAAGCCACGCTTGTACTCTTCACGTACTTCAGAACCAGGACACTTAGGCGCAACCATAACAACCGTAAGGTCAGAACGTAATTGCATGCCTTCTTCAACAACGTTAAAGCCGTGAGAGTAACCAAGAGCAGCGCCTTGCTTCATTAGAGGCATTACTGTTTCAACAACGTTTGTATGTTGCTTGTCTGGAGTAAGGTTGATAACTAGATCTGCTTGAGGGATTAGCGTTTCGTAGCTACCCACAACAAAGCCGTTTTCATCAGCGTTTTTGAATGATTGACGCTTTTCATCAATTGCCGCTTGGCGTAGAGCGTAAGATACGTCTAGGCCAGAATCACGCATGTTCAGACCTTGGTTTAGGCCTTGAGCACCACAACCAACAATTACGATTTTCTTACCTTCAAGATATTCAGCTTCTGTCGTGAATTCTTCACGATCCATGAAGCGGCAACGACCTAATTGGTCTAGTTGTTCACGAAGGTTTAATGTATTGAAATAGTTAGCCATTCTAGGGCACTCCTTTAAAAATAAGTCCGTAAGGTCGATATTTCTCTATCGAATGACTTCATACTAAAACAGACACTCCGTTGCTGAAAGTGATATATTCACAATTAGTTATTGCAATAAATGCAACATGGAAACGATCGCAGAACATGAACATAAAATCTCTACAATTATTTATACATTTATGTGACAGCAAGAGTTTCAGTAAAACCGCTGCTGCTATGCATGTCAGCCCTTCAGCGCTGAGCCGTCAGATACAAAAGCTTGAAGAGGAAACAGGACAAGAGCTGCTTATCAGAGACAACCGCAGTGTTGATCTGACCCCAGCAGGTAAACATCTATTACCTGTGGCATTGAACATCGTTGGCGAATGGCAACAATATAACCTTCATCTGAAGGGCGGAGAACAAGAGCTTAAAGGTGAAATACGTATATTTTGTTCTGTGACAGCTAGCTACAGTCACCTACCTGAACTCATAACCGAATTTAGGGCTATTCATCCGTATATTGAATTTAAGCTCTCTACTGGCGATCCGGCTCAATCCATCGACAAGATCTTAAATGATGAGGCGGATATCGCGATCTCTGCAAAGCCAGACATCCTTCCTTCAAGGCTAGAATTCGAGACCATCAGCGATATACCACTTTCCGTTATCATCCCATCAGGTGTGAGTAGCTTTAGCCAACAACTACAATCTGATAAACCAAACTGGAATGAAGTACCTTTTATCATCCCAGAAGCAGGAACGGCCCGAGAGCGTGCAAACGCATGGTTCAAAAAGATGAAGATAAAACCCAATATTTACGCTCAGGTTTCAGGGCATGAGGCAATCGTGAGCATGGTTGCCCTTGGTTGTGGGGTTGGTATCGCGCCAGATGTGGTCATTAACAACAGTCCAGTAAGAGATAAAGTAGACCGTTTAAAGATAGAACCCATCAAACCGTTTGAATTGGGTGTATGTTGTAAGCGAGCACAATTAGATAACCCTCTAATTCGAGCGTTCTGGCAAGTTGCAGAAGGGAAATATTTAACAGACTAATAGTCGTTATTTTCAATACAAAAGAGGGAAGAGCACGTCAGTGCTCTTCCCTCTTTTCATTTATGTATATCTCAGATAAGAAAAAAGCCCGCTGATTTCTCAGCGGGCTTTCTAATGGTGGTGGAGGGATAGGGATTTGAACCCTAGAACCGCTATTAACGGTTGCCGGTTTTCAAGACCGGTGCTTTCGACCACTCAGCCATCCCTCCAACAAATTGTCATCAACAGATTAGTACACTGTAGATGTTGTTACATGTATGTACAGGTAACGATACCTTTTTGTCTTCACTTTTAAAAAAGTGAAAATAAATTAAAGCCTGGCGATGTCCTACTCTCACATGGGGAAGCCCCACACTACCATCGGCGCTATTGTGTTTCACTTCTGAGTTCGGCATGGAATCAGGTGGGTCCACAATGCTATGGTCGCCAAGCAAATTTTAAAATTCGGAAAGCTGCTTCTCTATTTAATAGAGCTATAAAAGTTTCTCTTCAAACTCATTCAAGGTCTGTCTTTGAGTCCACAAAACCCCTTGGGTGTTGTATGGTTAAGCCTCACGGGCAATTAGTACAGGTTAGCTCAATGCCTCGCAGCACTTACACACCCTGCCTATCAACGTCGTAGTCTACGACAACCCTTTAGGA
>NZ_JAKJSX010000011.1:0-246352 GCF_050337435.1 Vibrio satsumensis | reverse complement strand
TAACCATACAACACCCAAGGGGTTTTGTGGACTCAAAGACAGACCTTGAATGAGTTTGAAGAGAAACTTTTATAGCTCTATTAAATAGAGAAGCAGCTTTCCGAATTTTAAAATTTGCTTGGCGACCATAGCATTGTGGACCCACCTGATTCCATGCCGAACTCAGAAGTGAAACACAATAGCGCCGATGGTAGTGTGGGGCTTCCCCATGTGAGAGTAGGACATCGCCAGGCTTTAAATTTGAACACTTGTCAGCGACGACAAGTATTCCACTGCGGAGTGGTAGTTCAGTTGGTTAGAATACCGGCCTGTCACGCCGGGGGTCGCGGGTTCGAGTCCCGTCCACTCCGCCACTTATTCGATAACCTCGCCTAGTGCGAGGTTTTTTCGAATCTGAAGTAATGAAAGTTTTAGGGGTGTAGCTCCAATTGGCAGAGCAGCGGATTCCAAATCCGCGTGTTGGGAGTTCGAATCTCTCCACCCCTGCCATATATGAAGCCTCAGCAGAAATGCTGAGGCTTTTTTGCATCTGTTGCTTCTACGAAGCAATGTTGGGAGTTGGATCGCCAGCCCGATCGAATCTCCGGAGTGCCGGCCCAGTCCAACCCTGCCATATTTAAGGCTCTAGACTGCGCGTCCCGGCAGGAATGCTAGAGCCTTTATTAGAGGTAACGCGGGAAGCACCAAGTACTCCTTTAGCTATCTCTATCTACTCAACACTCATTTTGCTCTGTAATTCTGCTAGTTAATAACTAACGCTATTCTAGCGAGACATTGAGTCTCGTTATTTGTGTTTCAAGGTGCAAGGTGAAGCCGTTCGATTGATACTTATATAATCTTGGAAGTGGTTTATTGGGTAGACTAGCGAGGGCGCAGAATAACGAGTTCTCTGTATGACTTAAGCTCCTGAAAGAGTTCAGGCCAAATTTAGTCCTCCCCCACATTAAGGTTTTTGTTTACTCAAATACTAGCAGTATCAAATATCGATAGAAGCTCTATGTTCCACGTATACTCTTCAGCGAGGGAATTGGTGAGTTTGACTTTCATTACGTATAAAAAAGGCCACCTAAAGTAGACGGCCTTGGTTGATCTTCTAGATGTTAATCTAGCTCTTTCTCTGCTTGTTTTGCTTTCTCTATCATAGGAGTGATTGTTGAGCCTTGAATCAGAATAGAGAACACAACAACAGCATATGTCATGACAAGGATTATCTCTTTAACATCTATTGCCTTGTCTTCAATTACCCAGATACCTGAAGGGATTGAAAGTGCCATGGCTAGTGCTAAACCACCGCGTAAACCACCCCAAGTTAGAATCTTAATCGACCACGGGTTGTAAGTTCTAAAACGTTTAAATCCAATGTAAGACAAGAAAACACTTAAGTAGCGAGCACTCAATACAAGGGGGACTGCGAACGCCATTAAGATCCAGTCTTCTTGGTGGAATTTGAATAGCAGCATCGACATACCAATTAACAAGAATAATACGCCGTTTAAGAATTCATCTATCAATTCCCAGAAATGATCTAGGTGATCTTCACTCTCTTTTGAGAATCCGATAAAGCGAGTCCAGTTACCAATCATGATACCTGATACCACCATCGCTAATGGACCTGATACATGTAGAACTTCAGCAAACGCATAACCAGCAGTTGGGATGCCGATGGTTAATAGCAACTCCATCGAGTGGTCATCGGTATTGCTGATTAGGTAATGGAATACAAGACCTAAAACAAAACCGTAGACGATGCCGCCAATTGCCTCTTGAACGAATAGCATGGTCACACTACCGACGGTTGGCGCTTCTGTGCCGAATGCGATAGTAAATAGGGTTACGAAGATCACTAAGCCAAAACCATCGTTGAATAGAGATTCTCCTTCGATTTGAGTAGAGATTCTTCTGGGCGCATCGAGCTTCTTTACTATTGCTAAAACGGCAATAGGATCGGTTGGGGAGATTAGAGAGCCAAACAGTAGGCAGTAAATTAGATCAAATTGAATACCGATGAACTGACAGAACCCGTACAGTACAAAACCGATAAAGAAGGTTGAAAACAGCGTTGCACCTAATGCGAGTACTGTTATTTCCCACTTCTGGTCTTTTAGGTTTGGTAATTTAATCCCCAAACCACCGGCAAAGAGCAAGAACCCCAAGATTCCCTTAAGTAAGAAATCTTCAAAGTTGATACTGGCAACGGTTTCTGAGGCGATGTCAGCCAATTGGAACCAATTGTTTTGTCCCGCAATGATAATCAATAGAGATAACATCATTGAGCCAGCTGTGATGGCGATGGTTGTCTGCATTTTACCAATTTTGGTATTCACGAAAGCAATAAGCATGGCTGCAGCGGACAAGAAGCATAAGGTGTAATAGACCGACATTGGGGTTCCAATATGTAACAAAGTATGAATATGAATTTTCGTTGTCTCATGCTCAAATAGCAAACATTTTTTTGTCATGAGTCGGTAATCAATTTCCTTTTTTAGACGTCTAGACTCCTTTTTAATGTGTGATAGGATGGAGGGATAATTAAAGGAATGAGGTTGTACCGTGGGAAGTAATGTAAGGCAAAAGATTGACGCTCTGTTGAAGCAACGAATTTTACTGATTGATGGTGGTATGGGTACCATGATTCAGGATTATAAATTGGAAGAGCAAGACTATCGTGGTGAACGCTTTGCTGATTGGCACAGTGACTTAAAAGGCAACAATGACCTTTTAGTTCTTACGCAGCCTAAGCTTATCAAAGATATCCATTCAGAATACTTGGAAGCTGGGGCAGACATCCTCGAAACCAATACCTTTAACGCTACAACTATCGCTATGGCCGACTATGATATGGAAAGCCTTAGTGACGAAATTAATTTTGCTGCTGCCAAGCTTGCTCGTGAAGCGGCTGATGAGTGGACAGCAAAGACTCCAGACAAGCCTCGCTTTGTTGCGGGTGTGTTAGGCCCAACCAACCGAACTTGTTCTATCTCGCCTGATGTAAATGATCCAGGGTACCGTAATGTTAGCTTTGACGAATTGGTTGAAGCCTATTCTGAATCGACCCGTGCGCTTATTAAGGGTGGCTCAGATCTTATTCTTATCGAGACTATCTTCGATACGTTGAACGCGAAAGCGTGTGCTTTTGCCGTTGAATCTGTTTTTGAAGAAGTGGGTATTACTCTTCCAGTGATGATCTCCGGTACCATCACTGATGCATCAGGTCGTACGCTTTCAGGGCAGACAACAGAAGCATTCTATAATGCCCTTCGTCATGTTAAACCTATCTCATTTGGACTGAATTGTGCTCTAGGCCCTGACGAACTGCGTGAGTATATTGGTGAGATGTCTCGCATCTCAGAATGCAATGTTTCGGCTCACCCTAACGCGGGGTTACCTAACGCATTTGGTGAGTATGACCTTTCTCCTGAAGATATGGCCGAACACGTTAAAGAATGGGCTGAAAGTGGTTTCTTGAACCTAATTGGTGGTTGTTGTGGTACTACTCCAGAGCATATCCGCCAAATGGCTGAGGCTGTTGAAGGTGTAACGCCGCGTCAATTGCCAGACTTACCGGTTTCTTGTCGCCTTTCGGGGCTAGAGCCTCTGACGATTGCTAAAGAATCTTTATTCGTGAATGTGGGTGAGCGTACCAATGTGACGGGCTCAGCTCGCTTTAAGCGCCTGATTAAAGAAGAGCTTTACGACGAAGCCTTGAGTGTTGCTCGAGAGCAAGTTGAGAACGGTGCTCAAATTATCGATATCAACATGGATGAAGGGATGCTAGACGCTGAAGCGTGTATGGTTAAATTCCTTAATTTATGTGCCTCTGAACCAGAAATTTCAAAAGTACCAGTAATGGTCGATTCTTCAAAATGGGAAGTTATCGAAGCTGGCCTGAAATGTATTCAGGGGAAAGGTATAGTCAACTCTATCTCTCTAAAAGAAGGCAAAGAGAAATTTGTCGAGCAAGCCAAGTTAGTTCGTCGCTATGGTGCTGCCGTTATTGTGATGGCTTTTGATGAAGTTGGTCAGGCTGATACTCGAGAGCGTAAAGTTGAGATCTGTACCAATGCCTACAACATTCTTGTGGATGAAGTTGGCTTCCCTCCTGAAGACATTATTTTTGATCCGAACATTTTTGCAGTAGCTACTGGTATTGATGAACATAACAACTATGCGGTTGATTTCATTGAAGCAGTGGGAGACATCAAACGCGATCTCCCTCATGCGATGATCTCTGGTGGCGTATCTAACGTGTCGTTCTCATTCCGCGGCAATAACTACGTCCGTGAGGCAATCCACGCAGTATTCCTATATCACTGTTTTAAAAATGGTATGGATATGGGCATTGTAAATGCTGGTCAACTGGAGATTTACGATAATGTTCCTGAAGACCTGCGTGATGCTGTTGAAGATGTAGTACTAAACCGCCGTGATGATTCGACGGAACGTTTGCTTGATATGGCAACTGAGTACCTAGAGCGAGCAGTAGGTAAAGTTGAAGATAAGTCAGCTCTAGAATGGCGTACTTGGCCTGTAGAGAAGCGCTTAGAGCACTCTTTGGTTAAAGGTATTACAGACTTTATAGTTGAAGACACTGAAGAAGCTCGTGTTAATGCCTCTCGTCCTATTGAGGTGATTGAAGGTCCTCTAATGGACGGCATGAACGTTGTTGGTGACCTATTTGGTGAAGGTAAGATGTTCTTACCACAGGTAGTTAAGTCTGCGCGTGTAATGAAGCAGGCTGTTGCGCACTTAGAACCGTTCATCAATGCATCCAAAGAAGTGGGTGCGACTAACGGTAAGATTCTGTTAGCGACCGTTAAAGGCGACGTACACGATATCGGTAAGAATATCGTTGGTGTGGTTTTGCAGTGTAATAACTACGAAATTATCGACTTAGGTGTGATGGTTTCTTGTGAAAAGATTCTTAAGGTCGCGAAAGAAGAGAACGTCGACATTATCGGCTTATCTGGTTTGATCACACCATCTCTTGATGAAATGGTGCACGTTGCCAAAGAGATGGAAAGACAAGGCTTTAAGCTTCCTCTTTTGATTGGTGGTGCAACCACATCTAAAGCTCACACTGCTGTTAAGATTGAACAGAATTACTCAGAGCCAGTGGTTTATGTAAACAACGCCTCTCGTGCTGTGGGTGTATGTACGTCACTGCTTTCTGATGAATTGAAACCTGCTTTCGTTGAGAAGTTGGATATTGATTATGATCGCGTTCGTGATCAACATAATCGTAAGAAGCCTCGCACTAAGCCTGTGACACTTGAAAAAGCTCGTGCTAATAAAGTGGCTATTGATTGGGATGCTTATACACCACCGGCACCGGCTAAGCCGGGAGTGCACATTTTCAAAGATTTTGATGTGGCTACTTTGCGTCAGTACATCGATTGGACGCCATTCTTCATGACGTGGTCTTTAGTTGGTAAGTACCCTGCGATTCTTGAGCATGAAGAAGTGGGCGAAGAAGCGCAACGTTTATTCAAAGACGCTAACGATCTGTTAGACCGTGTGGAGAAAGATAAACTACTTGAAGCTCGCGGTATGTGTGCCATGTTCCCAGCGAACAGTGTTGGTGATGATATTGAGGTGTATACCGATGAATCTCGCACCGAAGTCCTAAAGGTTCTACACAACCTTCGTCAACAGACAGAGAAACCAAAAGGCTTTAACTATTGCCTGTCAGATTACATTGCTCCAAAAGAAAGTGGTAAAGCGGACTGGATTGGTGGCTTTGCGGTAACGGGTGGTATTGGTGAGCGTGAGCTGGCTGATGAATACAAAGCGAAAGGCGATGATTACAATGCAATCATGATTCAAGCGGTTGCTGATCGATTGGCTGAAGCGTTCGCGGAGTACCTGCATAAAGAAGTGAGAAAGGATATTTGGGGTTACTCGCCAGATGAAGACTTATCGAACGATGATTTGATTCGTGAGAAATACCAAGGTATTCGCCCTGCTCCAGGTTACCCTGCTTGCCCAGAGCATACCGAGAAAGGTACGTTGTGGGAGTTAATGAATGTTGAGAAAGCGATTGATATGTCCTTAACGTCGAGCTATGCGATGTGGCCTGGTGCTTCTGTGTCTGGTATGTACTTCTCACACCCTGATGCTCGATACTTTGCTATTGCACAGATTCAACAGGATCAAGTGGATAGCTATGCCGATCGTAAAGGATGGGATATGTTAGAAGCTGAGAAGTGGTTAGGTCCAAACATTAACTAGTTTGAATCTATGACGGGCTTTGATTCGTAAAGTAAAAAGAGAAAGGGTTGCTTAATAGCAACCCTTTTTGTATTTGTGATTTGGTTAATTCAAACCAACCTATTAAACGCTTTCTTATTCAAATAGCTCTTGATGCAGTTTTTGAATTGCCAGTTTAGATACAGGTTCATCTAATAAGAAACATAGGTTGTGTGGGCTTGCTCCGTAACAAATCATACGTAGGTTGAAATCTTCTAGAGTGCCGAAGACCTGCTTTGCATAGCCTTTGCTTTCACTCATGTTGTTACCAATAAGAGCAACAAGGCATAGATCGTGTTCAATATCTACAGAACACAGATCCTCAAGCTCAATGCGAGCGGCTTCTGGCAACTGAGGAGCACCACCTGATGTATCTGTTTGATCGAGAGTGAGTGAGACACTGATCTCTGAGGTAGTGATAAGATCGACAGAGATCTTATGCTTAGCGAGGATCTCGAACACTTTTGCGAGGAAGCCATAAGCATGGAACATATTGGCGCTGCGTAGCGTAACCATGGTTTGGTTGCAGCGTAGGGCAAGCGCTCTGAACAGAGGGGAGCTTTCAACTTGTTGACGAATCCATGTGCCACCGAGCTCTGGTGCTTTTGATGAGCCGACAAATACCGGAATTTGGTGGCGTAGTGCCGGGACTAGAGTCGATGGGTGTAAGATCTTCGCGCCAAAGTTTGCCATTTCCGATGCTTCGCTGAAGCTGATCTCTGGGATAGGAGAGGCCTTAGGAGCAATACGTGGATCGGTAGTATAGATACCCGGAACATCCGTCCAGATCTCTAAGCCAATCGCTTGTACCGACTCGGCAATCAGTGCCGCTGAATAATCACTGCCACCGCGGCCTAGGGTCGTGGTGTTACCTTCGCTATCAGCACCGATAAAGCCTTGGGTAACGACAACTTGTTGTTGGCACAGTGGAATCAATTTCTCTTTTGCCAAAGCAGCAATCTCTTCTAGCTGTGGTTCTGCTTTTCCGAAATCATCATTGGTGCGCATCACTTCTCTGATATCGAAACGAACCGCAGGTGTTCCGCGCTCGCGAAGGATTTGAGCAAGGATGTGTGTCGACATCAACTCGCCACATGCTACAAGGTGATCAGTCAGCTTAGTACTTGCTTGAAATGATGCGGCTTCTGCTGCGCTCGCAATGTCATCAAGAATGCTGTGAACTTCTTTTTCGATGCTGATTGGGTCTGCGAGTTGGTCAAGAATCGCATTATGAATGTCCGTTAATTGCGTCATTAGTTCCTGACGACGAGCTTTGTCTTGAACACCATTCGCCAGTTCAACCAGCAAATTGGTCACACCAGAACATGCACTACTCACGACTAATTTCGTATTTGAGTTGTTTTCAATAATGGCAGCACAGCGGCTCATGGCTTCAAAGTTGGCAACACTTGTTCCGCCAAACTTAGCGACATTAAAAGAACCAGCTACATTAGATGCACTCACGATATATCTCCCACGACTTCCTAAAATAAAATTACTGTTGGGTAATCCAACGTCCGATGTTTTTCGAAGAGAGTTTTAGAGCAAAAAGAGAGGAATTATTAGAATAGTAACCTCAGAAGCTCTTCACCATATAGAAATGGCGACAGTTGACGGGATTCAGCCCGCTCAACCGATAATAAAGGTCCTGCATCCTTTTATTATCTCGGCACTGCTCCCCATAAATGTTTTGTATTGGAAATGCGGTTCCACAAAACATCTGCCTGGGCAGTGCTCCTCTTCTGCTAGATAGCCATTTCATTGAACGTGTTTGCGGTAACAATGTCAATTGGTAACTTGAGATAATTGAAAAATAATTTTAACAATTATGTGACAGTGGTTTGACCTCAATACTTATGGCTAATTGCTGAGGTAATCAATTTGCTTTAGGGTGGATTGTTCACAACATTAACGTAAGGGATGTACATGTCTAATTTAACACTCACTACTGCTATCGATAGCTTTTATCCACCACACCGAACGTTAATGGGACCGGGTCCTTCTGATATCTCGCCTCAAGTGCTGCAGGCTTTGAGTCGCCCAACCATAGGTCATCTAGATCCACTGTTTATTGCGATGATCGATGAGCTTAAACAGCTTCTTAAATACGCTTTTCAGACGGAAAACGAATTTACGATTGCCGTTTCTGCTCCGGGAAGTGCGGGTATGGAGACCTGTTTTGTTAACTTGATTGAGCCTGGTGAAAAGGTGATCGTTTGTCGTAACGGTGTCTTCGGTGAGCGTATGCGAGAAAACGTGGTGCGTTGTGGTGGCGAAGCCATCCTTGTTGACGACGAGTGGGGCAAGCCCGTCTCAGTTGAAAAGGTCGAGCAAGCATTGACAGACAATCCCGATGCTGTTGCTGTGGCTTTTGTTCATGCAGAGACATCAACCGGAGCGCTATCTGATGCTCAAGCTATCTCAGCTATCGCTCGTCAGTTTGATGCGTTAACGATTGTTGACGCAGTGACATCACTAGGTGGTGTGCCATTGCTGGTTGATGAGTGGCAGCTTGATGCGGTTTATTCTGGAAGTCAAAAGTGTTTGTCTTGTGTGCCGGGTCTATCTCCGGTGACTTTCTCTCAGCGTGCCGTTGATAAAATGAAAGCCCGCCAAGCGCCAGTGCAAAGTTGGTTCTTAGATCAAAGCCTAGTATTAGGTTACTGGAGCGGTGAAGGTAAGCGCAGCTACCACCATACCGCACCCGTAAATAGCCTTTATGCACTGCACGAGTCTCTCGTTCTATTGAAAAATGAAGGCCTAGATAATGCGTGGTCTCGTCATCATGCTATGCACCAAGAGCTTAAAGAAGGTGTAGAAGCATTAGGGTTAAGGTTTGTGGTCGATGAAGAGAGCCGCTTGCCGCAGCTGAACGCACTTTATTTCCCTGAAGGCATTGATGAGGCTAAGATCAGAACGCAGCTTTTAGAAGAGTATAACCTTGAGATTGGTGCTGGGCTTGGTTCTTTGGCTGGTAAGGCATGGCGTATCGGCTTGATGGGCTACGGTGCTCGCAAAGAGAATGTCGCGCTGTGTCTTAAAGCGCTGCAAGATGTACTTAAATAATCGAACTAGACTCGTTTCAAAGAAAAGCGCACGATCCTCGTGCGCTTTTTTGTGTTTGTTCTAAAAATAAGATGCAATAGTTACATCTCTTTAGTCCTTGGCTACTCTGCCGATGAGACATTGTTTTCTGCTTGAGATATTTTCTTGTATTGAACCTGTGAAAAGTCTCTGTCTGGAAATAAAAACTTTGCTTCACTACGGATTTGTTCCGCTTTGCTTTCTTCCCCTAAACCTTGGTAAGCAAGGATCAGGTTACTGTAGAACGCTGGTCTTGGTTTACTCTTTATGATCTCTAGTGACCAATCAACGTAGGGCTGAATAAGGCTAGGGTCACCTTTATAAAGACCAATGTTTAGGTAGGTGCTGTATATATCCCAATCGTAGCGATCTTTCCACACCACAGGGTTCGTTACCTGCTTAAGAATGTCTGGGTTCTTCGGTTTAGAAAGTTCAAACTTAGTCAGTACATAGTTGGTATGCAGGGCGCTCAACATATAAAAACTGACTAAGATAGGTATTACTAAGCTCGACACTCTAAACAGGGTCTTGCTGATGATACTGAACGGCTGTTGATAATGTCGGGAAGAGCGCTGATCGACCCAGTAAATCAATATAATGAATGTTATCCAGTGAATCGCCGAGTGATAAAAAGGATACTCAAGCTGAGAGTGCAAAAGAATTGGGATGAATAAAGCGAGCAGGGCTAGACGCGTTCCCTTTGCAGAACTTGCTATACGTGACATAACCAATATTGCAGCAATCAAGATCCCGATGATTGGTACAATTCCCCCTTCTACCCCCCAAAACAGAAACTCATTGTGGGGGTGATCCATTGAAGGAAGACCTGGATGATAGTTTGAATTGAGTTGGTGCTGACGAGCGGTATAAAGGGTGTACTCTGATTCAAATTTCCCGTAGCCGTAACCAGTAAATGGTTTCTCTACCAACATGTCTAGTGTTTGAGGGAAGGTGTAAGCGCGAGGGCTTTCTAGGTTCGCTTTCTTACTCGCTATGCTATCTGTAGCGCTAAGGTTTATGACAGTAAACGCAACCACAATACCTACAACAACTGATGCGCACCATCCATAGAAGCGTTTCTTGGTCGAAAATTTATATAGGTAAGGAAGAATACACACAAAGCCGATGAGTGCCGCTAACCATCCGGTACGTGATGCGATGATGATCAGCAATGGTACGGTTAAGGTTGGGGTTAGGTATAGTAAGAATGACTCGCTAATTTTGTGATTATATTTAGCGGGCTGTCTTGCCAAAAGGTAAGCGGACAGCACAAAACCCGTAGCTAAAAAGCTGGCCATTACATTCGGTTGTTGGAATATCCCATATGGTCGGTTTGCAGCAGTGTTGTAACCAAATAGGTTGCCAGGTTCTAACAAGAAATATTGCACATAGCCAAATAGTGCTTGTATAACAACAGCAAGCACAATGAACCATAACATGCGCTGCTTGTGTTTATTGCTGAACTTAAATTGTTGCAGCACGACAAATAATGCAAAGCCTGCCCACAATCCAAGCAAGCGTCCTGATGCTCCTTGAGGTGCGGCATTGCTGTACAAAATGGGTAGCGTGAGTATGATACAGCTTATCAACAAGCCAATCGTTAACTTGGAATACTTAAGTACTCGGTTGGTAGCGAGTTGGTAAAAGCCAATTGCTAGCGTGAAGCTTAGCGCCAGCCAAGTTGTTGGGTTAAATGATAACGCAAGCCCAGACCCTCCAGGATTCGGCATAAAAAAATGCATGGCTAGCAAGAATACAACAGCTAAAGAAGCCAGAAATGCTTTATTGAGTGGTAGCTGAGTGACCTGATTTTCTAGCTGGGTACCGCTAGTGTGTATTGTTGCCATAAATCCCTAACCTTATAAAAACAGAGCTTGTTCCTTCTGAAACAAGCTCTGTTACTTTAACATTTTTCTGTCTGCTCGCAGGGCGCTATTTTACACCTACTTCAAATTTAACATAGGCTTAAGGAAGCGAGCGGTGTGTGAACCTTCGACTAAAGCCACATCTTCAGGTGTACCTTCTGCAACAATCTCACCACCACCTTGACCACCTTCAGGGCCAAGATCGAGGATCCAGTCTGCTGTTTTAACTACATCTAAGTTGTGTTCAATCACTACAACGGTATTACCGTGATCGCGCAGTCTATGTAATACCGTTAACAGTTGTTGGATATCGTGGAAATGAAGACCTGTTGTTGGCTCATCGAGAATGTACAAGGTTTTTCCTGTGTCTCGTTTCGATAGCTCTCGTGCCAATTTAACACGCTGGGCTTCACCACCAGACAAGGTTGTTGCTGCTTGCCCTAAGCGAATGTAAGAGAGACCCACATCCATGAGTGTTTGCAGTTTACGTGCAATCACTGGTACTGGATTGAAGAACTCACGCGCATCTTCTACGGTCATCTCAAGAACTTCGTCAATGGTTTTGCCTTTGTAGCGAACTTCTAGAGTTTCACGGTTATAGCGTTTACCTTTACACACATCACAAGGCACATAGACATCGGGTAAGAAGTGCATCTCTACCTTGATTACGCCATCGCCCTGACAAGCCTCACAACGACCACCACGAACGTTAAAGCTGAATCGACCTGGTTTATAACCACGAGATCGTGATTCCTGAGTGCCTGCGAATAGCTCACGGATAGGGGTGAAAATTCCTGTATAAGTTGCAGGGTTTGATCTTGGAGTTCGGCCAATAGGGCTTTGATCTATGTCGATTACCTTATCAAAATGCTCCAACCCTTTAATCTTTTTGTGCGGTGCTGGAACTGCAGTCGTGGCACCGTTTAATTGAGTGTGGGCGACTTTAAAGAAGGTATCGTTGATAAGTGTTGATTTACCCGAACCTGATACACCTGTAATACAACTGAACAAGCCAACAGGAATTGTCGCAGTGACATTCTTTAGGTTGTTCCCTGTTGCGCCAACGATCTCGACAACCTTTTTCTTGTCGATAGGCGTTCTCTTTTCTGGCACTGCAATTTCTTTAGCACCGCTTAGGTATTGGCCTGTCAAAGAGTTCGGGTTGTCGATGATGTCTTGCATGGTGCCTTCTGCTACCACGTGTCCACCATGCACCCCCGCCCCTGGACCGATATCGATAACATGGTCAGCACAACGAATTGCATCTTCGTCATGCTCCACGACTAGCACGGTATTACCTAAGTCCCTGAGGTGAATTAAGGTTTGCAGTAGACGTTCATTATCGCGCTGGTGGAGTCCAATTGATGGCTCATCCAGTACATACATAACGCCAACTAAACCGGCACCGATTTGACTCGCCAAGCGAATACGTTGCGCCTCACCACCAGACAGCGTTTCAGCACTGCGTGATAGGTTAAGGTAGTTCAAACCTACGTTGACTAAGAAATGTAGACGATCATTGATCTCTTTCATCACTTTATCTGCGATCTGCCCACGCTGACCGTCTAACTTCAATTCTTGGAAAAATTGTAGTGCGTCAGCAATGCTCAGTTCAACGATTTCCGGCAGTGTTGTATCACCAATGAAAACATTTCGAGCTTCTAATCTTAAGCGAGTGCCATCACAGCTTGAACAAGACTTGGTTGAAATGTACTTGGCGAGATCTTCACGCACCGCGCTAGATTCAGTATCACGATAACGGCGCTCTAAGGTATTTAAAATCCCCTCGAATGGATGACGCTTAACTCGAATATCACCTCGGTCATTGATGTACTTGAATTCTACTTCAGTACGACCTGATCCTTTTAGAATGATCTCTTGAGTCTTTTTCGGTAGAGAATTAAATGGCGCATATAGATCAAAACCATAATGCTCTGATAACGACGTTAGCATCTGGAAATAGTAGTAGTTCTTTTGATCCCAACCTTTGATTGCACCTTCAGCTATGCTGAGGTTCTCATTTAAGATCACTCGGCTTGGATCAAAATACTGCTGAACCCCAAGGCCATCACAAGTACCGCATGCCCCTGCTGGATTATTGAAAGAGAATAGGCGAGGCTCAAGCTCTTGCATGCTGTAGCCACACTTTGGACAAGCGAAATTAGCAGAAAATACGATTTCTTCTTGATCTGTTTCGTCCATCCAACCGACGACAGCGATACCACCAGATAGCTCTAATGTGGTCTCGAATGACTCGGCTAAACGCTGTTGAAGATCAGGACGAACCTTGAATCGGTCTACCACGACTTCAATGGTGTGCTTTTTATGAAGTTCAAGTGCTGGTGGATCGGATAGGTCACAGGTTTCACCATCAATGCGCGCACGGATAAAGCCTTGCGCAGCTAAGTTTTCCAGTGTTTTAACATGTTCGCCTTTGCGCTCTTTGACGATCGGTGCCATTAACATCATCTTTGAGCCTTCAGGCAGTTCTAATACTTTATCGACCATTTGGCTGATAGTTTGCGCCGCGAGGGGGATATTGTGATCTGGACAGCGAGGTTCGCCAACTCGCGCGTACAGTAATCTAAGGTAGTCATAGACTTCAGTAATAGTACCGACGGTTGAACGAGGGTTATGTGACGTCGATTTTTGTTCTATTGAGATCGCAGGAGACAAGCCTTCAATGTGGTCGACATCAGGCTTTTCCATAAGAGATAGAAATTGACGAGCGTAAGCCGACAAAGACTCAACATAACGACGTTGACCTTCTGCGTAGAGAGTATCAAACGCAAGTGACGACTTTCCTGAACCTGATAATCCTGTGATAACCGTCAGCTTATCACGAGGTATGGTTAGGTTGACGTCTTTGAGGTTATGCGTACGAGCGCCTCTGATTTCTATTTTATCCATCTCAATAGACCATGTAATTTTAAGTGGCTAAAGTATTACATAGAGTGAGATTTGTGCAAAGTTTTACTGGATAAAAAAACAGTAAAACAAAAAAGGGCGACTCACAGAGTCACCCTTTTACAATTCGAAACGCTAGTTATTAACCGGGCGTTATGCTTCTTTCTTGGTCGAGTGTTTACCTAACTCGATTTGCTTTTGGTCTTTTTTGTATAGGTTTTCAAAGCAGTAGTTTGTTGCTTCGATATAACCTTCAACACTACCACAGTCAAAACGTTGGCCTTTAAATTTGTAAGCTAATACACAGCCCGCTTTTGCTTGTTTTAGCAATGCATCAGTAATCTGGATCTCGCCGCCTTTACCTGGTTCAGTCTGTTCGATAAGTTCAAAGATATCCGGAGTCAGAATATAACGACCAATGATCGCTAGGTTGCTTGGAGCAGTACCTTGTTCTGGCTTCTCTACCATGTCATCAACACGGAAAAGATCGTCTTTAATCATTTCGCCAGAGATAACACCGTACTTGTGTGTCTCTTCTTCTGGTACTTCTTGAACTGCAACGATAGAACAGCGGAACTGTTTGTACAGAGCAACCATTTGAGCTAATACACCTTGTTGCTCGTTAACACAAAGGTCATCGGCAAGTACAACAGCGAACGGTTCATCACCAACGAGTTCGCGACCCGTTAAGATAGCGTGACCTAAACCTTTCATCTCACGTTGGCGAATGTAGGTGAAGTTTGCCGCTTCAATCGTTTCACGGATATTAATTAGAAGGTCTTCTTTGTTGGTGCCGCTAATTTGGTGCTCAAGCTCGTAGTTCTTATCAAAGTGGTCCATCAATGAATGCTTACCACGACCAGTGACGATACACATTCCATCCATACCAGCTTCGATAGCTTCCTCTACACCGTATTCAATCAGAGGTTTGTTTACTACAGGCATCATTTCTTTCGGCATTGACTTAGTAGCTGGTAAAAAACGTGTACCGTAGCCAGCAGCCGGGAAAAGGCACTTTTTGATCATGATAAGACCCTTTATCTATAATAATTATTGATTCAACCTGAGTGGTTGATATTTCTGAGGGCAACTCTAGCACAAGTTATGTCGAAAATTCAGCAACAATAGCCATGGTTTACTAGAGCTTCCCTCAAAATTATCGTCAGACTAAGAGGCGGATCGATTATGCAAGTAGGTTCTGGTTTGCCCAAGCAATGGCTTGAACCCTATTTTTGACTGCCAACTTCCGGAATATTTGATAAAGGTGAGATTTAACCGTGAACTCACTAATAAACAAGTCATCGGCGATTTGTGTGTTTGATGACCCTGATTGAAGGCAGCGAATCACTTGGATCTCACGAATGGTTAAATCAACATTGGTTGGTGTCGTGTTGGTATTGACCATATTACGATAATAAAACAACAGTTGATTGGTTACCTTCCTTGGCAGCCAGTTATCGCCATCAATGACTTCTTGAAGACCACGAGCAATCTTGTCCTTTTGTTCAGTGTTGTAAAAGAGTCCTTTTAGTACCCCATAGGTAAGCAGCTCTGAGGTTGGAAGTTGCTGGGGGACATTGAATAAAATGATTTCGTGATTTTTCCACATAACAGTCAGGTTAGGGCAAATAATCAGTAGTTGTGGTACCTCTCTGTAATCGACGAGCAAGATCCGGTTACTCTGTTTTCTATCAACAAGCATTAAATCGTCCGGTGTCATCTTATAAAGGATAATAGATAAGTGCTTTTCTATCTCTTTTACGTGTAGGTAGGTGTCGCTTGGATCGATGCACATAAAGTGTAAAGTGCGAGCATATCGAGACTTTCTCATTGAAACTCCGTGTTCTAGTAACATGAGATTTCACGTTGTCATGCACGCTTTCGCTTCTCTAGCACCTTGTTTATGACTTGCGTTGAATATCAATCTGCGAAGTAAATGAGTGGTTTGTAAGTGGAGAAAAAAGCAACATCGCTCTGAATATCATGATTTGTTACGTTTTTATTCTTTGTAGTGGAGTGAGAATAGGAAGCGATTTATCACAGCAGAAAAGCGTGCTATTCTTGTGCGCTAAAAATTTTCTGAGACTATGAATTTAGACGGAGCAAATCATGGCTAGCCGTGGAGTTAACAAAGTTATATTAGTGGGTAACCTAGGTAATGACCCTGAAATTCGTTACATGCCAAATGGCGGCGCAGTAGCGAACATTACCATTGCAACGTCAGAGTCATGGCGTGATAAAGCAACTGGCGAGCAGCGCGAAAAAACAGAATGGCACCGTGTTGCTCTGTTTGGCAAGCTTGCGGAAGTTGCTGGTGAGTACCTACGTAAAGGTTCTCAAGTTTACATTGAAGGTCAACTTCAAACGCGTAAATGGCAAGATCAAAGCGGTCAAGATCGCTACACAACTGAAGTGGTTGTTCAAGGCTTCAATGGTGTGATGCAAATGCTTGGCGGCCGTGCTCAAGGCGGTGCTCCTGCTCAAGGTGGCATGGGTAACAACCAACAGCAAGGTGGTTGGGGTCAGCCACAGCAGCCACAACAACAGCAACAACAATACAGTGCTCCAGCTCAACAGCAGCCGAAAGCACCTCAACAAGCTCCTCAGCAGGCTCAACCTCAATATAATGAGCCGCCAATGGATTTTGATGATGACATCCCATTTTAAGCTCTGTTTTTAATATATTATAAAGACAGTATTAAATTGGAAAAAGCCGCGTTTATCGCGGCTTTTTGTTACCTACAATTCTTAACGCTTTATTTACAACGTCAATTTATAGTATAAGTAGCAATACGGTATAATGTGAGTTGAAAAGGATTTCGTTATTCATGAGATATACCCCGACACTAAAATTGAGCACCCGATTGGTCGCATTTGTCACCGTGATAGTTATCAGTGCAATGTTCATCCTTTTTATTGGTGGCACACTCTCCTTTAAACGCATTGGGCAGGAGTATTTAGATCACTATTTGGTTGGTATTGTCGAGGTTGTAGATAAAGAGATGGAAGATCCAGACGCCGCGTATTCAATGCAGCGCTGGATGCCTAAGATGTTGCAAGCGAGCAATATTGTTGAGATGAAACTCTCGAACAAGACCGGTATCGTTTATCGTTTCAAAGATACCTCCCCACAGATAGATCCCAATCGTCTTTATGAAAAAAGCTTTATTTTAGAGCGTAATGAAGGCTACCGAATCGAATTTAAAGCGCTTCCTCCTTATATTGGCTACAACTACTCAATGGAAGCGATGTGGTCAATTACTTTGGCTGTCGCATTGGTCTTGTTCTGTCTGGCTCGCGGTGTTCGTTGGTTGAAAGAGCAACTCATGGGGTCTGAGATCTTAGAAGAGCGAGGAAGAATGATCCTTGCTGGGCAGGTTGAACCTCACGCAAAGGGGGATGAGCGTGAATGGCCTTATACTGCAAGTGAAGCCTTAGATGTATTGATTGAAGAGTTGCAAGACGCTCGTCAAGAGCGAAGTCGCTTTGATACCTTTATTCGTACCCATACCTTCCTAGATAAACTCACGGGCACGGCAAACCGAGTTTTATTTGATAATAAACTGGAATCGGTACTGCATGAAAGTGGTGCTCGAGGTGGTGTGTTACTGATACGTATCGACGAATGGGAACAAGTTCGTGATGCTAACGACAAGCAAACTACTGACGGCTTTATTATTGAAGTGGGTGAAGTCTTATCGAATATCGTTCAGCGTTATCCCGATGTCATTTTTTCTCGCTATTACGACGCGGACTTTGCTGTATTTATCCCTCACCAGGGTGCAAAAGATATTGCGACTTTGGCAGCTCAGTGTCTAAGGCAGTTAGATAAATTAAACCCGCCAGAGCCTTTGGAACCTGATAACTGGTGTCATATCGGTGTGACTATGTATACCGAAGGTGAGCGCCACAGTCAGATCATGGATGAAACGGAAACAGCATTAAAGAGTGCCCAGTTGGAGCGTATAAATAACTGGAGCCGTTACCCGAAACAGAATAAGAATGAGTTGGATAGAGGCAGTGTTCGTTGGAGAACCTTACTTGATAAAGCTCTGCTTCCTGAAAATTTAGTAATCTTTGCTCAGCGGTGTTATCTTATGCCGGAATCTGGTCAAGCTAATGAATTACATAGAGAAATATTTACTAGAATTCAGGACCCTGACAAGGGTTTATTGAAATCGTCTCGATTTATGCCTGCAGTAGAGCAAGTGGGTTATCAAGCTCAAATGGATCAATCTGTTTTGAAGGTTTTGTTGCGTTCGCTTAAAGAATCAACTCAATCTATCAATTATTCAGTGAATCTGAATGTTACCCCATTTGCTAATAAACAGCATTTTAAGTGGTTTAGGAGTGAGTTGTTACAACTCTCTGCTCAGCACCGCTCTCAGCTTGCTTTTGAGTTTCCGGAAGGACACTTGATTGCTCATCTTGATTATATGAGACCGGTGGCAAAGATGCTGCGAGGTTTAGGGTGTAAAGTTGTGGTTGGTCAAGCGGGGCGAACGATTGTTAGCACTCACTATATAAAGGACTTGAAGGTTAATTATATTAAGCTTCATCGAAGCCTAATAAAGAAAATTGATCAAAGGCATGAGAATCAGCTGTTTGTTCGAAGCTTAATTGGGGCATGCGGTGATTCTTCAACTCAAGTTATTGCTGTTGGAGTCGAGACAAAACAAGAAAAGAATACCTTGATAGAGTTAGGCATTAACGGCTATCAAGGGAGATATTTCGACGAAGAACAACAAATTATCCCTTTGCCTAATCACGTTGAAAAGGCTGCAAAAGCGGAATCTGTTGTAAAAGTTGGACGAAGAAATCGATGGCGTAAGAGTAGTAGTTAAGAATGAATTTTAAAGCGATTTTAGACAAGATAAAGCCAACGAATAATAAAGGTAGCTCGCAAGTTGTCCTGCTGGGCAATGATGCCATTTATATTTCATCGACAGAACAAGAACCTCAAGTAACCAGCATTCCCGTGGTTAATGGGGACTGGGAGAGTGCGCTAAAAAAATCGCTTAGCAGTGAGGCGTTTACCAGTAATCGTCTCCAGTTGGTTGTCTGTGCTAACTACTACCAGACTTATCAACTTGATAAACCGGACATTCCAGAGAGTGAATGGTCGGTTGCGTTGCCATTTTTACTCAAAGATCTCGTCTCTGAAAGAGTGACTGAGATCACGGCGAGTGCGGTCGCGCTTCCGACGTCGAACAAGCTGCAAGTGTATGTCTTGCCTAAAAAGCTGTTAGATAAGCTTCTAAATATTGCCAACTCGGTTCAGATCGAATTAGTTGGAGTAGCTCCTGAAGATGAAGTCTGGGGTTACAGTGCTGGCGAGTTGTCTAACTTCATCCTTTTACAGCGCAGCTCAAATTCACACTTTAAGTTGGGTGCGTTTGTTGAAAATACCGTTTGTTTTCAAAGAACGATTCGAAGTGTTGTTCCACCTTTAACTGGCGTAGCATCAAGTGCTCTGCAGTTGGATGGCCTTGCTTTAGAACTCCAACGTTCGATAGATTACCTTTCTTCGCAAATTAAAGGCACTCAACTTCACCAGCTGAAAATCTGCTGTGATGAGGAAGATGAGGCTGAATTACAAAGCGCCTTAAATAGTACATTGAGCTCGACAGTTTCATTGTTGGTAGAAGGTGAGCGTGATAATTCAGAGAGTTTGTTGGTTAAACTCGCAGCTGAAAAAGATACTTTTAATGTCAACCTTTATCCTGAACATCTTAAGCCTAAAAAAGAATATTTTACGCTTACCAATGTTGTTGCGAGTTGGGGACTAGTTTGTGTTTTATTGCTTGGTGGTTACTTCGCGATGCAGTATCAAGTTTCTAATCTAGATAAAGAATTAACAGCTCTGCAACAAGACTCCAATCAACTTAACAAGCAAGTTAACCAATTGAATAGTAAGTTAACTCAGCATAAACCGTCTCCAGAGAAAGTGGCTGCTGTTGCGCGTCTCAAACGTGAGACTGAGGCTAAAAAAGAGGCTTTGAAGGCGGTCGGACAATACGACGAATCCCAACAAGTCGGGTATTCTGGCGTCATGAATTCCTTAGCTAAATTAGGCCGAAATGACATCTCTCTTTCGCACATCTACATGACCCATGATACTTTAGATCTTAGTGGTTTGGCTCGTAACGCAAATGTCGTTCCGAACTGGATTGGTCAGTTTAAAAGTGAGCTTAATTTAGTCGGACGTGCTTTTGAAAAACTTAAAATTGGTCGTAATGACCAGGACGTGGTGACGTTTGAATTAAGTACTCGCAGGGAGAGTAAATAATGCAACAGTGGAACCAGCTTAGCGATAAGTTTCTCGCATTAAGCCAAAGAGAAAAATGGCTACTTTTCGTGTGTGGTTTTGTTGGCCTGTCCATGCTGTTATTCACCTTATTGGTTGAGCCCGCGTATCTCGACTTACAAGCGAAAAATGCCAAGACCACGAGCTTGACTCAATCGAATCAAAGGCAGCAGGGTGAATTACTTGTTCTGCAAGCTAAGTTAAATAAAGACCCAGATAAAGAAATTAACCTCGAATACAAGAAACTCATGCGAGAGAGCCAAGACCTTTCTTTGCAACTTTCAGAGATTGTCGATGGGTTGATTACGCCTTCTCAAATGTCGCAATTATTGGAGAGTGTTCTTAATGCCGGTAATGGTCTAAAGCTAGAGTCGCTAGAGTCGTTAAAACCGGAAGCGATTTCGAATAATAAAGAGACCAGTGAATATTCTGGCTACTTTCTTCACCCTGTGAGAATGGAATTGACGGGTAGTTACTTTGATATTTCAGCTTATCTTCAAGCGCTTGAATCTTTGCCTGTTAGCTACTACTGGCGTACATTTGAATACTCAGTAGAAGAATATCCTAAAGCTCGACTGGTGTTCGAGGTATACACACTAGGTACTAGACAGGAGTTTATCGGTGGTTAGAACTCTTTTGTTGTTTCTGCTGTTTGGCAGTTCCGCGGTGTGGGCTGAGCAAGACCCCACTGCACCATTAGGTTGGCTTTCACCCCAACAAAAAGCAACGTCAGCTAAGAAAGCGCCAACTCGTTATCGCTTACCGTCCTTAGAAAGCATTGTATGCAAGGGAGATACACCTTGCTATGTGATTCTGAATGGTCAGATTCTCGGACAAGGGGAAACGATCAGAGGGTACCGAGTTAAGAACATCGATCCAGAATACGTCACTCTGCAGAGAAGCTCTAAGCAGTGGAAATTAGAGATGTTCTCTTTAGATGTTAAGAATAATAATTAAGGTTAGAGTGAAGACATGCGTAAACTTGTAGTAGCAATCCTAGTGTCATCTTTGGTCGGCTGTTCGATGGGGCATAGAGATCCTGTTGAGATTAAAGAATCTTTAAACGAATCAATTAATGAAGCCAATAGCAGAGCGCTTCATGATCTTCCTTCGTCGGTACAAGATGACCTTATGCCTCAGCTTAGTTCTGACTCTATGTCTCCGGGAATGGAAACGGTTAAACGTTTTCGTATTCAGGCAAAAGGTGTTGAAGCGAGAACCTTTTTTGCAAGCTTAGTGAAAGGTACTGAGTATAGCGCTGCTATTCACCCAAGTGTTTCAGGAAAGCTCACTTTTAATTTAACCGATGTGACATTAGATGAAGTGTTAGCTGTGGCTCAGGATATGTATGGCTACGATATAGAAAAGCGTGGCAAAGTCATTCAGGTTTACCCAGCAGGTTTGCGTACAGTAACGATTCCTGTCGATTACTTACAAGTTAAACGTTCTGGTCGCTCATTAACGACGATCACAACCGGAACGATCACGACTTCTGATTCAAACTCATCGAGTTCTTCAAGTTCCAATTCAAACTCGTCTAATTCATCCAACTCTTCTAACTCATCGAATTCTACATCGAACGGTGGTACAGAGATTGAAACGACCTCTGAAAGTGATTTTTGGCCACAGCTTGAGACGGCCGTTGCCCACTTAATTGGTTCTGGTGATGGGCAGAGCGTCGTCGTTACCCCGCAAGCCAGTGTGATTACGGTTCGTGCTTATCCTGATGAAATCCGTGAAGTTCGTGAGTTCTTAGGGATTTCTCAGAAGCGCTTACAACGCCAAGTGATCTTGGAAGCGAAGATCATGGAAGTGACTTTGAGTGATGGCTACCAGCAGGGTATCAACTGGACTAAGATGTTCTCGTCAAATGGTACTAACTACACAATCGGCATGGGCTCTATTGTTAAAGATGCAGCCGGTACGATAATCCCAGGTACATTGCCAGGGATGGACCCAATTGGTGCCGCTTTAGGTGGTCAATCTAATATTGTTGTTTCTGGTAGTAGCTTTGAAGCGGTATTAAGTTTCATGGATACACAGGGAGATTTGAACGTACTATCTAGCCCTAGAGTGACAGCTGCGAATAACCAGAAAGCGGTTATTAAAGTGGGTACCGATGAATACTACGTAACAGATTTATCAAGTGCGGTTGGTAGTGGTGATAACGCGAATGTTGCTCCTGAGGTTGAACTAACCCCGTTCTTCTCGGGTATATCTTTGGATGTGACACCTCAGATCGATGATAAAGGCAGTGTGTTCTTACATGTTCACCCGGCAGTCATTGAGGTAGATGAAGAGGTCAAAGAGCTTAACTTGGGTTCAACTACGGGTGTTGTTACGCTTCCTTTGGCAAAAAGTTCTATTCGTGAGTCTGACTCTGTGATTCGTGCTCAAGATGGTGATGTGGTTGTTATTGGTGGCTTGATGAAATCAAATACCAGCGATGTAACCTCTAAAGTTCCATTCCTTGGTGATATTCCGGCCCTCGGCCACTTATTCCGTAATACCAGTCAGTTGACGCAAAAAACTGAGCTTGTGATCTTGCTTAAACCGACAATCGTCGGTGTGAACACATGGCAAACAGAGTTAGAACGTTCTCGAGATCTGCTTCAACAGTGGTTCCCAGATGATGAGGAGTAGTTACTTACTTTTTCAATGTAGATTGGCAGTATCTAACTAAGCTAGGTTGCTTATGTATCAAGCTCATTTTGGTTTTGAACAACTGCCATTTACCTTAACGCCGAATACCGATTTTTTTTATGGTTTAGCGCCTCATTTTGAAGCGATTCAGACGGTAATATCGGCGTTAGAAATGGGCGAGGGTGTGATTAAGGTTACCGGAGAGGTAGGCACTGGAAAAACCATGGTTTGCCGGATGCTAGTCAATCACCTAAATGATTGTACCGCTCTAATTTACCTGCCAAACCCTGTGCTCTCAGGTGCAGACTTACGCCAAGCTGTTGCTAAAGAGCTCGGTTTGACTATCGACAGTGAAGCAACCTTAGTTGATAACATTCAGCATAAGCTTATTGAATTGCACAATTCGGGTTTAAGAGTGGTAGCGATTCTTGATGAGGCCCAAGCTCTATCGGATGAAGCTCTCGAAACATTAAGGCTGTTTGGTAACCTTGAAACAGAAGATAAAAAGCTGCTGCAGATTGTTTTATTGGGGCAGCCTGAGTTGGATACTCGACTAGAGGCTTACCATCTCAGACAGTTTCGTCAAAGAATCACGTTTAGTTCAACATTGAGGCCACTGACTCTCGATGAAACGGTGGCGTATATTGATAACCGGATCACTAAATCTGGTGGTAATCCTGAGTTATTCAGTTTGAACCAAAAGAAGGCGATCTGTCGTTCGTCACTAGGTATTCCGAGATTGATCAACCAACTTTGCCATAAGGCTTTATTGCTTTCGTTCAGTGAAGATAAGAAAAGTATCGACAACCAACATCTGTTTTCCGCTATGCATGAAACATACGATGTATGTAAGCCTAAATTTAAAACGCCAATACTGTGGGGTTGGAATTAATTATGAGTGTTATTAACAACGCCTTGTCTGAATTGGCAAAGAAAAAATCAGCGACTTCGATTGAAGCGGCAGTTGTACCTAAAGTAAAAACACGTTCCCCATTGGTTTGGGTCGCAGCAGGTTTTACTCTGAGTTTAGCAATGGGCGGTTGGGCGATATCGCAAGGTCCTGCTGTCGAACATTCAATCTCAACTCGAGATGTACAGGTTCAGGTCTCTGTCGTTGACAGTTCCAATGATTTTCAGGAAGTAGCTCAACCTATCTCATCACCAACCAAGAAACTGGTGAAGCTAGACTCTGCGAGTTTTTCAACAGAAAACACTGCGATGGTAAAAAGCGCTCAAGCTAAGCCAGTTGTATCTAATTCGGTTGCTGCGTCTATCCCACAACCTACAAAACAGCAAGCATCAACTAAACCTCTAAGCACGCCCCAAACGACTAAGACTGAAATTCCTCAGCCGATTTACGTTGCTAGTGTGGCAAAAACAGACTCGTCCTCTATCTCTAATGACTTAGGAGCTTCTGGTAGCTCAGAAAATAGTGGAATGTTGATCGAACAGGTCGAGTTAACGCCTGAGCAATTATCTGTGAATGCACAAGGGCGAGCTCAAAAAGCGCTTGATGCGAATGACCTTACTGGTGCTCTGAAAGGCTACACTGAAGCTCTACGTTATACGCCACGAAATGAAGATGTTCGTCAGAAACTCGCGATTCTCTATTTTGGTAAGGGGGATACACGTAAAGCGTACGAGCTGTTTCAGTCAGGGATTAAGCTTAATATTAACAGCGAAAAGCTACGCTTGGGCCTATCTAAGCTTTTGGTTAAAGCAAACCAAGCAGAAGCGGCCTTAAGTCCATTAATACATTTACCGCCGAACCCTACGCAAGACTATCTAGCTATGCGTGCAGCATTGAGTCAAAAGTCTCAGCAAGAAGAAGTGGCCTTGGAAAGTTACCAAAAGTTGGTTGAGATTGATTCAGATAATGCTCGCTGGTGGTTAGGTTTAGCGATCCAGCAAGAACGTCAGCTCGATTTCGTAGCAGCTAAAGCGTCATACCAAGGTGCATTAACCAGAGTAGGTATCTCATCTCAATCACAAAGCTTTGTGCGTGACCGGTTAAAAATACTCAATGCTTTAGAGGAGAGCGGCGATGCAAATTAGATTAAGAAAAAGGCTTGGTGATTTGCTTGTCGAAGAGGGCATTATCACGGAGACTCAAGTTGAGCAAGCATTGGCTGCTCAGAAAAGCACCGGTCGTAAGCTGGGTGATGCACTGATTGAACTTGGCTTCTTGTCAGAGCAACAGATGTTGAGTTTCTTGTCACAGCAGTTAGCGATTCCTCTTATTGATCTAAGCCGAGCTGTTGTCGATGTCGAAGCGGTACAGCTTTTACCGGAAGTACATGCTCGTCGCCTTCGTGCATTGGTGATTGGACGCCAAGGTGACACTTTACGTGTTGCAATGAGCGACCCTGCCGACCTGTTTGCCCAAGAATCTTTGCTTGGTCAGTTAGGAGATTACGCACTTGAATTCGTTGTTGCTCCAGAGAGGCAATTGGTTGATGGCTTCGATCGCTATTACCGAAGAACTAAAGAGATCGCCTCATTTGCTGAGCAGCTTCACGCTGAACACCAAGTTAATGATGCCTTTGATTTCGATATCGCTGAAGAAGACAGTGACGAAGTTACAGTAGTAAAGCTAATTAACTCGCTATTTGAAGATGCAATCCAAGTCGGCGCTTCTGATATCCATATCGAGCCAGACTCAAACGTACTGCGTCTTCGTCAGCGTATCGATGGCGTGCTGCATGAAACACTGCTGAACGAAGTGAATATTGCTTCTGCACTTGTATTACGCTTGAAGCTGATGGCAAACCTCGATATCTCAGAGAAACGTCTTCCTCAAGATGGTCGCTTTAATATCCGTGCTAAAGGTCAGTCGGTTGATATTCGTATGTCGACCATGCCAGTACAGCACGGCGAGTCTGTAGTTATGCGTCTTCTTAATCAATCAGCGGGTTTACGTAAGTTAGAAGCGTCGGGTATACCGAGCGATCTGCTGGTTCGTCTTCGTCAACAGCTGCGTCGCCCGCACGGTATGATCTTGGTTACTGGGCCGACAGGTTCGGGTAAAACCACAACCTTGTATGGTGCATTAAGCGAACTCAACGAACCGGGTAAAAAGATCATTACCGCGGAAGATCCGGTGGAATACCGTCTTCCTCGTGTGAACCAAGTTCAGGTAAACCCTAAGATCAATCTCGACTTTTCTACAGTCCTAAGAACCTTCTTGCGTCAGGACCCCGATATCATTCTTATTGGTGAGATGCGTGACCACGAAACGGTTGAGATTGGTCTAAGAGCTGCATTAACAGGCCACTTAGTATTAAGCACCCTCCATACCAATGATGCGGTAGACAGTGCACTGCGCATGATGGATATGGGAGCACCAGGTTATCTGGTAGCGAGTGCTGTTCGAGCGGTCGTTGCACAGCGATTGGTTCGCAAAGTGTGTACCGATTGTAAGGTTGAGGATGAGTTAGATGAACCTCGTAAGCAATGGCTGAGCGTTCGCTTTCCTAACCAAGTGGGTGTGCCGTTTATGAAAGGCCGTGGCTGTCAGAACTGTAATTTAACCGGTTACCGTGGGCGTATTGGTGTATTTGAAATGTTGGAGCTAGAACAAAACATGATGGATGCGCTAAGAGCGAATGATGCGGTTGGTTTTGCTCAAACAGCCCGACAGTCTGAAAATTACAAACCGTTATTGGCTTCTGCGATGGAACTGGCTCTGCAAGGTGTCGTGAGTCTCGATGAGATCATGCATCTTGGCGAAGGCGATGCTTCTGGTGCCACCGACCCAATTTATTTGTAGGGGTAGAGTGATATGCCAACGTATCGTTATGTAGGTCGCAGCTCTGATGGTAGCCAAGTGAGTGGTCAATTGGATGCGAATAACGAAGATCTTGCTGCTGAAAGTTTGATGAGTAAGGGGATCATTCCAACCTCTATCAAATTAGGTAAAAGTGGCGGTTCAGTCTTAGATATGGATGTATCGAGCCTGTTCTCTCCGAGTGTACCTTTAGAGGTGTTGGTTCTGTTTTGCCGACAGTTATACAGCCTAACCAAAGCGGGTGTACCACTTTTAAGGTCGATGAAAGGCCTTACCCAAAACTGTGAAAATAAGCAGTTGAAGGCTGCTCTCGAAGAAGTGGTTGCTGAGCTTACTAATGGTCGAGGATTAGCGGCATCAATGCAGATGCACCCTAAGGTGTTTAGCCCGCTGTTTGTATCTATGATTGGCGTTGGTGAAAACACAGGTCGTTTAGATCAGGCTTTGCTTCAATTAGCTGGATACTACGAACAGGAAGTTGAGACGCGTAAGCGAATCAAGACCGCTATGCGTTATCCAACGTTCGTGATCAGCTTTATTTTGATCGCAATGTTCATTCTTAACATAAAGGTTATTCCACAGTTCTCTAGCATGTTTGCGCGCTTTGGTGTCGACCTGCCGCTGCCGACTCGTATCTTGATTGGTATGTCGGAATTCTTTGTGAATTACTGGGGCTTAATGCTTGGCGTGATCTTTGGCCTTATCTTTGCGTTTAAAGCCTGGGTTAAAACAGACAAAGGCTTGGAAAAGTGGGATAGATTACGCTTAAAAATGCCTGTTATTGGTGGAGTGGTCAATAGAGCATTATTGTCACGATTTTCACGTACTTTTGCTTTGATGCTAAAAGCCGGTGTACCACTTAACCAATCGTTAGCTTTGTCGGCCGAAGCCTTGGATAACCGTTTTCTAGAGTTGCGAGTTCAAGCCATGAAATCGGCTATTGAAGCGGGTAGTACGGTTTCATCGACTGCGATTAACAGCGAAATTTTCACACCGTTGGTGATACAAATGATTTCAGTAGGTGAAGAAACTGGTCGTATTGATGAACTCTTGCTTGAGGTGGCTGATTTTTATGATCGTGAAGTCGATTACGATCTCAAAACCTTAACTGCCAGAATCGAACCAATCTTGTTAACCATCGTTGCAGGTATGGTGTTGATTTTGGCGCTAGGTATTTTCTTACCGATGTGGGGAATGCTGGATGCAATCAAAGGTTAAGGAATGCTAAATAACCTACAACGCTCACGTTTTGTTATTTGGACTGTGGTTATTCTTTTTCTTATTGTCGGTGTGCTTTCGGCATTTAAAACGGTAGAAGAAGAAGCGACTAACACGGCATTTATTGTGGCGAGCAAGCGGATTTTAGAGCAAGCCAATTTGTTCAAACAGCAGTATTTGTTATCAGGCTCCGAGCAAAACAATGATTCGGAGCACTCCAAAAGTTATAGTCGAACGGGCTGGGTAAAGCCGATTCAAGGTACGGAGCGAGACTGTAATTATTGGCTTGAGGAATTATATCCCCAAGAGAGTATTTTAGGGCTAAGATCGCCAAGTATTGAAGACAAAAGTGATAACATACATTTTCATTGTCGTTATCATTATAGTGATAAGTATCAAATAGATATATTACTCAAAAATGAAAGGTTTAGTGTGAAAGCCAATATTTTGGCTTTGTGAAAATATTGACACTTTTTTTATGGTTTTATACGTGTGCAAATGTATAATGCGCGTTAGCAATTAGATGAGTAGGTAGAAAATGCTTAAAAATCAAAAGGGTTTCTCCCTAGTCGAGTTGGTTATTGTGATTGTAGTCGTTGGTTTATTGGCGGTTGCTGCTTTACCTCGTTTCTTAGATGTGACAGATGAAGCCAAGAAATCAAGTATTGAAGGTGTCGCTGGTGGTTTTGCTACGGCAGTTTTGTCGGCGAGAGCGCAGTGGGAAGCAGAAGCAAGGCCATCAGAGAAGATAGGTGTTGAAACATACAATACTGTAAATTATGATGGTGTTGATTTTTGGTTAACAAGATCAAAGAACAGTAACAATGTTGAGACTGATTTTCGTGATGGTTACCCTTGGACTCTGAATAGCGATTCTAGTACAGCGCCACAAGATATTTCAGACCAAACATGTTCTGAGTTGATGGAAAACTTATTGCAGAATCCACCTAAAGTAGGTGCGGTTTCAGATGTTGCTAGCGACTCAAATTACAAATATTCAGCGCAAGCGAATTCAGGTGATGCAACGTGTACTTACATTCAATTAGAAGGTAGTACCGAGCACCAATTTGTTTACGAAATTAAAACTGGTCGTGTGACCGTAACTTTGCAGTAAGTCTGCGTAAAATTAAACATAGAGAGAGCTTAACTATGAAAAGACAAGGCGGTTTCACCCTAATTGAACTAGTGGTTGTAATTGTTATTCTTGGTATTCTTGCTGTAACTGCGGCACCACGTTTCCTAAACCTGCAAGATGATGCGAAGGAATCAGCGCTTCAAGGTTTAGCTGGTGCTATGAACGGTGCTTCAGGCATTGTATTTGGTAAAGCTGCTATTGAAGGCGAAGAAACTTCAAATACAACTGTAGATGTTGAAGGCGTTCAAACTATTTGGGGTTACCCAACAGCTACTTCTGCAGGTATTGCTGCTGCTATCGATATGGATGGTTTTGTATACCTTGCTGACGGCTCTGTTAGTGCTGGCGCTACAGTTGATTACGGTTTTGAAGGCTTTACTGCTCAATGTGTTCGTTACACATCAGCTACCTCTGCAGCACAAGCTACAGCTAGAGTAGTTAGCTCTACTGGTGATGATGCTGTTGCTGGCGCATGTGAGTAACCTCCATTATCTAGATCTGAAAGGCCAGCTCCTGCTGGCCTTTTTTCTATCTACGACACATAAATATCAAAACTATTCATATACATAAGATCGTCAGTTTCGTTATCTTGTATAATCAGTATTCGCTAGGCAGTTAGAGGCTCATTATGGATAACAGCCCCACACCCAACGGCTTTACTCTGGTAGAGCTGATCATCGTTATCATTATCCTCGGTATTATTTCAACGTTTGCCGCGAGTCGCTTCGTTGGTACCTCTAGCTATTCCACTTTTACTGCACAAGAACAAGCTATCTCCGTTATTCGCCAAATCCAAGTCAATCGAATGCAATCAAACGTCTCCGCTGCTAACGATAGCTTTCGTCTTGCTATTAATAGTGATTGTTTAGGCTCTGTGGCCGCGTGTAACTTAAATCTTTCGAATAGCGCTCAAAAAACACAGGCCGATGCACGTAGTGATTATGTGCGTGAATCAGATATTTCATTTTCTCCAGCGAATACGGTTATCGACTTTGACCTGTTGGGTAACCCTTCGGTAAGTGCAGGTGTGAATATTACGATTAACTCAACCACTTCGAGCAATAGCGCCCAAGTCTGCATTAATTCTCAAGGTTATGTGCGTGAGGGAGTGTGTCTATGATTCGTTCACGTGGCTTTACTCTAATTGAAAGCATTGTGGTGATTATCGTATTGGGCATTGCGATGGTCACTATTACTAGCTTTTTAGCACCACAAGTTGCAAGTTCTGCTGACCCACATTATCAAAACCGTTCAGTGGCGCTAGGCCAGAGTTTGATGAATCAAATATTGGCACGTGGTTTTGATGAACATAGTGATTTTGATGGTGGTTTGGTGCGCTGTGGGGACGCAGATGCGACTGCTTGTTCTGCTCCTAATGAACTCGGAGTGGATGGGGCAGAGGCAACGCCCGCAGCTTTCAATGATGTCGATGACTATATTGGTTGTTGGTACACTGACACTACGGAGTCAGCGTGTGTCTCATCAACGAAGTACCCACTCGCTAATATCCTAGATGAAAATATTGAAGACAGTTATGCCAATTTTCGTGTTGAGGTTTCCGTGTTTTATGATCAAAACATGGACGGTGTTAACGACAACGCTATTGGTACGATGAAGCGCGTTGAATTACAGATCTTTGGTGGTAACAACCGCTATAGCGTGATCGCTTACAAGGGGAACTACTAATGAAGCAACGTGGTTTTACTCTTATAGAAATGATTGTAACGATCGTGGTCGTTGGTGTGATTGGGTTAGCGATTGCTGGGTTTGTTGAATATGGCATGAAAGGGTATGTTGAGACTATTGACCGACAAAAGGTGCAAGTGAAAGGGCAATTTGTTGTCGAGAAAATGTCGCGAGAGATAAGCCACGCGGTTCCTAACAGTTTTGATTCGAGTATTATGCCTGCTTCGGCTTTTGCTCAAAAATGTCTCACCTTTTATGCTATTAAGTACTCAGGCTTTTATCACCTTGATGAAGCGACAGACGAGCTACATTTTATTATCGGCCAGGACTCCCCAATACTTGATGCAGATGACTTTCTAATTATTAACCCAACGAATTACTCTGACTTAGGAGCGGGTTCAACTAAACGGATTTCAGTCTCAGGTTTGATCTCTACGAATAATGTGTTTACCGCGACCTCTGTTAATCTTAGTAGTCAGTCTATTGCTCAACGCCATTATATTTACGATGAGAGTGCTTCGGTGAGTTACTGTTTGGTGAATGATACCGTTCAGAATCAAGGCCTAATTCAACGCAATGGAGTCACCGTTGCGGATAGTATTAATTATGCTGAAAGTAATTTCCGTTATGAAGAACCTAGCTTGCAGCGAGGTGGTGTGATTCACATCGACCTTGTACTAGAGCAAAACAGTGAAGTAAGTGTTTACCAACAAGATGTGCAGGTACTCAATGCGCCATAGAAAATCATCTCAACAAGGCAGTGTTTTGGTCGTCGCAGTATTTGTTATTGTGGTGATGGGCTTCCTTGCGACTTCTTTAGTACAAGTTCAGTGGTCAAATCACGATACATTGACGCGTAAACAGCTTGGAACACAGGCTTGGCTATTAGCACATTCAGCGAATGAGTGGGCACTCACTCAAGTTTATCCATTAACGGTGTCGCCTGCGGTTTCAACGAGTGTGAGCACTGTGTGTAGCAACTTAAATGCCAATCAAGTGAGTAGTGGTATGTCAACCATCTGCACTGTCGATCAATTAACTTGTCGACAAATCGGCGTTTTAGATGGCGTTGGATTTTTTAAAATAGAATCAACAGCTATCTGTGGTTCGGGTATCAACCAAGTACAGCGTATCCAAGAAGTTTGGGTGAGGGAGTAAGTATGAACTTGTTTAGGTATGTAGCTATCTTCTTTTGTTTGTTTTTTGTAGGAAATACTTACGCAAATCAATGTTCTAACTTGAAGGGGAATGAGGATTTTACCATTTCATTCCAGGTAGAAGGTGATGATGACTATCAAGATTTTTATTTAAAACAAGGTAGCCATGGGCATGTCATTTGGTATACAAACCATAAAAGGTCGGATCCATCATATATTTTCAATGAGCAAAATCTGATTGATGATCGCCTGTATGAAGTAACAATTACTAATGATGCTTCTAATGATGAAGTTAAATACTATCGACGAGATATTGATAGTGGATTAGGTGCTAGCCTTATTGAAACTAAGTACGAATCTTTGAAAAATGGTAGCTTATCTCCGGTCTATGATGATGACGATATTACTAACGTCAGTTGTAGTGACGGCATATCCCCTCCGCAGCCACCCCCTGTGAACTTAAACCCTCAGTTTGAGTTTGGTACTCTAACTGATACAGAGTGTACTACGTCTCAAAATGGCCAACGTACTTGTACGATTATTTTTGATAACACTTATGATTCGGCTAAGCCAAAGCCATTAGTCTTCGTTATGCCTACTATCGATGCAGGTCTATCTAAGCTGTCTCTTAATCAAACTGAATTACCTTCAACAGCTTCCGTTACTGCTACTACAAGACTAACTGCCACCATTGTTCAAGAGGTTGCCCCTCATCGAAATGCAGCGAATCACGTTAATTTTGTAAATGATGCCCCAATGCATAATATTGATTACTTTGTTATTGAACCTGGAGTTATCACCCTAGGTAACAAGGCGAAGATAGTCGCAGGATCGATTGAAACTAAGGTTGCCGCTTCATATATTCAAAGTGAACGAGGCAACAAAGTTACGATTAACTATCAGGATTATGGCTTACCTTCCAACTTCTCCAATACTCCGGGGGTTCTTGTTCAACCTCAAACCAAAAGAAACAGTTCTAAGTGGTTTACTGGTATGGCTAGAGAGGTCAAAAAAGATAGATTTTTCTTGTCACTAGAGAAGTCAGAGGTGACGAATAACAATAACCTTACTCAGAAAGAGACCGTGGGTTTCGTTGCTGGTGAGGGGAACGGGTTTATTCAAGGTGCACGTTTTTGGTTAGGAGATGGGCAGACTCTCAAAACGACCGAACTTAATGAGAAGGTCATCTCTCCTATTGAGCAGGGATGTTTAGAATATACCGATATAGCATTTGCGGGTTTTGATGCCCCACCGATTCTAGTTGCTAACAAGAACTCTCGTGACGGTAATAATGGCGGTTGGTTGCGTCGTTGCGATGTCACTAAAAACAAAGTCTACTTCGTAGTTGAAGAGGACATGGATAAAGATAAAGAGCGTGGTCACGTAAAAGAAGACGTTGGTTTCTTCATGTTTGACAGGCCTAATGACATCGGGATTTGTGAAGGTTTTAATAATAAAAGTCCTGTACAAACATGGAAAGGCTCCAATGGGAGTTTGGAAATCAATGGTTCTCCCCAAATAGTAGGGGCGCTGAGAGATGGCGGGAATCGTTATGTAGGCTTTTTAAATTCGAATACCAATGATAGAACGGGTGTCGCTTGTGAAGGCCAGCAATGCTTCGGCTTAGATGATTTACTTATTGATAAAGAAGCATTAGAAGATGTACCAGATAATTTAGGCAACTCGTTAGATATCCCTTATACCCACAATGTCACTTCCTTACCTATCACTGTTGGTGGTGTGAAGATCTACGAATATGACAGCATCTCAATTGGTACTGGTGCTGTGGTCGAAATAGAGTCTGGTAAATATAAAATTGGCACACTTAATATCAATGGCACGGGGGAATTACGCGTCAAGAGTGGCGATACGGTGACCGTCTTTACTAAAAGCTTATCTGTAAACAACGGTAGCTATATCGGTGTTCCAATTGTTAATTGGAGCGGGGATAAGCCCATTCTAGCTGGAGATACACACTTTAGGGTCAACGTATTACAAAGTGGTTCCAGTTTTGTCAGTTTAAATAGCAGTGGCTCTGCAAATAAAACCACGTTTGTAGGTCTGTTATACAGCGAACAGAATGTTGACATGAGCGGTACAGCAAGAGTGTATGGTGCTGTTTCTGCTAAATCAGTCAATATGTCATCAAGCTCTTTAATTCATGCTGAGACCAGCTGTATTGTGCCTGTCGATGATTATGATATAGATATTTCCCCTGCGACGGATCTAGCCTTGATGTGTGGCGACGACTCCCCTCAATTTACGATTAACACTTCGAATAATGGTGTGGCAGAAAGTCTAGGGGTGACTATAGATATCACGCCAAGCCCTGAGGAGTTTGATGTTTCTGTCATACAAGGCTCAGGTACTTACCCTAATTATGTTTCTAATAATGATGGTGAATTAACTTTAAAAGTTGTCGCTAAAGATACTGCCAATATTGACTTTGATACAGGTTATAAGCTAAAGGCGACATTAGTGGATGATTCTGGCAAAGAGGTAGAAAGTCAGTTCAAGTTCGTACCATTTAAATTCTCTTTAGTGGATGGCAATATTCCAACGAATCGTCTTGACGTTATTGCGGGGCAGGCTACACCGACAGTAACTAAAGTTTTAGCGTGTGATTCTGGTGATTCAATTGTTGTTGCTGAAAACTATACAGGTGAGGCTGGGGATGAAATTACCATTACTCACAAGCTTGATAGTTCTTGGAGTGGTTCTGATGGCTCGCTGACTTACTTACCAGAGTTCAAAAAAGGTAGCGCCTCAACTGACTTAACTATCTCTGAATCAGGGCTTTTCAACGTCACTTTAAAAGACAATAGTTTTGATTGTACTGGTTTTGCTGGCTGCCCCGAAGATGGGAGTTACGATGTTGAAGGGAGTTTCTCTGTTTACTCTCGCCCGTGGAAATTTGCAATTTGTACGAATAAGAGTTCGGACGGAAACAGTAACGATAAAGACTCAGACAGTTTCAGTAGTGCGGGAGAGTCATTCGATGTTTATGCTCGCCCAATAAAGCATACAAATTCATCTGCAGTTTGTACTGACGATAACTTGTTGACGAACAATTACTTTAAGTCGACAGCAAGCGTAAAAGTTACAACGACTTTAGATACCCCTCTAATTGCGGATTACCCTGACGCTGAGTTGGGTGATTTAACCCCGGTAGCTCAGCTAACTAAACAAATTTCGTCGAATGACCAGGCTAATAAAGGTTATAAGTTCGAGAGTCTGAAATACTCAGAAGCGGGCAGCTTTAACTTCATTGCGACAGAAACTGGGAGTTTCTACGGTTCAATTTTAGGTGGCTTCTCTGGCAGTAAATCGATAGGTCGCTTTTATCCTAAATTCTTTGTTCAAGGTACTCCGGAATGGAATGTCGCCAATCAAAATGATATCGCATACTTAAGTCAACCATATGATTCTACAATTCACCAAGTATATCCAATGGCATCTGGTGAAAGTGATACGGATAATGCGCTCAATAACTACCGCTTCTTTAATGAAAACTTGCAAGCAAAGTTTGGTGTTGTAGATGATAGCAACATAGATAACGGCTTCTTGCTAGATACGGATGCCGGATCTTGGCCTGCTGATCGTAAACATTGGTTACTGAATGACAATGCAGCTGAGCTGCAACGAGTTACGGATTCAGATGATGTTAGCCGCAGAGATGGCCCTTTCAATACCAGTGATGCTAGCTCAATAGCCACTAATTTTGGTTTAACAGTGACAGGAGTAGATCCTGTGTCATTTACGGACTCTGATCCTGTGACCGATTCGGCAGTATTCCCAGTCCAACCTCCGGCCCGCTATGGCCGAATGGTACTCGATGATATTGGTGGCAACTCAGGTACTACTCTAACGATTCCACTTCGTGCTGAGTTTTGGGATGGCAGTGAGTTTGTTGTGAACGAGGATGATGATCGCAGTACTTTCAATGGTTCAAATGTTTGTAAGCAAGTCATTTGGACCAGTAATGATGTGAAAACCACATTAGCTTCACTTAGTGGCAGTGGAGATGTAAATGATGGTGAAGAAGAAGTAACTGCGGTTCAAAATACGCCGACTGGTACGGATGCACCACGAGAACAGGTTCGTTTGTGGCTAAGAATGGATGACTCGGAGCCAAGCAAGAAGACGGGCGAAAATGACATATTATGTTCTGGTAGCGATCAAGACCAGCCATGGCTGCGTTACAACTGGCGACACTTGGGGGACGAAGATCCCTCCACGGTCGTCACATTTGGTATCTATCGTGGTAACGATCGTGTGATCTACCGAGGTGAAAGTGGCTTAACAGGTCAGTAATAATATAATTTTTGCCCCTTAAGTTAGGAATCTGTAAGAAATTGCGGGTTTCAGTCCATGTTTGTACTTCAATGCCTTGCCGTAACAGCAAGGCATTGGTACATTTAGTGCAATTTTTGTCTTCTAATTCTTGCAGGATGAGCGAAGAATATGTTTAAAAAACTTCGTGGCATGTTTTCAAACGACCTATCGATTGATTTAGGTACAGCCAATACCCTTATTTATGTAAAAGGCCAAGGCATTGTTCTTGATGAGCCTTCAGTTGTAGCTATTCGCCAAGATCGTGCGGGTTCTGCAAAGAGTGTCGCTGCTGTTGGCCACGCTGCTAAGCAAATGCTTGGTCGTACGCCTGGTAACATCTCAGCGATCCGTCCAATGAAAGACGGTGTAATTGCCGACTTTTACGTAACGGAAAAAATGCTCCAGCACTTCATTAAACAAGTGCATGACAACAGTGTGCTTAAACCAAGCCCTCGCGTTTTGGTTTGTGTTCCTTGTGGTTCTACGCAAGTAGAGCGTCGTGCTATCCGTGAATCAGCACTAGGTGCTGGTGCTCGTGAAGTTTACTTAATCGATGAACCAATGGCTGCAGCGATCGGTGCTGGCCTACGTGTCTCTGAACCAACAGGTTCAATGGTTGTTGATATCGGTGGTGGTACTACTGAAGTTGCGGTTATCTCGCTAAATGGTGTGGTTTATTCGTCTTCTGTTCGTATCGGCGGTGACCGTTTTGATGAAGCGATCATCAACTACGTTCGTCGTAACTACGGCAGCTTGATCGGTGAAGCGACAGCAGAGAAGATCAAACACGAAATCGGTTCAGCTTACCCTGGCGATGAAGTAGAAGAGATCGAAGTGCGTGGTCGTAACCTTGCTGAAGGTGTACCTCGTAGCTTTAGCCTAAATTCAAACGAAATCCTTGAAGCACTTCAAGAGCCTCTATCTGGCATCGTATCTGCAGTCATGGTTGCGCTAGAACAGTGTCCACCAGAGCTGGCTTCTGATATCTCAGAAAATGGTATGGTACTAACAGGTGGTGGTGCACTGCTTAAAGACCTTGATCGTCTGCTAACTGAAGAAACAGGTATCCCTGTTGTTGTTGCAGAAGAGCCATTAACGTGTGTTGCTCTAGGTGGTGGTAAAGCTCTAGAGATGATCGACATGCACGGCGGCGATCTGTTCAGCGAAGAATAGTATCTAGTGTTAGGCTCTTTTCTTACCTAGTTTTATGTAAAGAGCCTAGGACCTTGTCTATAGGATCAAATGTAGCTCTAGGACCAAATATAGAATGAAGCCAATTTTTGGTAGAGGTCCCTCTCTACAATTGCGCCTGTTTTTTGCTGTAATTTTATCAGCCAGCCTTATGCTGGCTGATAGTCGTTTAGATGCTTTCTCAAATGTTCGCTATCTATTAAACAGCATGGTTGCCCCAATTCAATATGCAGCTAACCTTCCTCGTACGATGTTTGACGGTGTATACGACCGTTTTAGCACTCGTAAAGGGCTAATCGAATCAAACCATAATATTAAACGAGAAGTCTTGCGACTGAAGAGCGAGCTGATTTTGCTTGAGCAATATCAAGAAGAAAACAAGCGCCTTCGTAAGCTGTTAGGATCTCCGTTTATCCGTGATGAGAAGAAAGTCGTTACAGAAGTTATGGCGGTAGACACTTCACCATATCGTCATCAAGTCGTGATCGACAAAGGTCAGATTGATGGAGTGTATGAAGGTCAGCCGGTGATCAACGAGAAAGGCATTGTTGGCCAAGTGACTTTTGTTGCTGCTCATAATAGCCGTGTCTTACTGCTAACGGATGCAAACAATGCGATTCCCGTCCAGGTTATCCGTAATGATATCCGTGTGATTGCTTCTGGCAATGGCATGATTGATGAAATCCAGCTAGAGCACATTCCAACCAGTACCGATATACAGGAAGAAGATCTGTTGGTGACATCGGGTCTTGGTGGAGTCTATCCAGAAGGTTATCCAGTCGCCTATGTTACTGCCGTTGATTACGATCCAAAACGAGAGTTCGCCGTTATCAAAGCAGAGCCTGTGGTTGAGTTCGATAAGCTCAGATACTTGTTGCTTGTATGGCCTGATGAAAATAAACAGATGCAAGCGGATCAATCCAGCATAGAACAAGCATTGTTAGAGGGTGAAGATGGCCAATAGCGTTTTGAGAAGCAAGGTCGTAATTGGCTGCTCATTTTTAGTAGCCCTTATTCTGCAAACGATCCCTTGGCCTGGTAGCTTAGATCTATTTAGACCATCTTGGTTGCTGCTGGTTACGTGTTACTGGGTTTTGGCTCTGCCACATCGTGTTAACGTAGGTAGTGCTTTGATTCTAGGCTTATTGTGGGACCTTTTGATCGGTTCTACTCTGGGTATTCGAGGTATGATGATGGCAATAGTGATGTACATTATTGCGATGAACTTCCTCGTTATTCGTAACATGGCGCTATGGCAGCAAGCGATGATCATTGCTGCGTTAACGGTGTTGTTTGAGGTATTGATCTTCTTTGGTGAATATTTGATCCAAGATGTCGTTTTCAACCCATTATCGCTATGGAGCGCATTGATAAACTGTATACTTTGGCCTTGGATGTTTTTATTAATGAGACGCGTGCGTCGCCATTGGCATGTGAGGTAGCGTGACAATGCAAAAGAAACATTTAGTTTTGGCATCCGGTTCACCACGCCGCAAAGAATTACTATCGCAACTCGGTTATGAGTTCTCTGTCCTTGTAACCGATGTTGAAGAGTGTAAACACGCTCAAGAAACCGCCGAAGAGTATGTTAAGCGACTATCTTTAGATAAAGCCTTAGCGGCATTGTCTTTATTGAAAGATAACCCTTCTGAAAGGCAGCATGTCGTTCCTAGTTCTGATACTGTAGATAATGGCTCTGATATAGTCGTTCTTGGTTCTGACACAGTCGTCGTTAGCCAAGGGCAAGTGCTTGAGAAGCCCAGCGATTTTGCTGACTCTAAGCGTATGCTTACTCAGTTAGCGAATGAACGTCACCAAGTGATGACAGCGGTTTCTGTGGTTTCAGAAGAAAAACAAAGAACAGAAATCATTATTACCGACGTATGGTTTAAACCCCTCAGTGAAAAAGAAATAGAACAATACTGGCAAACAGGGGAGCCATGCGATAAAGCCGGTAGCTATGGGATCCAAGGTTTGGGCGGACGCTTCGTTACCCGAATCGAAGGTAGTTATTATGCCGTTGTCGGCTTACCTTTATTTGAAACGGATCAGCTACTGCAAGAATTCCTATAATTACTAATCTGAGGTGCACCATGAGTGCTGAATTGTTGCTGAACGTGACCCCGAGTGAAACTCGTGTGGCCATGATTGAAGGGGGGGCTCTTCAAGAGATCCATGTCGAACGAGATGCTCGACGCGGTATCGTAGGAAATATCTATAAAGGACGTGTAAGCCGTGTTCTTCCGGGAATGCAGGCGGCTTTTGTGGATATAGGCCTTGAGAAAGCAGCTTTTTTACACGCCTCTGATATTGTTCCACACACTGAATGTGTTGCTGAAAATGAAAAGAAGCAGTTTCAAGTTCGTGACATTTCAGAACTTGTTCGCCAAGGGCAAGACATTGTGGTGCAAGTGGTCAAAGACCCTCTTGGTACTAAAGGTGCCCGCTTAACCACTGATATCACTCTACCGTCTCGTTATCTGGTATTTATGCCGGGCGCAAGTCATGTTGGTGTATCTCAACGTATCGACAGTGAGTCTGAACGCAACCGTCTTAAAAAAGTTGTGTCTCGTTACTGTGACGAACACGGTGGCTTCATCATCCGTACCGCAGCAGAAGGTGCAGACTCAAATGAGTTGGCACAAGATGCCGCCTTCTTGAAGCGACTGTGGCTAAAAGTATTAGAGCGTCGTGGAAAACACAAAGCGCGTACTCGCTTGTATGGTGAGCTTTGCTTAAGCCAACGTATCTTACGTGACTTCGTCGGTACTGAACTGAGCAAGATTCAGGTCGATTCTCGTCTAGAATATGAAAACTTAAAAGAGTTTACCTCTGAATACGTGCCTGAACTGACAGACAAGCTTGAGCTGTATGAAGGTGATAAGCCAATTTTTGATATGTACGATACCGAGAACGAAATTCAGCGTTCATTGGATCGTAAAGTTGAATTAAAGTCTGGTGGATATCTGATTATCGACCAAACTGAAGCGATGACCACGGTTGATATCAACACTGGCGCGTTTGTTGGTCGCCGTAATTTAGAAGAGACGATTTTCAACACCAACGTAGAAGCAACTCAGGCGATTGCTCGCCAGCTACGTTTGCGTAACCTAGGTGGCATCATCATTATCGACTTTATTGATATGTTGTCTGAGGAACATCGTAAGCGAGTACTAACTTCTTTAGAGGCTGCGCTCGACAAAGACCGTGTAAAAACCAATATTAATGGCTTCACGCAGCTTGGTTTGGTTGAGATGACTCGTAAACGTACTCGTGAAAGTATTGAGCATATCCTGTGTTCTAGCTGTCCTGCTTGTGAAGGTCGCGGCAGTGTGAAGACAGTTGAAACCGTTTGTTATGAAATTCTTCGAGAGATCACGCGAGTGAATCGTGCGTACGACGCCGATAAATTTGTGGTCTATGCGGCAGCTGCCGTGGCTGAGGCGTTAGAGGGCGATGAATCTCATGCGCTTGCCGAGCTTGAAGTGTTTATTGGTAAGCAAGTTAAAATTCAGGCTGAGCCTCTGTACATACAAGAGCAGTTTGATGTTGTTATGATGTAATGGAAATTTTGTGAGCTCAAGCGTTACTCTGATTCTACGTGCATGTTTATGGTTAGTGGTTACTCTCTTGGTAACACTAGCCATTGCCGTAACTACACTGCGTGTAGCCTTACCTAATTTAAATAAGTATCAATCTGAAATTGAGCTTTGGGTAAACCAACATTCCGGTTTTGAGTTTTCTATTCAAGACGTGGGCGGTTTTTGGCGTAACACTCACCCTTCTATTGCTCTGCAAGGCGTTAAAGCTAGCCTCCCCAAGGCAGAAGATGTGACCTTCTCTGTTGAGCGTGTTGAAGTCGAGTTTGACTTGATTCAATCGCTCGTGCAGATGCGCCCGGTTGTGGCAGATCTAGTCATGAATCAAATGTATCTTGATATCCGCTCTATTGATCTGTTTGCCGGACAAAATGGCAAAGACGAACCTAAAGATCCTGGATCTTCCAAGCGAGTGATACAAGAGCTCGATAATTTGCTTCTGAAAACTTTGGTGGATGTGACCGCTAAAGATTCCTCTCTTTTATATCGAACTATTTCTGACGAAGAACGTCAGCTTGATATCGAAACTCTGAAATGGCAAAACTCTGGTAAGCATCACCTTGCGGAAGGCGTGGTGAGTATCAAAGATGCCAATCTAAACTCTTTGTCAGTGAGCGCTAACTTTGTTGATGGCGGCTCGTTAACGGATATGACGGGCGAGTTTTATGTCAGTGCGGACAGCATTTCGGTTAAGCCTTGGTTAACTCGTTATATGCAGGCGGAATCCGGTATTGAGACGGGCACTGTGAGCTTGAATAGCTGGCTAACACTGCGTAATAGCAAACCTGTGAGCGCTTATGTTGAAGTTCTGCCTTCAGAATTGACTTGGAACGAAGATGGCAAGCATGACCTGATGCTTGAGTCAGGTATCTTTAAGTTGTCTCCCATTGATGATGGTTGGCAAGTAAATGGCCACTCACTAAACCTTAGAACAGACGACACACCTTGGCCTGAACTCGACATTGCGTTCAAGTGGAACCAAGGTCCCTGGGAGCTCAATGTCTCTGAATTAAACATTGAGACAATTACGCCGTTGATTAAGCTGCTGCCTGACTCTGAACAATCAACCAAAATGATCAACGTATTGGCGCCGGGTGGTTCTGTCTCTGATATTCGCGTATCTATGGGGGCAGACATTGAGAGCCTGCGTTACTCTGCCAGTTTTTCTGAGCTGGCGATTGAGCAGTGGGAGTTAGTCCCCGGCTTTAGTCAAGTATCAGGTAGTGTGTTTGGTTCGGCTTCGGAAGCGAAAGCCAGCCTTCACGTTATTGACGATGTGTTTCCTTATGGCGATGTTTTTCAAGCGCCTCTGAATATCAAACAGGGTCAGGTTGATATTGTTTGGCAACAAGATGAGAGTGGCTGGAAACTGTGGTCGGATAAAATCACGGCAGCAACGCCAGATTTACAAGTACTAGGCGCATTCCGTTTGGACTTCCCAAAGGATGCGAGCCCATTCTTATCTTTCTACGGTGAAGCGGACGCTTACAATGTCGGTGAAACATGGCGTTATTTACCTACGCTGGCTCTTGGGCAAGATCTGACAGACTACCTTTCTACTGCGATTCAAGCGGGTAAAGCGGATACCGTAAAACTGTTGTGGCATGGTGATTTATCTCAATATCCATACACCAACCATGATGGTATTTTCCAAGTTTGGGTCGGATTAGAAGACGCTAAATTCAGTTTCGACACCGCGTGGCCACTGATTACTGACCTTCAGCTTGATCTGTTATTTGAAAATGATGCAATGCATCTAGATTCTCGCTCAGCACAGCTGATGGATGTGACAGCCGACCGGATCACTGGACGTATTCCTTATCTAGGGGAAGGCGGCCATATTGAGATTGAAGCGAAGGCAACGGCGTCTGGCAATGCGGTGCGTGATTATATGACGGCTTCGCCACTGGTTGACTCAGTGGGCGCAGCGTTAACCGCACTTCAAGTGAGTGGTGATGTCTCTTCCGAGTTCCAGCTCAATATCCCGTTTGATTCTGAAAAAGAAGCAAGAGCATGGGGTTATGCTGACCTTAGTGGCAACCATGTTGAGATTGAAGCGCCGCCAATGGTGCTTGAGAACACCACGGGCCGTATCGAGTTTGATAATGATGTAGTGACGGCAAATGGCCTCGCCGCTGATTTACTTAAGCAAGGTATATCACTCGACTTTAAAGGTCAGAATGATGGCCCTGGCTATGCTGTTGATATCGATGTGTTAGGTGATTGGGATGTTAAGCCTCTAGAACCTTACATTGGTGAGCAGTGGTTAAGTCGCTTGTCAGGCCATGCGCAATGGCAGAGCCAGATTGATATCCAACTTAATGATATCGGATTTACTTACCAACTTGATTTACAGTCTGATCTTAAATATCTGGCGAGCGATTACCCGTATCCACTGGCGAAAAAATCACTAGAAAGTGGGGCGGCAAGGCTACAAGCATCGGGCAATCAAGAAGCGATTACCGCGCGTCTGCAATTGCCGAACACTAAGTACCAAGCTGAGATTGATATTACAGGTGACGTTCCTGAGTTAACGGCGACTAATTTAGTTCTGGGCCGTGGTGGCTACAAAATTAGTCCTGTTGTAGGTCATCATGCGTTGATTCGTACTGACAAATTCAATGCTGATGATTGGTTATCGGTTGTAATGGAACCAGTGCAGCCATCTAATGCTGTGCTTAGCCAAATGAACACGCCAACCATTCCAGCACCAAGCCGTATTACCTTTGAGAGTAATGAGCTGATCTTGGGGGGGATATCTTGGAATGATGTCGATTTTAGCGCCCGCAAGAACAAGCAAGCGTGGCAAATGGAAGTCTCTAGCCAAGAGCTCGAAGGGGATATTAATTACCTGCCACCTTACGATTTGACCGTTTCACTGGATCGTCTACATCTGTTCGTTCCTGAATGGAGCGACAAGAAAAATCAAGAACAACTGCTGCAACGTAAAGCACAAGAAGCGCCATTGATCTCTGAGTTAGATAGGAAGATCCACGATGTGATGCCGAACCTGAAGCTGACCCTGAACGATTTTTGGCTGCAAGGCTATAAGGTTGGCAAGGTCGATGTTGAAATGACTAGGAACGCAGATCGTATTGAGTGGAACAAGATTCAGGTTCGAAGCGGTGGTAACAAAGCAGATGTTAGCGGCTGGTGGGAATTGCAAGGTGATAAGAGTCATTCATCGCTAGCCGTTGACGTTGAGGGTGAAAACAACAGTGAGTTAATGGAGCGCTTCGGCATTACTTCTGGGATTCAAAAAGCGCCATTCGCGCTAGAAGGTCAACTGAACTGGGATGGTTCGCCTTGGGGGATCAAAATGGACACCCTTGATGGCAACGTTAAAACCAAGTTTGGTAAAGGTATTATCTCGGATGTGAGCGGTGCGGCTCGCTTGCTTGGTCTGTTTAGCCTAGATTCGATCATCCGTAAGATGCAGCTCGATTTCTCAGATGTGTTTGATAAAGGCATGGCATTCAACAGCATCACAGGAACGGGTGAGATTCAAAATGGTATCTTCCTGACTAACGACCTCAATATGGATGCGGTGGCTGGTGAAATGAAGATCAAAGGTATCGCTAACCTCAACACACGACAGGTTGATGCTGAGGTGAACTTTACCCCAGATATTACCTCAGGTATTCCAGTATTAACGGCCTTTGCGGTAACTCCTCAAACGGCGCTGTACGTATTGGCGGTAACCACGGTTATTTCACCGGTTGTTGAGGTCTTTACTCAGGTTAACTATTCGGTGAAAGGCCCTCTGGATTCACCAACGGTGAGTGAGCTTTCTCGTAGCTCTGGTGAATTCCAGCTTCCAGAGAAACTCCGAAAATTGGCTGAATAGTTGTTAGACACTAGTGGGTTAATATACGACTAAAATTAAAATTCTGAATCATAATAAATGGAGAAGCGGTACACATGGATTGTGTTGGATTGATTCAAATGACTTCAGGCCCTGATCCTGAAAGCAATCTCGATTATCTCGCTCAAGAGATAGTTAAGTGCAAAGAGCTAGGCGCTAAGTGGGTCGTTTGCCCTGAAAACGCATTAGTTTTTGGCAGTAAAGCTGACTATCACCACTATGCTGAGCCTTTAAATGATGGACCTTTGCAAAAGAAAATTTCTGAGCTAGCAAAGCTTCACCGAATTTGGATCGTTATTGGTAGTATGCCGATAAGCACAGCTAAAGGTGTGACTACTACAACCTTGGTGATTGATGATTTTGGTGGTTTAGTCGCTCATTACGATAAGCTGCATATGTTTGATGTGGATGTCGCCGATGCGCATAAGTGTTATCGAGAGTCGGATATTTTCACACCAGGTGACCGAGTTGTGACAACGGAAACGCCTTTTGGTCGCTTAGGTTTGAGTATTTGTTATGATGTGCGCTTTCCTCACTTGTATTCAGAGTTACGTAAGCAAGGTGCACAAATCATGGTTGTACCTGCAGCGTTCACCGCTGTAACCGGTCAAGCGCACTGGGAAGCACTGTTAAGATGCCGCGCCATTGAAACACAATCGTGGATTGTCGCGGTGGGGCAAGGTGGTAAGCACCCTTGCCAAAGAGAGACATGGGGACACTCTATGGTGGTTGATCCCTGGGGACGAGTAGTCGCACAGTTAGACCAAGACCCTAAAAGTATGGTGGTTGAGATCGACATATCCAGTTGCGAGTCAATTAGGCAAAATATGCCAATCACGCAACACTCTCGATTCACCAATCAATTTTAATTACAAACAAGAGCCATCTATGAGCATTAATCAAATTGAAGAAGCGCTACTGAACCCGACAGGGCTTACGGAGCAAAATATCGCAGATACATTGGCGAGCATTGCTACCCGCCAAATTGATTATGCTGATATCTACTTTCAGTCAAGCTGGCACGAATCTTTGGTGCTAGAAGACAGCATTATTAAAGACGGCTCTTTCAATATCGATTGCGGTGTTGGCGTTCGTGCCGTATCTGGCGAAAAGACCGGTTTTGCTTACTCTGACCAAATTCAATTGGATGGTCTTAAGCAGAGCGCAATTGCGGCTCGCGGTATCGCTAAACAAGGTCAAAACGGCAAGGTTCAAGCGTTCAAACGCAACTCTAATCAAGCTTACTATGATGCAGTTAACCCGCTAGCGAGCTGGGAAAAACAGCAGAAAACAGAATTACTCAAATCATTAGATGCTTACATTCGCACTAAAGAACCTATGGTGACGGAAGTATCGGTGAGCCTAAGTGGTGTGCATGAGCAGATGTTGGTTGCTGCGACTGATGGGACTTACGCTGGCGATATTCGTCCGCTGGTTCGTCTATCTATTAGCGTACTGGCACAGAAGGGTGATCGTCGTGAGCGTGGTAGCGCTGGTGGTGGTGGCCGTTTTGGTTATGACTTCTTCTTAAGTGATGACAAAGGCACTCAAGTAGCTTATCAGTTTGCGGATGAAGCGATTCGCCAAGCATTAGTTAACCTTGAAGCGGTGGCTGCGCCTGCTGGTGCAATGCCTGTGGTTCTTGGTTCTGGCTGGCCGGGCGTTTTGCTGCATGAAGCGGTAGGCCATGGTTTAGAAGGTGATTTCAACCGTAAAGAGTCGTCAGTATTCTCTGGCAAAGTTGGTGAGCAAGTAACTTCAAGCCTATGTACGATTGTCGATGACGGCACATTAACGGATCTACGCGGTTCATTGAACGTCGATGATGAAGGTGTTAACGGTCAGTACAATACGCTAATCGAAAACGGAATCCTAAAGGGTTACATGCAAGATAAGTTGAACGCTCGTCTAATGGGTGTAGCACCGACAGGTAATGGTCGTCGTGAGTCATACGCGCACCTTCCAATGCCACGTATGACGAATACATACATGCTACCGGGCGAACACACGCCGGAAGAGATCATCGCGACGGTTGAGAAAGGTATCTACGCACCGAACTTCGGTGGCGGCCAGGTTGATATTACTTCAGGTAAGTTTGTATTTTCAGCTTCTGAAGCGTACATGATTGAAAACGGTAAGATCACTCATCCAGTGAAGGGCGCAACGCTAATAGGTTCTGGTATCGAGGCAATGCAGCAAGTATCTATGGTTGGTAACGACCTAAGCATCGACCGCGGTGTTGGTGTATGTGGTAAGGCTGGTCAAAGCGTACCTGTAGGTGTTGGTCAGCCAACATTGAAACTAGACTCTCTAACGGTTGGTGGTACTGAGTAATTTAGGTCAGCAGCACGAGTTAGCTTCAAAAACTCTCGTCATAAAATAGATTGAAAGCGCCTCCAATGTGAGGCGCTTTTTTGTTTTTAGGTTACTGATTCAGTGAACAAACATAACTGTCTACATGTTCTCTTCAGCAAACTCTGCCAGTCGGCTACGTACCACACCATTAAGGTGGATATTGGCACTGCCTTCGAAGTTTTTAAAACGCTCGACCATGTAGGTGAGGCCTGACGTCACAGGGGTTAAGTAGGAAGAATCTATCTGAGCCAGGTTTCCTGAACAGACGATCTTGGTACCTTCACCACAACGGGTGATGATGGTTTTGATTTGAGACGCGGTGAGGTTCTGACACTCATCCAGAAGTACAAACGCATTCTGGATCGAGCGGCCACGCATGAAGTTGATGGATTTGAACTGGATATTGGCTTTATCGCAGATGTATTTCATCGACCCTTCGGTACAGTGATCATTCTTGTGCAGCGCCTCGAGTGTATCGGTCACTGCAGCTAACCAAGGTAACATTTTCTCTTCCTCGGTTCCGGGAAGGAAACCAATGGATTCACCGATGTCCGGTGTGTTTCGGGTTACGATGATCTTATCGAAATGTTTGCGCTCAATGGTTTGTTCAAGAGCGGCTGCCATGGCAAGCAAGGTTTTCCCGCTCCCCGCAGCACCAGTTAAAATCACCAAATCAATATCGGGATCAAGTAAGGCATCAATCGCCATGCCTTGATAGACGTTCTTTGGTGTGATGTCCCATGCCCTGCGATTCATCAGTCTTTCGCGGCTGAGGTCTCTCAGGGTAATGCTTTCCGGCTCAATTTCTTCGACTCGAGCCGCAAAGTCACTCTCCTCGTCAATCACATATTGATTGAGGAAAGTGGGCTCGAACGGCGCTTTTGCTAAGGTGTGCAGCGTCTTTCCGCCTAAACTTCTGCTCTCGACATTATCGATACAATCCCAAAATGCGCCTTCCAGTTGTTGGAAGCCTTTGGTTAGATATTGGATATCATCAATCAGTTGGTCGGTTTGATAGTCCTCAACAAAACGGACACCGGCTCCTTTGGCTCGCAAACGCATGTTGATGTCTTTGGTAATAAGAACCACTTCGCGCGGCGCGCGTTTATTTTGAAGATAGAGGACGGCGTTGAGGATTCGGTTATCGCCTGCCTTGTCATCGGCGAAGGCTTTGATGCTTTCTTGAAGTTCGTAATCAGCGAGTATTGAAATACTGCCAGATGCGTTTATGTCTTTAGAAAAAGGGATGCCTTCCGATATTTGATCTGGTGTGGCTTCCCTGAACAGGTCTTCGAGTGTTCGAATCGCAATTCTCGCATCTCGAGCAACGTCTCTTTTACTGTCTTTGATTCTGTCGAGTTCTTCTAGCACTGTCATGGGGATAACGACATCGTGCTCTTGGAAAGAAAATATAGCGAAGGGTTCGTGAAGTAGGATATTGGTGTCTAAAACAAATAGCTTCCGGTTGGTCTCGCCCATAGCATCTCCTTGCCGTAGTACGGCTTGCTTTGCATCGATTGAACGTAGATAAAGCTCATATAAAGATTAGTATCTGATTCTGGTGATAGTCAACTACTCACCTAAACTTCATCTAGAGGAACAGCGCCATATTGTGATGAGTGAATATGGCGTATTCGTTTGAGAGCAGCAATCTGCTACCTATAGATTAACCATGAATTTTTGACAGTTTGATTGCACTGGCGAAAACAGAAAAAAAGCACGAAATCATCTCCTTTAGGCGTGACCTAAATCACAGCATCGAGTAAGATTAGCGACCTTTTTCTGCACCATTTTCTTGAGATATTTATTATCTAGAGCGCACTTAAAAAGTGGCTGCAAACTAGGCATTTTTGGCTATATTTTTAGTTCAGGAGCGAGAACGTTCTTGTTTGAAACTGCAGTTAAAAAGACCAAATTCCAACTATAAGATTGAGGTAGTCGATTCATGACATTTGCTTTGGGGCAACGCTGGATAAGCGATACGGAGAGCGATTTAGGTTTAGGTACCGTTGTAGCAATGGATGCTCGCACAGTGACACTAATGTTTGCAGCGTCAGAAGAAAACCGTGTTTATGCACGTACTGATGCTCCCGTAACCCGAGTAACGTTTAATGTAGGCGATGTCATCGAATGCCAAGAAGGTTGGTCTCTGTCTGTCGAAGAAGTTATCGAAGACAAAGGACTGCTAACCTACTTAGGTACTCGCGAAGATACCCAAGAAACAGAAGTCACTCTGCGTGAAATCTTCTTAAGTAACCAGATCCGCTTTAACAAGCCACAAGATAAACTGTACGCAGGTCAAATCGACCGTATGGATAACTTCGTGTTGCGTTACCGCGCGTTGAGTAACCAGTACCAACAACACAAGAGCCCAATGCGCGGCTTGTGTGGTATGCGTGCTGGCTTGATCCCTCACCAGTTATACATCGCTCATGAAGTGGGCCGTCGTCACGCTCCGCGCGTTTTACTGGCTGATGAAGTTGGCCTAGGTAAAACCATCGAAGCGGGCATGATCATCCACCAACAGGTGTTGTCTGGCCGTGCTGAACGAATTCTGATTGTGGTTCCTGAAACTCTACAGCACCAATGGCTTGTCGAGATGATGCGTCGTTTCAATCTGCACTTCTCTATCTTCGATGAAGAGCGTTGTATTGAAGCGTTTGCTGAATCGGACAACCCATTTGATACCCAGCAGTACGTTCTGTGTTCTTTGGATTTCCTACGTAAGAGCCGTAAGCGCTACGAGCAAGCACTTGAAGGCGAGTGGGACTTGCTGGTTGTCGATGAAGCGCATCACCTTGAGTGGAGCCAAGACAAACCAAGCCGCGAATACCAGGTGGTTGAAGGCTTAGCGGAAAATACGTCTGGTGTGCTACTACTAACAGCAACGCCTGAACAACTAGGTCGTGAGAGTCACTTTGCACGTCTGCGTCTGCTTGATCCTGACCGCTTCTACGATTACGAAGCATTCGTTGAAGAAGAAGACCAATACGCACCGGTTGCTGATGCTGTTACTGCATTGTTCTCTGGTGTGAAGCTTGAAAACAGTGCGAAGAATCAGATTACTGAACTGCTTTCTGAGCAAGATGTAGAGCCGCTGTTCCGTGTTATCGAAGGTGATAGTAGCGAAGAAGAGCAAGCGTTAGCTCGCCAAGAATTAATTGATAACCTTATGGACCGCCATGGTACTGGCCGTGTTCTATTTAGAAACACGCGAGCTGCAATCAAAGGCTTCCCTAAGCGTAATGTAAACCTACTGCCGATGGAGATTCCAACGCAGTACACAACCTCAATGCGTGTATCGGGCATGATCGGTGGCAAGATGGCTCCCGAAGCTCGTGCTATGAAGATGCTGTACCCAGAAGAGATCTTCCAAGAGTTTGAAGGTGAAGACTCAAGCTGGTGGCAGTTCGATTCACGTGTTAACTGGTTGATTGAAAAAATCCAAGATAAGCGTAGTGAAAAGATCCTAGTGATCGCATCACGTGCAAGTACGGCGCTTCAATTAGAGCAAGCACTGCGTGAGCGTGAAGGTGTGCGTGCGACGGTATTCCACGAAGGCATGTCGATTCTAGAGCGTGATAAAGCTGCGGCTTACTTTGCTCAAGAAGAGGGCGGTGCTCAGGTTCTGATCTGTAGTGAAATCGGCTCTGAAGGTCGTAACTTCCAGTTCGCGAACCAGCTAGTAATGTTCGATCTTCCGTTCAACCCAGACTTGCTTGAACAACGTATTGGTCGTTTGGACCGTATCGGTCAGCTGCGTGACATCGACATCCATGTCCCTTACTTAAAAGGCACGTCACAGGCGATTCTTGCGCGTTGGTTTGATGAGGGTCTAAATGCATTTGCAGAGACATGTCCAACTGGTCGCACAGTTTACGACAAGTACTCAGATGTTCTTATCGAAATGCTGGCTTCTGGTAATACAGAGCAGCTTGATGAAGTGATTGAAGAGTCTGCCAAGCTAAATCAAAGCCTAAAAGCGGATCTAGAAAAAGGCCGCGATCGCCTATTAGAGATGCACTCAAACGGCGGCGACAAAGCACACGAAATCGCAGAGAAGATTGCATCAACTGATGGCGATACTAACCTAGTAACGTTTGCACTGAGCTTGTTCGACACGATTGGTTTGAACCAAGACGACAAGGGTGAAAATGCGCTAGTCGTGACACCATCTGAGCACATGATGGTACCAAGTTACCCTGGCTTACCATACGAAGGCGCAACCATCACGTTCGATCGTGATACAGCCCTTTCTCGTGAAGACATGAACTTCATCAGCTGGGAGCACCCAATGATTCAAGGCGGTATTGATCTGCTACTGAGTGAAGGTGTGGGTGCATCAGCGGTATCATTGTTGAAAAACAAAGCGCTGCCAGTGGGTACTATCCTGCTTGAGTTGGTTTACCTTGTCGATGCGCAAGCACCGAAACGCAGCGGTATCAGCCAGTTCCTGCCTAAGACACCAATTCGTTTGATGATGGATGGCCGTGGTAACGATCTCTCTGCTCAGGTTGAATTTGATAGCTTTAACCGTCAGCTAAGCCCTGTAAACCGTCACTTAGCGAGCAAGCTAGTGAACTCGGTACAAGGCGAGATTCACAAGCTAATCGAAGCGGGTGAGACGCATGTACTGCCGAAGGTTGAAGAAGTTCGTCAGCAAGCTCAGAAAGATATGCAAACTAACTTGAACGGTGAACTAGAGCGTCTACAAGCGCTTAAAGCTGTGAACCCGAATATTCGTGATGAAGAGCTTGAGGTTATCGAAGCTCAAATCAATGAACTGACAGGTTACATCAGCAAAGCTCAGGTTCAGCTAGATTCATTACGCTTGATTGTGGTTTCTCACAACTAGTTTGAATTAGCGAAATGCTTCAACGAAATAAGGCCTTCATTACGAAGGCCTTATTGTTATCTAGCGTTTGAAAGGTGTATTGACTGAGGAATTACATCAACCACTTCCACCAAACAAATACCGCTAGGAAACCAAATAGGTAAACAAGACCCGCTACAGACAACCATTTTAGTTTGGTGCCAATCGCTAGAGCTTCAGGAAGCTTGGCTTTGTTTACCAAAATGAAGTTAAGCAGAGCGAAGAACGGTGTCGTTGCAAACGCAAGTACCATTGCAAAATCCAACATTGGCATCAGCGCAGCACTAAAGAACATCACAATCGCCAAGGCCGCGATAGAGACAATGATGATCCAGCCTTGTAGCATGCGTGGGCTCGACTCTTTTTTAAATAATAGTCGCTGTGATTCAGCAAGTACGCGTGAGTAGCCATCGATAACGGTAATGGTGCTGCCAAAGATACAGAAGAAAGCGACGATCGCGATCAGTGGACGAGACCATTCACCAATCGTAGAAGCATAAATACCGACTAACTGGTGAGTAAAGCCAACACCAGAGCGAGACAGTTCAACCCCCGAGCCGTGAAGTACCAGAGCGCCTAACGCAACGAACACTAGTGCAAGTAGTGCAGTACCAATGTAGCCAACATTGAAATCGAATAGCGCTGATTGAGCCGTGACTTCTTGTTTCTCTTTTTGGCTCTTTAGCCACATAGAGGTGATGCTGGATATCTCGATAGGCGCAGGCATCCAACCCATAGTCACCACGATAAAGCCAATAGCAGCCAATGACCAAGGCGACGGTGGAACAAAAGCCGCATCAGGTTCGACTGGAGAGCCTATAGCAATGGCGACTGCAGCTAAGGTTGTGATGGTCAGGATCGCCATGATCGCTTTGGACAGCGTATCAAGCGCGCGATAATGGCCAGCAAACAGAATGATCAAGCAGGTCGCTAAAACGATCATGCACAATGTGCTGGTGGCCAATTCGAAAGGAATAAAGTAACTGAGTAGGCTTGCACTAAATAACAGTAGTGCTGCAGTATTTACCACGGCGGAAATGGCACTCAATATCGAAAAGATTACAAGGTAAGGTCTGCCAAGGTTAGAGTAACCTTCAACCAAGCTTTGTCCTGTGCCAAGAGTATATTGGATACCGGCTCTAAAGAATGGGTATTTAAATATGTTTACCAGGATAATAAGTGCGGCGAGCTGCCAGCCATAAATTGCACCAGCTTTGGTCGAGGCAACTAAATGTGAGCCACCTACAGCTGCTGCGGCCATCATAATGCCTGGGCCAAGAGACTTGATTAAACTTGATAGAGGAGCAGAGGTTTGTGTTTTTTCGGTGGTTGTTTTAACCGTACTTTCCATCATTTTTCCTTTGATGCTGACTTCTTATTTTCCGTTACCCTATCAATACCATGTTTTGTAAAGTCGTCAACTTTTATGTACGGAAATGTTGAAAATTGTATTTAATAATAAACAAATTAACCGTAAATTATTTACTCACTAGTAATTTAGAGGCTTCAATGGCGTTAGAGCAGTACACACCACCACGTGAATCGTGGATCGACATTGTCTATCAAGATGACGATATTCTTGTGGTGAACAAGCCAGCAGGCCTACTTTCAGTGCCGGGAAGATTGCCAGAGCATTACGACAGTATGTGGAGTCGGTTGGTTGAGGAGTTTGCTGATATTCAGGTCGTGCATCGCTTGGATATGTCGACATCGGGCTTGATGTTGTTAGCTAAACATAAGCAGGCTGAGCGGCATTTGAAGAAGCAGTTCCAATATCGACTGACACATAAGCTCTATTACGCACGAGTGTGGGGGGTAGTAGAAGAAAAAGAAGGGCTTATTGATCTGCCACTCATCTGTGATTGGCCGAATCGCCCTAGGCAGAAAGTGTGTTTTGATGATGGCAAGCCATCACAGACTCGTTATATGGTAGAGCAACAAGAGACTCAAACCACTTTGTTGAAGTTACTGCCGATTACCGGTCGCTCTCATCAGTTGCGTGTGCATTGTATGGAAATAGGGACGCCCATTGTTGGCGACGAGTTTTATGCAACGCCTGAAGCTTTTGAGTATAGCGATAGATTAGCTTTACATGCGTGTGAACTGAGCTTCTATCATCCGGAGAACAACCAACTGTTCAAAGCCTTTGTTCCTTGTGAATTTTACCCTCAAGCGTCACCACAAATTGAACAGCACTTTGAAATTGCGCCAGAGCTTCCAGACTACAGAAAGCTAAAAGCTTAGAATGGTGTCATCAATACCAATTCAAGGACGTACAATGCCGAAGTTGAAAGTGGTCTTTCTTGACCGGGCTACCATCCCATCTCAAATCAATTTAAAACCTCTTAGCTCTGAACATCAGTGGATGGAGTATGATTTTACTGCTCCAGAGCTAGTTGCAGAGCGTATTGCGAGAGCGGATGTTGTTATCACCAATAAGGTTGTGCTTAACGCTGATAATTTAGGTCAAGCACAACAACTCAAGTTGATCGCTGTGTCAGCGACTGGCGTCAACAATGTCGATGTCGACTATTGCAAGGGTAACAATATCGCGGTGGCTAACGTACAGGGCTACGCGACTCAATCAGTGCCTGAGCATGTGATTGCAATGTTGTTTACGTTAAAGAGAAACCTTGTCGGCTATCATCAAGATATTGAAGCGGGAGAGTGGCAAAAGGATAAGCAGTTTTGTTTCTTTACACATCCGATCCAAGATATTGCAGGCAGCACATTAGGTTTGATCGGTAGTGGAAGTTTAGGGCAAGCGACCGCGATTCTGGCCAAAGCAATTGGTATGAAAGTTATTTTTGCTGAGCGCAAAGGGGCTGACTGTTGTCGAGAAGGCTATTTGCCTTTTGAAACTGTTTTAAAGCAAGCGGATGCGATCAGCCTACATTGTCCATTGACTGAAGCGACTCGCAATCTGATTTCGGAGCAAGAGCTAACAATGATGAAACCGAGTGCAGTCTTAATCAATGCAGGGCGCGGTGGATTAGTTGATGAGCAAGCCTTAGTTGAGGCTTTGAAAAAACATGAGATTGCAGGCGCAGGTATGGATGTATTCACACAAGAGCCTGCAGACAATTTGAATCCACTCTTGGCTAACAGTCACTTACCTAATTTACTGCTAACGCCTCATGTTGCATGGGGCAGTGATAGCTCAATTCAAAAGCTGTCGGATATCTTAATCGATAACATAGATGGCTTTGTCGCAGGTAATCCGCAAAACTTAGTGCGTTGATTTACGATTGGTATTAAGCGAGTAGAATTCAAAACAAAAAAGGTTGGCTTTTGGGCCAACCTTTTTAGATCGTTATGTCGATTAAGTGATTTAGCCTTGCGGCTTAACTACCAATACATTGATTGGTGAGTTCTGTACCACTTTGCTTGCAACAGAACCAAGAACCACTTTGTCGATTTTCGAACGCTTATGGCTAGGCATCACAATAAGGTCGGCGCCAAGCTTTTCTGCGTAATCAAGAATCGTCGTGTAAGTTTTACCTTCAGCTACGTGAACCTTATACACCACTTCATCGTCGATGTGTTTGTCGGCAAACTCTTTCAGCTGATTTTTAACATCAAGCTTCATTTGGTTCGCCGCATCTTTCGGGAAGTAAGACGCCACCATCGACATGTGAATGCCCGGTAGTACGTTCAGAATGTGGATTTCAGCATTGCTGTGTTTCGCGTGCCATACCGCTAGCTCGACTGCTTTATCAGAAAAGCCTTTGTCGTTAAGATCAACGGGAACAAGGATTTGTCTATACATGTATTCGTCTCTTTTTGAGCAGCGCTTAGCACATACCAAACGCTGTAATTATCTTTTCCATGTAGTAAAAAAGCCAAATAGAGTAGAGCGCTACTTGGCTCTATCCATTACGCGCTAATCTCATCCTTACGAGCACGCCTTCTTTGGTTCATCGCTAAACCAATCAAAATCAGTAGGGCAGGTAAGAATACCCACTCTTTCATTGGTCGATCTGCATCTTGGATAACGGATTTAATTTCCCAATCAAAGTCAATGCCAGCGGCTTCTGCAGGGCTACCAAACTCAACCATATCAACAATCATCTTGTTGTCAGCTTGTGTCAGCATTAGGCCCATTGAAGCAATGCGGTCTTCACTTGTTGTCGCAGAATCTTCAAATGGAAGGCGGACTGTCTTCTCAGAATAGTTACCTTCTAAGTTTTCGCCACCTACTCTCAATTCAAGTGATTGTCCCACAGATAAATTTTCTGTGATTTGAGCGATCTCAACTCCTGGCGAAAGAACTTTCTCTGGATAAATCATGTCCCACCAGAAACCTGGGCGGAAGAAAGAGAAAGTCAGAACGATAAGCAGTATGGTTTCCCACCACTTGTTCTTAGTGAACCACCAACCTTGAGTTGCTGCTGCAAAGATAAGTACCGCAGTAACCGAAGAGAAAATCGTTAGCGCTAAGTGCCACCAAGAATCAATGCCCATCAATAGTAGTTGGGTATTGAATATGAACATGAATGGTAAGATTGCGGTCCGGATATCGTAGGTAAAACCTTGAATACCTGTACGAATCGGGTCTGATTTCGCAATAGCTGCTGCGGCAAATGCTGCCAGACCTACCGGAGGTGTGTCATCCGCAAGAATACCGAAGTAGAACACGAATAAGTGCACCGCAATCAGTGGGATGATAAGACCGTGCGCAGCGCCCAGAGTAACAATTACCGGAGCCATTAGCGTTGATACAACGATGTAGTTTGCTGTGGTTGGTAAGCCCATGCCTAGGATCAAGCTGATTACTGCGGTGAATAGCAACATAAGAATGATGCTACCGCCTGAGATGAACTCAACGAAATCAGTCATTACAAGGCCGATACCCGTTAGAGTCACCACACCAACAACCGTACCTGCAGCAGCTGTCGCTACACCGATACCAATCATGTTACGTGCGCCTGAAACCAAGCTCTCTGCTAGATCAACGAAACCAGCTTTAGTTTGCTCTGCAAGATCGTCTGATTTGTTCATCAGAGTCATCAAAGGACGCTGAGTGATCAAAATGAAGATCATGAATACGGTTGCCCAGAATGCAGATAGACCTGGCGAGAAACGTTCAACGGTTAGGCACCAAACTAGCACTACGATAGGCAGTAGGAAGTGAAGGCCAGACTTAATCGTTGGGCCTGGATCTGGAACTTCAGTTAGGTTCTCGTCGATCTCCATGCCACCTTCAGCGGCGTATTTTGCTGAAACGCGAACCAGAGCAACATAAGCGATTAATAGCGCCACTGTTACGATTGGTGTTGCTGCAGCGCCAAAGACATCTTTTGTCCAACCGACACCGTAGTAAACCGCAGCACTGATGACACAAAGGCCTAAGATAGTGCCAGTGAAAGAGAGTAGGCTTTGTACGATAGTTGGTGTGTGACGACGAGGTAAGCCGGTCATGCCAGCTTTACATGCTTCTAGGTGAACGATGTAAATCAGAGCTATGTAAGAGATCAGAGCTGGCAGTAGCGCCGCCTTGATAACTTCCACATACGAGATGCCCACATACTCAACCATCAAGAATGCCGCAGCACCCATGATAGGTGGCGTTAGCTGACCATTGGTTGAAGCTGCCACTTCTACCGCACCAGCTTTTGTACCCGGGAAACCAACACGCTTCATTAGCGGGATAGTAAAGGTACCTGTAGTTACCACGTTTGCAATCGAAGAACCTGATACCAGACCAGATAAACCAGACGCCACAACAGCGGCTTTTGCTGGACCACCTTTCATGTGACCAAGCAGAGAGAATGCAACCTTGATGAAGTAAGCACCAGCACCAGCACGTTCTAGCATTGCACCAAACAGTACAAACAAGAATACAAACGACGTTGATACGCCAAGGGCTACACCGAATACACCTTCCGTTGTTAGCCACAGGTGCGACATTGCCTTGTTCAGGCTCGCACCTTTATGGGCGATAACGTCTGGCATGTGTGGACCGCCAAAGGTGTAAAGTAGGAATACTGCCGCCACAACCATAAGAGGTGGACCTAAAGCGCGTCGTGTTGCTTCAAGCAGTAGAATCATACCAAATACAGCTGCAACAATATCGAATGTTGTTGGCGCGCCCGAACGACCGGCAAGTTCAGTGTAGAAAATATAGATATAAGAAGCTGAAAAACTACCTACTAGCGCCAATATCCAGTCGACTGCTGGGATACGATCCCGAGGCGAATTCTTCATGGCTGGATAAGCGGTAAAGGCTAGGAAAATAGCAAACGTAAGGTGAATTGCTCGAGCTTCAGTGTCGTTTAAAATTGCGAAGTTAAAAATGAACGGCAGCGGAGATGCATACCAAAGTTGGAACAGTGACCAACATAGAGGCACAAACCATAAAATACGGCCTTGGATACCACGAGGGCTACGCGCACCAGTATCTGATTGTGCCACCATTTCTTGCACATCTGGAGACGGTGATGTTGTCTGCGTCATGTACTTTATCCTTATTATTGATGGTCTGCCTTTTCTTACGAACAACCAAACGTTATTTATTTCCTATCTAGTGTAGTGAATGGATAGGGAAATGCGTTCTTTGTTCGTCTTTGTCTTAGGCTTGATACGAAGGTAAGTCCTCCAAACTGGAGAAACTTAAAGGGTTGCTCTTTTCACTTAAGTTATTTTTATAAAACGTGAAAAGCCAATAAGGAGGGCTAGCCTCCTTATTGGTGTAGTAGGCTTAAAGTAGAATTACTTTAGAAGGCCCACTTCTTTGTAGTATTTTGCTGCGCCTGGGTGAAGAGGGATAGAGATACCCGCTTTAACCATGTCTTCTTTTTTCAGGTTAGCAAATGCTGGGTGTAGGCGTTTGAAAGTGTCAAAGTTTTCAAATACTGCCTTAGCAACGTTGTATGCAACTTCTTCAGAAACGTCTGAAGTTGTTACCATTGTTGCTGCAACACCGAAGCTGTTTACGTCAGCGTCAGTACCACGGTACATGCCTGCAGGAACTGTGCTGTAAGCGTAGTATGGGTTTTCAGCTACGATCTTGTCGATCTGTGGACCTGTTGCTGAAACCAGTTTTGCATCACAAGACGTTGTTGCTTCTTTGATTGATCCGTTCGGGTGACCCACCATGTAGATGAATGCATCAATCTTGTTATCACAAAGTGCTTGTGAACGCTCAGAACCTTTAAGTTCAGAAGCAAGCTTGAAGCTGTCGTTCGTCCAACCCATTGCGTCCATTACAACACCCATCGTTGCACGGTCACCAGAGCCTGGATTACCAATGTTTACGCGCTTACCAGCTAGGTCAGAAACATTGTTAATGCCAGCATCGGTACGAGCGATGATGTTGAACGGTTCTGTATGTAGAGAGAACATAGCGCGAAGTTTCTTGTATTCGCCCTGATCTTTGAACTTACTTGTACCGTTGTAGCCGTGGTATTGCCAGTCCGATTGAACAACACCGAAATCTAGTTCACCAGCACGGATGGTGTTAACGTTGTAGATTGAACCACCAGTAGACTCTACAGAACAACGAATGTTGTGGTCTTTGCGGCCCTTGTTCACTAGTTTACAAATTGCACCACCAGTCGGATAGTAAACACCCGTCACTGAACCAGTACCAATTGTGATGAACTCTTGAGCGTTAACAGCGCCAGCGCCCATTACAGCAGCTGCAATAGCACCAACTTTAATAAGTTTGGTAAATGCCATGAATTTCCCTTCCTTTATTCATTATTAACCCTGAAACAAGTGTAGTCGTTTCTGGAGTTTCCTATTTGGAAACGGCACCTTTTTCAATCCATGTGATGAAAAAGTGGCTGAATAATATCAAAAATTGGCAGAAAATTACTCGAATGTTAAAAGATATAGCTAAAAAATCTAACAAATGATGTCTAGATCTCGTGTTTAATTTGCTACTGAGTTTTTTAAAATCAATGGTTTAGTGTAATTTCGGGAGGGGAGCATGGATATTCTAGGATGTGATTTGGATCACGAAGCAAATAGATGCTCGTGATCCATTAGTAAGGCTGATAGTTATGAAACTGTGATCAATTATCCTGCGTATTCAAACAGTTCGCACACAGAATCAAACAGTTGCTTAGTGGTCACTGACAAGGTTGGAGTAATAAAGATAGTGTCATCGCCTGCGACTACGCCCAGTATGCCTTCTGACTTACCTAATGAATCCAATAAACGAGCAATAAGCTGCGCAGCACCTGGACCAGTGTGTATCACAACTAATGCATTGTTGTGGTCAATGTCTAAAACTAACTCTCGTAAAGAGCTAGAAACTGTCGGAACACCAAGTTCAGCAGGAAGACAGTAAACCATCTCCATTTTTGCGTTACGAGTTCGAACGGCACCAAACTTGGTTAACATACGCGAGACTTTAGACTGGTTGATGCTTTCAAAACCTTCGTGTTTTAGGGCATCTACAATTTCGCCTTGTGAGCCAAAACGTTCTTCTTTTAGTAAGGCTTTAAATGCACGAACTAAGTTGTCTTGCTTTTCTGTATTGCGCATATGTCATTCTTATTCATTAACAAAGATGTTTGCATATTCTCGCATACATATTCAATTTTAGCCAAAATATCCCAGTAATTTGTTAGTTATATCACTGTAAATATTTAATAGAATAATGTGTTATTTGCGACGACTTATTTTGTTATTTCAGTTGATTATCGCCATAATGCGAACTCGCTGTGTAGCACGGTTTTATTGACTTGCGCGAAGTCGCAAAGCTAGCGTTAATTGATTGTAATCACTTTGTGATTAATATAGTTTTTTAACTTAGATTTAGCTCAAGAATTACCCTACAAAGAATTTATAAGAGAAAGCTCTCAAGGAGAATAACAATGAAAGTAGCTGTTATTGGTGCCGCTGGTGGCATCGGTCAAGCCCTAGCCCTACTACTTAAGAACCGCCTACCTGCTGGTTCAGATCTTGCACTTTACGATATCGCACCGGTAACACCGGGTGTTGCTGCCGATCTTAGCCATATCCCAACGCCTGTTTCGATCAAAGGTTACGCAGGTGAAGATCCAACACCAGCACTAGAAGGTGCGGATGTTGTACTTATTTCTGCAGGTGTTGCTCGTAAGCCTGGTATGGATCGTGCGGATCTTTTCAATGTGAACGCTGGCATTGTTAAGTCTCTTGCAGAGAAAATCGCAGTTACTTGTCCTACTTCTTGTGTTGGTATCATCACTAACCCAGTAAACACGACAGTGCCAATCGCGGCTGAAGTACTGAAAAAAGCGGGCGTTTACGACAAGCGTCGTCTATTTGGTATTACGACTCTTGATGTGATTCGTTCTGAAACGTTCGTTGCTGAACTAAAAGATAAAGATCCAGGCGACATCCGTGTTCCTGTTATCGGCGGTCACTCAGGCGTAACTATCCTTCCTCTGCTTTCTCAAGTTGAAGGCGTAGAGTTCACTGATGAAGAAATCGCAGCGCTAACGACTCGCATCCAAAATGCAGGTACGGAAGTAGTAGAAGCTAAAGCTGGCGGCGGTAGTGCGACACTGTCTATGGGTCAAGCGGCTTGTCGTTTCGGTCTTGCACTAGTTAAAGCACTTCAAGGCGAAGAGAATGTGATTGAATGCGCATACGTTGAAGGTGAAGGCGAGCACGCACCATTCTTCGCACAACCAGTTAAACTTGGCAAAGAGGGCGCTGAAGCGATCCTTAGCTACGGTGAGCTGAGCGACTTCGAACGTAACGCTTTAGATAGCATGCTTGAAACACTAAATGGCGACATTGAGATTGGTGTTGAATTCGCTAAATAAGCGAGACGCTATTTAACTCAGCCTAAAAGTTAATTAATAAGAGCCGGTCATTATGATCGGCTTTTTTGATCCTAGAATTCAAGCTACTCGTATTTTCCTCTACAACCAAGTTGAGGGTAAATTTTATGGCTACTGTTCAGAAGGGTATGAATGTCGAATATTTGGGGCACCTAGGAAAAGTATTGGTTATTGATGAGCAAGAGCAGTATGCCTTAGTAGAGACTTACAATGGGCATGAGCAATACGCAGTGCCAATGGAAGAGCTTGAAGAGCTTGAAGCACAATTGCCACTATCATTAGAAGCGAGCCGATATTGAACTTGGATCTTTTATAAATATTTGTTCAAAACTAAAAAAGAGCCCTGAGGCTCTTTTTTATTATTTATATAGAAGCTAGTTGTCTATCAACGAGCTTACTTACTGCGTTTAACTGCCAAGTGTGCGAGCGTTGTTAGCGCTTGCTTATATTCAGAGTCAGGAAGTACAGAAAGCTCAGCAATCGCTTTATCGGCTTCTTCATAGGCTTTATTTGTTGTGTACTCTAAAGAGCCTGTCTCTTTCATCACAGCCATAATATCGTCGAGACGTTCCATCCCATTCGCTTTTTCAATCGCTTCACGAATCATGCTTGCTTGTTCAGAAGAACCATTGTGCATTGCGTAAAGTAGAGGCAGCGTTGGTTTGCCTTCGGCAAGATCGTCACCAACGTTCTTACCCATCTCTTTACCGTCAGCTGTGTAATCCATCACATCATCAATCAGTTGGAATGCGGTGCCTAAGTACTTACCGTAGTTCTGCATTGCTGTTTCGATTTCTGGTGATGATTCGCTAAGAATGGCACCGATTTGCGTTGCAGCTTCAAACAGGCGAGCGGTCTTAGAGTAGATCACCTGCATATAGCTTTCTTCTGTGGTGTCTGGGTTGTTGCAGTTCATTAATTGTTGAACTTCACCCTCGGCAATTACGTTTACCGCTTCGCTCATCAACTCAAGGATCTTTAAGGATCCTAGCGTTGTCATCATTTGGAATGAGCGAGTATAAATAAAGTCGCCCACCAAAACGCTAGCTGCATTACCAAAAGCGGCATTGGCTGTCGCTTTACCGCGTCTCATGTCTGATTCGTCGACAACATCATCATGGAGCAGGGTAGCGGTGTGAATAAACTCGATAAAGGCTGCTGAGGTGATGTGAGCTTCACCTTGATAACCAAGTGCACGAGCAGATAAAAGAGCAAGCAAAGGGCGTAGGCGTTTGCCACCGCCGCTAACGATATAAAAACCAAGCTGGTTGATTAAACTTACGTCAGAATTAAGTTGGGCTTGAATTGTTTCATTCACTTTTGCCATATCATTGGCAGTAAGCGTTTGGATAGCTTTAAAATCCATTGTTCATCCGGCTGAAGTTAGACCCTGTAAGGCTTATACGTTGTATTTAATTGTTGAATAATACACTAAAAAACGTTGATTAATACATCGCTAAAGGGCATGATTGCCGCACTTTTCTTTGGCGAACAGGTTTTCGCCAATTTTTTAAAAATATGGCTTGTCATAGCGCCATGATTCCCGTAGAATCTGCGCCCTATTGATTAGTTTAGCGCACACCCGAGTTGTACAATTAACAACCATAGGCTGTGCGGAAAAAGCGGAGTAAAATATGTACGCTGTTTTCCAATCTGGTGGCAAACAACACCGAGTAAGCGAAGGTCAAACACTTCGTTTAGAGAAATTAGACGTTGAAACTGGTGCAACTGTAGAATTTGATAAAGTTCTTCTTGTTGCTAACGGCGAAGAAATCGCTGTTGGTGCACCTCTTGTTGAAGGTGGCAAGGTTACTGCTGAAGTAGTACAACACGGTCGTGGCGATAAAGTAAAAATCGTTAAGTTCCGTCGTCGTAAGCACTCGCGTAAGCAAGCTGGTCACCGTCAGTGGTTCACTGAAGTGAAAATCACTGGCATTAACGCTTAAGTATTAGGAGAGTTTAACAATGGCACATAAAAAAGCTGGCGGTTCTACTAATAACGGCCGCGATTCAGAAAGCAAACGTCTTGGTGTTAAGCGTTTTGGTGGTGAATCTGTTCTTGCAGGTAACATCATCGTTCGTCAACGTGGTACTAAGTTCCACGCTGGCACAAACGTTGGCATCGGTAAAGACCACACTCTTTTCGCTCTTACTGAAGGTAAAGTGAAATTTGCTGTTAAAGGTCCTAAAAACCGTAAGTTTGTAAGCATCGAAGCTGAGTAATTTAATCTTTAACTAGATTATTTTATTAGCTTTCAAGCTGAATTCAAAAGCCCTGCCGATTCGGCAGGGTTTTTTATTTATAGCAAGAATAAAAAAGCAGACGCTCTGGCTTTAATTTTTAATAAGCAGTTTGGTTTTTAAGAAACCATTTGTTTTTTAAGAAAAAGAAACCATTTGTTTTTTAAGAAAAAGAAAGCAAAGAACCTCTCCTTATTTGTTCCTTGGTTGCAGGTCGGCCTAGATCTTAGGTGATCGATCTAAACACGGATCTGCTAGAATTTATATCACTCCTTGATGAGTGGTAACGCAACGTAAGTGCGGAGTTAAAAAATGAAATTCGTTGATGAAGCGGTAGTAAAAATAGAAGCCGGTGATGGCGGTAATGGTACAGTTAGCTTTTGGCGCGAAAAATTCGTCGCTAAAGGTGGCCCTGACGGCGGTGACGGCGGTGACGGTGGTGATGTTTACATCCAAGCGGATGAGAACTTGAACACACTGATCGATTATCGTTTCCAACGCTTTTACAACGCAGAGCGTGGTGAGAACGGTCGCGGTGGTAACTGTACTGGTAAACGTGGTAAAGACATTACACTGAAAGTACCTGTAGGTACTCGTGCGGTTGATATCCATACCAACGAAATCGTTGCTGAAGTTGCTGAACACGGTAAGAAAGTAATGGTTGGTAAAGGTGGTTGGCACGGTCTTGGTAACACGCGTTTTAAATCGTCTGTTAACCGTGCACCTCGTCAAAAGACAATGGGTACTAAAGGTGAAGTTCGCGAACTGCGTTTAGAGCTTCTTCTATTAGCTGACGTTGGTATGCTTGGCCTACCAAACGCAGGTAAATCTACTTTTATTCGTTCAGTATCTGCTGCGAAACCAAAAGTGGCTGATTACCCGTTCACTACCTTGATCCCAAGCTTGGGCGTGGTAAGTGTCGTTCCTGAAAAGAGCTTCGTCGTTGCCGATATCCCTGGTCTAATCGAAGGCGCAGCTGATGGCGCAGGCCTTGGTATTCGTTTCCTTAAGCACCTTGAGCGTTGTCGTGTTCTTCTGCATATGATCGATATTATGCCGATCGATCAGTCTGATCCTATTCAGAATGCACTAACGATCATTGATGAGCTTGAGCAATACAGTGAAAAAGTTTCACAGAAACCTCGTTGGTTAGTGTTCAACAAAGTTGACCTAATGCCTGAAGACGAAGCAGACGAAAAGATTCAAGAAATCATCGATGCTTTGGGTTGGGAAGGCGAGTACTTCAAGATCTCTGCTGTGAACAAAATCGGCACCAAAGATCTTTGCTTCAAACTAGGTGAGTTTATGGAAAACCTACCTCGTGAAGTTGTAGAAGTTGAAGAAGAAGAAAAAGTAGACTTTATGTGGGATGACTACCATAAAGATGCGATGAGCGGTAAGAATGTCGTCACTGAAGATGACGATGACTGGGACGATTGGGATGACGAAGAAGATGACGGTCATGTTATCTATGTTCGTGACTAATCCTCTTAGTTTCTCCTAACGCATCGGTCGCTTCTTACAAGTACACTGATAGTTTTATTAAACCGCAATGAAAATTGCGGTTTTTTTGTATCTAAATCATTATGTACAGTCGGATTTTAATGCAGAATTTATTTCTAGAAATTTAACGCCTATGGGAAGGAAATCATGGCACCAAAGCAAAGAGCGATCTCAAGACTTGTCGCTCAATCAGGACAAATGTTACTGGCACACGGAGCTGAAAGTACACTGGTCGGCGATATTATGCGCCGTATCGGCATTGCTTGTGGGGTGAATGAGGTTGAAGTCGCACTGTCAGCCAATGCGCTCGTTGTCACTACCGTGATGAATGATCACTGTATTACCACCACACGAAGCTGTGCTGATCGTGGCATTAACATGCAAGTGATCACTGACATTCAGCGAATTTGCATCATGATGGAGAAGGGAATTCTCGATTATGAATTAGCATATAAAAAGATTCAAAACATCAGCCCTGAACGCTACAACCGTTGGCTAGTGGTTGTGATGATAGGGTTATCGTGCGCCTCTTTTAGCCGTCTTGCGGGCGGAGATTGGCAGGTATTCATGATGACTTTTATTGCCTCAGCCTGTGGCATGATCGTCAGACAAGAAGTTGGCCATCGTCATTTCAATCCTTTATTAAATTTTGCGATCACTGCATTCGTTACCACTACCATCTCTGCTCAAGCTGTACTTTACAATATTGGCGGTCAACCCACGATCGTGATGGCTTCATCAGTATTGATGCTAGTACCAGGCTTTCCTCTGATTAACTCTGTTGCTGATATGCTCAAAGGTCACATTAATATGGGGTTAGCGCGCTTTACCATGGCCAGCTTATTAACTCTGGCAACGAGCTTGGGTATTGTTGCAGCGATGAGTTTATCTGATGTTTGGGGATGGGCGAGCTAATGAGTATTTTCGAACTGTTTTTAGGTTTGCTCAATGATATGTTTTTCGCCGCGATTCCTGCGGTTGGATTCGCATTGGTGTTTAACGTCCCACAGCGCGCGTTAATTTATTGTGCATTAGGAGGCTCTATTGGTCACGGTAGCCGTTACCTGATGATGCACTTTGGTATTCCAATCGAATGGGCGACATTTTTCGCCGCGACTGTAGTTGGTATGATAGGGGTTCATTGGTCACATAAACTGTTAGCGCATCCTAAAGTATTTACGGTTGCTGCCTTGATTCCTATGGTCCCAGGCGTGTTTGCCTTCAAGGCAATGATTGCTATGGTAGAGATTAACAGAGCTGGCTACACTCCCGAGTTACTGGCAATGTTGATGGAGAACTTTTTGAAATCAATGTTCATTATCGCTGGACTAGCGGTTGGCTTAGCTGTACCTGGGCTGTTATTCTACCGACGCAGACCTATCGTCTAGCATCAAATCTCTCTCAGTTAAGGACAGGACTTTCGATTTATGATCATCAGTATGATTGCAGCAATGGCCAATAACCGTGTAATAGGTAAAGACAACCAGATGCCTTGGCACTTGCCTGCGGATTTTGCATGGTTCAAGCGCTCAACTATGGGTAAGCCTGTAGTCATGGGGCGTAAAACCTATGATTCGATCGGTCGTCCTTTACCTGGCCGATTAAACGTTGTGATTAGCCGTGATGAGAGCTTAGAGATCGAAGGGGTGACAACGGTTACTTCTATTGAAAAAGCTCTGGATCTCGTTAGTGATGTTGAAGAGGTGATGATCATCGGTGGTGGTTCAATCTATGAAAGCTGCCTACCTAAAGCAGACAAGTTGTACCTGACCTATATCGATTTTGATGTTGATGGCGACACTCAATTCCCAGACTGGGGAGAGGGTTGGAAACAAAGCTTTAATGATACTTATCAAGCGGATGAGAAAAACAAACACAATATGGAGTTTGTGATTCTCGAGCGTTAACTGTGGTTATTAAGAGTTAGGCTTTGAAAAATGCTTGCGTTACTGTACCCAGCAGCGCAAGCGTTCGTATCTCTGTTTCTATAGCGCTTTTTGAGTAAAAAACTGTTTGTCTTCCCAGCGAAGTGCGGTTAAGTCTCCTCCCCAAACGCAGCCAGTATCAAGTCCAATCACGTCTTTTCCGTTATAGCCTTCAAGTGCAGCCCAGTGTCCAAAAACAACGGTTTTATCGAGCTTTATGCGTTGTGGAAGGTCAAACCACGGTACTAATGGTTCATCGGTAATTTCATTGGGTGGTAGCTTACATGCCATGTCGAGTCGACCATCTTCAAAACAGAAGCGCATTCTTGTTAGGCTATTGATTGCATATCGATAGCGCTCAATATCATGTAAATCCTGATGCCATAAATCAGGCGTGTTGCTGTACATGTTTTCGATAAGCCATTGCCATCTGTCTGACTTCAGCAAGGATACTATCTCTCGATTTTCGATACGTGCTGTTTCTATGCTCCATTGCGGTGAGATACCCGCATGGCACATCACGAACTCCGGGTGTTCCTGAAGCAAAGGTTGTTGCCTTAACCATTCGAGTAGTAATTCACGATCTTCAGCATCAAGAATCGCTTGAGTCTTATCTTTTGGTTTCGCTGGAAATAGCCCTAAGGACACCGCCAGAAGGTGTAAGTCGTGGTTGCCTAATACAACCTTAGCTGCGTCACCAAGGCTACGAATAAAGCGTAGAGTTTCCAATGATTTTGGGCCTCGAGCGACTAGGTCTCCAGCTACCCATAAGGTATCTTGGTCTTTATCAAAGTTAATAACTTCAAGCAGTAATTGAAGTTCGTCGAAGCACCCTTGGATGTCTCCGACAATATAATTCGACACAATAATTTCCTGTAGATACGGATGTACGGCTAATTAAGAATATTAGGGATTGCGAGTCTGAATGGGTCAACTTCGGTAATAAAATCAATGCCCTTGTTATCGGTCATCACATAGTGACCTTGCATAACGCCAACAGGGGTTTCGATGACAGTGCCACTTGTGTAGGTGTATTCGTCGTTGGCTTCAATCACGGGTTGTTGCCCAACCACGCCATCACCTTCAATGGTGAGCTGCTTGCCGTTAGAGTCGGTAATTAACCAGCGGCGAGACATCAGCTGCACCGTTGTTTTACTTAGGTTTTTGATGGTTATGATGTAGGCGAAGACGTAACGGTTCTTCGTTGGCTCAGATTGCTCCTCTATGTATTTAGAGTGAACCTGGCATTTGATACAAGGCGTAGATATATCCATATTCGCACCTTTTGTTGTTGGTATACTTAATGTAATTAAAGTATTACATAAAAAAGGCTCCTAACCGAAGTGTAGGAGCCTTTTTTATTTATTTATCAGCGTTGTGACTGTCGTGCAGCCAGTTTGCCATGTCGACAAACTGCTCGAGCGTTAAGTTTTCAGGACGCATACTTGGGTTGATACCAAGTTCTTCAAGTACTTCCTTATCAATTAAGCTCTTGTAGCAGTTACGAACGGTTTTACGACGTTGGTTAAAGCCTTCACGACAAACACGATCTAACCATTTTAGATCTTTTGCTGGGTAAGGTAACACTTCGTATGGCTGCAAGCGTACAACTGCTGAGTCTACTTTCGGTGGCGGAACGAAAGCCGTTGGTGGCACTTCCAGTACTGGTGTTACTTTGCAGTAGTATTGAGCCATTACAGTAAGACGACCGTAAGCTTTGCTGCCAGGACCTGCAGCCAAACGGTTAACCACTTCTTTTTGAAGCATAAAGTGCATGTCTTGCACGTCTTTATGGAATTCAAAAAGGTGGAACATCAATGGTGTAGAGATGTTATATGGCAAGTTACCAAAGATGCGTAGCTTATTGTTTGGCTTAACGAGCTCTTGGAAGTCGAACTTCATCGCATCGCCTTCGCGGATTGTTAGCTTATCAGCCAAATCCGGATGGTTACGAAGACGCTCTGCAAGGTCTCTATCCAATTCGATAACGGTAAATTTATCGACAAGCTTACCCACAGGCTCAGTAATAGCGCCTAGACCAGGGCCGATCTCTACTAGATTTTGACCTGGTAGTGGGTTAATGCTCGATACGATGCCATCAATAATGTATGGATCGTTAAGGAAGTTTTGACCAAAACGTTTACGCGCTTTGTGTCCTAAGTGGACATCATTTCTCATTGCTTTTTCTCTACTAATTCAATGGCGTGCGTGAGCGCTGTTCTAAAGCTCCCTGTATCGGCTTGGCCTTTCCCTGCCAAGTCTAAGGCGGTACCGTGGTCGACTGATGTGCGAATAAACGGTAAGCCAAGCGTGATGTTCACTGAGCGACCAAACCCTTTGTATTTCAATACCGGGAGTACTTGGTCGTGATACATACCTAAAACAGCATCTGCATCTTGCAAATATTTTTCATTAAAGATGGTGTCTGCTGGCAATGGGCCAACTAAATTGATGCCATCTTTTTGGCGAATTTTTTCTAGCGTCGGGGTGATGGTTTCTATTTCTTCACGCCCTAAGCAACCATCTTCACCAGCATGTGGATTCAAGCCACACACGTAGATAGTTGGTTTCTCAATAGCAAATTTTTCAACCAAGTCTTTATTCAGAATAGCAATAATTTGCTCTAATCTGTCTTCGGTCACTGCTTGAGATACATAAGCTAGTGGGATGTGCGTTGTTACGAGAGCAACACGCAGCCCTTCAGTTGCCAACATCATCACTACCAGTGGTGTATTGGACTTCTCTGCAAAGAACTCGGTATGGCCACTAAAAGCAACGCCAGCTCGGTTAATTACACCCTTGTGAACAGGGCCGGTGACAATAGCATCAAATTCATCATTCATACAGCCTATTGCTGCGGTTTCTAAAGTATTTAATACGTAATGGCCATTAGCCTCGTTGAGTTGGCCCGCAATTGCCATTTCAGCAAGTGGAATGTGTTTCACTACTAGTGTGCCAGCACGTTGAGGTTGCTTAGCCGCGTTTGCGTCGTAATCTAGCAGATCCACTTCGATACCAAGCACTTTAGCTCGTTCAGCTAGCAGTGTCTTATCGGCACAGACTACAAGTTGATGAGGCCAGCTTTCTTGAGATAGAGCCAGAGTCAGATCTGGACCTATCCCCGCGGGCTCTCCTGCAGTTATGACAATACGTTTAGTTGTCATCTTGGTCGTCCTCAACCATTTCCACAAAGGCACTTGCTCTCACTTCTTGTAGCCAAGCACCAGCTTCTTCGTTGAATTTACGGTTAAATAGAATTTGGTAAGCTTTATTTTTCAAAGCTGAATCAGTACGGTCTACTTCGCGACGGTCTAGTACTTCAACAATGTGCCAACCGTGCACGGTTTTGAATGGCGCACTGATCTTACCTTCGGGTAGTGTTTCTACTTGGTGTTTGAATTCAGGTACGTATAAATCTGGCGTTTGGTAACCTAGCTCACCGTCTTGTACTGCAGAACCTGGGTCTTGGCTGTATTGCTGAGCAAGGTCGCCAAAGCTCGCTTCACCTGCGTTGACACGACGAGTGATTTCTTCAAGTTGCTCTTTGGCACCGTCATCACTCAAGATGACCGTTGGCTTAATCAGGATATGACGAGCATTAACTTCCGTTACCGCTACGGTTTCTAAGCCTTTCACATCTTCAATTTTTAGAATATGGAAACCAACGCCGCTTCGGAAAGGACCTATGATGCTGCCTTTATTTTGCATTTTGATTTGATCAGCAAAGATGGTCGGCATCTCTTCTTTGCGCATCCAACCCCAATCACCACCTTGTAGTGCTTTAGGACCTTTAGAGTAAGTATATGCCATGGTGCTAAAATCTTTGCCTGAGTTCAGTTCTTCGACAAGTTCTTTAGCTTGGGCTTCTAGCTCTTCTTTGGTTTGGTCATCATTGAAGCGAAGTTGAATGTGTCCAATCTTGTATTGAACGGTTGCGTTAGTCTCTTGCGCTAAGATATCCGCTAGGTTATCGACCTCTGCAGGAAGGATGTTAATACGACGGCGAACTAGAGCATTGCGAGCCTCACTTGCCGCAATTTCTTTTCTTACTTGCTCTCGAAATGCATTGTAGCTAAGGCCTTCTTCAGCAACCGATGCGGTAAGTTGTTCTACCGTTTGGTTGTTGTCTTTGGCGATACCTTCAATAGCTTGATCAAGTCGAGCATCATCAATACGAACACCGATACGTTCCGCTTCTTGAGTCTGAATAGTATCGATGATCAGTTTTTCAAGCACTTGCTCGTTGAGCACGTCTTGTGATGGCAGTGTTTGACCGCTTTTTTTAGCGTTTGCACGCAGCGTCTTCATAGAAGCATCGATGTCACTTTGTAAGATAACGCCTTCGTTAACGATAACTTTTACGCTGTCTAGCTCGATCGGCGCTGCATAGCTTGTTGATAAAGTACAAGCTGCTGCAATGGCAATTAATGTGCGTTTCCACAATGTCATGTGTAATCCTTTAAATTTACTGATGTCTTATCAGTAAAGAAAATTAGTTGTTTAAGAAGAATGGGCGACCGTAGCTTAGCGAGTTGTCGGAGCTGCTATCCCCAACTGCTCCAGAGTCAGAACCAATGTTGGTACCAAAGCCTACAATACCGAAGTTAACGCTGAAGTTATTTTCATATTCAGGCGTAGTATTTGGATTACTAATGTTATTTGTCAAACGGTTACTATAAGTAAAGCCGATGTACCAACAATCCGATCTGTAGTTTAAACGCGCTAACCACTCTAGATCTTCTTGTGTGGTTAAGTCATAGAAATATTGAGCACTGGTATTCCACTTTGGCGAAATTTGGTAGGCACCGAGTAAACCTGCTTGAGATATACCATCTCTTGTTATTGATGATACGTCAAAATCTACAGTTTCATTTATGTATTCTTCTGTAACGTAGCGATAGTTGGTTTGTATGTAACCACCAGCAAAGCGGTATTCAAGTGTACTATTGGCTAATTGCATCGAAGATGAGTCAATGTCGTATTGCACGCCACCATGGTAGAACAGATAGTCATCGTAGTTGAAGTCCATTTCGATAGCCCAAGAAGAATAATTAGTTTTATCATTAGATCCTTCACTGCTCAGGGTTTGTTTTGTATCTTTATCAAAATAGAATATTTGACCAAATGATATATTTAGTCTTTCTTTGTATTCGTCATCAAAGAAACGAGATGAAGCCCCATAACTGACTTGGTTTGCAGCTGCGATACGGTCTACACCACTGTATTTACGGCTTCTAAATAGACCGTAATAATCGGTTTGTAACAGCGTAGTATCATAAAGACCAATATCGCTTTGATCTTCTTCTGGCACGTAAAGATACTGGACTTGCGGTTCGAGTGTTTGAGTATAGTTGCCAACAATAGTGGTGTCGCGTTCTAGGACGATACCTGCGTGGCTTCTAAACTCTGGAATAACTCGGCTTACCGATTCTTCTAAGCCTTCATAATCAGAACCCGCACCTGTATCAACGCCATCAAGATCTTGTTGATAGTAAGTACCAAGTAGTCGAGCTTCTGTGGTCCAAGTACCCCAAGTATTCCCTACTGGGATGGTAATACCGGGTTCCACGTGAATACGGTTCGCCGATGGCTTGCCTGCAGCGTCGGTATCAAATATTGAGACATGACTTATCATGTCGAAGTCTAAGTACTCCATCACCTCAGGAGCATAGTAATTGTACTCTAGCTGTGGCATTAGGCGGTAAGGTAGGTTATTACTTGTAGTCAGAACTTGGAAATCTCGAACAAGTACCGATGCATCCCAGTTTTGGGAACGGTATGTCGCTCGGCCTTCCTGAAGTAGTTGGCCATCTTCACGATTACCAATACCAGAACTTAGATCGGTAAAGTAATCAATGTCGCTGACTTTTGAGTAGTCGACTTCAAACAACCACGATTGCTGGAATATCCCTGAGTGCTGAAGTTGAGCTCCCCAACGGTCGCCTTTTTCGGAGTATTTTTTGTCATCCGGTAAATACTCAGACTCGATACTACCTGAGCCAAAGTCGCTCAAGTAACGGAATTTACTGTTAAGTTGTGTGCCACGCTCTTGCATGTACTTAAAAGTGGTTTCTAAGTCGTAGTTTGGTGCTAAGTTCCAATAAACAGGGATTTCAGCTTCAAAGCCATCACTTGAACCGTATGACACGGTTGGGTACAGGAAACCTGTTTTACGTGTGTCGCCAATAGGGACCGTTAGATAAGGCAGATAGAAAACTGGAACGCTCTGGATTTCAAAGCGTGGGTTATAAAAGGTCGCTTGCTCTTCGTCTTGGTCGACATCGATACTCGATGCTCTTAGACGCCAAGCGTTGTCACCAATCGGGCAAGAGGTAATCGAGCCATCTTCAATCTCATAAACCGCTTTACCTGTTTTTGCTATATAAACAGCATCTCCGCGACCTGGTTCGCAAAGAAATTCGTAATCGGTATTTTCTAACGTCATCTCATCGGTAGTCAGATTGTTGGTTGCTCTATCTGATACTGACTTGATTTGACCGTCACTAAAGTTTACGTTGCCTTCAGCTACAACGATATTTTCTTGTTGGTGTAGGGTTACGTTATCAGCAAGGATGGTCTTGTTCCCTTGCGTAACTCTTACGTCACCTGAATATATAGCCTTGTCACCATTGATAGCTTCTAAGCGATCTGACTCAACGTGTGCGGGTAGCTGTGTCTCGTTTTCTGCAGCGGGTTCGATCAAGCATTGATCTATAGAGGGCATTTCCTGCACACTACTATTGGTGATTGTTTCAGCTTGAGTTGTCGACACGTATAACGCCGTACTTATAGACGCGGCTAACAAGGTGCGGGAAAAAGATTGCATGAAGTTGAACTATCCTGTGTCACTAGATGAAGGGTTGATCTAGTATCAATCCAATTAATAAAGCATTTTCCTTATGATAAAGGAAATATTAGCATTCAGCATCATCAGACAGCATTACTCAGATAAAATTCATAGATAGAGAACACATAATGCAAATATTTGGCAAAATTTTGGGCGCGTTTTTTGGCTTTTTATTTGGAGGGCCACTCGGTTTAGTTTTTGGTCTGTTTTTAGGACATCAATTCGATAAAGCTCGCCGATTGAACCAATCTGGATTCAATAGCTCTGGTTTTGGTCGAGGGCCAAGTCAAGCAGAAAGACAGAGTGAGTTTTTTAAATCCGCTTTTGCGGTTATGGGACATGTTGCTAAAGCGAAGGGACAAGTAACACCAGAAGAGATTCAGCTTGCTTCTACCATGATGGAGCGCATGAACCTACATGGCGAGCAACGTAAAGCGGCGCAAGATGCTTTTCGTGACGGTAAAGAGAGTGACTTCCCGCTGAGCGACGTACTTGAGCGAGTGAAAATCTCATCGGGTGGTCGTTTTGATCTTCTACAGTTCTTTCTTGAGTTGCAAGTATCTGCTGCATTTGCTGATGGGAGCTTGCACCCAAGTGAGCGTCAGGTCTTGCATAAGATAGCTCAAGGTCTAGGGTTTTCTGCAGAGCAATTAGAACGCCGCTTGCAGATGCAAGAAGCTGCATTCCGTTTCCAACAGCAAGGCGGAAGCTTTGGTGGTCATCAAGGCCATGGGCAATCATCAGGTTGGCAACAGGCTTCACAGCAGAATCAGCTTGGCGATGCTTTTAAGGTACTAGGTGTGAGTGAGAGTGCCGACGGTAAAGAGGTCAAGAAAGCTTATCGTAAGCTGATGAATGAGCACCACCCAGATAAACTGATGGCGAAGGGCTTGCCTCCAGAGATGATGAATGTTGCGAAAGAGAAATCGCAAGAGATTCAAAATGCTTATGACCTGATAAAAAAAGTTAAAGGTTTTAAGTAATCGAACACTAAAGCGAGTCATGACATTAAATGACTCGCTTTTTTATTAAAGGGAATTATATGACGGTAACGTATCAGGATGTTCTAGAGTTTTGGTTCGATGAGTTGACGCCTAAAGATTGGTTTACTGGCGGCGCCGAGATTGACTCTTTGATAGAGTCTCGATTTTCTGAACTGCACAAAACTGCGACTCAAGGTGAGCTGTTTGAATGGCGACAAAACGCACAAGGGCGATTGGCAGAGATTATCGTGCTTGATCAGTTTTCTCGAAATATTGGTAGAAACAGTCCGGCAGCTTTTTCGGCTGATCCGATGGCGTTGGCTCTAGCGCAAGAGGCGGTAGCGGGTGGTTTTGGCCACCAACTTAACGAGCAACAAAAAAGTTTCCTGTATATGCCTTATATGCACAGTGAGTCTTTGTTGGTCCATGAACAAGCCGTGGAGCTCTTTTCTCAAACGGGATTAGAACATAATTTGGATTTTGAGTTTAAGCACAAGATTATCATTGAGCGATTTGGTCGCTATCCGCACCGAAATGAAGTGTTAGGACGAACTTCGACTCCTGAAGAGGTTGAATTCTTGCAGCAGCCAGGTTCAAGTTTCTAGTTTTAGAATTCAGTGAAATAGATGAAAAGAGGCTAGTGGTTGATAAAACCCTAGCCTCTTTTTTGTTTTGCTTTAGTTATGAAGTTTAGCGTTAGAGCTAGTTAGCTTGGTTGAGCGACCAGTCATAGTCATAACTGATATTTTGAGTATTGGCGACTGCTTCTGTTCGATATTGGTCTAAGTGTTGAATGAGTTGTTTCTCTGTACCAAAATCCACGGCAAACCAATCGTAAATCGATGATAGCTGGAGCTTATTATTTGTAACCAGTACGCCTTTGTCACTGTTTACAAACTCATGAGCAGCTTGCTCTCGCAAGGTTTCAGTATTGTCAGAGGTAAAAGCATCAGGCTGCAAGTTAGGGCAACTTAGGCTGGCACAGTTAACTGCATAATGCGTGCGTGGATCTTGCCAAATCGGTCTTAGGATTCGATGTTCAATATCGTTGAGTGTCAGTGACTTACCGTTTACGACTACTACATCATCTCCCCACGGCCCGAAACTAAATAGTCCGCCAAGTTTAGTGATGGATTTTATCGGGTAGGCATCAAGAATCAAATCGACAGTCACGGCGTTGTATAGGTTAACCCAATAGGCATACTGCTCTGCTTTTGAATAGTCGAGCGGATTAACTTGTTCGAGTTGCTTGATGTATTGCTTGAGCTTTTTTTTATCGGCAGTGTTCACTGCTTTATAGCGAACTAGGGTATTTTGCCCTTGTTTAACTAGGTAGTTATCGAGAAATTGCTGCCAATCTTGGTGAGATACTTGTTCTAGATTGGTTTCATTGCTTTGATTCCAGTACCGCCAAAGATCGGATTTAGGCGCAGACCAAACTAAGGTTGAGAAAAGTAGGCTGACAATAAAAAGTAGTTGTTTCATGGCATTCTCCTGATGACTGACTATTAAGACCTTATGGCTTACCATTTTCTTTCATGGCTCTTCAGTTAAATAACGAACTTGGTCAAATAAAGAAGAAGTTTAATAATGATATTCAGCTAAATAAAAAAGGTTGGCACTAGGCCAACCTTTTATGTTTACAGAAACTGTGTGATTCTATTTCAAGACTTCTTTATTTCAGGAAGCTAGGAATCTTAGCTTCAAACTCTGAGATCTTATCAGCATGTTGAAGTGTAAGGCCGATATTATCTAAACCATTCAGTAAGCAATGACGGCGGAACTCATCAATTTCAAACGAGTACTGTTTACCATTTGCGCTCACTTTCATTGCTTCTAGATCAACGGTGATTTCTGCGCCTTCATTTGCTTCAACGAATTGGAATAGCTCATCCACTTCTTGCTCAGTCAATCGAACCGGCACCATTTGGTTGTTGATCGAGTTACCGTAGAAAATGTCGGCAAAGCTCGGTGCGATCATCACTTGGATACCGTAATCGGCAAGCGCCCAAGGTGCATGTTCACGAGATGAGCCACAACCGAAGTTTTCACGAGCTAGAAGAATTGAAGCGCCTTGGTAGCGTGCTTCGTTCATTACAAACTCAGGGTTTGGTTGTTTGCCAGCGTCATCTAGGAAGCGCCAGTCATGGAATAAGTGTTTACCAAAACCGATGCGGTTCACTTTCTGTAAGAACTGCTTTGGAATGATCGCATCAGTATCGATGTTGGCCGTATCTAGAGGAACGACTAATCCGGTGTGTTGTTGAAAACCTGACATGTTAAATCCTCTAATTAAAGTTCACGAATATCGACAAAGTGACCAGCGATCGCTGCGGCTGCTGCCATAGCTGGGCTAACTAGGTGCGTACGACCATCACGGCCTTGGCGACCTTCAAAGTTACGGTTTGATGTAGAAGCACAGCGCTCTTGTGGACCTAGACGGTCGTTGTTCATTGCAAGACACATCGAACAACCCGGTAGGCGCCACTCAAAACCAGCTTCTTTGAAGATAACATCTAAGCCTTCCGCTTCTGCTTGTGCTTTTACTTGCTCAGAACCCGGAACAATAAGCGCTTGGACATGCTTCGCGACTTGGCGACCTTTTGCTACCGCGGCTGCTGCACGCATGTCTTCGATACGCGAGTTAGTACAAGAACCAACGAAGACCTTATCAACGTTGTAATCTGATAGAGATTTGCCTGCTTCAAGGCCCATGTAAGCCAACGCTTTTTCAGCCGATGCTTTTTCAACAGGGTCAGCAAAGCTTTCTGGTGCTGGGATTGGTGTGTCTACCGAGATAACCTGACCTGGGTTGGTTCCCCATGTGACTTGCGGTTTGATGTCTGCCGCTTCTAGCGTGACAACAGCATCGAACTCTGCGTCAGCATCGGTTTTCAATGTGTCCCAGTATTCAATTGCCGCTTCTAAGTCTTCCCCTGCTGGAGAGAACTTACGACCTTTGATGTACTCGTATGTCGTTGCATCTGGAGCAATTAAGCCAGCTTTCGCACCAAGCTCAATTGCCATGTTACATACCGTCATACGACCTTCCATCGTAAGGTCTGTAATTGCCTCACCACAGAATTCAACCACGTAGCCTGTACCGCCAGCAGCCGTTGTTTTACCGATGATCGCTAGCACGATGTCTTTTGCAGTGATGCCCGGAGCAACCTTGCCTTTTACTTCGATCTTCATGGTTTTAGCGCGAGCTTGTTTTAGCGTTTGAGTTGCTAGAACGTGCTCAACTTCTGAAGTACCGATACCGAATGCTAATGAACCAAATGCACCGTGTGTTGCCGTGTGTGAGTCACCACATACGATGGTCATGCCTGGTAGAGTAATACCTAGTTCAGGGCCCATTACGTGCACAATACCTTGGTATTTGTGGTTTAGGTCGTAAAGCGTGACACCAAACTCTTCACAGTTTTTCGATAGCGTTTCCATTTGGATACGAGCCATCTCTCCAGAAGCATTAATGTCTTTGGTTTGAGTTGATACGTTATGATCCATGGTCGCAAAAGTTTTGCCTACTTGGCGAACTTTACGGCCTTTTTCACGCAGACCATCAAAGGCTTGTGGCGACGTTACTTCATGGACTAAGTGGCGATCGATATAAAGAATTGGCGTTTCGCCTTTCGCTGCAACTGCAACGTGTGCGTCGTAAACTTTTTCGTATAAGGTTTTTGCTTGCTGGTTTGTCGACATAGCTGTTCTTCCTTGGGAGCATCAGTCCCAGTGTTTGTTTCGAGCCAAGTCATGCGGTTTAAGCTGACTTGGCTTGATATTATTCTTATGTACTTGCTTTTAATCGGAACATTTAGCCTATGAAGCTAAGATGTACTCTGCGATCTTGTCACCCATTTCAGAGGTAGTAAGCGCTTGGTTGTTACCTGCAAGGTCTGCTGTTAGCTCGCCTGCAGAAAGTGCTTTAGACACCGCTGCTTCGATGTCTTGTGCTGCTGCTTCTTCGCCTAGGCTGTAACGAAGCATTAGCGCAGCAGAAAGAATTTGCGCTACTGGGTTCGCGATGTTCTTGCCTGCGATATCTGGCGCGCTGCCACCTGCAGGTTCGTATAGGCCGAAGTTACTTTCGTTCAAGCTTGCAGAAGGAAGCATACCCATAGAGCCGGTGATCATTGCACACTCATCAGAGATGATGTCACCGAAGATGTTTGAACATAGCATTACGTCAAACTGAGATGGATCTTTGATTAGCTGCATGGTCGCGTTGTCGATGTACATGTGGTTTAGCGTGACATCTGGGTAATCTTTCGAGATTTCTTCAACCACTTCACGCCATAAGATAGAGCTCTGTAGAACGTTCGCTTTATCGATTGAGTAAACGTTTTTGTTACGTAGACGTGCAGATTCAAAAGCAATCTTTGCAATGCGTTCGATTTCGTAACGGTGGTAAATCTCAGTATCAAAGGCTTTTTCAGTTGCGCCTTCGCCTTCACGACCTTTAGGTTGGCCGAAGTAGATGCCGCCTGTTAGCTCACGAACAACAACGATGTCGAAACCATTACCTGAAATGTCAGCACGCAAAGGAGAGAAAGACTCTAGACCTTTATGGATTTGTGCAGGACGTAGGTTACAGAACAATTGGAAGTGTTTACGCAGGGGAAGTAGAGCACCACGCTCTGGTTGATCGTTTGGTGGAAGGTGTTCCCACTTAGGGCCGCCAACCGAGCCAAATAGTACTGCGTCAGATTCTTCACAGCCTGTTACTGTCGCTTCTGGAAGTGGACAGCCGTGGTTATCAATTGCGATACCACCAACATCATACTCTTCGCGAGAAAAGCTAATTGCGTGTTTCTTTTCGATCGCGTCTAACACTTTATGTGCTTGCTGCATTACTTCTGGGCCAATGCCATCACCAGGTAGTACGGCAATCTTGTATGATTTATCAGTCATGTTAATCCTTTAATTCTTGTTACTGAGCTGTTCGCTCGTTTTAAATTTTGTCCCTAAAGCCAATAACATCGGCTCTAGGGCTTTGTTATTGGGTGTTTAAACTGTCGCGATTCTTTGCTGTTTCATTTCAGCAATGGTGTCTGCGCGTTGAATGCTATTAATAACGTGCAGTAGCGCCTGACCAGAGGCCTCAACGATATCCGTTGAAACGCCCGTACCGTGGTATTTACGGCCTTTATAGTTAGCAATAATATCAGCTTGGCCTAGGCCATCTTCGCCTTCACCTTTCGCGGTAAGGTCGAATTTATCCAAGGCAATCTCGTAACCCGTTAAGCGGTAGATACATTGGTATAAAGCATCAACAGGGCCGTTACCAACAGCCGCTTCGCATTTCTCTTCATCGCCACATTGAAGCTTGATGCTGGTGGTAGACATAACACTACCAGATTGCACGCTTAGGTAGTTAAGTTTATAGAAGTCATCTTCGTCGCGTAGGTTCGCAAAGTGCATTAGTGCTTCAAGGTCGTAATCGAACACTTGGCCTTTACGGTCAGCTAGCTTCAAGAAGTCTTCGTACAATGAATCTAGGCTGTACTCGTTGTCTTTGTAACCCATAGCATCCATGTGGCTCTTAACGGCTGCACGACCGCTGCGGCTTGTTAGGTTCAATGCTTTGTTCTTCAAGCCAATAGACTCAGGCGTCATGATCTCGTAAGTGTTCTTGTTCTTAAGCATGCCATCTTGGTGGATACCTGAAGAGTGGCTGAATGCGTTAGCACCAACGATTGCTTTGTTGTCTTGAATTGGCATGTGGCAAAGCTGGCTAACCAACTTACTGGTACGGTGAATCTCTTTGTGATCCAAACCAGTATGAACACCTAATAGCTCTTGACGAGTTTTGATGATCATTGCGATTTCTTCTAAAGAACAGTTACCCGCACGCTCACCAATACCATTGATTGTGCCTTCAATTTGTCGAGCACCCGCTTGAACCGCAGCAATTGAGTTGGCAACCGACATACCTAAATCATCGTGGCAGTGAACAGAGATGATCGCTTGATCGATGTTTGGTACGCGATCAAATAGCGTTTGGATAATGCCACCGAATTCATTTGGTACTGTGTAGCCTACAGTATCTGGAATGTTGATGGTTTTTGCGCCAGCGTTGATAGCAGCTTCAACCATACGACATAGGTTGTCGATAGGTGTACGACCTGCATCTTCACAAGAGAACTCAACATCATCGGTATAGTTACGCGCATGCTTTACAGCTTTTACTGCCATCTCGACAACATCGTCGTAGCTGCGACGTAATTTGTCTTGAACGTGAACCGTCGATGTCGAAATAAAGGTATGAATACGGAACTGCTCAGCGACTTTTAACGCTTCTGCCGCTGCGTCGATGTCTTTCGCAACTGCGCGAGAAAGTGCACAGATTCGGCTATCTTTAATATTCTTCGCGATGGTTTGTACAGATTCGAAATCGCCTGGTGATGACACTGGGAAACCGGCTTCAATAACATCTACACCCAGTCGTTCAAGTGCATAAGCGATCTGTAATTTCTCTTTTACCGTAAGGCTTGCTGCCAACGCTTGCTCGCCATCACGTAAGGTCGTGTCAAAAATTATCACTTGATCGTTCATGGGTGCTTCCTTATATCGATAATGAATCGATTGCTATCCAAATTATTATTAAGAATGATGTTCTTTTAAAAGTGCCAGTTACAAAAAAACCCGCTCAGCGCGGGTTTTAATATTTGTGTAGTTCTTGACCCACAACTTACCCGCGCGATTGGTTCACGATAAGGAGAAGTTTCAGCAGTCGAGAAGAAGAAAAAATCATTACACAAATATCCGTAAATAAACTGTTAACACCATATTTACCGGAATTTATTCTGAGCGTCAAACAAGAAAATCCAATATCAGCGTGCATTGGCGACGTTTTGGTTTGGTTTGTGCTGCTTTGTGTTGTTTTGTTGGCTGAATCATCTGATTGGCGGTTTTGTATTGGGGGGTTAGTTTATCGTTTGGCTTATGTGTAGGTTAAAACTTTGTAGTAAATCTTTTTGATGGAACGATTCACCAAAAAAATCACAAGCGTGACCAAATTAATTAATCACTTGATTAAATAGTGAGTAATTAATCTTCTACTGTTACGCCTGTTTATCTCTATAATTAATCATATGATTAATTATAGAGATGGGTTTTTGCCATGACGGCACGAAAAGCAGGGCGACCTCAAAAGAACTTAGATGTTCGACAGTTATTGATCGAGCATGCTCGTGATCTGTTTGTCGTTCAGCCATACGATAAGGTCTCGACACGTTTAATTGCTGATCGTGCGGGTGTGAACATTGCGATGATCCGTTATTACTTTGGTAGTAAGGCCGGGCTGTTTGAGGCGATGCTGCGTGAAACGCTACGACCGATGCAATTGCAGATGCAAAGGTTGGTTGAAGAAAGCAGCCATGAGAACTTTCTTGATTTAATGCGGACTTACTACAAAGAGATGGTCAAGGTGCCCAAGTTTCCTCGCTTGATAGCTCAAGTGATGAATATGCCGCCTTCAGAGGTGCAGAGAGAGTTGCTAGAGAAGGTCTTTCTTGATGTAACCAAACCTGCTCAAGATGTCATTTTTGAAAAACTGGTGGCACAAGGCGTCTTAAGAAAAGATATGGATCCTAAACTCTGTCGCGTGTCGTATATAAGCTTGATGGTATTTCCATTCATTGCGCCGCCTCCTCTATTAGCAATCCATGGTATTGAGATTAATGAAGAATTTCTTAACCGCTTAATCGAACACAACATTAAATTGATGACAGAAGGCTTTATAAATACGCCTAGCCCTTCTTCTGTGCAGGACCAAAGATAATGAAAATAAATAAAAAACTACTCTTCTTTCCAGCACTTGCGGTTGGTGTGATTGGCCTTGTCGCCGCGATTAACTTGAAGCCGGATCTGCCAACCAAACCTGCAGGTGATAGAGCCCGCTTAGTTGATACAGTAAGCCTAGAGCAACAACTGATAGCGCCGTTAGCGGTTGGTTTTGGCAAAGTGGTGCCGAAAGTCGAATGGAAAGCGATTGCTGAGGTGACAGGACAAATAGTGTATCGACACCCGGAGCTTGAAAAAGGGCAGGTGATCCCTGCAGGAACGGTTGTACTCAAGGTTGATCCATTGGATTACGAATTGAAACTGATACAAGCAGAGGCGGATCTAAAATCAAGCCAAACCTCATTAGCGAAACTGAATCAAGAAGAAGACAACCTTAATCAGACTCTTAAGATCGAAAAGAATCGCTTAGTGATCAGCAACAAAGAGCTACAACGTAAACAGGATCTGCGTAAGAAAGGGCTAACTTCTCAGTCTGATGTCGACCTGCAACAACAAAGCGCATTGTCTCAACAGAAGCTAGTGTTGGATATCGCGAACCAAATTGCTTTAATGCCAGATGAAAAACGCGTCGCGGAAGCGGTGATTAAGGTCAACGTATCTAAAGTGAAAGAAGCACAACGCTCTCTCGATAAGACTACCATAACCTTGCCAAGAGCGATGCGAATAGCTCAGGTTGATATTGAACAAAATCAAGTGGTTAATCTTCAGCAAGAGATGTTTATTGCTCACGGGATTAATGTCATGGAAGTGGAGGCACAACTTTCTATTCACGATATGCAAACTTTAGCCTCCAGTTTTAACCAGTTCCCTCGCGATGCAGCAGGAATCCCTAATCCTTATGAAGCGCCAATCAAAGCAAGCATTCAACTTAATAGCGGCAACCTGAACCTTAGCTGGCCTGCGAAGGTGGCAAGAATCAGCGAAACAGTTGATGAAAACCAAGCGACGGCGGGGATTATTCTCGAGATCGCTCAAGATTACTCACAATTGCAACCAGACAGCGCAACGCCTTTGGTCAACGGCATGTTTGTCAAAGCTGAGATTGAGGGTGTAGCGAATCTGAGTTGGGTGGTTCCAGAGCGAGCACTGCATGGTGATAAGGTTTATCTGATGGATGACAATCAGCGTTTGCAAGTGGTCAATGTTGAAGTGCTTTATCGCAGAGACAATCAAGTGGTTGTGAGTGGCGAGCTACAAACTGGAGATAAACTGGTGCTCAATGATGTTCTGCCAGCAATTGAAGGCATGTTACTGAAAGAGTCGAACTCTGAAGAGGCTGAGCTTGAATCAAATACTCAGGAGAGTGCGTCATGATCAAGTTTTTCTCTCGGCACCCAACAGCAGCAAACTTGCTGATGCTTGGGCTGTTGATCTTAGGTATAAGTTCACTATCAACCATCAAACGTGAAACCTTTCCCGCTTATGACCCGCCTTACATTATGGCTGCGATTGTTTATCCCGGCGCTTCTCCACAAGAAGTGGAAGAGAGCTTATGTGTGCGAATGGAAGATGCAGTAGACGGGTTAGCTAACATTGAAGAGACTCAGTGTGAAGCGATCGAAGGCAGCGCTCGTTTAATTCTCAAGTTAAATGAGAAAGCGGACATCGGCCGAATGCTGGTGGACGTGCAAACTCAGATCAACTCGATCAATGACTTCCCAACCGAGATTGAATCACCTGTTGTTCAAGAGCTAGATTGGAATGAACCAGTTGTTGATATCGCCATCACAGCCGAAACGTCGTGGCCGGAACTTAAGGCCTACGCGGAAGAGCTTAAGCGCACTATGAAGCTCGATTACGGTGTATCTTTGGTCGAGGTCAGCGGCTTCTCAGATCATCAATATCGAGTAGAACTGGATACCCAAGCCATTCGTCAGCTGGGTTTGAGCGTCGGTGATATCGCCGATCAGATAGGCCGTCAAAATGTAAAGCTTCCGAGCGGTAACGTTGAAACACCAGACAAGAACTTTTTGATTCGTTTTGACGAGAGGCGAATTACGCCTGTTGAACTGGAAAGTATCGTGGTTGGATCTGCGCCGAATGGTTCGGTGATTCGCTTAAGGGACATAGCCAAAATAACCGACCGCTTTGAGCTTGATGAACAGAAGGTACTGTTTGATGGTAAGCCTTCTGCGCTATTGAAGATCAGCAAAAACAAAGAAGATGATGCGCTACGAATCAAAGAGAACGTGACCCGATTCGTTGAAGATCAAAGCGCGATTGCCCCTGATGGTGTGACATTGCAAATGACCAATGATCTCTCGTCTGTACTTTGGGATCGTCTAACCATGATGGTGAGCAATGGTTGGCAAGGTATTGTGCTGGTGTTTGCCACCATGTGGTTGTTCTTCAGTTTGCGATATTCATTCTGGGTTGCGGCAGGTTTACCCGTAGCCTTCCTTGGTGGCTTGTTCTTAATGGCCAACCTTGGCCTGTCGATCAACATCATGTCATTGGTCGGCTTATTAATGGCGATCGGTATTATGATGGATGACGCCATCGTGATTGCCGAATCGATAGCCTCCCATTTAGATCGGGGGCAGAGCGTAGATGATGCGGTGTACAACGGCGTTAAGAAAGTGCTTCCCGGAGTACTGTCTTCTTTCCTAACCACTGTGTGTATTTTCGGTAGCTTACTGTTTCTTGATGGTGAGATGGGCGCGGTGCTTAAGGCCGTTCCTCAAGTCTTGATTTTGGTGCTGTCGTTGAGCTTGATTGAAGCCTTCCTGATTCTACCTAATCACCTATCTCATTCATTACACAAAGAAAAGAATGACAAGCCAGCGCTGCGTTTTAAGGTTGTGTTACTTGAGAAGTTTGAGAACTTCCGTAATACCACTTTGATGAACATGGTTGAGAAAGTCGTGACCTTCCGCTACGCCTTTATGGGCGGAGTGATTACGCTGTTGTTGCTTTCTGTAGCCTTGATTGCTGGTGGCATTGTTAAGTTTCAACCTTTTCCTGAGCTGGATGGTGATATTGCCGAGGCACGTATCATTCTTCCGCCGGGCGCATCATTGTCTCAAACCGAAAAAGTGGTCGACAAAATTGTCGCGTCTGCTGAGCGTTTGAACAACCAATGGAGCGAAGAGGTTGAAGAAGGCAATACATTGGTCGAGCATATCACCAGCCAATTCAATGCCAACGCCGATGCCAATGAATCAGGCCCACACTTAGCCACAGTGCGCTTAGATTTACGCGGAGCAGAGAGTCGTAATACGATTATCGATGACTTCATTGATGCGTGGCGTGAAGATATTGGCGATTTAGCGGATCCTATTTCATTGGTGTTCAAGCAACCCACTATGGGCCCGGGCGGTCGTGCTATTGAGATTCGTGCTAAGCATGATGACCTGAGTGCATTGAAATCGGCCTCTTTGGATATTCAGGAATACCTCAATCAGTTTGATGGCGTACACGGTGTGCTTGATGACATGCGCATGGGTAAGGAAGAGATCTTAGTGAAGCTGCGCCCTGGAGCCGAAACCTACAATGTGAATGGGCAGATGATTGCATCTCAGTTACGAGCGGCTTTCTTTGGGCAAACGGCGGATGAGATTCAAATCGGTGTTGAGAATATCTCGATTGAGGTTCGTCTTGATAAAGAGCAAGCGGGCGACATACAGCAGCTGGCTAACTTCCCAATCATTACCGCAGATGGCAGTCAGATCCCGCTAGCAACATTGGCGACATTAGATTTCCAACGTAATTACGTGCGAATCCAGCGCATTGATGGGCTGAGAACCATCAGCATCTTTGGTGATATTGACAATAAGAAAGCGAGCTCATCCGCGATTTTGGCTCAGTTCCAAAAAGATGAAGCAGCCAAGCTTGTTCAGAAGTACCCAGGTTTACGCTTTGATTTCGAAGGGGAAGCTAAAGATGCAGCTAAGACTGGCGCCTCGATGGGCAAAGGATTCTTACTCGGCTTATTCGGCGTGTTTGCGATCCTTAGCTATCAGTTCAGAAGCTACTTAGAGCCTGTGGTCGTGATGTTAGCCATTCCACTCGCCTTTATTGGAGTGGTTGTTGGTCACTGGATACTTGGCCACTCTTTAAGTATGCCTAGCATGATGGGCTTTGTGTCGCTTGCCGGGATTGTGGTCAACGATTCTATCTTGTTGGTGCAGTATATTCGTCACCATGTCGATGAGGGAGATAGCGTGCATGACTCAGTGGTGAAAGCCAGTCGCGAGCGTTTCCGTGCGGTATTTTTGACCTCAATGACGACAGCCGCTGGTTTGTTACCGCTACTAACGGAAACTAGCTTGCAGGCTCAGGTTATCCAGCCATTGGTTATTTCGATTGTGTTCGGCATATTTGCCTCGACCTTACTGGTGCTGTTTATGATCCCAGCGGCCTACGCGATATTGGCGGATTTCGGTTTGGTGAAAAAGCACGAGCCACTCTCGTTATAGAGTCTTCGTTTATTCGTTTTTAAAGAAATAACAAACAATAAAGCGACCTTGAGTCGCTTTATTTGTATCTGTGTGATCACACTCAAGCTTGGGATGCACAATTTAGTTGAGTCATTTGCTTCAAAATTCATTTTAGTTCATTAAAAACGTCACTTAACTGTCATTTCAGGGGAATAACTTGAGCCTTAACTGAATAAGGATTGTTAAGGAGAACGTATGCGTACCATCGAACCTATTGTCCGCTGGGATGTGGCATTTTCTGTTTTCTGTTTAAAGAACCGTTACAGCGGGCAACATGCAACCTTGAGTAAAGCGGTGTCTCATACTGGAGATGGACACCTTTATGTTTTGATTGCTTTGGTTGCACTGCTGGCTGATAGCAACACAGGTCGAGATTTTCTTTTGGTGGGCTTAACCGCTTTTGCTATCGAACTGCCTATCTACTGGCTGGCCAAAAATACCCTCAAGCGCCGTAGACCAGCTGAATTCTCTTCACTGCTTCACTCTCATATTGTGCCATCCGATAAATACAGCCTGCCTTCAGGGCATTCCGCTGCGGCTTTTGTTATGGCGACCCTAATTGGACATTTCTATCCGAGCTTGTACCTCTTTAGCTTGGTGTGGGCAACTGCGATTGCAGGCTCTCGAATCCTGCTCGGTGTGCACTTTTTAACGGACGTACTGATTGGTGCAGCCTTGGGCATCGCTTGTACTAGCCTTGCTATCAGTTTCATCCTGTAATCATTTTGTTGGCAATCACTGCCGAGCTAAAGTGGTAAATTCAAAGGAACATGCATGAAAATTTTATATGGTGTACAAGGTACGGGGAATGGTCACATCGCGAGAGCGAGAGCAATGGCTGTGGCTTTTCGTCAGCAAAATATCGATGTCGATTTTCTATTCTCAGGTCGAGAAGCGAGTAAATACTTTTCGATGGAAGCGTTTGGCAACTATCAGACTCGCAGCGGCTTAACTTTTTACAGCGAGCAGGGGCAGGTTAAATACGGCAAAACATTCATCAAGAATAACATCTGGCGATTTCTCCGTGAGATTAACCAGATCGATCTTACGCCTTATGACTTAGTGATTAATGACTTTGAGCCTGTGACTGCATGGGCGGCTAAGCGGCAAGGTGTGCCATGCATTGGGATAAGCCACCAGAATGCGTTTCGTTATGATGTACCCAAAGAAGGGGGCAACTGGATTGAACATTCAGTGATTCAACATTTCGCTCCAACCGAGCACTCTATTGGTTTGCATTGGTATCACTTTGAACAGCCGATTTTACCACCTATTGTTCATACACCTATTGTTCACACGCTGGTTGGTAATGAACAAACCAAAACAGCACCAGATTTTACGTTGGTCTATTTGCCATTTGAGGAGATTGAGTCGATCTCAGAGCTGCTGATGAAGTTCATTTCCCATAATTTTGTTTGCTACCACCCGAATGTCATTGAGCATAGCCGAGTCGAAAATATTGAGTTTAAACCACTCAGTCATGCAGGCTTTCAATTCGACCTAAACCAGTGCTCAGGTGTGGTAGCCAATGGCGGCTTTGAATTGCCATCTGAAGCCCTAACCTTGGGGAAAAAATTGCTTCTCAAACCACTCGAAGGACAGTTCGAACAACAGAGCAATGTGGCGACGCTAGAGGCTCTTGGATTAGCTCAAACCATGACCTTTTTAGATGCGGCTATCTTGCGTACTTGGCTCAGTGAAAAACAGGCTGAAGTGGTCACTTACCCTGACGTGGCAAGTGCACTCGTTGAATGGCTATTAGCGGGGAATTGGTCTAATCAAGACGACTTAAGAAAGCAACTTTGGGGCAAGGTAGATTTTCCAAGTTATGCATCGCTCACCTAACTCATAAGTGTTATTTCTGAATGGGCGGGCCAACCAATTCATAGGTTCAATAAGTTGTAACAATTGTAACCAAACGATAGAACAGCTAAATAAGTCGAAATGAAACTCATAAGTGAAGCATTTTATGTTTTTTTATAACTCTATAAGTTTCTGATTTTTAGGTGTTATTTAATCATTAAGATAAAATAAAATTATTCTTTATCAATCTTGTTGGTAGCTCGAGATGTATTGGTTAATAGTAATGGTAATCCGAAATGTATCGGTCTGATAAATATAAGAATTAGTGGTTATCTATTCCCATACCATTACCAATTTAACGCTGTCGAACCGACAAGAGGCAACTTGAATGTTAGAGAAAAAAGACGCAATGAGTGCAATTGCAAGCTACAGAATGGAAAGCACACTTCGTGGAGTTGACTTAAATCTTTTGACTGTATTTGATGCAGTTATGCAAGAACAAAACATTACACGTGCAGCTCACAATCTGGGTATGTCTCAGCCTGCTGTAAGTAACGCTGTTGCTCGTCTAAAAGTGATGTTTAACGACGAACTATTCATGCGTCAAGGTCGTGGTATTCAACCGACTCAACGTGCTCGTCAGTTGTTTGGTCCAATCCGCCAAGCGCTACAGTTAGTACGCAACGAACTACCAAGTTCTGTGTTCTCTCCAGAGTCGTCTTCTCGCCTGTTCAAACTTGCGATTTGCAGCCCTTGTGACATGCGTTTTGCTCCTAAGATTATGTCGACAATCAATGACCAAGCACCTAGCGTTAAACTGCACATGGATGCTGAATTCGATCGTCAACTTTCAGAGCGCATGCGCTACCAAGAAATCGACTTCGTTATTGATTACGCTCGTTTTGATGAGCAAGGCTTCTCAAGCACTGAAATCTTCCAAGATGAATTAGTTGTGGTTGCTTCTGCTTCTCACCCACGCATCAACGGTGAAGTTTCTGCGGCAGAGCTGCTTAACGAAAAACACGCAAAACTGTCTCGCATCCATGGTCAACGTAGCTTCTCTGAGCAAGCTTACCGTGACCTAGATTGCACGCCTTTCTATGAAGGTACGAGCTTGAGCAACGTTCTTTACGTTGTTGGTCAATCTGAACTAGTAACGATTGCTCCTCGTTGGATGGTAGAGCATGCAGCAAATAAAGAGCAGCTTCAGATTCTAGATTTCCCATTCGATAATGCGGCTATTTCTGGCTTCCTAAGCTGGCACGAATCAAGTGAAAAGGACAAAGGACACATTTGGTTACGAGATCAGTTAATGATGATCTGTGGTGAAGTCGTGGCACTTAACTAGACACTAATCCCTATGTTTTATAAGCCCTAAGCTAGGAGTCTGGCTTGGGGCTTTTTTGTACCTGCTATTTTTGTTGATAGAAAACTTAGCGTGAGACGTACTATTACTTATAACTTTGAGCTTCATCAGTTGCCTTTTCCATGATCAGAGGTACACTTGTGCGCTCAAAAAAGCTTACAGGTGTAAGCCAAAGGTAAAGAGATGGCCAATTTAGATTTTCATATCGTAAAAAGACTTCGTGACCAAATTGCCCAAGGCGGCAACCGTACAGCTTTGAAGCACAAAGTAGACAATGTATGGCAAGGCATTAGCTGGGAACAGTTTGGACAACAAATCGATACGCTTTCATTAGCACTGTTGGCTCAAGGACTGAGAGTTCAGGATAAGATCGGTATCTATTCGAATAATATGCCTCAATGGACAGTGGCAGATTTTGCATCTTTACAAGCGCGTCTTGTGACTGTGCCGATTTATCCGACGAACACAGCAGCACAGTCTTCTTACATCATCCAAAACGCAGATGTGAAGATCTTATTCGTTGGCGAACAGGTTCAATTCGATGCGGCTGTTAGCCTGTTTGAAGAGTGCGAACAGTTAGAAGTGGTTGTTGCTATGTCTGATGACATTGACCTTCAAGGCCACAACTTTGCAGTATCGTGGACTGACTTCATGGCGCGTGGCGTTGAAGCACAACAAGCTGAACTTGACATGCGTCTTGCTGATGCAAGCATGGACGACTTACTGACTCTTATCTATACCTCTGGTACCACAGGTCAGCCAAAAGGCGTAATGCTTGATTACACCAATATTGGCTACCAGTTAGAAGGCCACGATGAGCGCCTTAGCCTAAGCAAAGACGATGTCTCACTGTGTTTCCTACCTCTGTCACACGTATTTGAGCGTGCTTGGACGTTCTACGTTCTCTATAAAGGCGCAACCAACTGCTACCTGCAAGACACGATGCAAGTGCGTGATGCGTTAAGCGATGTGAAACCAACAGTAATGTGTGCGGTTCCACGTTTCTATGAGAAGATCTTCTCTGCGATTCACGAGAAGGTATCTAAAGCGCCATTTATTCGTAAAGTGCTATTTACTTGGGCGGTGAACATGGGAGCAAAGCTTTCAGTTTGTCACCAGGAAGGTCGTACTCCATCGTTAATTCTGAAAAAGAGCCATGCACTAGCCGATAAGCTTGTGCTATCTAAACTGCGCGCTCTACTAGGTGGCAACATCAACTTTATGCCATGTGGTGGCGCAAAGCTTGATGAGACGATTGGTCGTTTCTTCCATGCTATCGGTATCAACGTAAAACTTGGTTACGGCATGACAGAAACCACAGCAACAGTATCTTGTTGGGATGACCGCTGTTTTAACCCTGATTCGATTGGTATGTCGATGCCGGGCGCAGAAGTAAAAATTGGTGCGAAGGACGAGATTCTTGTTCGTGGTCCAATGGTGATGCGTGGCTATTACAAGATGCCAGAAGAGACAGCTAAGACATTCGATGAGCACGGTTTCTTGAAAACTGGTGATGCGGGTCATTTTGATGAAAATGGTAACCTGTTCATTACCGATCGTATCAAAGAGCTGATGAAAACCTCTGGTGGTAAGTACATTGCACCGCAAGTGGTGGAAGGCGCGATTGGTAAAGATCACTTTATCGAACAGATTGCTGTTATCGCTGATACGCGCAAATTCGTTTCTGCGCTGATTGTTCCTTGTTATGACTCACTAGAAGAGTATGCCAAAGAGCTTAATATCAAGTATCACGATCGCGTTGAGCTTGTTAAGCATCACCAAATCGTCGAGATGCTAGAAAAGCGTGTGAATGACCTACAGCAAGAACTGGCTAAGTTTGAGCAAGTGAAGAAATTCAAACTGCTACCAAAAGCATTTTCTATGGATGATGGTGAGCTGACACCAACTCAAAAATTGCGTCGTAAAGTTATCAACGATAAGTATCAAGACGAAATCGAAGAAATGTACAATGAAAAGCCAAAAGATAAGTAGTTTTCTGCTTAGATAAATTTTCAGTTGTTTAAAAATCCCCCTACGGATGTGATTGCATTTTTAGGGGGATTTTTTGTATCTAATGACACGCACAATGTGCGAAAACGCACGCCAGAAAGCTCGCTGTTAATCGAAAAATAGCGATCTTTCGAAATATTAAGTGCTTTTTTTTGTCTGGTAACCAGTTTTTAAATCTATCATTTAGGTCTTGGGTGGGTTTTATTTAATGCTTTGAGCTAATAGTTGGTTTTTTGGCACAGTGGCCGAATAACAGGTGTTAGACCAGATGATAATAAAGCGTTAAAGTTGTTTCGTATTACTGTTTGTTGTTATCACGACAGACAGCCATAGCCGAAAAAGTGGAAGTATTTCGAATTAGGCTACGAATAAGCCCTAGACTATGAAAAACCAGCCCAACATGTTCACCAAATATGATTGGAAACTGGTGAGGAGAGCAATATGACAACAAAACCTGAAACAGCAATGTTATCCGGCGCTGAGATGGTGGTGCAGTCTCTGATTGAAGAGGGTGTAGAACAAATCTTTGGTTACCCGGGTGGTTCTGTACTTGATATCTACGATGCGCTGCATGCTAAAACTGCTGAAATTAAACACGTATTAGTACGACACGAACAAGCCGCTACCCACATGGCAGATGGCTATACTCGTTCTACTGGTAAACCGGGTGTAGTACTTGTGTGTTCTGGTCCAGGTGCGACCAATACCGTTACTGGTATTGCAACAGCCTACATGGACTCAATCCCAATGATTGTTATTTCTGGTAACGTACCAAATAACCTTATTGGTAACGATGCCTTCCAAGAGTGTGACATCGTGGGTGTATCACGCCCGATCGTTAAACACAGCTTCTTAGTTAAGAAAGCGGAAGATATCCCTGAAGTCGTTAAAAAAGCATTCTATATTTCAACGACAGGACGTCCCGGTCCTGTGGTTATTGATCTGCCCAAAGACATCTTAAACCCACAAATCAAGCTTCCTTATGAATACCCAGAAACGATCAAAATGCGTTCGTACAACCCAACGGTTACGGGTCATAAAGGTCAGATTAAAAAGGCGCTAAAAGCCCTTCTTGAAGCGAAGAAGCCAGTACTTTACGTCGGTGGTGGTGCGGTTATTTCTGAGGCAGATAAACAGCTAATCAAATTAGCTGAAGCACTGAATTTACCCGTAGTAAGTACCCTAATGGGGCTTGGCGCTTTCCCTGGCACTCATAAGAACTCTTTGGGTATGCTAGGTATGCATGGTTTGTATGAGGCTAATATGGCGATGCATAATGCTGATCTTATCTTTGGTGTCGGTGTACGCTTTGATGACCGTACGACCAATAACCTGGATAAGTATTGCCCGAACGCAAAGATCATGCATATTGATATCGACCCATCGTCGATCTCTAAAAACGTGAAAGTGGATCTGCCTATCGTAGGTTCTGCGGAAAAAGTACTAGAAAGCATGGTTAACCTGCTGATTGAGCAGGGCGGCACTAACGATGCGCAAGCTCTAGAGTGCTGGTGGAGTGAAATCAAGCAGTGGCAAGATCGTGATTGCCTAGCTTATGAAAAATCTTCAGAGTGCATCAAACCACAACAAGTTATTGAAACACTTCATAAAGTAACTAATGGTGATGCTTACGTTGCTTCGGATGTAGGTCAGCACCAAATGTTTGCAGCATTGTACTACCCATTCAACAAGCCACGCCGTTGGATTAACTCTGGTGGCTTAGGCACGATGGGCTTTGGTCTGCCTGCTGGAATGGGGGTTAAGTTTGCTAAGCCAGACGAAGAAGTGGTTGTGGTAACGGGTGATGGCAGTATTCAGATGAACATCCAAGAGCTGTCGACTGCGCTGCAATATAATATCCCAGTTAAGATTATTAACCTTAACAACCGTTTCTTAGGCATGGTAAAACAGTGGCAAGACATTGTTTATCAAGGCCGTCACTCTAACTCATATATGGACTCTGTTCCTGATTTTGCTGCTATCGCCGAGGCTTACGGCCACGTTGGTATGCGTATTTCATCTCCGGATGAACTGGAATCAGGTTTGGAAAAAGCACTGGCGATGAAAGACCGTTTGGTATTTGTCGATATCAGTGTGGATGACACCGAGCACGTATACCCAATGCAGATCAAGGGCGAGGGTATGGATAACATGTGGCTAAGCAAAACGGAGAGAACATAATATGAGACACATCATTTCACTATTAATGGAAAACCAACCTGGTGCACTTTCTCGTGTGGTTGGCTTGTTTTCTCAGCGTGGCTACAACATCGAGTCTTTGAACGTATCTCCAACCGATGATCCGACGCTGTCTCGTCTGAACGTAACCACTAACTCAAGCGAAATGCAGCTTGAGCAGATCCAGAAACAGCTACATAAACTAATCGATGTACTTAAGGTACAAGAAGTGTCTGAGCTTGAGCATATCGAGCGTGAGCTGTTGATGGTAAAAGTACGCGCGAGCGGCTTTGCTCGTGCAGAAGTGAAGCGTACGGCTGATATCTTCCGTGGCCAAATCGTTGATGTAACGGCTTCTCAATATACGGTTCAAATGGCCGGCACTAGTGAGAAGCTTGATGCCTTCATTCAGGCATTGTCTGAAGTGACGGAAGTGCTTGAAGTAGCTCGAAGTGGTGTTGTTGGCATCGCACGAGGCGAACGTGCGTTGAAAGCCTAGGCGATAAGTCTTTAAAAAATAACTTAAAAGCCGCTTTTTTAAGCGGCTTTTATTTTGTTAATTTTTTAGAGTGCTATAATCCTGCGCTGCACTTCCATTCATCTGAGTTAGCAATGCGAAATAAAAAATCAATAATTACATTGCTGATTATCTCTATCATATTGTCTTCTGCAGTATGCCTGTATTATTTACAGCGCTACAAAGAAGTACAACAGCAGAGCTTTGACTACTCGGCTAAGCAAGCCGTCCATCAGTTAGTGTATGCCAAGCGAGATTATGATCTTCTTAAGACTCAGTTAGTCTCGGTAATGGAGCTACTAAGTCATAGCCAGAGTTTGGTTAACTTTGCTTCTTCTCCTTCAGACCAAACCAAAGGTCTACTTGAAGAGGTCTGGCAATCTGTTCTTGTGAATCAGAAGTGGTATACACAAATCCATCTGTTAGATATCACAGGTAAAGAACTGGTGCGGGTTAATTATTCCTCTGATACCGGTAGGGTGACGCTACCTCAACACCTGCAAGATAGGTCAGATTCTAACTACTTCCAATACGCTCAAAAACTAGAAGCCGAACAGATTGGCGGTTGGGGTATTGAGCTTGAAACGGAGCATGGTGAAGTCACCTTCCCGTATTCGCCGGTAATCCGTGTTTTTACCCCCGTAGAAACCCCAGACGAAAGAGTAGGCTACCTTGTCATCAATCTCGATGTATGGGGCTTATCGTCGCGTCTGAGCTTTTCACCTGATAACGATCTTCGAGCAGAAGTTCTCAATGACGCGGGCTACTTCATTGCGAGTAACAACAGCGGTAAGTTGTTCGGAGACTCTATTCCTGAAAGAAAAGGCTACAACCTGAAAAATATCGCGCCGAAGACATGGGATGCGATCTCCAATGATCAGGTAGGGTACGTTTTTGAAGATGGTAATTTGTTTGCCTTTAACACGGTTATGCTCGCGAACAGTCAAAAGGTTCATTTACTGATTCAACTTAATCACAAGCAATTGATGGATCGGGCTGAGCGTGATCTGAATGATCTGGCCTATGAAGAGATCATTGTTTTGATTACGGTGCTGATTTTCGCTTTCCCGTTTGCTTACATTGTGACGCACTATCGACGCCGAAGTCTAGAGAGTAAATTGGCACGCGCCGCATTGAATGGCATGTCGGCAGTGATGATCTCTGACAAGCAACACCGCACAATGATGATCAACAACGAATTTGAGAACATGACTGGGTACAGTAAAAAACAAGTTATTGGCCAGAATGCATTGCAGTTGTTGCTTGAGAATACCGACCAAGTGCTCTCAAGTTCGACCATCTGGAGCCATTTAGAACAAGAAGAAGTATGGGAAGGGGAAGTTCAGTGTAAGAACAAGTTACGTATTCCTTTTACTGCGATCATGCGAGTTCATGTGGTCAAAAACAGTTCGGGCAAAGTCAGCTACTACATCACTTCGTTGGTTGATATTTCCGTAAGGAAGGAGCTTGAGGTGCGTTTGAGGATCTTAAGTGAACGCGACTCTTTGAGTAATCTCTGGAACCGACGAAAGTTCGAAGAGCAGTTGGCTTACTATTCTCGCTTGGTTGAGCGTTATCCTAATGAAGCGACTACGTGCTTAGCCTTAGTCGATATCGATAACTTTAAGCGAATCAATGACGAACTTGGCCACGATGAAGGCGACCGTGTGATTGCAAGTGTTGCTAAGCTTCTGCAAGATAGCCTTCGTGGGACTGACTTTGTTGCACGTGTCGGAGGAGAAGAGTTTGCACTCTTGATGCCACACACCTCACTGCCGGAAGCAAAACGCGTATTGGAACGATTACGAATCGAGATTGAGCTAGCAGCTGGAACTAAGGTAACGGTGAGTGTTGGCTTTACGGATTTAACCAGTAACAGCACTCGTTCATATAAGTGTGCTGATGTTGCACTTTACGAATCTAAATCGTCTGGCCGTAATACGGTCTCTATGTGTCCTAGCTACGATGATGTCGCTTAGGTTCGCTTCTACCTAGTCCTCTTTTCTATTTGCTTAACTTCTTCAAGCGGCTCCCCGACTCATTTTGCCTTTCCCCCTTTTTATTAGGAATCTCACTTTTGAACGACCTATGTCACAAAATCTATACAGTTAGACTAAAGTCTAATGCTGGTGAAAATTTGAGCTAAAATGAACAATAAGTAAACTACTTTGCTTCAGATTACATCGTGTGAAACGATATAATAAATAGAGTGTTTACCAGATGTAAAAGGATGACACCGTTAACTTAATTCAGCTGGTTAGCTAGCCTTATCAATAACTTGAAAGGCAGCAGTAGAATTAGGTTAGCTGGAGCAAGAGTTTGGGGATCATACAGTCTGGTTAAAAGAGGCGTGGTATGTTTGTCGATTTTTTAGTGAGGTTAACCATAGGCACATTAGCCATTCTTGGCTTTCAGCTTAGTGCATTGTATTTTTTACCTATGGTTGTGCTGCTCAATACTCATCACAAAGAGTTTTTTGGGTGGTAGTTCAGTCGTGGTACTGGAAAAAAACGGAGCCGTTGGGCTCCGTTTTTATTTGGTGAGAATCTATCTTGGCATTATGCCGCTTCGATAACTTCTTCAATTCGTTTCATTGAACCTAGTAAGTGCTGATCAAGCAGTTCTGTCGCTTGTTCTACATTCTTAGAGAGTACTAGCTTCATGATCATTTCGTGCTCATCAATATTGAACAGATCATCAGATGCGCTTTCTGCAGACATAGCGAGGAAGCGGTAACGTTTCACTTGGTTAATTAGGTCATCAAAGAACTTAAACATGTTCTCTGAATCAGCGCCTTCAAGTAACGCAACATGGAACTGCTGGTGGCGCTCTTCCCACTCAACACAATCAAACTCTTCAGATACGTACTGCACTCGCGACAGTTTATGGTAAGACGTTAATACATCTAGCTCCCAGCTCTCATCACCCGCTGAAATCGCTTTTTTAAGCAGAACAGAAGAGACAACACGAAGGCTTTCGTAGAGATCATTCAGTTCTTTCTTTGATACAGGAGATACCCAGCAGCCTTTTTGTGGCTCAAGCTTTACGTATTTGCTCCAAGATAATTGTACCAAGGCTTCGCGAATGGGAGATGCACCGACGTTGTATCGTGCTTTTAGATCAGCAACAACGAGCTTTTGGCCTGGGGTTAACTCACCATTAAGAATATCTTGGCGAATCATCTTTGATACTTTGTCAGTGAGCGTAGGACTAGACATTACAAACCTCATCTATATATGATTTCTAGTCTGCTAATCCGTCTCTTAGAAAGAGCCAATTGGGAGTTAACAGTACGTAGTTCTATTGTGATTGATAATACAGCGTACTGAAAAGTTAGGCAAGATTTTGTTTCATAAAAAAAGAGGGCCGAAGCCCTCTTTTATATTTTATGCGAATCGGTTCATTCTTATAGAACGTGAACAGATGCCGTGTTTGTAGTACCAGAAGCTACTAGAGCACCAGAAACCATAACTACGATGTCGCCTTTGTTACCTAGGCCAGATTGTAGAGCGATTTCTTTACCGTTGATGTAGAACGCGTCTGTGTTCTCGATAGAGTCAACAAGAACTGGCTTAACACCTTTAGTAAGAACTAGCTGTGCAGCTGTCTTTTCGTTAGTTGTTAGAGCAAGGATGTTTGCAGTTGGGAAGTACTTACGTACTGAACGTGCAGACTTACCGCCTTCAGTTGCAACAACGATTAGAGGAGCAGCTAGCTTCTCTGCAGTGTCTACAGCGCCTTTACATACTGCTTCAGTGATGCGTAGACGTGGGCTGTCTAGACGAGAACCTAGCTCAGCTTTAAGAGCTGAATCAGTACGGTTCGCGATTTGAGCCATGATAGTAACAGCTTCAACTGGGTACTTACCTTTAGCAGTTTCACCAGAAAGCATTACAGCATCAGTACCATCCATGATTGCGTTCGCAACGTCACCCGCTTCTGCACGAGTTGGACGTGGGTTGCTGATCATAGAGTCAAGCATTTGAGTTGCAGTGATAACCATCTTACGTGCACGGTTACACTTCTCGATCATCATCTTCTGAGCGAAGATTACTTCTTCAGCTGGGATTTCAACACCTAGGTCACCACGAGCAACCATGATGCCGTCAGAAGCTTCAAGGATTGAATCGAAGTTATCTACACCTTCTTGGTTTTCAATCTTAGAAATGATGTGGATGTTCTCGCCGCCGTTAGCGTTTAGAAGCTCACGGATTTCTTTAACGTCTTCTTCTTTACGGATGAAAGAAGCAGCAACGAAATCAACGCCTTGTTCACAACCAAACTTAAGGTCAGCTTTGTCTTTCTCAGAAAGAGCTGGAAGTTGAACAGAAACGCCAGGAAGGTTAACACCTTTGTTTTCGCCTAGAGCACCGTTGTTAAGAACTTTACACTTAACTTCAGTTTCTGTTGTTGCGATAACTTCCATTTCGATTAGGCCGTCATCAACAAGGATAGTGTTACCCGCTGTTAGGTCTTTAGCGAAACCTAGGTAAGTTACTGCTACTACGTCTTTGTTACCAACAACTGTTGCGTCAGTTGTGAAAGTGAACTCTTGACCAGCTACTAGATCTACGTCGTTACCATCTTCAAGCTTGATAGTACGGATTTCTGGACCTTTAGTATCTAGAAGGATAGCAAGTTGCTCACCTTTGTTTTCCATTACTTTACGGAAGTTCGCGATACGAGTGCCGTGCTCTGCGAAATCACCGTGAGAGAAGTTAAGACGCATAACGTTCATGCCAGCATCTACTAGTTCAGTTAGCTTCTCTACAGATTCAGTTTTAGGGCCAATCGTACATACGATTTTGGTCTTTTTCATGGAAGGTACTCTCCGGTAAGTATTGTTACAATTTGAAATTTATTTAAGTTCTGAAGATTGGTCCGCTACATCAACATTTTGTGCCTGTTGTGTAAAAGCGCGGGACTTCCAATATGTCCTTCAGAGTTGTAAGTCTTTCATCAATTTTAGTCATTTTATGACCAAAAGATTTTGATTCAATATCGGTTTTATGTGACTTACCCCACTATATAGGCGGTAAGTTGCAAAAAAATAACAGTCAGTTTTGTAATTTTTTTTCTTTTCGGGTGCGGATTCTACCACCTAATGAGTTCAATATCACTGCTTAACAATTGTCTTAGGACAAGGTTTTATCGCTATTTATTAATTTTTTGGATCAAAATAAATGGACTAAATGGTTTCGTTGTAACTATAATATCTTTCATATCGAAACTTAATGGTCTTTTTTAAATGTCGAAACGAAACACGCAGCTCAGAAGACATGCAATTTCTAACTTAGTGAATGAAAAAGGGGAGGTTAGTGTTGATGAATTATCCGCTAAGTTCGAAACCTCAGAGGTCACTATTAGAAAGGACTTGGCGTCTTTAGAGAAAAACGGTCAGCTTTTACGCCGTTATGGTGGTGCGATTTCGTTACCGAAAGAGGTTGTCAATGAAGAACTGGGTCAACAAGTTTCGACTCGAAAGGTTTCATTGGCAAAAGCCGCTGCAGATTTAATTCGCGACCATAACCGCATCGTGATCGATAGTGGCAGTACTACAGGTGCCCTAATTCAGCAGCTTAATGCCAAGCGTGGCTTGGTTGTTATGACCAACTCATTGCACGTCGCTAATGCGCTTAATGAACTTGAAAGCGAGCCTACATTATTAATGACTGGCGGCACTTGGGATACGCATTCGGACTCTTTCCAAGGCAAAGTCGCAGAGTCGGTGCTTCGCGCTTACGATTTTGACCAACTATTCATCGGGGCCGATGGTATCGACCTTGATAGAGGTACAACCACGTTTAATGAGTTGGTTGGCCTAAGCAAAGTAATGGCTGAAGTGTCACGAGAAGTGATCGTGATGGTTGAGTCGGAAAAGGTGGGACGAAAGATCCCGAACTTAGAGCTGGCATGGGAACACATTGACATCTTAATTACAGATACAGACTTAGGCGAAGAATCCAAAGCAAGTATCGAATCACATGATGTTCGCGTGATCCTGACCGATCCAGCGTAAAAACAAATTTAAGTATTATGCATTTACCTTCCTATAATTGATCTTAATAAAGATCTGGCCTTTGCTTGCTGCCAATAGGAATAAACGAAATTGATGGAGTAAAACTATGTGTGGAATTGTTGGTGCAGTAGCACAGCGTGATGTAGCCGAAATTTTAGTAGAAGGCCTTCGCCGCCTAGAATACCGAGGCTACGATTCAGCGGGTGTCGCTGTAGTTGATACCGAAGCTAACTTAACTCGTGTCCGCCGCCTTGGTAAAGTACAAGAGCTCGCTGACGCGGTAGACGAGCAACATGTGATTGGTGGTACAGGTATCGCTCACACTCGTTGGGCAACACACGGTGAGCCATCTGAAGCGAACGCCCACCCACACATGTCTGGCGATATTGCCGTTGTGCACAATGGCATTATCGAAAACCACGAAGCACTGCGCGCTATGCTGCAAGAGCGTGGCTACGTGTTTACTTCACAAACAGATACAGAAGTTATCGCTCACTTAGTTGAGTGGGAACTTCGCACTTCAGCTTCTTTGGTTGAAGCGCTACAGAAAACCGCAAAACAATTAGACGGCGCGTACGGCACGGTTGTTGTTGATCGTAAAGATCCTAGCCGTATCGTTGTGGCTCGTTCTGGTAGCCCTATCGTTATTGGTTTTGGTGTGGGTGAGAACTTCCTGGCATCAGACCAACTTGCACTGCTAAGTGTAACTCGTCGCTTCATGTACCTAGAAGAAGGTGATGTTGCTGAGGTTACTCGTCGTGATGTAACGGTATTTAATGTAGCGGGTGAGCGTGTAGAGCGTGAAATCGTAGAATCAAACGCAGAACATGATGCTGGTGATAAAGGTCAATACCGTCACTTCATGCAGAAAGAGATCTTCGAACAGCCAACAGCGTTGATCAACACAATGGAAGGCCGTATCTCTGACACTTCGGTTATCACTAACGCAATCGGTGTTAAAGCGGAAGAGATCCTCAGCAAGGTTGAACACGTGCAGATCATCGCATGTGGTACGTCTTATAACTCAGGCATGGCTGCGCGTTACTGGTTTGAATCTCTAGCTGGCGTAAGCTGTGACGTAGAGATCGCCTCTGAGTTCCGTTACCGTGACTTCGTTGTTCGCCCGAATAGCCTATTGGTGACTTTGTCTCAGTCTGGTGAAACTGCGGATACGCTTGCTGCACTTCGTCTTGCAAAAGAGAAGGGTTACATGTCAGCAATGACCATCTGTAACGTAGCCGGTTCTTCGCTGGTTCGCGAATCTGATTTTGCCTTCATGACTCGCGCAGGAACGGAGATCGGTGTTGCTTCTACTAAAGCTTTCACAACTCAACTAGCAGCAATGCTGATGATGGTAACGTCAATTGGTCGCCTACAAGGTCGTATCAATGAAGAGAAAGAAGCGGAAATCGTTCAATCACTTCACCAACTGCCTGCTGATATCGAGAAAGCATTAGCGTTTGATAAAGAAATTGAAGCACTGGCTCCTGATTTTGCTGATAAGCACCACACACTGTTCTTGGGTCGTGGTGAGTTCTACCCAATCGCGATGGAAGCGTCTCTGAAACTGAAAGAGATCTCTTACATCCACGCAGAAGCATACGCGGCTGGTGAGCTTAAGCACGGTCCTTTGGCTCTTATTGATGCAGATATGCCTGTAGTCGTTATTGCACCAAGCAACGACTTGCTAGAGAAGCTGAAATCGAACGTTGAAGAAGTCCGTGCTCGTGGCGGCCTGCTGTATGTATTTGCAGATGAAGCTGCTGGTTTCGAAAGCGATGAGAACATGAAGATTATCAAGATGCCTCACGTAAGTGAAGTAACGGCATCTATCTACTACACAGTACCAATGCAGCTGCTGTCTTACCATGTTGCTTTGATCAAAGGTACCGACGTTGACCAACCTCGTAATCTAGCGAAAGCTGTTACCGTTGAGTAATCGTGCACTTGCTAAGATATAGATAACAAGAAGCCCATCCAGTGATGGGCTTCTTTATGTCTGTTACTTAAAGCTTTAGCGTCACTAAGCGCTCAGTGCTTGCTCTAGGTCAGCCAAGATATCGTCAATGTGCTCAATACCTACTGAGAGGCGAATCATCTCTGGTGATACTCCGGCTTGTTTCTGTTCAGCTTCGCTTAATTGACGGTGTGTTGTAGAAGCAGGGTGACAAGCCAGAGACTTGGCATCACCAATGTTCACCAAGCGCTTGAAGATTTGTAGCGCGTCGTAGAAGCGGACACCTGCTTCATAACCGTCCTTCAAACCAAAAGATAGAATAGCCGATGGTTTACCCTGCATGTATTTTTCAGCAAGCGGGTAGAACTCAGACGTTGGTAAACCAGCGTAGCTCACCCAACTTACTTTCTCATGTTGCTGAAGGTACTCCGCTACTTTCAATGCGTTTTCTGTGTGTCGCTCCATGCGTAACGACAACGTCTCCAAACCTTGCATCAACATGAAAGCATTCATGGGTGACAGTGCTGCACCTGTATTGCGTAGTGGAACCGTTCTAGCGCGACCAATAAATGCAGCCTCACCAAAGGCTTCGGTATAAACCACGCCATGATAAGAAGGCTCTGGCTGATTAAACACAGGGAAGCGGTCCTTGTGCTGTGCCCATGGGAATTTACCTGAGTCGACAATCACGCCACCTAACGTTGTACCGTGACCACCCACGTATTTGGTTAGTGAGTGCACCACGATGTCGGCACCAAAATCGATAGGTTTACACAGCACAGGCGTTGCCACCGTATTATCAACAATTACAGGCACACCTTGTGCGTGAGCAAGTTCTGCAACACGCTCTAAGTCGATAATATTACCTGCTGGATTACCAATACTTTCACAGTAAACCGCCTTAGTTTTTTCATCGATCAGTGCCGCTAAGCTTTCAGGTTTGTCGTCTTTAGCAAAACGAACTTCAATTCCTTGGTTTGGCAGCATGTGAGCAAATAGAGTGTAAGTACCACCGTAAAGCTGAGGCGTTGAAACAATGTTGTCACCTATTTGTGCCAACGTCTGAATCGCGTAGTTGATCGCAGCACTGCCCGCACTCACGACTAAGCCTGCAATCCCACCTTCTAAGGCCGCCATGCGTTTTTCTAACACGTCATTGGTTGGATTCATTATCCGTGTGTAGATATTACCTGGCACCGCAAGGTTGAAGAGATCGGCGCCGTGTTGTGCGTCATCGAATTCGTACGCGACGGTTTGATAAATAGGTGTGGCAACCGATTTGGTTGTTGGATCAGTGTCGTAACCGAAGTGAATCGAGAGTGTTTCGTCTTTCATGAGTCTTCCCTGAACTATTGAATGATTTGTGTGCACTCATATTGCCGATTTTTTTATAAAAGAAAAGTATGTTTAGTCACAGAGAGGCAATTGGAATTGTATGCGGGACGATTCGATATTGGTTAGGAAGTGCAGAGCGTGAGTTGTACAGATTTAGAAAAGCAAAAAGCCAGAGCAGCATGAACTGTTCTGGCTTTTCTAATTTGGTGGCCCCTCCCAGATTTGAACTGGGGACCGAACGATTATGAGTCGTGCGCTCTAACCACTGAGCTAAGGGGCCGTAGGGCATAGATTATAGGGGAAGCATTCAGTGGTGTCTAGACACTATAAGGGGCAATTCCGCTTACATCTTAGCCACTTAAATCACACAGATAAAAAAAAGGTGAGCCAACGCTCACCTTTTCTTATTTATGCTTAAAAGCTAACCACACTAAAGCGTGTGATTACTCGTCTAGGAAGCTACGCAGAGTTTCTGAGCGGCTTGGATGACGAAGTTTACGCAGTGCTTTTGCTTCGATCTGACGGATACGTTCACGAGTTACGTCGAACTGCTTGCCCACTTCTTCAAGAGTGTGGTCAGTGTTCATGTCGATACCGAAACGCATACGCAGTACTTTAGCTTCACGAGGTGTTAGGCCAGCAAGAACGTCTTTAGTTGCACCGCGTAGGCTTGTTGCCGTCGCAGAGTCTAAAGGTAGTTCTAGCGTTGTATCCTCGATGAAATCACCTAGGTGCGAATCTTCGTCGTCACCGATTGGTGTCTCCATTGAGATTGGCTCTTTAGCGATTTTCAATACTTTACGGATCTTGTCTTCAGGCATTTGCATGCGTTCAGCCAGTTCTTCCGGAAGTGGTTCACGACCCATCTCTTGTAGCATTTGACGAGAGATACGGTTTAGTTTGTTGATCGTTTCGATCATGTGAACCGGAATACGGATAGTACGAGCTTGGTCGGCAATCGAACGAGTGATTGCTTGACGGATCCACCAAGTAGCGTAAGTAGAGAACTTATAACCACGACGGTATTCAAACTTATCTACCGCTTTCATCAGACCGATGTTACCTTCTTGGATTAGATCCAGGAATTGTAGACCACGGTTTGTGTACTTCTTAGCAATCGAGATTACTAGACGTAAGTTCGCTTCAACCATCTCTTTCTTCGCACGACGAGCTTTCGCTTCACCGATAGACATACGACGGCTGATATCTTTGATGCTTTGAACAGTAAGAGACGTTTCACGTTCGATCATATCCAGTTTTTGGATAGAGCGACGGATGTCGTGCTCGTTACGTTTGATCTTTTCTGCGTATGGCTTGTCTGAAGCAAGAACTTCATCCAACCATGCTTCGCTAGATTCGTTACCAGTAAATAGAGCAATGAAAGATTTCTTCGGCATTTTGCCGTACTCAACCGTTTGACGCATGATTAGGCGTTCTTGAGTACGTACGCGATCCATAGAGTTACGCAGTTCGTTTACTAGGTAATCAAACTGTTTTGGTGTTAGACGGAACTCTTTGAATACGTCTTGCATCATTGTCGTTGCAAGCGTTGCTTTCGGGCTTTCATGGCCGTACTCGTTGATCGCTAGCTGACGGTTCTGGTAGCTAGTACGAAGCGCTGTGAACTTCTCAAGAGCAAGCTCAGGATCGATACCTGTATCTTCTTCTTCCTCTTCCTCGTCGTCTTCAGCGTCTTCTTTGTCTTCGTCTTCCAGATCAGTTTCAGCAAGTTCTGAACCGATGTGAGTCGCCGTTGGCGCTGCTGTGCCATCGTCGTCTGGGTCAACAAAGCCATTGATTAGGTCTGTTAAGCGAATCTCTTCTGCTTGTACGCGGTCAAACTGTTCCAAGATGTATGGAATAGTGCCTGGGTACTCAGCAACCGATAGTTGAACTGTATTGATACCATCTTCAATACGTTTCGCAATGTCGATTTCGCCTTCACGAGTCAGTAGTTCAACCGTACCCATTTCACGCATGTACATACGAACTGGGTCAGTAGTACGGCCAATCTCGCTTTCTACGCTTGAAAGCGCAGCAGCTGCAGCTTCGGCTGCATCTTCATCTATATTGGCATCGTCATCATTAAGTGCTAGATCATCAGCATCAGGTGCAGTTTCAACTACCTTGATACCCATGTCGTTGATCATTTGAATGATGTCTTCTACCTGTTCAGAATCCACGATTTCTGCAGGTAGGTGGTCGTTTACTTCGGCGTAGGTCAGATAGCCTTGTTCCTTGCCTTTAATAACAAGTAATTTTAGCTGTGACTGCGGATTTTGATCCATAGATGATATCCAACTTCAGGTCTGGTGAAGGACGTTGCATTCTCAAATGCAAACCAATTATGTTAACAAATTTATTAAATGCTGACTAATCAAACAGGGTTACGCTTTTAGATCTAGCATTAAAGCTAGTAGCTCCCTTTTTTCTTCGGCTGATAAACCGACGCTTCTTGCTTTGGCCTGCAGGTTTTCAATTTGTTTTTCAACGCACTGGGCAAGTATGTTGTCCAATGAGTCTAAAAATATGTCTTCTTGATTGTCTTCGTCGAGGGGGATTTCCCAGCTCGCGAGACGAGACAGAAGAGCCTCATGTTTATTGTGTCGCCAATGCTCTAATAATTGGCCTGTGTTGATATGGGGATGCTCGTGGCATTTATCAAGTACTTCGACGAATAAACTTAGTCCGGGCAACTGTAAGCCTTTGACACTTGATAAATCCGGTACCATATCAGCATAGCTCGGATTTTGGATAAGCAAAGCGATAACTTCACGCATTGGAGTGCGCTTCAGCTCTTTATGTGGTTGAGGTGTCGGGTTCTGTGTATGAACACGCGCACGTCTCAATTGGTTATCAAATCCAGTTCGCTCATCGAGCAGTTTTTCGAGCAATTCTTGGAAGTAACTGTCAGGGATTTTATTAATCAAGGCGCTGGCGTGTGCACGCAGTGCTGATTTCCCTTCGGTTGTTCCCAAGTTTAACTTGTGTATTTCAATCAGGTTATCGAACAAATAGGTCGACAGTGGCGTCGCATTGTGGACCAGCTGTTCAAAAGCGGCTTTGCCATGCTCTCTAATATAGCTGTCTGGATCTTCACCGTCGGGCAAGAATAGAAACTTAAGCGTGTTACCGGTTTTCAGGTATTCAAGCGCGTTTTCTAGTGCGCGCCATGCGGCCTCTTTACCTGCTCGGTCACCATCGTAACAACAAACCACAGTGCTGGTTTGACGGAACAACATTTGAACGTGGTCGCCAGTTGTCGAGGTGCCCAGTGATGCCACTGAGTAATCGACACCATATTGCGCAAGTGCCACGACATCCATATAACCTTCAACCACAAGTATTTGCGGCGGTTCACGGTAGGCCTGCAGCACTTCATAAAGGCCGTAAAGCTCTTTACCTTTATGGAAGATAGGCGTTTCTGGTGAGTTCAGATATTTTGGTGTGCCGTCTTCTAATACGCGACCACCAAACCCGATAACTCGGCCACGCCGATCGCGAATCGGGAACATTACGCGTCCACGGAATCGGTCGTATCGGTTACCTTTATCGTTCTCGATTAACATGCCGCCAGTCACGAGCATGTCTTGTGCTTCCTTCTGTTGGCCAAAGTTCTTACGAACTAAGTCCCACTCATCGGCCACATAACCAATGCCAAACTTCTGGACGATTTCGCCCGAAAGACCACGATTCTTTAGGTAATCAATCGCAGGTTTGTTGGCTGATATTTTCAATTGAGAGCGGTAAAAATTACTGATGCCGCCCATCAAATCGTAGAGGTTACGTTTTTGTTCGCTGTTGGCTCTTGGTGCTGTTGATATCTCGCCGCTGCGCTGCTCTCTAGGAACATCGAGGCCTAAGAAAGAGGCAAGCTCTTCAATAGCTTCAACAAAATCGAGACGTTCGAACTCCATAATGAAGTCGATAGCATTACCGTGTACGCCACAACCAAAGCAGTGATAAAACTGTTTTTCTTGGCTTACGCTAAAAGAAGGGGTCTTTTCGTTGTGGAATGGACAACAAGCACCATAGTTTTTGCCTTTTTTCTTAAGTTTCACGCGTGCGTCTACAATGTCGACAATGTCGAGACGCGCTAGGAGATCATCGATGAAACTACGCGGGATGTGTCCTGCCATAAAACCTTAGAAAAATGCACTAACTGAGAGTGTGGATAATAATAGTTTGAATAGGTTACAGATACAAACAAGCCGTGCGTTCCGAAGGATTGCACGGCTTGTTGCAATTTGATTTGGGATTAAGCGAGTTTAGAACGAACTAAACCACTAACTTTACCCATATCTGCACGCCCTTGAATTTGTGGTTTCAAGATAGCCATTACTTTACCCATGTCTTGCATGCCCGCTGGTTGAGCTTCGGCGATTGCGCTATCAAGTAGTGCAATAACTTCTTCATCAGTTAGCGGTTGAGGCATAAAGCCTTCAAGTACCGTAATTTCTGCTTTTTCCACGTCAGCAAGATCTTGACGATTTGCCGATTCATATTGAGCAACAGAATCGCGACGTTGCTTAACCATTTTAACTAATACAGCAAGAATGTCGTCGTCGTTCAGAGTGATCCGTTCGTCAACTTCACGTTGCTTAATTGCTGAAAGAGCTAAGCGGATAGTGCCAAGGCGCGGTTTGTCCTTGGCTTTCATCGCTAATTTTTGCTCTTCTTTGAGTTGTTCAATAAGAGCCATAACTCAGTCCTTATGGATTAAGTTATTAGTACAGGCGAACGCGACGTGCGTTTTCGCGAGCTAGCTTCTTAGCGTGACGCTTTTGAGCTGCTGCTTTAGCGCGTTTGCGAACTGTAGTTGGCTTTTCGTAGTGCTCGCGACGGCGAACTTCAGAAAGGATACCTGCTTTTTCACAAGAGCGCTTGAAACGACGTAGTGCAACGTCGAACGGTTCGTTTTCACGTACTTTAACTATTGGCATATGCCTTTCACCTCAGGGGTTATTCATTATCGCTGGCTACTCAGTACCAAATCAGAGAAGTTACCCATCGAGCTAACTCTCTATTCGTGTTTGGCCATTAACCAGCTTGATCAAAAATGGTGCGGAATTTTAATCCGATCACAGTGGCTTTGTAAAGCACTTTGTCGATTATAGTCTGTACAATATTTGTTTGAAGAGCTTAGGCAGGGTAATATTGCGCTAATTTCCCATTTTAGACGAAAGCGTGCCGAGAAAATTATGCGCATTATTGGTATTGAAACCTCTTGTGATGAAACAGGAATCGCGATTTATGATGATGAGCAAGGGCTGCTTTCTCATCAATTATATAGCCAAGTAAAGTTGCACGCCGATTACGGTGGTGTGGTGCCTGAGCTAGCGTCGCGTGACCACGTGAAAAAAACAATTCCTCTTATTAAAGCGGCATTAGCTGAAGCGAACCTAACGTCGAAAGACATTGATGGTGTGGCTTACACAGCTGGCCCTGGTTTAGTGGGTGCACTGCTGGTTGGTGCAACGATTGGTCGCAGTATTGCTTATGCGTGGGGCGTGCCTGCTGTGCCTGTTCACCATATGGAAGGTCACCTTCTTGCGCCAATGCTAGAAGATAACCCACCACCATTCCCATTTGTGGCTCTGCTGGTTTCTGGCGGGCATACCATGATGGTAGAAGTGAAAGGTATTGGTGAATACCGAATCCTTGGTGAATCGATTGATGATGCGGCGGGTGAAGCGTTTGATAAAACCGCGAAACTGATGGGCTTAGATTACCCTGGTGGTCCACTGCTATCTCGTTTGGCGGAAAAAGGCACTCCGGGTCGTTTTAAGTTCCCGCGCCCAATGACCGATCGTCCGGGGTTAGATATGAGCTTTTCTGGTCTGAAGACGTTCGCAGCGAATACCATTCGTGATAACGATAATGATGACCAAACTCGCGCTGATATCGCTTATGCCTTCCAAGAAGCCGTTTGTGCAACCTTAGTAATCAAGTGTAAGCGCGCCTTGGTTGAAACGGGTATGAAACGTATAGTGATTGCTGGCGGTGTAAGTGCCAACAAACAACTGCGTGTTGAGCTTGAAGCTCTTGCTAAGAAAATCGGTGGTGAGGTGTACTACCCACGCACAGAATTCTGTACAGATAACGGTGCGATGATCGCTTATGCGGGCATGCAGCGCTTGAAGAATGGCGAAACGGCTGATTTGTCTGTTCATGCCACACCGCGTTGGCCTATTGACCAGCTAGAGCCAATTGCGTAATTGACTATAGTGTTTCGATAAACGGTCGCCTTGTGCGGCCGTTTTTATATCCTAGCTTACCGACTGTATGTCGATAAATAATTGCCGATAGAGATTAGGGAAGAAGATGAACAAGTTCACAGTAGACAATCAATCGATGGCGTACCTAGATGAAGGTCAAGGCCCTGTTGTTGTATTCGGTCACAGCTATCTTTGGGATAGTGCAATGTGGCAGCCACAGGTTGAGGCTCTAAAAGCTCAGTATCGCTGCATTGTTCCAGAGCTTTGGTCTCATGGTGAATCACAAGCTGCTCCGAACTCGATGCGTAACCTGAAAGATTACGCTCAACATGTTTTGGCACTGCTTGATCACCTAAACATCGATAAGTTCTCAGTGGTTGGTTTATCGGTTGGTGGTATGTGGGGCACGGAACTTGCCGAATTAGCGCCTGCACGAATCAAGTCTTTGGTACTTATGGATACCTTTGTTGGTTTAGAGCCAGAAGTTGCCCATGCGAAATACTTCAGCATGCTAGACACCATTTCTCAAACTAAGATGGTTCCTCAACCGATTGTTGAAGCGGTTGTCCCACTGTTCTTTGCCAATGATGCTCAAACCAATACGCCAACTTTAGTGGAAGGTTTTACTCAGCAGTTATCTGCTCTTGAGGGCGAGAACGCTGAAGAAGTGGCACGAATTGGTCGAATGGTGTTTGGACGTCGAGATATGATTGAGTCGGTAGAGAACTTTGCTCTGCCTGTTTTGATTGCTGTAGGACAGGAAGATAAACCACGTCCGGTACTTGAGTCATACTTAATGCACGATTGCATTACGGGCAGTGAATTAGTGGTGATTCCTGGCGCTGGTCATATTAGTTCGTTAGAGCAACCAGAGTTTGTGAACACAATGCTGAAGACGTTTTTAGATAAGCACCTGCTGTAACCTTCTTACCCTTAAAATGATCGGCTTAAACCTGTATATTCAAACGGATATATAAGGTTAAGCCGATTTTTTTTGTCCGAGTTTTGGCTCACTGCCATCGAGTAGGCGACGGATATTCTGATGGTGACGTAGCACAATCAAACAACACAACATGGCTACAGGCAGTGTGTATTGAGGTTTGACTAACCAAGCGTAGAAAGGTGCGAGCAACACAGTAACCAGTGCCGCTAAAGAAGAGTAACGAAACAAAAAAGCCACAATCAACCAAGTCGCCATGATCATACCGGTTAGATCGAATCCTATTGGGGCGATAGCGCCGAGTGCAGTTGCGACGCCTTTACCACCTTTAAAGTGGAAGAATATTGGGTACATATGGCCAAGACAAGCAGCAATCGCCACTACACCTAAAATGATCGAGTCGATATTGAGGTAGTAGCCAAGCCAGACAGGGATGGTGCCTTTCAGCATGTCACACAGGAGGACAGCAGCAGCTGCGCCTTTGCCGCCAACGCGCAGTACATTGGTGGCTCCAGGGTTATTGGAGCCTACCGTTCTTGGATCAGGAAGTCTTAAGACTCGGCATATCAAGACCGCACTAGAGATTGAACCTAGCAAATAGGCTGCAATGATCATGATTAGTGCCAATGGGGTCATGTCTTTCCTTAAACGGTTATAAGCCTAGCGATGGGAAAATAATGCTCAATCCAAGAGTAATTGATATCATATCTCGAATTACGCAAATAATACGTTTTTTTCCCCAATATGGGTATCCGACCTCTAAAAGGACAAGTCATGGCATTGGATAAAGTTTTCATTGAACAGCTAGAAGTAATTACAACGATCGGTGTTTACGATTGGGAACAAGAGATTAAACAAAAACTTGTGCTTGATATTGAAATGGCTCATGACAACCGCCCAGCAGGTAAGAGTGATGATGTGGTTGATGCTTTGGATTACTCGACAGTGAGTACTGCCGTGCTTGACCATATTGCGAATGGCCGATTCCTATTGGTGGAGCGTGTGGCAGAAGAAGTCGCTGAATTGATCATGACTCAATTCTCTGTACCTTGGATTAAAATCCGTTTAGCTAAACCGGGCGCAGTGCCGCAAGCAAAAGCCGTTGGCGTAGTCATCGAACGAGGTCAAGCATGACAATAGCCTATGTTGGCGTTGGCACGAACATAGACCGCGATAAGCATGCAAGGGTGGCATGGACAGAGCTTCAATCGTTAGGGACTAACCTTAAATGTTCTAAAATCTATCACTGTGAGCCCGTGGGTTTTAATAGCCATCCGTTTTATAACTTTGTGATAGAGCTCGACACGTCACTCTCATTGACTGAATTTTCACAGCAGCTGCGTACAATTGAGTTTAAATGGGGTCGCTCTCAAGATGCGCACAAACTTCAAGACCGAAAACTCGATCTTGATATTGTGCTGTTTGGAGAGGTGGTTTCTGAGCGCGAACCAGAATTACCACGCAGTGATATCTACAAATATCCTTTTGTAACACAACCGCTTTATGATCTTTGTCCTGCGAGAGTGATCCCGCAAGACGGAAGAACCGTCAGTGAAATATGGCAGAAGATGCAGCAATTAGACTCGCTCTCTGTCGTAGATATAAAACTATAATTTTTAAGGTAAGTAATGAGTTATTTTGAAGCGTTTATGTTGGCGTTGGTGCAAGGCTTTACTGAGTTTTTACCTATTTCCAGTTCTGCACACTTGATTCTTCCATCAGCGGTTTTAGGCTGGGAAGATCAGGGTTTGGCTTTTGATGTTGCTGTCCATGTCGGTACTTTGGCCGCAGTAGTGATCTATTTCCGTAAAGAAGTCGTCTCTTTGTTGAGCGCATTCTTTGGTTCAGTGTTTAAAGGCGATCGCAGCAAGGAAGCGAAGTTAGCGTGGATGATCATTCTCGCGACGATTCCTGCGTGTATCTTTGGTCTGTTGATGAAAGATATTGTTGAGCTTTATCTGCGTAGCGCGTGGGTGATCGCAACGACAACGATTATCTTTGGTCTGTTGTTATGGTGGGTGGATAAGAACTCAAGCCTGCGTGATGACGAATACCAAGCGGGTTGGAAAAAGGCGTTATTTATTGGTCTTGCTCAAGCAATGGCGATCATTCCGGGCACGTCTCGTTCTGGCGCAACCATTACCGCGGCGCTGTATCTTGGTTTTACACGTGAAGCAGCAGCTCGATTCTCTTTCTTGATGTCTATCCCAATCATCACTCTAGCTGGTGGTTATTTGGGTCTGAAGTTAGTGACCAGTGGTGACCCAATTCATGTGGGCACTTTGCTAACGGGAATCGTGGTTTCTTTCATTAGTGCTTATATCTGTATCCACTTCTTCTTGAAGCTTATCTCTCGTATGGGTATGACACCGTTTGTTATCTACCGCCTGATTCTAGGTTTTGGTCTATTTGCTTTCTTGATGATGCAGTAGCGCTCGACTTACGAAGACAAATGTTTCGTCCTACAGATTGAAACGGAAAAACCCGCTTAGTTGCGGGTTTTTTAATGCGTGCTTACGACTAACTATCAGTGAGTTCTGATAAAGATCCTTCAATAGCCACCGCTCTGCGCTTCTCTTGCTCTTCTCGAATATCTTTACCTTTAAAGCCATCAGCAATGATCGCTTTTACTTCAACTTGAAGCGCCGCTTGATAGGCCGCTTCAAAACGAGCCTTTTGAGGGTAAGGCTGATCTTCTAACCCTCTACGGCCTGCGTGGTCAGCTTGGCAGCAAAGCAAGATGTCGTTGAGTCGTTCTGGTTTACGCCAAACATCGAACTTGTTGAGAACCTTAAGGAAGGTTGTAGGTTTGAGCTCACTAGCACGATGGATATTAGAATGCTGCTCGCACACTAACAGAGCAAGATCTCTGAATTCGTTGGGTACTCTCACTCGTTCACATAGCTTCTTAATGATTTTCAAACCTGTGTGGCAATGCATTTTGTGGCTTGGCCATTCACTTTCAGGTGTAACGCCTTTACCTAAGTCATGCACTTGAGCAGCAAAGCGTACCGGTAACGATGGGCTTAATAGTGCAGCTTGTTGAGCAACCATCAGAGTGTGAATGCCTGTGTCGATTTCAGGATGCCATTTTTCAGGTTGAGGGACGCCAAATAGAGCGTCAATCTCAGGTAATACGATTGCCAATGCACCACACTCTTTCAATACAGAAAGGAACACTTCTGGGTGTGGTGTACTGAGTGATTTGTGCCACTCTTGCCAAACTCGTTCGGCTGTAAGGTGTGCCAGTTCTCCTGATTCAACGATTGTTGCCATCATCACCATGGTTTCTGGGGCAACTGTAAAGTTGAGATGGTGAAGCTTGGCAGCGAAGCGAGCCACACGTAGCACGCGAAGAGGATCTTCAACAAAAGCGTCCGATACGTGTCTTAAGATACGATCGGAGAGATCTTTCTGGCCATGGTAAGGATCATAAAGTTGGCCTTCATCATCTTGAGCAATAGCGTTGATAGTCAGATCGCGACGCATGAGGTCTTCTTCCAAACTCACATCTGGTGCAAAGTAACACTCGAAACCTGTATAACCCGAACCTGACTTTCTCTCCGTACGAGCCAGTGCGTGCTCTTCTTTGGTTTTTGGGTGTAAGAATACAGGGAAATCTTTTCCGACAGCAGTAAAGCCAAGGCTTTCCATTTCTTGAGGGGTACTTCCTACCACGACCCAATCTCTATCATAACTATCAATATTGAGCAGCTTATCGCGTACCGCTCCACCGACTAGATAGCGCTGTAGCCCATTGTCTTTTGGTAGGCTATCGTATATTTGCAACTTATCACCTCGAAATGTTTTATCACTGCTGGACTTTACTGCGAGCAATGGTACTTTCCATTAATCGTAATTATAGGGCAGCACATGTATAAGGAATATTTTGGCTTCGTTGAGATGCCATTTTCGATTGTACCAAATTCTCGCTATTTGTTTTTGAGTCAGCGCCACCAAGAGGCAATGCAGAACCTACAAGCCGGTTTAGGCGAGGGTGGGGGCTTTGCGATGCTTACTGGTGAGGTGGGTACAGGGAAAACAACGGTCGCTAAGGCGATGTTGTCTTCACTCGATAATCAGACTCAAGCCGGCCTTATACTTAACCCTACATTTTCCAATACAGATTTACTTGAAGCTATCTGCGATGAGTTTGAGGTCGAGTACCCAGAACAAGCATCGCTGAAGCAGCTGAGTCAGGCGATTCACTACTTCTTATTGGATAGCCATGCAGAGGGCATTCAAACCTTATTGGTGATAGACGAAGCTCAACACCTTGCTGCCGATGTGTTGGAGCAGCTTCGCCTTCTGACCAATTTGGAAACAGACAGTCGTAAGCTATTAAAAGTATTGTTGGTTGGTCAACCTGAATTACAACAGCATTTGCAGACCACGCAACTGCGTCAATTGGCGCAGCGTATTACAGGGCGTTACCATTTATTGCCTCTCAATATTGAAGAGACCGGTAAGTACATCGCGTTTCGTCTGGAGACGGCAGGTGGCGAGCAGATGTTGTTCTCGAATCGCTCCGTCAAGCTGATTGCTCAATATACTCATGGCATTCCAAGGCTGATTAACTTGGTGTGTGATAAGGCGCTGCAGTTAGCTTTTCATGAGGGAGAGCAAACACCGAGCAATGAAACGGTTAACCGAGCGTGTCAGCAGGTTATGTCCTTTCAGGCCGAGGTTTATCATGTCGATAAACCTCGCGCAGCGAGCGTGCTACCAAAGCTCGTTCAGTACGCTGGTGCAGCTACCTTGAGTGTCGCACTTGCGATGGCAACCTTTAACTTTGCCCCAACGTACATAGATTCATGGTTAACAACCAAACCTTCAAATGAAGTCCAAGCTGTAGGCTCAGCAAAGATGCAACGGTCGTTAGTCGCGGATACGCCTGAGGTGGTTGAGTTTGAGACAGACAAGTTCGCACTGCCAGCACATATTCAACAACACTTGATGCAAGGGACTAACCGCTCGCTGGCTATCAAGGATTTATACACCCTTTGGGGATATCAGTCTTCATTGCGAGACGGTTTATGTCTAAGCGAGCCGCAAAGTGTTTTCGTATGTGAACAGCAACAATCTAGCTTGGATGACCTATTTGAGTTAGGCGTTCCTGTGGTGCTGAACTTAGACATAGAACAAGAATCTGTGTTTGCTGTGCTTTATGGTGTATCACAAGATTCTGTCGAACTACTGGTTAACGAAAAACTCTTAGTCATACCTAAGCAATCTCTAGAGCAGATCTGGCAGGGTGATTATGTCGCGATTTGGAAACAGCCGCTGCGAGAGACGCTGAAAGAGGGTTACCAAGGTGAAGCTGTGGCTTTGCTCGATTTGTTGCTTTCTGAGGTGTTGGGAGAGGTTGTGTCTGGTAGTGATGTATTTGATTACGAATTAAAAATGAAGGTTGAAGCGTTTCAAACTTGGCAAGGTATGTCGGTTGACGGCATCGCAGGTCAACGAACATTAGCAAGGTTACAAAGATTAGCTCAGCTTGATTCTCCGAAGTTGATGTCATTAAGTGGAGGGGCAAGCTAATGTCACGTATTATGCACGAGCTGAATCAGTCTTCGGTTACACAATCATCTCTCAATAAACCTAGCTTTAAAGGCTACCAAAATCACCATGTGCCGAACTCGGTAAAGGGCATCAGCAACAAACGTGGTTCGTCGTTAGCCATGGGGTTACTTCTTTTGCTTGTGCCTTCTTTGTTGGTAGGCGGTACCTTGGTTTATCAATCATACAATCAACAGCAAAACTCGATTAGCCAAGTTGCCAATGTAGATCTACCAGAGTTAAAGCTTCCGTCAGACCTTGACTCTCAAATATCTGAGGCTGACATAGCAAGCATGGAAGCCGCGTCAGCGGGTGCGGAAGACGAAGTACTGTTCGCCGTTCGTCCGGCACCGGCAAGCCAACCTTTGAAAACACTTCCGCGCCAAGAAATGTATGCAAAGATTGACTCTGAAAGTACGAATGTCGCTGGTGGAGCTATTGTGCCTGTTGCTAGCTCGGAGAGCAGTGCGCGAACATCAGAAGAGTCAGAACTATCACTGGCTCAGCCTGAGGTTCAGCCAGGTGCAAGCAATGAGGGTAGGGCTCTGCAATCGGACAGTGATTTATTGCAAGGGCTAGACCTCAGTGAGTTACCACCTGATTTAGCATTGAAGCTTGAATCTATCATGGGTGATCAACAAAGCGCACCTGAGCCGATGGATTCAAGACCTGCAGGACAAGTAGGGTCACAGGTCATTGAGTTGGAAACGCATACCAATAGCTTGTCTGGGGTGTTACCTAAGTTAGACTTACAAACTCACATGTATTCGAGTAGCGAAACCAAGCGTTGGGTCAAAGTGAATGGCCAAGAGGTGGCGCAAGGGGATTGGATTGGGCGAGACATTCAGTTACTCGAGATTAAGCCACAATCGGTGATCATAGAGTTCAACCAGCAGAAGATAGAAATCCCAGCTCTGTACGAGTGGAAAGGCTAGCGAGTTTCAAGGGCACTAGATGACAGGCAAATAAAAAGGAGCACCTCGGTGCTCCTTTTTGATATTCGATACTGAATTTACTGTACCTGAGACAAGCGTTAAGTCTACGCCCAACCGTTTGGTGACTTTCTGCGACGAGGCATAATGTGTGGCAGAACAAGGCCTAGAAGTAGACCAATACCCGCAACACCACCACCGTACATGAAGTACTTTAATAGTAGGTCGTCTTTTTGAGTGTCTAGCTTAGCGCGTAGTTCACGGTTCTCTGTTTGAGAGCTCGTTAGCTGTTGGCTAATCTCGCTGTAGTTTTGCTCAAGTTCAGCAATCTGCTTGTTACGAGAATCTAGAGAGCTCGCTAGGCCAGCTTTTTCGCTGTCAGCACTCTGGCGAGCGTTCGCTAGCTTGCCTTTAACTTCAGTCAGCTCTTTCTCTAGCTTGGGCATACGTAGTGCCATGCTTTCTTTTGTGCTTACAAACTTACTTTCAACCCAACCTTTACGGCCGCGGTTGTCTTGAATCTGGGTGTAACCCGTGCTCTTGTTAGTTTGTAGGTATGTAATCTTTTCACCAGCATCAACACTGCCGATGATACGGAAGGTGTTGTTTGGGCCAGAATGCATATAAGTAAATAGTTTGTCAGCAATATAACGGTCTTGTGCAAAGGCAGCTGGAGCCGCAAGCATTGCGAACAAAACTAAGCTAATCAGTTTTTTCACAGTAAATCCCTTAACGATTCAAATTGGGTAGGCGTATGAGTCAGCCTCAATCAGCAAATAATATTTAGTTTCTTTATGCGGTGCAACAAAGAAGGGAGGCAAAGCCTCCCTTTCTGTGCGTTTGAGTCAATAATGACATGGCATTTACATATCGTTACTGAAGCTCACACTATTCTGACGCTAGTATTCACTAACGCAGTCGCGATTACATAGTAAACGCAGCTTGAATTCCGTAGAAGAACACAACAGCAAGTAGAGCACCTGCTGGCAGTGTCACAATCCAAGAAGCCACGATATTACGTACAACGCCTAAGTTCAGAGCTGCGATACCACGAGCAAAACCAACACCTAATACCGCACCAACGAGTGTTTGTGTAGTAGAGATTGGAAGGCCAGTACCTGAAGCTAGTACAACCGTACATGCAGTTGCAAGTTGTGCAGCAAAGCCACGGCTTGGTGTTAATTCTGTAATACCAGTACCAACGGTTGCCATTACTTTATGACCCATTGTTGCAAGACCAACAACGATACCGAAACCACCTAGAGGAAGAATCCACCATGCGATAGTACTCTTACCTGTGATTTCACCCATGTGTTCAACGGTTGATACAACAGCAGACAGTGGACCAATCGCGTTCGCAACGTCGTTTGAACCGTGTGCAAATGCCATCGCACACGCTGTGATAACCATTAGTACCGAGAAGATGCCTTCAACACCGGCAAAGCCGTGGTCTTCTTCACGATTAGCAAATTTCTTCTGGATGTATAGGTAACCGCCGATCATAACAAGTGCAGAAACGCCAGCAGCCCAAACCCATGCTTCAGTGTTGCTTAGGTGAAGACCAACGTGCTTAAGACCTTTCTTGATGGTTACAAGTGCAATTACCATTGTTGTAATGAACATGTACACCGGTACAAAGCGCTTCGCGTTGAATAGCGGGTTCTCTGTATCAAAAATCAGTCGTTGAGCACTTACAAATATCACGTAAGCGAAGAAGCCGGAAATAACGGGTGTGATAATCCAACTGCCCACAATACCTTGAACACTGTTCCAGTCTACCGCTTCAGTACCTACAGAAATACAAGCAAAACCGATGATTGCACCGATGATTGAGTGAGTCGTAGAAACAGGCCAGCCCATGTAAGAAGCGAGAAGTAGCCATGTACCAGCAGCAAGAAGTGCTGACATCATGCCGTACACAAGTACATCAGGTTGATGAGCGAATAGAGACGTTTCGATAACACCTTTACGGATCGTGTCTGTTACTTCGCCGCCCGCAAGGTAAGCACCTGCGAATTCAAAGATCATTGCGATAATGATCGCTTGTTTAACGGTTAGAGCTTTAGAGCCTACTGAAGTGCCCATTGCGTTCGCAACGTCATTTGCACCAATACCAATAGCCATCAAGAAACCGAAAGCTGCTGCAACAATAATCAGGACAGTGCCGTAGTTAGCAAGGATATCCATCGTAATACCTAGTTGTTTGATAACAAGCGGAACAAATTTAGACGCAAAAAACCGCTCAGCGAGAGAAATACTCAGCGCATAAGTGGTTTGTTCAAAAAATGCTCTTCGTTATATGGTTAACGTATGATTTAAGATCGAGAAAGCATTACTTCAAGACGAGCGCCAACACGCTGTGCTTGATCTGCAATACCACCAACCCATTCAAGAATTTTGTATAAGAACATGATATCAACTGGATTCAGGTCGCCTTCAATCGCCATTAGTTGTTGGCGTAGTTCGATCTGCATCGCATCCGTGTCATCTTCAATTACATCTAATTGATGAATCATTTCGGCAACGAGTGTTACTTCACGGCCTTTAAAGCCAGTCTCAAGTAATTCGTCTAATTCATTGATTACGTTTTGTGCTTGGTTCGCTGCATCTAGACAACGTTTAACGTAAGCGATGAAGTTTTCTTGCATAGGAGCAGGAATGACAAGTTGACGACCATATACACGGCCAGCAATGTCTTTCGCTAGGTTTGCGAGTTTGTCTTGTTGCGTTAATAGCTCCAACATATCGGTGCGATCAACTGGCATAAACAAACCACGAGGAAGTTTAAGGCGAATTTCACGTTTTAGTACGTCAGCTTCTTTCTCAAGGTGAGAAATTTGAGCTCGAATTTCTGATGCTTTTTCCCAGTCACCTTTTGAAGAAACTTCAAAGAAATTAACTAGGTGAGAACAACATTCGTTCACGCATACTACGTGACGCTGCAAAGGTTTAATTGGGGACTTTGCAAATAACCCCATAATTGTATTTACTGGCATGGTCATCCAACCTAATAAATAATAACCTTAAAACAACATACACCATATTCATGGTGAAATGTTAAGCGATGGCTACAAAGTCGCGCATGTTAACCTAATCAATCTCTCATTAAAACTGTTTTAGATCATCATAAGGGCGATATTTCTGACTTGCCGACTTTTCAAATTGGCAATATCCTGTCCCTATCTTCACAGAAAGGTATAACTATGGAAACCGAGATAGAACTGAAGTTTTTTGTTTCTCCTGAATTTTCAGAGACTTTACGCAATAAAATTGCTGAAACTAAAGTACTTCAGCACAGTTGTCGTGAGCTAGGTAACATCTACTTTGACACCGCTGACAACTGGCTACGTAAGCACGATACTGGCTTACGCATTCGACGCTTTGATGACGTATTTGTACAAACCGTAAAGACGGCTGGTCGTGTGGTTGCTGGCCTACATCAAAGGCCTGAATACAATGCAGAACACGACAGCAACGAACCTAAGTTAGCCCTGCACCCAGAGGACATCTGGCCAGCAGGTAAAGACATCGAAACGTTGCAAGCTGAGCTGACTCCTCTATTCTCTACCAACTTCACGCGTGAGCAGTGGTTGATTGGTATGCCTGATGGTAGCCAAGTCGAGGTCGCATTCGACCAGGGCTTCGTTGAATCAGGCGACCTGCAAGAACCGATTTGCGAAGTCGAATTGGAGCTTAAATCCGGTCAAACGGATGCGCTATTTACATTGTCTCGTCAATTCTGCGAGCAAGGTGGCATGCGTTTGGGTAACCTAAGTAAAGCAGCTAAGGGTTACCGCCTTGCTCAAGGTTATCAAGGAGATGAAGTTACTCCTTTGACTTTAGTTGATACTGATAAAAGTGATACCGTTGAATCGTGTTTCATTCAATCTTTAGAGCACGCTCTCGCTCATTGGCACTATCATGAGCAGATCTTCACCGAGCGCCAATCTATTGAAGCACTGCATGAGATCAGCCACTCGCTCAGCTTTATTCGTCAAACCTTCACTATCTATGGTGGTATTGTCCCAAGACGTGCAAGTGCTATTTTACGCCAAGAGCTCAAGTGGCTTGAGCAAGAGCTCGATTGGCTGAAAAGCTATGATCACTTCGAAGACTTGTTGGAAGATAAAGGCCATGTGCTACGTAAACTCGATGCGCGCAAGTTCTTGGTTGCTGAGCTTAAAGAGATGCAAGAGCAACTTCCCGATCGTGAAGAGCTGCTTACCTTGTTGAGCTCTGCTCGTTACACTGGTTTATTGTTAGATCTGAGCCGCTGGATCTTATCTCGTGGCTGGCAACCTTTCTTAGATGAGAAAGCGCGTGAACAAATGGGGCGTGGTATCGAATGGTTTTCGGTGCAGCAACTCGATCGTACATGGGCTGACTTGATGGAAGCTTTCCCTCCAGAGCGAGTGATGACCAGCCAAGCGTATATCGATCAGCAATACCGTTTGATGCGTAATCTATACTCTGGCGTCGGTTTTGCGAGTTTGTATGACGACGATGAGCGCAACAGCTTCCGTTTGCCATGGGCCGATATGGTGCAAGGCATTGATGACTTGCTGGCACTGAAAACATTAGAGCCGTTAACTGAGAAGTTGGAAGGTGACGAGAAGGTTCAGCTAGAGCGTTGGTTGGCTCGTCAAGAAGTGTCCATTTTGCATGCGATGGAACAGACACGCCAAATCAGTGTTGAGGTTGAGCCATATTGGCAAGACTAAATTCAACACCTGTATCAATATAAGTATGAATTTGAAAATAGGGCTTCGGCCCTATTTTTTTATTTGTTGTTCGAGCTTCTCTAGTCGTTCGAGGATTTTCTGTTGTTGCTCAATGATCTTCTCAAGATGCTTCTCTTTGCTTTCAGCGCGTTGATTCTCAAGGTGAGTTGGGGAGGTAATCAAAGAAGTGATCAAGCCTGAAATCATACCAAACACACCCACACCGCAAATGATTACCAGAGAAGCGACTAATTTTCCTGAACTCGTGACTGGATAATGATCGCCATATCCTACGGTACTGATGGTAACGAAAGCCCACCACAAAGCATCTTGTCCAGTGGTAATGTTGGCGTTGGGGTCTTTGTGCTCTAACAGCAGTATTGTTCCGGCTCCTATGGTTAGGAGAATGACCAGCAGCAATATAATCGAGGCGAGGGTGGTTTCTTTGCGGTTGCGAAATAGCTCTCTGAGAACGCGTTTACCCGAACGAAGAACAAGAATGACACGCAGGATCTGAAAAATGCGAGCGAAACGAAGAGGCTCGATCATTGGGATGCTTGCCAAGAAATCGATCCAGTGTACTTTTATATATTCTTTTTTGTTTTGTGATCTGAATAGATCAATAGTGAGCTGAAAAAGAAAAACACTACAGATTATAAAATCGAGGCCGATAAGGACTTGTTTCGATTCTTTATCGATCGGTACGAACAATAAGCCTGAGATCACAAATAACGCTAAGAAAGAGAGAATCAGTGACAATAAGCTCATCGGCTTAGTGGCGTCTTTGGTATTATTCAACATTCATACGAGGCTCAAAATAAATCGCGAACTTTGACTGACATAGCCACCTCGCGGATATAGAAGCCATCAATATATAAGAATTAATGGAGAACTGACAATGACTAAACTGTCATTCAAGCCGTGGGAAAGGATAATCTCTGACGTTCGTCTCGTTCCGAAAATGATTATGCTGATGATATTCAGCACTATCTTGATCATTTCGAAGCAGCTTTGGGACGCAAGTACGTTTTACGATTCATTGCTTGCTGTAACCAACAATGCGCAAGTCGCACAACAGCATTACGAGACTTACCTAGTTCAAGTGGCTTGGCAAACAGCCTTGATGATCATTGTGTTTGTGATTCTTCTATTAGCTGCGGCTCGCGTTATGCTGCGTCAGACTCAATACCTTAATGACGCAATTAAAACTATGGCCGATAAGAACCTATCAGTGCCGATTCAAATGGATTGTAAAGATGAATACGGCGATGTGGCACGTGAACTTGAAAAAACTCGTGTCCAACTGAACGACATGATCAAAACTCAGGTGGCCTCTTCTGATGAACTGTTTGCTCTGACGGAAGTGATGACCATCAGCATGTCTGAAACCAAAGAGTCAGCTCAAGAAGAGTTCAATGAGATCGATCAGCTTGCGACAGCAATGAGCGAGATGACCTCTACGGTGCAAACTGTAGCCGAGCATGCACAAAGCGCTTCTTCATTGACGGAACAGGCATCAGGCCAAGCATTGACCGGTCAGAAGTTCGTTCAAGGCTCAGTTTCTAAGATGAGTGAGTTATCTTCAGATATCGCAGCATCTGCAGCAGCGGTAAACCAAGTTGAAGAGCGCGTTGACTCAATTGGTAGTGTGGTTGGTACTATCCAAGGCATTTCAGAACAGACAAACCTTTTAGCATTGAACGCTGCGATCGAAGCGGCGCGTGCAGGTGAAGCGGGTCGAGGCTTTGCGGTTGTTGCCGATGAGGTTCGTAACCTTGCGCAGCGTACTCAACAAGCGACGGTAGAGATTCAGGACATGATCAGTCACCTACAAAGCAGTGCTAATTCTGCGGTAGAGCTGATGGAGAAGAGTGTTGTTGAAGCGGCTGAAGGCGTTGATTTGGTGACTAATGCTGGCACAGAGCTTGATGGTATCGTAAGCCAAGTTAACCAAATCAATGACATGAACTTCCAAATCGCGACAGCTGCAGGTCAACAGAGCAGCGTTGCAGAAGAGATGAGTGTCAACCTGACCAATGTTCGTGAACTTGTCGAAGCTTCAGTTGTGGTTGTTGGTGAGCTGTTAGAGACCTCTCAGCTTATGGAGAGCAACGCGCAAGAACTCGACGGTAAGATTAAGCAATTTAAGGTTTAGTCCTTAGCACCTAATCTTCATCCGTAAAGGCTTATTCCCAGAGACTTTTTCTAGGTTGTAAGCTCAACCAGATAAGTTAATCGATAAAACGCCCACATTGCTAATGTGGGCGTTTTTTATTGGCGTAACTTTGGTATAACTTATCTTTAGTTATGAAAACTCGTTATTGAAGAACTGAATCGATAAACCGATTGTTCAGCGCGCAGCTTATACAAGGAAGAAACATGCCATTGCCTTCTCAAATCGTCACTCACTCACAGTCTGCTTTTGAGCAATTATTAGAGCATCAAAGTGAAGCCATCAATACTTGGCCTGAGCCACTGACTGAGGATCTTAAACGTGTACTCGGTTTAAGCTGTTTTATTAGTGATTGCTTGCAGCGTGATACGGTTTTATGTGGTGATTTACCTAATATGTTGGCATGCGAAGAACGTGCTGAAGGGTACCGAGAACGACTGGCTGAATTACTTTCTGGCTGCACCGATGAAATGAGCGGTCAGCGCGTGCTGCGTCAATTTCGCAATCGAGAAATGACCTATATTGCTTGGCGTGATTTTATGGGCTCATGGGAGCTAGAGCAGAGCCTAAACCACCTATCGATGTTGGCTGAGGCGATGATCTTCGAGACCTATCAATGGCAGTACGATATTTGTTGTAAAGAGTGGGGTACACCTTGTAATGAACAAGGTGAAGCACAACCGATGCTGATCATTGGTATGGGCAAGCTAGGGGGTGGTGAGCTCAATTTCTCTTCTGATATTGACCTGATTTTTACCTATCCTGAGAATGGCGAAACCCAGGGTGCAAGACGCAGTATCGCCAACGCACAATTTTTCACACGCTTGGGGCAACGTATTATCAAGGCACTTGACCAGCAAACCTTTGATGGATTCTGTTATCGAGTCGACATGCGTTTACGTCCATTTGGTGAGAGTGGTCCACTTGTGATGAGCTATGCGGCACTTGAAGATTATTACCAAGAACAAGGTCGTGATTGGGAACGCTACGCGATGGTCAAAGCGCGAGTGATGGGCAGCGAAATGTATCCTGAGTATCAAGAGCTTCGCCAAATGTTACGCCCGTTTGTTTTCCGTCGTTATATTGATTTCAGTGCGATTCAATCTTTGCGTCGTATGAAGTCGATGATCAGCAGTGAAGTTCGCCGTCGTGGCCTCTCAAATAACATCAAACTTGGCTCTGGTGGTATTCGTGAAGTGGAGTTTATTGCGCAAGTTTTCCAATTGATTCGTGGTGGGCGTGAACCTAGCCTTCGTGGTAGAGGTCTATTGGAAACGTTAAGTGCGATTGAGTCTCTTCATCTGCTAGAGTCCCAAGAGGTAAGGCATTTACGCGAGGCTTACCTGTTTCTGCGTCGTCTTGAGAACCTATTACAAGCGATGGCTGATAAGCAAACTCAAACCTTACCTGATGGTGAATTCGAACAGTTGCAACTCGCTGTCGCAATGCAATTCACTGATTGGGAGAGTTTGATTACTGCAACTCGCGCCCATATGACCAATGTACATAGTGTGTTCGAAGAGCTGATTGGGGTTGATGAAGAAGATGCTAACCCAATCGCGAGTCACTTCAGCGAGTTGTGGGATATGGCCCATAAGCCGGATGTTATCGAGCATGTATTGGAGCATGATGTTGCTATCGCCAACCCACCAGAAGCGGCGAAAACTATCATTCAATTTAAAGCGGATATCGCTAAGAAAACTCTTGGCCCGCGTGGACGTGAAGTTCTTAATCGACTGATGCCGAAAGTCTTTCAGGCCTTGTATACCGCTAAAGACGCTGAGTTTGGCTTATCACGTGTATTGCATCTACTGCATAAAATCGTCACACGTACCACTTATCTAGAGTTGCTCGATGAGCACCCTGCTGCATTGACTCAACTTGTTCGCTTGTGTACCGCGAGCCCGATGATCTCAGAACAGCTTGGACGTTACCCAATTCTGTTAGATGAACTTATCGATCCTCAGCAGCTCTATAATCCAGTGCCGCTCGAGTCTTACAAGACAGAATTACGCGATTATCTTGCTCGTATTCCTGAAGACGATATGGAGCAACAGATGGAAGGTCTGCGTCAGTTTAAGCAGACTTGTATTTTGAGGATCGCAGCTGCGGATATTGCGGGTGCTCTACCTGTCATGAAGGTTAGTGATCATTTGACCTACTTAGCGGAAGCCATTGTTGAAGCCGGAGTTAACCAGGCTTGGTTACAGGTGTCAGCAAAGTTTGGTGAGCCGACACATCTTAAAGATCGTGAAGGTCGTGGTTTTGCTGTTGTCGGTTATGGCAAAGTGGGCGGTTGGGAGCTTGGTTATAATTCCGATCTCGATATTGTGTTTATGCATGACTGCCCGGTACATATCTATACTGATGGTAAGAAAGAGATCGATGGACGCCAATTCTACTTAAGATTAGCGCAGCGTATTATTCATATTTTCTCGACTAGAACCGCTTCCGGCATTCTGTATGAAGTTGACACTCGTTTACGCCCTTCTGGTGCATCTGGCCTGTTGGTGAGTCCAACCGATGCCTTTGATGAGTATCAACACAAGGATGCATGGACATGGGAGCATCAAGCACTGACTCGAGCTCGTATGATCTACGGTGATGAGCAATTGGCTTCCGCATTCAACAAAACACGTCATGAGGTGTTGTGTTTGCCACGTGATGAAGCAACGTTGAAAAAAGCTGTGGTGGATATGCGAGAAAAAATGCGTGATCACCTTGGCGGTAAAAAAGCCGATCGATTCATGCTAAAGCAGGATGCTGGTGGCATTACCGATATTGAATTCTTGGCGCAATATTTAGTCCTTCGATACAGTAATGAGAAGCCAAAGCTTACTCGTTGGTGTGACAATGTCAGAATCTTTGAAAGCCTGTTGTCACAAGGGATTATGGACGAGCAACAAGGGGTGGCATTAACCCATGCTTATACAACGTTAAGAGATGAAATCCACCACCGTAATCTACTCAATCTTGATGCGGATGTGGCGATTGAAAAGTTTGAAATGGAAAGAGAACATGTTGTTCAAGCATGGAAGCAGTGGATGGAAGCGTAGCTTGTCTTTCGCTTAGCTGTCACAGTGCCTATCGAGGTAGGCTTTACTCATTTTTCTAAGGTTTAGCCACTGTAATCAGTGTGCTAGACTCTAGCCAGATTCGATTTTTGGAGCTCAACAATGAAACCAATTCTACCTGACTACAGCCAATCAGGTGTTCTTATTGTCGGTGACGTCATGCTTGATCGTTACTGGTATGGTCCAACTGGCCGTATTTCACCAGAAGCGCCAGTGCCTGTGGTAAAAGTAGAAAATAACGAGGAGCGCCCTGGTGGTGCTGCTAACGTAGCAATGAATATTGCCTCGCTTGGCGGTCATGCTCATGTTGTTGGTTTAACAGGTAAAGATGAGCCAGCCGAGGTGTTGAAAAACACTTTGGGTGCGCTGAAGGTTAAGTGTGATTTTGTTGAGTTAGAAGACTATCCAACCATCACAAAACTACGAGTTATGAGCCGTGGTCAGCAGTTGATTCGTCTTGATTTTGAAGACAAATTTGAAAACACCAATCCAGAGCTTATTCTGTCTCGCATGGAGCAAGCACTGCCAAATGTCCGCTCGGTTATCTTGTCAGATTATGCGAAGGGTGCATTAGAGCATGTACAGAGCTTCATTCAAAAAGCACGCGCATCAAATGTTCCAGTATTCATCGATCCAAAAGGCGCGGATTTAGAGCGCTACCGTGGTGCGACATTACTTACACCAAATATGGCAGAGTTTGAGCTAGTTACAGGTAAAGTTAAGTCAGAAGAAGATCTTATCGAGAAGGGTATTGCCTTGATCGAGAAGTATGACTTTGAAGCTTTATTGGTGACTCGCAGTGAGAACGGTATGACGTTACTACGTAAAGGTCAGGCACCATTCCATTTACCGACTCAAGCGAAAGAAGTGTACGACGTGACGGGTGCTGGAGATACGGTTATCTCAGTTCTGGCGGCTTCTGTTGCTGCGGGGAAACCACTTGATGAATCGTGTGCATTAGCGAATGCGGCTGCTGGCGTGGTAGTTGGTAAGCTTGGTACATCTACACTGTCTACGATTGAGTTAGCGGAAGCGATTCACGGCAGCCAAGACACAGATTATGGTGTGATCTCGGAAGCGGCACTGGTTGAAGCAGTGAAACGTGCTCGGGCGAAAGGTGAGAAGGTCGTTATGACCAATGGCTGCTTTGATATTCTGCATGCCGGCCATGTTTCTTACATGAACCACGCAGCTGAGCTAGGTGACCGCTTGATCGTTGCCGTTAATACTGACGAGTCTGTTAAGCGCTTGAAAGGCCCTGGTCGCCCTGTGAACCCAACCGATCGCCGTATGGCGGTATTGGCTGGCTTAGGTGCAGTTGATTGGGTTGTGCCGTTTTCTGAAGACACACCTCAACGGTTGATCTCTGAGGTTTTACCAAGCATTCTTGTGAAAGGTGGTGACTACAAACCTGAAGATATTGCTGGTGGTGCGGAAGTAATTGCAGCTGGCGGTGAAGTGAAAGTACTTAACTTTGAAGATGGCTGCTCTACGACTGAAATTATTAAAGCGATTAAGGGTGGTCGAGGCTAGTTTCTAGTCTTTTGGTGCTAAGCTTTTAGCTAGGCAGTAAATCTCGCTTTGAATAGATAATAAAAATGCCGCTCAATGAGCGGCATTTTTGTAGCTGTAGCTAGTGTAATTTAGAATTACTTACTTGCGACTTTTAGACCTGCGTTTACATCAACAATATCTTGTTCGCTTAGAGTACCAACCGCTTGACGAAGCTGAAGTACACTTAGGATGTAGTTGTAACGAGCATCTGAAAGGTTCTTGTTCGCGTCGTATAGACGACGAGTCGAATCTAATACGTCAACGATAGTACGAGTGCCTACATCAAAGCCGGCTTCAGTTGCTTCTAAAGCAGACTGAGCAGAAACTACAGACTGTTCGTAAGCGCGTAGAGCACCGATTGAAGCTGTGATGTTGTTGTTGAATGCACGTACGTCTTTTACAACGCTTCGGTAGGTTGCTTCTAAGTCTTCACTTGCCGCAACGTAGTTGTATTCAGCCTGTCGAGTCAAAGAAGTAGTGTTGCCACCTGTGTATAGAGGTACAACTAAGTTCAAGCCTAGGTTTAGGTTGTCTTGGTCATAATCTTGAGAGCTGTTTGATTGATCTGCAAGAGAGTAGCTACCATCTAATGTCAGGCTTGGTAAGTGACCAGAGCTTGCTAGTGAGATGTTATCTTTTGCTACGTCTTGAGAGATACGCGCTGCAAGTAGGCTAAGGTTCTTCTGCTCAGCCTGTTCAACAAGTGCAACAGCCGACTCGGAAGATTTGCTTGCAGAGAAACGGTCAGTATCTAGGATGCTTAGGTTAGAGTGTTCTTGACCTGTGATCTCACGTAGACCTTCATAGTTATTAATCAGAGTGTTTTCTGCTAAGACTTCGTCTGCCAAAACGCCATCGTACTGAGCTTGTGCATCATGTACATCGGTGATTGCTGAAAGACCTACTTCAAAACGTTGTTTTGTTTGTTCTAGTTGACGAGCAACTGCTGCTTTTTCGGCACGAACAAATTCTAGGTTATCTTGAGATCGAAGTACTTCGAAGTATGCGGTTGCTACACGCAGGATCAAAGCTTGTTGCTCTGCCGCGTATGCTGAATCAGCCTGACGAGCACTTTTTTCTGCTGTATCGAGCGTGATCCATGAAGAACGTTGATAAAGCTCTTGAGTGAAGCCGATAGCTGCTCCCCAAGTGTTGTTATCGATACTTGAGCTACCTTGACCTGAAGTATCTCTGTCACCACGGTTAATGTCGTAGTTCGCTGTTAGGTTAATTTGTGGTAGCAAATCACTACGGCTTGACGTTACTGCTTCAAAAGCGGCATCGCGCTGCGCTGCTGAACGAAGAAGTTGTGGATCGTTCTGTTTTGCTTGGTCGTAAACTTCAGCTAGCGTATCAGCAAAAGCTGATGAACTCAGGCTGCCAATTGCTGCACTGATAAATAGTGGAAGCAGTTTTTTCATTTTCCTATTCCTGCCTTTAATAGAATTTTTCTTTAAAAGAGTTTAACCCAGTTTGGTGGTAATTTACTCGAAACTTTGCACTTTTTTACAATTAACTGTCCACTTGTGCAATATTTATTTTTTAAAACTTAACTTTAATTATAAGTTTTGTATAAAAAGTTGAACCTTATCCTTGGTAGTTAACTCGGACAATGAGTAAACTATAAAGATCACTTAGTGAGGTGCCAAATGCAACAGTCTGACAATCAACGACATGAGTTTACTCCGCAAGATGTGGAAATAGTCTCAAAAGAGACGCTGTTTCGTGGTTTTTTTAAAATGGTTAAGTACACATTTAAACATAGATTGTTTGAGGGGGGCTGGAGCCAACCAATAGAACGTGAAATGTTTGAGCGTGGTCATGCTGCCGCTTTGCTACCTTATGATCCTGTTCGTGATGAAGTTGTGATCGTCGAACAGATCCGTGTCGGTGCTCTAGAGCATGAAAACCCATGGCAATATGAGATTGTTGCCGGGATTATCGATACTGACGAGTCACCACAAGATGTTGCCCGTCGTGAAGCGATGGAAGAAGCTGGAGTCGAAGTCGGATCTGTATTACCTATTACTTCGTATTACCCTTCATCTGGCGGTTGCTCGGAAAAGCTCGACGTCTTTGTTGGCTGTGTTGATGCAACGACAGCTAAAGGGGTGCATGGATTGGATTACGAAGGTGAAGACATTAGGGTACAAGTGATGACTCGCGAGGCCGCTTATCAGTTGGTAACAGATGGTGTGTTTGAAAATGGCGCCACAATCATTGCGCTACAGTGGCTACAATTGAACTACCAAGAATTACAGTCAGAGTGGATAGATTAACGTCATGCCAAATATAGCGGTCAAAAAACCGTATCATGTTGATCTTGCTGAGTTGATGCGAGTTTACGAGACTAACTATGCCAAGCTTAACGCTTTGTTACCGGTTGGGCATGAGGTTGGTGACGTTCGCTGTTACCAAGCCGTTAATATGGTGTATCAATTGACAGTGAATGAGGTCACAAAATACACCACTTTAATAGACATATGTCAGAGTGACGCGATGCCAGTGTTTCCTTTGCCAAAAATGTCTGTCAGGCTATATCACGATGCTCGAGTTGCAGAAGTGTGCGCTAGCGGGGATTTTTCACGAGTCAAAGCTAAATATGACTATCCCAACACTAAGCTTCTGCAAAAGGACGAGAAATTTCAATTGAATAAATTTCTTGGGGAATGGTTAACGTTTTGTTTAAAAACGGGTATCAGCCGAACTCCAATTGCCTTTTAATTGAGCTTATTGAACAACACTTTTAAAGTCTAAACAGTAACGTATCTGGATTTGTTATTTTGGAATTATCACACACTTCAAAATTTGATGAGAGCACTATTAAGCTTGTGCAGCTAACGGACACGCATTTATTTGCGCCGAGCAATGGCAGCTTATTAAGCATCAACACTCAAGATAGCTTTCGTGCTGTAGTCGGTGGCATTGTTAGCCAGGGCTTTGACTATCAAGCGATTTTAGCAACCGGTGATATCTCTCAAGATCACAGTGCAGAGTCGTACCAGAAATTTGAGTCAGGGATTCAGCCTTTGGAAAAGCCATGTTATTGGCTGCCAGGAAACCATGACTTTAAGCCTAATATGGGCAGTGTTTTACCATCAACCCAAATACAGTGCGTTGAGCATGTCTTGCTAGGCGATAGCTGGCAGATGGTGATGCTGGATTCGCAAGTGGTGGGTGTGCCTCATGGTCGCCTCAGCGATCAACAGCTTGATCTGTTAGAACAAAAGCTGACGGAATTCCCTGAACGTAATACATTGGTTCTATTGCACCACCACCCGTTATTGGTTGGCAGTGCATGGTTGGATCAACATAACCTAAAAGACGCAGACCAATTTTGGGATGTGGTTCAACAGCACACCAATGTTAAAGCGGTACTGTGTGGCCACGTTCATCAAGATATGAACCGAGATCATCATGGTGTACAAGTCATGGCAACACCGTCGACTTGTGTGCAATTCAAACCTAACTCAGATGACTTCGCGGTAGACACTTTGTCTCCGGGCTGGAGAGAGATTGAACTGCATCAAGACGGAACGGTCAGCACGAAAGTTCGTCGTTTGCCTGATGGGCAGTTCTTGCCTGATTTTGAAGCGGCTGGTTATTAATGCTGTTGATTATTGATGTAGGAGTCTATTAATGTCTGGTTCTGAACTGCAAACCACTAAGCCATCACTGCTCCTCTATATTCACGGTTTCAACAGTTCATCACGTTCTCATAAAGCGAACGTGATGGCAGATTATTGTGCTAAGTATCGCTCTGATATTAAAGTCGTTACCCCTCAACTGCCGAGCTTTCCTCAGCAAGCAGCTCTGCATTTACAGCAGTTGGTGGAGCAATATAAAGAGCAATATCAGATAGCGTTGGTGGGTAGCTCATTGGGTGGCTATCTTTCAACATGGCTGAATAGTCACTATGGTTTTAAAGCTGTGGTTGTAAACCCAGCAGTAAAGCCATTTGAGCTTCTTGCTGACTATTTAGGTGAACAAGTAAACCCATACACTGATGAGCGATATGTACTGGAAACAAAGCATATCGATGAACTGAAGGCGTTAGAGGTTCCGGTTATCACTAAGCCGAGTGATTTCTGGTTACTTCAGCAAACGGAAGATGAAGTTCTGGATTACCGACAAGCGGTAGAGAAGTACCAAGGTGCAACACAGACAGTAGAAGAGGGGGGGGATCATAGCTTTGTTGATTTTGAACGCTACCCACAACAAATCATCACCTTTCTAAATATCTAATCTGTTCCACCAACTAAGTGATTTTCTCTTGTTTGCCTGTTATTTCATCTATCAATGGTGAAATATCATAGTTTGATGTCTTAGTTTTTGAACTAGCTTGACATCATTACTCAGCTTCCAGACTATATTCCCCAATACTTCGCTCGTTCGCTCTACTATGACGGTTCATAGTAATGATTCTGCTTTAGTGAAACTGGAGCCAGCGAACTGACGCAAACTTTTTGAGTAAACTCCGTATTATGACTGAACAATATAATGCAAAAGACCTCGAGGTACTTGAAGGTCTCGATCCTGTGCGACACCGCCCGGGAATGTATACCGAGACAGAAAGACCTAACCACCTTGCCCAAGAAGTCATTGATAACTCGGTCGATGAAGCACTAGCGGGACACGCTAAGAAGATCAAAGTTGTGCTTCATGCAGACCAATCGTTAGAAGTTACCGATGACGGCCGTGGTATGCCTGTCGATATTCACCCTGAAAAAGGGATCTCAGGTGTTGAGCTGATTTTAACTAAGCTCCACTCTGGCGGTAAATTCTCGAACAACAACTACAAGTTCTCAGGTGGTCTGCACGGTGTAGGTATCTCGGTTGTAAACGCACTGTCAAAACGTGTTGAAGTGACCGTACGCCGAGAAGGTCAGGTTCATGAGATCGCACTTGAAGGTGGTCATGCTGTAACAGAACTGACTGTAACGGGCACTTGTGGCCATCGTAACAGTGGTACATCTGTACATTTTTGGCCTGATCCTAAGTATTTCGATAGCCCTAAATTTTCGACACTGCGTCTGATTAACAACCTACGTGCAAAAGCAGTGCTTTGCCCAGGTTTAGAAATTACCTTTATCGACAAAGTCGGTGGCGAAGAGCATAAATGGTTCTATGAAGATGGTCTAAAAGACTACCTTGCCGAAGGCGTGAAAGGTTACACCTTACTGCCTGAAGAACCGTATGTTGGCGAATTCGTAGCTGAAACAGAAATGGCGAACTGGGCGATCATCTGGCAGCCAGAAGGCGGTGATATGATTACCGAGAGTTACGTGAACTTAGTACCGACTAAACAAGGTGGTACACACGTAAACGGTCTTCGCCAAGGTCTGCTTGATGCAATGCGTGAGTTCTGTGAATTCCGTAACTTGTTACCACGCGGCGTTAAGCTAACGGGTGATGACATCTTTGACCGTTGTTCTTACGTATTATCGGTGAAGATGCAAGATCCGCAGTTTGCTGGTCAAACAAAAGAGCGCTTGTCTTCGCGTCAAACCGCTGCGTTTGTTTCTGGTGTGGTTAAAGATGCATTTAGCTTGTGGTTGAACGAAAAACCACAACTGGCAGAGCAGTTAGCAGAAGCTTGTATTGCGAATGCCCACCGCCGTATGCGCGCAAGCAAAAAGGTTGTGCGTAAGAAAATCGCTTCAGGTCCAGCTTTGCCAGGTAAGCTAACGGACTGTTCAGTTCAAGACTTAAGCCGTACCGAAATCTTCTTCGTGGAAGGGGACTCGGCGGGTGGTTCCGCTAAACAAGCACGTGACCGTGAGTTCCAAGCGGTGATGCCACTTCGCGGTAAGATTTTAAATACATGGGAAGTGTCAGCAGACCAAGTATTGGCTTCGCAAGAAGTGCACGACATCTCGGTGGCTCTGGGTATCGACCCGGACAACGATGATTTATCAGGCCTGCGTTACGGTAAAATCTGTATTCTTGCCGATGCGGACTCGGATGGTCTTCATATCGCGACACTGCTATGTGCTTTGTTTACTCGCCATTTCCATGCATTAGTTGAAGCGGGTCATATCTATGTGGCAATGCCTCCTCTGTATCGTATCGATTGCGGTAAAGAAGTGTTCTACGCACTTGATGACGCAGAGAAAGACGGTGTGCTTGAGCGACTATCGCAGAAGAAAGCCAAGATCAACGTGCAACGATTCAAAGGTCTGGGTGAAATGAACCCACTTCAGTTGCGTGAAACCACCATGGATCCAAACACTCGTCGCCTTGTGCAGTTAACGATTGATGACAGCGAAGCGACCAACGAGATGATGGACATGCTGCTTGGTAAGAAACGTGCAGATGATCGCCGTACATGGCTACAGACTAACGGTGATATGGCCGAGGTATAATGGATGTCTAACGAAATTACATATGATGGCGTTGAACAGCTGCCAATGCGCAAGTTCACCGAAGATGCCTACTTAAATTACTCAATGTACGTGATCATGGATCGTGCATTGCCGTATATCGGTGATGGCTTGAAGCCAGTACAGCGTCGTATTATCTACGCGATGTCTGAGCTAGGCTTATCGGCTGCATCGAAATACAAAAAATCAGCACGTACCGTTGGTGACGTATTAGGTAAGTATCACCCACACGGTGACTCTGCTTGTTACGAAGCGATGGTATTGATGGCGCAGCCTTTCTCTTACCGTTACCCATTGGTCGATGGTCAAGGTAACTGGGGTGCTCCGGATGACCCGAAATCGTTCGCTGCGATGCGTTATACCGAAGCGAAATTATCTAAGTTTGCTGAGGTTCTTCTAGGTGAACTAGGTCAAGGCACTGTTGACTGGCAACCAAACTTTGATGGCACGATGAAAGAGCCTCAAATGTTGCCTGCTCGTCTGCCTCATATCCTACTTAACGGTATCACTGGTATCGCGGTAGGTATGGCGACCGATATTCCACCACACAACGTGCGTGAAGTCGCTAATGCAGCCATTCACCTAATTGATACGCCTAAGTCTGAGCTTTCAGATGTGATGAGTTTCATTCAAGGTCCAGATTATCCGACAGAAGCTGAGATTATCTCTCCGAAATCGGACATCGAAAAGATCTACCGTACTGGACGTGGCAGCATCAAGATGCGCGCGGTTTGGCACAAGGAAGGCTCTGATATTGTTATCACGGCTTTACCTCATCAAGTGTCAGGTGCGAAGTTACTTGAGCAAATCGCGAACCAGATGCGCGCTAAGAAGCTGCCAATGGTTGACGACTTGCGTGATGAATCTGATCATGAGAACCCAACGCGTATCGTTGTCGTTCCTCGTTCAAATCGTATCGACTGTGATCAATTGATGAGTCACCTGTTCGCGTCGACGGATCTAGAGAAAAACTTCCGCGTTAACTTGAACATGATTGGTTTAGATAACCGTCCTCAAGTTAAAGGCTTAGTTCAGATCCTGAAAGAGTGGATTGAGTTCCGTCGCACAACAGTTCGTCGTCGTTTGCAGTATCGTTTAGATAAAGTATTGGCACGTTTGCACATCTTAGAAGGCTTGCTTGCTGCTTATCTTAATATCGATGAAGTGATTGAGATCATTCGTACAGAAGACGAACCATGTCCTGTATTGATGAGCCGTTTCAATATTTCTGAAATTCAAGCCAATGCGATTCTTGATATTAAACTTCGCAACTTAGCTAAGTTAGAAGAGTTTAAAATCCGAGCGGAACAAGAAGAGCTTGAAGCTGAACGTGAAAAGCTTGAAAAGCTACTCGGTTCAGAGCGTCGCTTGAATACGCTGATCAAGAAAGAAATCCAAGCAGATGCGGATAAATACGGTGATGATCGTCGTTCACCTCTGATTGAGCGTGCTGAAGCGAAAGCGCTAACAGAGCGCGACTTAGTACCAAGCGAACCAATTACGGTTGTGTTGTCTGAGAAAGGTTGGATTCGTCATGCTAAAGGGCATGAGGTTGATGCTGAAGGCTTGAACTACAAATCAGGTGATAAATTCTTAGCGAGTGCTAAGGGTAAGAGTAACCAGCAAGCGGTGTTCCTCGGCAGTGATGGCCGAAGCTACTCCCTTGAATCTCATTCATTACCGTCGGCACGTAGCCAAGGTGAGCCAATTACAGGCCGCTTGAACGTCAGCCCTGGTACTTCTATTCGCCAAGTGGTGATGGGAGAGAATGAGCAATTATGGTTAGTCGGTTCTGATGCTGGTTATGGCTTTGTTTGTAAGGGTAGCGATCTGCTGTCTAAGAACAAGAGCGGTAAAGCGTTGGTTAACTTGCCACAAGCTTCTGAGGTGATGATGCCAAGCCCTATTGCTGACTTGGACAGTAACCAGATTCTGGCGATTACTAACCAAGGCCGTATGTTGTTGTTCCCTATTAAAGACCTACCTCAGTTGAGCAAGGGTAAAGGCAACAAGATCATCAATATCCCTTCTGCGAAAGCAAAAGAGCGTGAAGAGTTTGTCTCGCACTTGATGGCTATCCCAGAGAATGCGACGCTGACTATCTATGCAGGTAAACGGAAACTTGGCTTGAAACCAGCAGATCTTGAAAACTTCCGTGGTGAACGTGGTCGCCGTGGTGGCCTACTACCAAGAGGTTTACAGCGAGTGACTCGCATCGATATCGAAGAGCCAAGTGAATCGTAGAGATACCTGATACAATCTTTAGATAAAAGAAAACCCAGCCTGTGAGCTGGGTTTTTTGTATTTGTGTATTGGCAGCTTGAATCACTGCTTACAGAGTTTACTCTACAGGCGAGTATCTTCAGCAATCGTTACTTTGAGGGTTTTGTTTTCACCTTGGCGTAAGATGCCTACATCAATCACGGTACCTGGACGCAAATCAGTAACAGTATCCATCACACTCTGACGACCATTTACCTGGTTATTGTTGATGCTGACAATAATGTCTTGAGCTTCAAAACCGGCATCCGCTGCAGGGCCATTTGGATCGATACCTAACACAACAATCCCACCTATATTCTTAGTACCCAACATGCGTGAGGTGACAGAGTTGATGTCTTGCCCATCGATACCGATATAACCACGAATTACACGGCCATCGGCGATGATCTTCTCCATGATTTTATTCGCAAGTGGATAGGGGATAGCAAATGAGATCCCATAGGTTTCCATGTCGGTAGCTTGTTGGAAAGAAGCGGTATTGATACCGACTAGCTCACCTTGCGAGTTAACCAACGCGCCACCTGAATTACCTTCATTGATTGCCGCGTCGGTCTGAATAAAGGCTTGATGACCATCGGCACTGATCGAAGAGCGGCCGGTTGCAGAGATGATACCAAAGGTTGTTGTTTGACCTAGGTTATATGGGTTACCGATAGCCAGTACTACATCACCGACATTGGCTTTGTAATTAGGGTTGAGTGGGATCACCGGTAGGTTGTCACCGCTGACTCTAAGTATCGCGATATCGGTGCGCTTGTCTGAACCGACAAGTTGCGCAGCTGCTACTCGGCCATCTTGAAGCGCCACAACTATTTGGTCTGCTTGAGCCACAACATGGAAGTTGGTAATGATGTAGCCTTTCTCGCTAACAATCACCCCAGAGCCCAAACCTTGAGTGAGCAGTTTGTTACGATCACTTTCAGCGTATTTGCGGCTATAAATGTTAACCACAGCGGGTGCCGCGCGGCGAACTGCTTGGTTAAATGAAATCTGAAGAGAGCCAATATTATCAACTTTAGGGCTAGTGACGTCAGCAACAATCGCTGGTCTTAAGCTCGGGAATGCGAGAAGAATAAGCGCCGCTGAAACGAGTCCAAGGGAAATAGAACGAAATAGAAAGGACAGCATGTTTCCCTCTTCGACAAGTAAGGTATTGAGCCTCCGCACACGGGTGACCTGTTTGAGTTACTTGTGAAGCATAGCATTTTGATTGATCTAAAGAAAAGGGAGACTGAGTAAGTTTAAAGCAAACTTACCGAGCCTCTCTGTTATTACGCTGACGTATGACTATCGAATAACGAGGTAGATAGTCCTGTCGCCGCGTTGGATATTTAGCGCCAATACGCCCGGTTGTTTCTCAAGTATCTTTCTAAATTCAGCAAGGTTCTTAACGGTTTGGCGATTGACGCCAATAATGATGTCGTCTTTGAGAAGTTGATAAGCCTCTGCTGGTGAGCCTTGAGCCACACTTGACACTTTCACGCCTGTTGCTGAGTCGTTGTCTGTTGTGTTGGTGAGTTCAGCACCAGCAAGCCCTTCATGGAGTTTTTCAGCTTGTGTCTTACTATTGGTCGATTCACCAAGGGTTACATCAAAGGTTTTACTCTTTCCATCGCGAACCACACCGAGCTCAATCTGCTTACCCGCACCTAGAGTTGCCACTTTAGCTCTTAGCTCGCTAAAGGTATCAATGCGCTTACCGTTGATAGAGACAATAATATCGCCCGCTTTCAGACCTGCTTTGTCTGCGGCACTATCAGGTACAATTTGGCTAACAAAAGCCCCTTTGCTTGATTCATAACCGAGGGCTTCAGCTAATTCAGAGGTGACTTCTCCACCTTGAACACCTAGCATGCCGCGTTTTACTTCACCGAAATCGAGGATTTGTTCTGTCAGGTTTGTCATCATATTGGATGGAATTGCAAAGCCGATACCGACATTGCCTCCGTTAGGGCCAAGAATGGCAGTGTTGATACCAATCAGTTCACCGTTGAGGTTCACTAGCGCACCACCAGAGTTACCGCTGTTGATTGCTGCATCGGTCTGAATGAAGTTTTCAAAGTTCTCTAGATTCAGGCCACTACGGCCGAGCGCAGAAACAATACCGGATGTCACTGTTTGACCGAGTCCGAATGGGTTACCGATCGCGACACTAAAATCACCAACTCTTAGTTTGTCTGAGTCCGCGACTTTTATTTGGGTAAGGTTCTTAGCCTTCTCTAATTTTAGCAGTGCGATATCAGACATCTGGTCGCCGCCGATAAGCTCAGCATCGTACTCTCGACCATCATGCAGTTTTACTTTTATATCGTCCGCGCCATTGATGACATGGTAATTGGTCACAATGTGGCCCTTTTTAGCATCAATGATGACACCAGAGCCTAGCCCGCGAAATGGACGCTCTCGTGTTTGTTCTGGACCAAAAAAGAATTGAAATTGTTCAGGGATTTGCTGACGTTGTACCTGTTTGCCTTCTACGGCAATACTAACCACAGCGGGGGTCACTTGTTCAAGCATAGGAGCGAGGCTTGGCAATTGCTCATTACCCACACTTAATGGCAGTGCGGCCGTTGCTTGAATGGGGGTGATGATTGAACTTAAGCTTAAAGTCAGTACTGATAAAGCAAGCAAAGGTTTTTTCATCATAAACTCCTCTCTAGTTAAGGTCTCAACCCTCTTATACGTATAATAAGTATGAGAAGTTTCAAATGACCTGAGTGAAAGTTATGACTCAAAAACCTTTGTAAAGTTCAAGAAGTGTTAAATGTTTACGATGCTTTTGCTGTCACTACATCAGGAGCATCAATGATTTCTTTCTTCTGTTCTTTAAATAAACCGGTTGCACCATTAGCGTAATCTTTCGGTTGCTCCTCAAGTGTCGCTTCTTTAATTGACGGCTTATCTTGTGATTTGTCCGAATGAGCGGCGGCTGTTTTCACAAACGGGTTGTCTTGCTCTGGCAGGTTAGGAATCAGCTCTGAGCTTGTTTTTTCCATGTGTTGGTACAGTTTTGTGTAGTCCTTACCTAAGGTGTCCAACATTTCTGCTGATTTCGCAAAGTGATCAGCCAGCTCTTGTCGCTGCTGTTCAAGGGCAAACTTTGCGCTATCTAATTCTTTCTGTACGTTCTTTTGTTTTTTGTATTCAGGTGTCATGAGACGAGAAATAGCGACCCCTAAAATAACTCCGACTAGTAAACCGGCAACGGCATACATCCAAGGCATAACAGCTCCTTATTATTGTTTTTTAACATGTTTGTTACTGCTTAGTTACACGTGATACGGCTCCATGGTACTATGAGATAGCCGCAGTATAAAGAGAAATGCGTGTGCGCTAGTTAGCAGTTTGATGCTGCATTATTCACCACGTTACGTTATTTCTCGTACTGTTTGGGCTCATCTTAGTTGCTGTCTGATATTGCTTTCATTGTGGAAATGTCGTCATGAATCCCATTAAAAAATACGAACAAGATATAAAAGAACATGGATTTCAAAGAGATCCTGCACAAGAGCAAGCCGTTAAATCTTTAGATGAACTTTTTCATCAATTCCAAAATTACATGAATACGCCTATTCCTCAACTGACTCGACTCCAGAAATTACTGGGCAAAAAGCCAGAGCTACCACAACCACCAAAAGGTCTCTATTTCTGGGGGGGCGTAGGGCGAGGAAAAACGTATCTAATGGATACGTTCTACGATGCCTTACCGACCACTAAAAAAATGCGCGTTCATTTTCACCGCTTTATGTATCGAGTTCATGATGAGCTAAAGGCGTTAGGTAATGTGAGTGATCCACTGCCTTTAGTCGCAGACAAGTTGAAGGAAGAAGCGGACATTATCTGTTTCGACGAATTCTTTGTTTCAGACATCACCGATGCGATGATCTTAGGAACCTTGTTCCAAGAGTTATTCGCTCGAAACGTTATTTTGGTCGCGACCTCTAATATTCCCCCTGCGGATCTATATCGTAACGGGTTACAGAGAGCGCGTTTCTTACCGGCCATTAAGCTCATTCAAGACAACTGCCACATTCTTAATGTTGATAGCGGTATTGATTATCGCCTACGTACCCTAGAGCAGGCTGAAATTTATCATTACCCATTGGATAGCCAAGCGAATATCAACCTAGAAAAATATTACGCACAATTAGTCGGTGAAGATAAAGAGAAGCTGAAGCAGATTGAGGTTAACCACCGTCAATTAGATGTAGTCGAAGCGAGTGATGGTGTGCTGCATGGTACTTTCGCTCAGCTTTGTCAGTCGGCTCGTAGCCAGAATGACTACATTGAGCTCTCACGTGTTTACCATACCGTTCTGTTGGCTGATGTATTGCAAATGGGCGCGACTTCAGATGACGCAGCGAGACGTTTTATCGCGTTGGTGGATGAGTTCTACGAACGTAATGTGAAATTGATTATTTCAGCGGAAGTTGAGCTAGAAAAATTGTATACCCATGGGCAGCTAGAGTTTGAATTTAAACGTTGTCAGTCGCGTTTAATCGAAATGCAGAGCCATGAATATTTGGCAAAAGAACACTTAAGTTAGCTCTGATTATCTCGAATAAGAAATAGAATTAAAAAAATCGTGATTTTGTTCAAAAAGAGGTGATTTTTTCTTCGCTCTTCTCTATAATCCTGCGACCTACCGTTACTGCGGGCCTCTAGCGATGAGTAAAATCACGTTATGCCAAGAGTTTTCCAACACTCGAAGGGGTGATGAATGGTAACTCTTAGACAGTGGGAATACGCGAGTATTCCTTAAGTGTAAATTTTTTAAATAGGTAATTATTAGCATGAAAACTTTCGTTGCTAAACCAGAAACTGTAAAACGCGACTGGTATGTTGTAGACGCTGAAGGCAAAACTCTTGGCCGTCTAGCAAGTGAAATCGCTTCTCGCCTACGCGGCAAGCACAAAGCAGAATACACTCCTCACGTAGACACTGGTGATTACATCATCGTTGTTAACGCTGAGAAAGTTGCTGTAACTGGTAACAAAGCTAAGGGTAAGGTTTACTACCGTCACTCTGAGTTCCCAGGTGGTCTTAAAACTATCACTTTTGAAAAGCTAATTGCTAAGAAACCAGAAATGGTTCTAGAACTAGCAGTTAAAGGTATGCTTCCACGTGGTCCTCTAGGCCGCGCGATGTACCGTAAGCTTAAAGTGTACGCTGGTACTGAGCACAACCATGTTGCTCAACAGCCACAAGTACTAGACATCTAAGGGGATTATGAAAATGGCAGAGAATCAATACTACGGCACTGGTCGTCGCAAAAGCTCAGCAGCTCGTGTTTTCATCAAACCAGGCTCTGGTGAGATCGTAATCAACAAGCGTAGCCTTGATGTTTACTTCGGTCGTCCAACTTCTCGTATGGTTGTTAAGCAACCTCTTGAGCTAGTTGAACTAACTGAGAAACTTGACCTTTACATCACTGTTTCTGGTGGTGGTATTTCTGGTCAAGCTGGCGCAATCCGCCACGGTATCACTCGCGCTCTTATGGAGTACGATGAAACTCTACGTCCTGCTCTACGTGCAGCTGGCTACGTTACTCGTGACGCTCGTTGCGTTGAACGTAAGAAAGTTGGTCTACGTAAAGCACGTCGTAAACCTCAATTCTCTAAGCGTTAATTTTTCTTTACGAAAAAGTACACGCTCCCAGTTTTATTACTGGAATTGTGGTTCAAAGCTCGGCTATATGCCGGGCTTTTTGTTTTTATACCCACTCTAAACGCTTCCTCTCCCTCGTTTTATTCCCAAATTCTTATATTTTGAAAGCTTTTGTAACCCAATGTGCGCTTTGCCTCATGATTGTTACAAAAAGGTAGCTTTATCTTGTCAAAAAGTAGGGTTTTATTTATCATTTGCCGTCAATAAATAGAACTAAATACATATTTTGTTAGCCATGCTCTTTAATCGGAATTATTTCAATCCATAAGGAGCAAATGGGAGAATGTTTGGATGAGCAACGCGCCTTTAAATAACGGTCGCAGGCGTTTCTTAACCGCAACAACAGCCGTTGTTGGTGGTTTAGGAGCAGCTGCTGTAGCCGTGCCTTTTATTAAATCATGGAATCCGAGTGCCAAGGCGAAAGCTGCGGGCGCGCCGGTGGAAGTGGAAGTCAGTAAGTTAGAACCGGGACAAATGGTTCGTGTCGAGTGGCAAGGTAAACCTGTATGGGTTGTACGCCGTGCTGAGTCGGTACTAGAAAACCTAAAAGCTATCGGTGGTCAACTTCGTGACCCTCAATCTGAAGCTGAACAACAACCAGAATACGCGCAGAACGAGTTCCGTTCAATTAAGCCGGAATTCTTCGTTGCTGTTGGTTTCTGTACGCACTTAGGTTGTTCTCCAACTTACCTGCCAGATTCTTTTGCAGAACAAGTTCAGGGCGTTAAGTCTGGTTTCTTCTGTCCTTGTCATGGTTCGAAGTTTGATATGGCAGGTCGAGTATTCCAAGGCGTACCTGCACCGTTAAACCTTGTTGTGCCAAAGCATATGTATTTAAGTGACACCAAGATCCTTATCGGTATTGACGAGGGAGATGCATAATGCAAGGACTACTAGACTGGGTAGAGAAACGTATACCCGCGATGAATGCTTATAAAAAGCACTTGTCTGAATACCCAATGCCTAAGAACTTTAACTTTTGGTACCTTTTCGGTTCTTTAGCTATGTTGGTACTGGTTAACCAAATCCTTACGGGTATTTGGTTAACAATGAACTACGTACCGTCTGGTGACGGTGCATTTGCTTCTGTTGAATACATTATGCGTGATGTGGAATACGGCTGGCTACTGCGTTACATGCACTCAACAGGTGCTTCGGCATTCTTCGTTGTTATCTATCTGCATATGTTCCGTGGTCTAATTTACGGTTCTTACCAAAAACCTCGTGAGCTACTTTGGATCTTCGGTATGTTGATCTTCTTAGTGCTTATGGCTGAGGCTTTCATGGGTTACCTACTACCATGGGGTCAAATGTCTTACTGGGGTGCTCAGGTAATCATTTCTCTGTTTGGTGCGATCCCTGTTATTGGTGATGACCTAACGCTTTGGATCCGTGGTGACTACATCATCTCTGGTGCAACGCTGAACCGTTTCTTCGCACTACACGTTATCGCGCTACCAATCGTACTTCTGCTGCTTATCGTACTTCACGTACTAGCACTGCACGAAGTGGGTTCGAACAACCCAGACGGTATCGAGACGAAACTTCCTAAAGGCACAATGGGCGACGACTACAAAACTCAGTTCCCATTCCACAAGGATTACACTAAGAAATACGACATCATTGACTCTATTCCTTTCCACCCATACGGGACAGTGAAAGATATGGTAGGCGTTGCTGGTTTCCTATTCTTGTTCTGTTACGTGCTGTTCTTTAACCCAGAAATGGGTGGATACTTCCTTGAGCCGCCTAACTTTGAAGCTGCGAACCCGCTGAAAACACCAGAGCACATTGCTCCAGTTTGGTATTTCACGCCGTTCTACGCTGTACTTCGTGCTGTTCCTGATAAGCTGCTAGGTGTAGTCGCAATGGGTGCATCTATTGTTGTGCTATTCCTACTACCATGGTTCGACCGCTGTAAAGTGCGCTCTTACCGTTACCGTAGCAAACTGCATTTGATTAACATCATCCAATTCACAATAAGCTTTATTGCGCTTGGTGTACTTGGTGCGCTTCCAGCAACGCCAACATACACGTTACTGGCTCAAATCTTTAGCTTAGGTTATTTCATGTTCTTCGTTCTACTGTGGTTCTACAGTAAAAATGAAGCGACGAAACCATTACCAGAAAGGGTGACATTCAAATGAAAAAGTGGATTGTAATTTTATTTGCTATGTTGCCGTCATTGGCGATGGCAGCTGGTGCAAACGTACCATTAGACAAAGCGAACAATGACTTAACAGACAAAGCTTCATTGCAAAATGGCGCTAAGATGTTCATGAACTACTGTTTCGCTTGTCACTCAACGCAGTACCAGCGCTATGAACGTGTTGCGAATGATTTAGAGATCCCTGTTGATCTAATGAAGGAAAACCTGATTTTCGACCCAGAGGCGAAAATTGGTAGCTTGATGGTTAACGCTATGCCTTCTGAGCAAGCGGCAAGTTGGTTTGGTGCTCCGCCACCTGACCTAACTTTGGTGGCTCGTGTTCGTGGCGCAGATTGGCTATACACGTACCTTCGTACATTCTATGAAGATCCGTCTCGTCCGTTTGGCGTGAACAACATTGTTTTCCCAAGTGTAGGTATGCCGCACGTTCTTGAAGAACTGCAAGGTATCCCAACACCAATCTACGATACGCATATGGTAGATGGCGAGGAAGTGACGGTTGTTGTTGGTACTGAAACTGACGGTTCTGGCGAATTAAGTGCCGGTGAATACGACGAAGCGGTTCGTGACCTTGTTAACTTTTTGGTTTACTCGGGCGACCCAGTTCAACTTGAGCGTCATGCTATGGGTTGGTGGGTAATGGCCTTCTTAGTAATCTTCACTATCATCGTGATTTTGCTGAAGAAAGAGTATTGGCGTGATGTGCACTAATTGTGCTATAATACCGTGCTAATTCCCAAATTATGTTAATGTTCAATGGAGGCTTTAGGCCTCCATTGTTTTTATTTAAAGTGTACTGGAGGGCTCCATGGCTGTAGCTGCCAATAAACGTTCTGTAATGACTCTTTTCTCAAGTGCTTCTGATATGTATAGCCATCAGGTGCGCATTGTTCTTGCTGAAAAAGGCGTAAGTGTTGAAGTTGAGTTGGTTGATGAAAAAAATCTACCAGCAGAACTTGTTGAACTGAACCCGTACAAATCAGTACCTACTCTTGTTGATCGTGAGCTTGCTCTATATGACTCAAAGATCATCATGGAATACCTAGATGAGCGTTTTCCTCATCCACCATTGATGCCTGTATACCCGGTTGCTCGTGGTAATAGCCGTCTAATGATGTACCGCATTGAGCGTAACTGGTATTCAGTTGCAGAGAAGATCGTTAAAGGCAACGCTGAAGAATCTGAAGCAGCCCGCGTTAAATTGCGTAACGACCTACTGACTCTTGCTCCTATCTTCGCTGAGTATGAATACTTCATGAGCGAAGAGTTTAGCCTAATTGATTGTTACCTAGCTCCGCTATTATGGCGTTTACCTGAGCTTGGTATTGAACTAATTGGTCCTGGTTCTAAAGAGCTTAAGATTTACATGAACCGCGTATTTGAACGTGATTCATTCCTAGCTTCTCTAACTGAAGCTGAGCGTGAGATGCGACTCGTTCGCTAAGCGTTATGGATATTTCAAATATGACTCCACGCCGACCATATATGCTTCGTGCATTTTATGAATGGCTGGTTGATAACGAACTAACTCCACACCTTGTTGTTGAAGCAACACTACCAGGTGTGCGAGTTCCAGAAGAGTTTGTCCAAGATGGTCAGATCATTCTGAACATCGCGCCTCGTGCGGTTGGACAACTTGAATTGGGTAACGAAGCTGTGACGTTTAGTGCTCGCTTTAGTGGTCGCCCACACTCTGTGATTGTTCCACTTTATGCTGTACAAGCGATTTACGCTCGTGAGAATGGTGCTGGTACTATGTTTGAACCTGAAGAGGCTTACATGGAATCGTTTGAAGAAGGGATTGAAGAAACTCCTTTTGAAGAACCAGAAAAAGGTCCATCTTTGAGCGTAGCAACGGCAGACGTAGATGCTGAAGAGCCTGACTCAGATCCTGAGCCACCTCGTCCAGTGAAAGGTCGCCCAAGCCTTCGTGTTATCAAATAACGTTAGTTAAAACGACTCAAATAAAAAAGCAGCGATTCGTCGCTGCTTTTTCTTGTCTGCTAAATGGCATTTAATTGACTGGCTTAAGGCTAGTTAACGGCCGTCTCTTCTTCGCCATATTCAAACGCTCGAATGACCTGTTTTACACCTGAGATGTTACGCGCAACTTCTGTCGCGATATCAGCATGCTCTCGAGTGACGAGTCCAAGCAGGAATACTTCTGAATCCTCAGTAATCACTTTTACTTTGATGCCGTTAAGCTCAGCATTCGCAAGCAGAGCTGATTTCACTTTAGTGGTAATCCAGCTGTCTTTGCTAATCGCGCTAACTGACAAAGGCTCTTTGACTCGAATCTGGTTATGTATACTTTCGACGCCTGTTACTTCCTTGGCTTGGCTTTCAAAAGCACGACGTTCAGCGTCTGTCGTTGCTTGGCCCATTAACACTACAGAGCCGCGGTAAGAGCTTGCGGTGACACGCACGCTACCACGGTATGGTTGTTTATTGGTGATAGCTGCAACTTCAAATTCGATATTGTTATCGTTCCAAATCTCTTTGGTCGTTCGCGTATCTGTGACTAGGTTTGCTGTGGTTGCTGCACCAGCAATGAAAATGCCAGCACAACCAGATAGGGATAGTGTAAGTAGCGAAACACTAATCAGCTTAAACAGCATCATAGAGGTTAATGATTTCATTGTGATGCTCCGTATATCACTCTTCGTGAGCAGGGAAGAGTACTTGATCGATTAGGTCACATAGGCAGTGTAGTGTCACCATGTGTACTTCATGAATGCGCGCTGTACGGTGTGAAGGGATACGAATTTCTACATCGTGTTCACCAAGCAAGCCTGCCATTTCACCCCCATCTTTGCCTGTAAAGGCGATGATTGTCATGTCGCGAGTTACTGCGGCTTCCATTGCTTTGATGATGTTTTTGCTATTACCGCTAGTAGAGATAGCCAACAGAATATCGCCAGTTTGACCAAACGCACGTACCTGCTTAGAGAAGATCTCTTCATAGTGGTAATCGTTAGCTACTGCCGTTAGCGTAGTGTTGTCTGCAGTGAGTGCCATCGCTGGAAGGCTAGGGCGCTCTGTCTCAAATCTGTTGAGTAGACACGATACAAATTGCTGAGCATTCGACGCCGAACCACCATTACCACAACAAAGAATTTTGTTTCCGTTAAGCAAGGTCGCAACCATTGCTTGAGCGGCATGCGTGATTGCGTCAGGCAGAGCTTCTGCAGCCGCAATTTGGATTTGAATACTTTCTGTAAAACTTTCTTTAATGCTGTCTAGCATGTTTATCCTTGGGTAATCGCGTTTTGAATCCAGTCGATATTGTCATTCGGCCCTTCAATGGCAACGATATCAAACCTGAAATCTGTAGAGTGCACCGACAAGCCTTGCTGCATAAGCCAAACATTGGCTGTTTTGAGCAGCTTCTGTGACTTCTTGGCAGTCACCATTTCAGCGGCATGTCCGTAGCGGGTTTGCTTGCGGTATTTTACCTCAGCAAACACAACCGTATTGTTATGGCGCATTATAAGATCAATCTCGCCACATTTTGCTATGAAGTTTTCTTCTATTAACGATAAACCGTGGTTAATCAGATAAGATTTTGCCACGGCCTCGTATTTATCACCCACTTGTTTGTGGGTGATAGTTGGTTTGGATCGGAACTTTCGGCTAAAAAGCCCCATGCTCTGCCCAGCTGATTTCACGTTGGACCACACAGTTGTTATCGATGGTTAACACCCCCGTTTCACCTGGAATACTATATCCCTGCACGGCTTTCATCTGTGGTAGTGCATCCATTAGGTAGTATGCATCCATTCCCAATGCTTGCAGACGTTTTTGGCCATTTGAATGTGCTGGCCATAGGTCGTTTAGCTCTTTATTAAGCTCGTTTTTGTTTTCAACCAATAGTGGGATATCGCTGTAGAATACACCGGTTAGGTCTTCATACTGCTTATCACCGCTGTTGCTGCGTGAGTTTGAGAAAAGAGCGGGTTGGCTAGCATCAGGGTTAATTGCCACTTCAATGAAGGGTTTGATTAGCGTTAGCTCTGAGTTCTTAGCCACAATGTAGACAGAATCGATATCACGACGGCTGCGTGGCTCTGTTTCTAGGTCTAGGTTAAGTAACCCGTCCATTTGAGCGATACGCTGTTGGCTCTCTTGCAAGCCGAATACCTGATTCACATTACGTTGCAGTTGGCGTTTGTCAGAGAACAAGCTGATAGCAACATCGTTGCTGCTGTATTTTTTCCACTCTTCTTTAAATGCTTGCTCAACACGCTCACCTAAACGCCCTCTTGGCGCAAGGATAAGCGGGTACTTGTAGCCTTGAGCAAATAGGTGCTTCGCTGCCTGAGCGACTTCTTGCTCTGGCGATAGAGCGAGATAACAAATGTTGGTATCTGGTTCTAGTTGCGTTGGAATGTTCAAAGCTAAAGCTGGAATCGAGTTCTCGTGGTTTTTCTGCGCTTGCTGAAGCTTAGTGATGTTGCTCTTAATCAGCGGGCCAACGATGAAATCAACGTTGTTCTCTTCGAGTGTCGCTTTAATCTCAGCGGCATTTTGCACGTTGGTATCCATTACCGTCAGCGTTGCATCTTCTTCACGCTCTTTGTCATTCATCATCGCAAAGATGAAACCGTCACGCACAAGTTGTGCCTGCTTGCCGTACTTACCGGTTAGAGGGAGTAATAGTGCAGTGCTAGTTGGCTTGCTGATCTCTAGCGCCAAGATGTCAGTGATCGCCTGAGGTGTATATGTCGCTGCTGGGTGCTGAGGATTCTCTGCTAGCCAATCAGACAGGGTTTCCTGTAGGTTTGGAAGATTTGAATTCAGCGTCTTCATGTAAATCGCCAGTTGTAACCAACCTGCAAGAACGTCTTCTGTAGGCGACGTCTTAAGCTCTAGAATCTCATATTGAGAGTAGCTATTTAGGTTTTGCCAAATACGGTCAGCAGCTTGTTGTTGGAGCTCGTCGTCAGCGTCTAGATACTCTGAATAAAGAACTAACTCACGGCTTGCTTCAAAATACTCGTTTTGCATTTCAGAAATGTTCGCGCGTAGCTCGTGATAATCTTTCCACTGCTCGTTCGGAATTTTCCACCAAGGCTGAAAGTTCAGTTGGCTATAAGCTTGCTCCGGTTGCGAGTTATTCACCAACAGTTGAGCACGAGCTAATTGCCATTCCGCTTGTTGCGTTTCGCTCAGCTTTTGTTTGGCTAAGCGTTTGATCAGCAGAGTTGCTTGATCGGTTTTTCCAGCTTGCACAGAAGCCTTAAGCGCCATGATTAACCAGTCGTTTTGTAGACTTCCTTTACTACTATCCGCCTGCATCATGTAACTTTCAGTTGATTGCGCTGGATCTAGTGTAATATCAACGCTCGTTGGTGCTTGAGGACCTGAAGAACAAGCCGCCAATGTAATTGCTAATGCAATTGGAGTTAGTAAGCGTGGTACACTGAGTCTCTTATGGTTCATCGTTGCCATGAGTTCTTTAAATTCCGTATAAATTTGTATCTATATTAATCGTTGAAGTGATGGTAAACAAATGACAGATAACAAAACCTTGCTCACAGAGAGCCCAACTCTCTACATTGTGCCAACCCCAATCGGAAATTTGGGAGATATCACTCAAAGAGCAATTGAAATTTTATCAAGTGTCGATGTTATTGCAGCCGAAGACACACGCCACACGGGTAAGCTGCTTGCTCACTTCAATATATCAACCAGAACGTTCGCTTTACATGATCATAATGAACAAACTAAAGCGCAAGTTCTAGTCGAAAGGTTATTAGAAGGTCAGTCTATCGCATTAGTCTCTGATGCGGGTACACCTTTAATCAGTGACCCAGGTTACCATCTTGTATCACAATGTCGTCAAGCGGGTGTGAGAGTTGTGCCACTTCCTGGTGCTTGTGCTGTGATTACGGCGTTGAGTGCGTCTGGTTTACCGTCTGATCGTTTCAGCTTTGAAGGCTTTTTACCGCCAAAGAGCAAAGGTCGTAAAGATAAGTTCTTAGAGATCGCGAAAGCAGAACGCACGTGTATCTTCTACGAATCACCACATCGCATCTCAGATTCTCTACAAGACATGCTTGAGATCTTAGGCCCAGACCGCGAAGTTGTGTTGGCGCGTGAGCTGACTAAGACATTCGAAACCATTCAAGGATTGCCACTGGGTGAGCTTATTGAGTGGATTGAAGAGGATTCGAACCGTAAGCGCGGTGAGATGGTGTTACTGATTCATGGTCACCGTGAAGAAGCGAGCACTGAGTTGCCAGACGAAGCGACTCGCACGCTGGGTATTCTAACAAAAGAGTTACCCCTTAAAAAAGCGGCGGCAATGACTGCAGAAATCTACAACCTGAAAAAGAACGCGTTATACAAGTGGGGCCTTGAGCACCTAGATGGTTAACGCTGAATAGGTAAATAGCGGCTCAGTGTATAAGTTGCCAGAGCGCTATTTCAAAGCTTGTGAGGAATGAGGGTAGTCCCTTCATTCCTCTTTTTTTGTCTGGATTGTGTGAAATTCATGCGTTTACTTAGCGGTTTGCAGCATATTTGTGATCTCGCTAGACACTGCACTCTAATCTCTATACAATCCGCCCTCGGAGTTGAACGGGTAATCGCTGCTTTGCTGATGTCCTTCGGGAGACTGACGTTGAGGTCCTTCGGGAAACTGACGTTGAAGTCCTTCGGGAGACTGGCAGAGGGGAGGAACGTCCGGGCTCCATAGAGCAGGGTGCCAGATAACGTCTGGGGGGCGCGAGCCCACGACAAGTGCAGCAGAGAGAAGACCGCCGATGGCCTCATTTCTTCGGAAGAGGCACAGGTAAGGCTGAAAGGGTGCGGTAAGAGCGCACCGTGCGACTGGCAACAGTTCGTAGCAAGGTAAACTCCACCCGGAGCAAGATCAAATAGGCCCTCACATTGCGTTGCTCGCGTATGGGGGCGGGTAGATTGCTTGAGCCTGTGAGCGATTGCAGGCCTAGACGAATGGTTACCGCCGCGCAAGCGGAACAGAACCCGGCGTATGTGTCAACTCCACCTATATAAAGAACCCATCATTACTTAACGGTAGTGATGGGTTTTTTGCTTTATATTGACGTAAATTATTTAGATTTCCTTAGAATCCTTCACCCTGATATGAGCTTGGGTCAAAAATTCCCAAAGCCTATACACAATATGGTGGAGATACAGCGTGAAATCAGTACACTAAAACGTTAATAGAACAAATTATTGCCGAACTAATGGCTCAATCCACTCACTGAGAAGACTATGACAGAAGCATTCAAACATATTTCAGTATTGCTTAACGAATCTATTGACGGACTTGCGATCAAACCTGACGGTACCTACATCGATGGTACTTTTGGTCGTGGTGGTCACAGCCGTACAATCCTGTCTAAACTGGGCGAGAATGGACGACTCTTTAGTATCGACCGCGATCCACAAGCGATTGCAGAAGCACAAAAGATTGATGACCCTCGTTTTACGATTATTCATGGCCCATTCTCAGGTATGGCTGAATATGCAGAGCGTTACGACTTAGTCGGTCAAGTGGATGGCGTATTACTGGATTTAGGTGTTTCTTCACCACAGCTGGATGACGCAGAGCGTGGCTTTAGCTTCATGAAAGACGGCCCGCTTGATATGCGTATGGATCCAACAACTGGCATTCCTGTATCTCAGTGGTTAGTTGAAGCTGACCTTGATGACATCACATGGGTTATCCGTGAGTTTGGTGAAGACAAACACGCTCGCCGTATCGCGAAAGGCATCATTGCTTATCAAGAGAATGAAGAGAACGAACCGCTAACGCGCACTGGCCAGTTGGCTAAGCTTATCTCAGATGTAGCACCAAAAAGCTTTAAAGAGAAAAAGCACCCAGCGACACGTGCTTTCCAAGCATTCCGTATCTACATCAACAGCGAGCTTGAAGAGATCGACACGGCACTGAAAGGTGCTGCAAGTATTCTTGCTCCAGAAGGTCGTTTATCTGTTATCAGCTTCCATTCACTTGAAGACCGCATGGTGAAGCGCTTTATCCGTAAAGAGAGCCAAGGCCCGCAAGTACCACATGGCTTGCCACTAACAGAAGAGCAGATCAAAGCGCTAGGCAGTGCTGATCTTAAGCCTGTTGGTAAAGCGATTAAACCATCAAAAGGCGAAGTGGATGAGAATACTCGTTCACGTAGCTCAGTATTACGAATCGCAGAAAAGCTATAGTCAATGAAGACCTCCAAACCTAACTTAGCCAAGATAATATTTTTTGATTTGATCTCCGTGGGTAAGATCCCATTGATGCTTCTTATCTGTATCTTTGCAAGTGCGATGGGGGTCGTTCTTACGACACATATGTCACGTCAGGCGATCACTCAAAAAGACATGGCATTGGTGGAGCGAGAACAGCTTGATGATGAGTGGCGAAATTTAATGCTTGAAGAGACGGCTCTGGCTGAACACAGTCGCGTTCAAGCATCGGCAAAAAGAGAGCTAGACATGAAACGTCCAGACTCTGACAAAGAAGTTGTGATCACACTGAAATGACCGGTAAAAAGGAAAAAGCACCCGCAAAAACCGTTAAGAAATCAACGAAAGAGCGTGTGAAGAGCGAAAAGGATTCGGATCCAATTCTTATTAAATGGCGTTTTAACGTCGTTATTGCTTTCGTGTTTCTTGCCTTTGCCGCACTGGTTGGCCGTGTGGCTTACATTCAAATTATTGAACCAGATAACTTAATTCGTCAGGGCGACCTTCGTTCAGTACGTGTTAAGGCCATTCCTTCTGCTCGCGGTATTATTTCAGACCGCAATGGCGAGCCGCTTGCTGTGAGTGTTCCTGTTGAGGCGGTATGGGCTGATCCAAAAACGATTTTTGACAAAAACGGCATGGCCAACATTGATCGTTGGTATGCGCTAGCTGATGTGCTTGGGTTAGAACGACAATCAATGATCGACAAGATCTCTAGCAACAAATCCCGTCGATTTATTTACCTGCAAAGACAAGTTAGCCCTGCGATGGCTAAATATATTCGCGATCTGAAGCTAGTGGGTATTGGTCTGAAAGCTGAATCTCGACGTTACTACCCTGCAGGCGAAGTCAGCGCGCACCTTATCGGCGTTACCGGGATTGATGGGCACGGCCTAGAAGGTGTTGAGCGCAGCTACGACAAATGGCTTACGGGCGAGGCGGGTAAGCGAACGATTCGTAAAGACCGCTATGGACGCGTTGTTGAAAACATTGCTTTAGAAGAGCGTGAAGAAGGTAAGCCACTCGAGCTCACAATCGATCAACGATTACAAGCGATAGCTTATCGAGCGATCAAGCAAGCTGTAGCCGATCATAAGGCGACTTCGGGCTCTGCAGTGTTACTCGATGTCAAGACGGGCGCAGTGTTAGCCATGGTCAATGCACCGTCTTACAACCCGAACAACCGCTCTGACTTACAAAGCTTTAAGATGCGAAACCGCGTGCTCACTGATGCCATGGAGCCTGGTTCGACAGTAAAACCTTTCGTGGTGTTAGCGGCACTGGAGAATGGGACGGCAGACGCGGAAACCATCATTGATACAGGTAATGGTATCATGCAGATTGGTGGCAGTCGCGTACGTGATACGTCGAAAGTCGGCAAAGCTGATTTAGCGTTGATCCTCAAAAAATCGAGTAATATCGGTGTAGCGAAGTTAGCGCTTGATATGCCACTTGAAGCCTTGCTTGGGATGTACAGCTCTGTCGGTTTAGGTGAGATGTCAGGATTGAACCTGGTGGGGGAAACGGCGGGTATTTTCCCGAACCGTCGTCGCTGGTCTAAGTTTGAAATCGCTACCTTGGCATTTGGTTATGGATTAGCAGTTACGCCACTTCAATTGGCTCATGCTTACGCAACGTTAGCTAACAAAGGTATGTATGAACCAATTCACATCATCAAAAGTAACGACCAAGATTTCTCTAAGCAGATCATCAAGCGTGAGAACGCTGAGCTGGTTCTGCAAATGCTAGAAGGGGTAACTCAAAAGGGTGGTACGGCAACGAGAGCTGCTGTGCCGGGTTACCGAGTAGCAGCAAAAACAGGTACATCTCGTAAAGCAGAAGCTGGTGGGTACAGCGATGAATATATCGCTATTACATCTGGCTTTGCCCCAGTCAGTGACCCTAGAGTGGCGCTGGTTGTTGTGGTTAACGAGCCTCAAGGTGACCTTTACTATGGCGGTTCAGTCGCAGCCCCCGTTTTTTCTGAAATCATGAAGGGTGCACTGCAAATACTTAATGTCCCTGCTGATGAAAACAAATTTCAAGAATAGAGCCAATCAGGATTCAATATGAGTAATAGCCTCACGCTGTCATCTTTACTTTCTCCTTGGGGAGACTTCGGTTCTTCTGAGCTAGATGCGATTGCTGTTGAGCAGTTGGAGTTGGATAGCCGTGCGATCAAGGACGGTGATATTTTTGTTGCTGTAGTCGGACATGCTGTCGATGGCCGTCGTTTCATTGACAGAGCGGTCACACAGGGAGCTCATGCTGTTATTGCACAGGCCGATGCTGAAAAGCCCCATGGTCTGATTGAGTGGTTGGGTACTGTTCCGGTCATTTACATTAAAGACCTTAACTTGGTGTTATCTGAGTTGGCCGGCCGTGTTTACTCGTCTCAAGCGACTAAGTTGATTGGTGTTACCGGCACCAATGGCAAAACCACCATCACCCAATTGATTGCTCAGTGGCTTGATTTAGTCGGCCAACGTTCGGCAGTAATGGGCACCACGGGTAACGGTTTTCTAGGTAACCTTAAAACGGCGGCGAATACCACAGGCAGTGCCATCGAAATACAACGCACACTGAGTGAGTTGGCTGAAGAAAACGCCGTTTATACAGCAATGGAAATATCTTCTCATGGTTTGGTGCAAGGTCGAGTTAAAGCCTTGGACTTCGAAGTAGGTGTATTCACGAATTTGAGCCGTGATCATCTTGATTACCATGGCACGATGGAAGAGTACGCTTTGGCTAAGAAGAGCCTGTTTACTGAGCACAAATGCAATCACGCTGTCATAAACGTTGATGACGAAGTAGGTAAAGCTTGGATGACAGATTTATCGAGTGCGATTGCTGTTTCATTACTTCCATTAACGGGCTACCAGCAGTCGGTATGGGCATCTGACGTTGCCTATGCAGAAACTGGGATTAAGCTCTCTTTTGATGGTAGTTGGGGACAAGGCGATCTTTCGGTTCCACTGATTGGTCAGTTCAACGCATCAAACGTATTGGTTGCCTTTACGACCTTGCTGTCATTAGGTATCGATAAGCAAACCTTGGTCGACACTGCGCCTCAGCTACAACCTGTGATTGGTCGCATGGAACTGTTCCAAGTGCCGAGCAAAGCAAAAGTGGTTGTCGATTACGCGCATACGCCAGACGCTTTAGAAAAAGCATTAGCAGCATTGCGTGTTCATTGTTCTGGAAAACTGTGGGCTATCTTTGGCTGCGGCGGTGACCGTGACACTGGTAAACGCCCTATGATGGCAGCGACCGCAGAGCAGTTCGCCGATAAAATCATTATTTCAGATGACAACCCTCGTAGCGAAGCTCCTGCCTTGATTGTCCAAGACATGCTGTCAGGCTTAAGCAAACCTGAATCTGCATTTGTGGAACACGATCGCTACCAAGCGGTTAAGTTCGCGCTTGAACAGGCAGACAGCAATGACATTATTCTTTTGGCTGGTAAAGGCCATGAGGATTACCAAGTATTGAAAGACAAAACGGTACATTACTCAGACCGAGAGTCTGCGCTTCAACTTTTAGGTATTTCATAATGATTGATGTATCACTCGAACAGATTTGTTCTGCGGTCAGCGGTGAGTTGATTGAGTCTAGTAACTCAAACAATGCCGTAATTAATGCCGTTTCTACCGACACTCGCACCGTTGAAGAAGGCGCATTGTTTGTCGCTCTTGTTGGAGAACGCTTTGATGCGCATGACTTTTGTCATCAAGCGGTTGAGGCAAATGCGAGTGCGTTGTTAGTCGAACGAAAACTTGACCTAAATATTACTCAAGTTGTTGTTGAAGACACTAAACTTGCTTTAGGTCAGCTAAGTGCTTGGATCCACAAACAATGTGACGTGCCAACCATGGCGATAACAGGAAGCTGTGGCAAAACGACCGTCAAAGAGATGGTGGCGAGCATTCTGCAACAACGTGGCAAGGTGCTGTATACGGCGGGTAACTTCAATAATGATATTGGAGTACCACTAACCTTACTGCGCAGTGAACCAAATGACGACTATGCCGTGATAGAACTGGGTGCGAACCATATTGGTGAAATCGCCTATACTACGCAACTTGTGAAACCACAGGTGGCCTTAGTTAATAACGTCGCAGCCGCGCATCTAGAGGGCTTTGGCTCAATTGATGGTGTTAAAAAAGCGAAAGGTGAAATTTTTCAAGGGCTTGCTGCCGGTGATGCTGCTATTGTTAATTTAGATAGCAACGGTGGTGACTTTTGGAATGAAGTACTTGCCGATAAAACGGTACTGACATTTTCAGAAAGCGACAGCAATGCAGATTACTTTGCTAAGAACATTGGTATTAATGAGCAGGGTGAAGCCTGCTTTGAGATGCAAACTCCGCAAGGCGCTATGCCGGTTGAGCTCGGTATTATCGGTCAACATAACGTAGCGAATGCATTAGCAGCAGCGGCGTTGAGCATCCAATTTGGCGCCACGCTAGATGAAGTGAAAAATGGTTTAGCAAATCTTATCTCTGTCAAAGGACGAGTTGAGGTTCAACAATTAAGTCAGAATATCAAGCTGATAGATGACAGTTACAACGCCAGCGTACCTGCGATGAAAGCGGCAGCTAAACTGCTGTCGAGCTTCAAAGGTCAACGTTGGTTGATTTTAGGCAATATGGCTGAATTAGGCGACGAAAGCCTTGCACTTCACCGTCAAGTCGGTGAATATGCTGCCCCATTCGCTTTTGAGCATGTACTCACTTACGGTGATGATACCAAGGTGATTAGTGAGGTCTGTAATGGTACCCACTTTGCAACGCATCAAGCGATGTTCGCGCACATAGAGCAGCACTTAAGCTTGCCAGAAAACGCGTCGCATACCTTGTTGGTAAAAGGCGCTAATAGTGCAGGAATGAGTAAAATAGCCGCTGCTTTAAAGGAGAACTTTTCATGATAATTTGGCTTGCAGAGCTACTACAGCCACACTTTTCTTTTTTCCGTTTGTTCGAATACCTATCGTTTCGTGCAATCGCGAGTATTTTGACGGCTTTATGCCTGTCGCTGTGGATGGGACCTCGTTTAATCGAGCGTCTGCAAATGCTACAAATTGGCCAAGTTGTTCGTAACGACGGCCCTGAATCTCACTTTAGCAAACGTGGCACACCTACCATGGGTGGCGTGATGATCCTAGCTGCCATCATTATTACGGTATTAATGTGGGCTGATCTTTCTAACCCTTACGTTTGGGCTGTATTGGTTGTCCTTGGCGGTTACGGTGCGGTTGGCTTTGTTGATGACTACCGTAAAGTGGTTCGTAAAAACACAGATGGCTTGATTGCGCGTTGGAAATACTTCTGGCAATCGGCTATTGCACTGGTTGTGGCGTTTGCGCTGTATGCTCACGGGCACGATACTGCGGCAACCCAATTGGTTGTTCCTTTCTTTAAAGATGTGATGCCACAATTAGGTTTATTGTACATCGTACTGACTTATTTTGTTATTGTGGGTACCAGTAACGCGGTGAACCTAACAGACGGCCTAGATGGCTTGGCGATTATGCCAACGGTTATGGTTGCTGCTGGTTTTGCTGTGATTGCTTGGGCGACAGGTAACGTTAACTTCGCAGCATATCTACACATTCCATACATCCCATACACTTCTGAGCTTGTGGTTGTATGTACTGCCATAGTTGGTGCTGGACTTGGTTTCCTATGGTTCAACACCTACCCAGCACAAGTATTCATGGGCGATGTTGGCTCTCTAGCACTAGGTGGTGCTCTGGGTGTGATTGCTGTGTTGGTTCGCCAAGAGTTGGTACTGGTTATCATGGGCGGTGTGTTTGTAATGGAGACCCTGTCAGTAATCCTGCAGGTAGGCTCTTACAAATTGCGTGGCCAGCGTATTTTCCGCATGGCACCGATTCATCACCACTATGAACTTAAAGGTTGGCCTGAGCCGCGCGTAATCGTGCGCTTCTGGATCATCTCAATGGTATTAGTACTGGTTGGCCTAGCGACACTGAAAGTTCGTTAATCCTATGTGAGCCTCTGTCATAGAGGCTCTTTAAAACTATTAAGAGCATCTTGTTTAAATGGAACGTTGGCAAAATATTCAAAATGTAGTGGTTGTGGGGCTCGGTATTACCGGGCTCTCTGTCGTTAAACATCTCGTAAAATATCAGCCTCACACTCATGTGAAGGTGATTGATACTCGAGAGCTACCACCAGGAAAGGAATCTTTACCTGAGTCGGTAGAACTACATTCTGGTAGTTGGAATAGCCAATGGTTAGCGGAAGCTGATTTGGTGGTTGCTAACCCAGGTATCGCCTTAGCGACCCCTGAAATACAAGATGTTATTCAAGCGGGAACTCCGGTTGTTGGCGATATTGAACTGTTTGGCTGGGCGGTAGACAAACCCGTAGTGGCAATAACAGGTTCTAATGGCAAGAGCACCGTGACCGACCTTACTGGTGTACTTGCAAAGGCTGCGGGTTTGAATGTCGGTGTGGGTGGCAATATTGGTATCCCTGCCTTAGAACTTTTAGAGCTTAATGCTGATTTATATGTTCTTGAGCTTTCAAGTTTTCAGTTAGAGACAACATCAAGCCTAAACTTAGCAGCAGCAGCATTTCTGAACCTGTCTGAAGATCATATGGATCGTTATCAAGGCATGGCCGACTACCGCGATGCCAAGCTAAGAATCTTTAACAATGCTCAATATGCGATTGTAAACCGCGACGATAAAGAGACGTATCCAGACCACAGCATGTCATTAGTAACATTCGGGCTCGACGACCAAGAGTTTGGTGTCGCGACAGTTGATGGTACCGAATGGCTAATGGACAACGGTAGACCTGTACTTTCTACCCAAGATTTAACATTGGTTGGACGTCACAATGTGGCAAATGCGTTAGTCTCGCTAGCACTGCTTAAACAAGTCGGTATCGATTACAGAAAAAGCCTTGAAGCCCTGAAAGCCTATAATGGTTTAACGCATCGTTGCCAAGTAGTGGCTGACAAACACGAAATTAAATGGGTTAACGACTCAAAAGCGACCAACGTAGCCAGTACATTAGCGGCTCTGTCGGGCTTAGAGTGCCAAGGTACTTTGTATCTTCTGGTTGGCGGGGTTGGTAAAGGTGCCGACTTCAGTGAGCTTAAGCCTGTGTTGTCGCAACTAGTACGCGTTCAACTGTGTTGTTTTGGTGAAGATGCCGATCAATTCATGCCTCTACACCCATCTGCACAAAAGTTCGATACCATGCAGCAGATAATCGAATCCATCTCACCACAGCTTGTGGCTGGGGATATGGTGATGCTGTCTCCTGCGTGCGCAAGCTTCGATCAATTTAATAACTTCATGGCAAGAGGTGATGCGTTCACTGAACTTGCTCATGAGTATGCCTAACGTGTTGAAGGACTAACATTCAGTGCAAAGAGTGAAAGAGATCAATCAATCTATTTGGCAATGGCTTAACCGTGCCACACCAGAGGCGCTCTATGATCGTCAATTGGTATGGATTGCTCTTGGACTGATGCTGACGGGTTTGGTAATGGTAACGTCGGCTTCGTTCCCAATCAGTGCTCGTTTAACCGATCAGCCGTTTCACTTTATGTTCCGTCATGCCATCTTCCTTGTGTTGGCATTAGGTGTCTCCAGCGTCATATTGCAAATCCCTATGCAGCGCTGGTTTCAATACAGTATGTATCTACTGGGCTTATCCTTTTTCTTGCTGATTGTGGTATTAGCCGTCGGTAAATCGGTTAACGGCGCATCGCGTTGGATCCCATTAGGGTTATTTAACTTACAACCTGCTGAGGTAGCCAAGTTATCGCTGTTTATCTTTATGGCGGGCTACTTGGTTCGTAAACAGGACGAAGTGAGAAAAACCTTCTTCGGTGGTTTTGCCAAACCCATCATGGTGTTTGGCGCCTTTGCCGTGTTGCTATTGGGCCAGCCCGATTTAGGTACCGTAGTCGTAATGCTAGTTACTTTGTTTGGCATGCTATTCATTGCTGGTGCCAAGCTTTCACAGTTTATCGCCTTGATGGTGGCGGGTATTGCCGCAGTCGTCGGCTTGATTGTTATAGAGCCTTACCGTGTTCGACGTGTTACCTCATTCTGGGAACCTTGGAACGACCCTTTCGGTAGTGGTTACCAGTTAACTCAGTCATTGATGGCGTTCGGCCGTGGTGATTGGATGGGGCAAGGGCTTGGTAACTCAATTCAAAAGCTCGAATACCTACCCGAAGCGCACACCGATTTTGTATTTGCTGTGTTGGCAGAAGAATTGGGTTTTGTTGGCGTAACCTTGGTGTTGATGCTGATCTTTAGCTTGGTTTTTAAAGCCATTCTTATTGGTAAAAAGGCCTTTGAAAATGACCAAGTGTTCAGTGGCTACCTGGCATTTGGCATCGGCATTTGGTTTGCTTTTCAGACGCTTGTTAATGTGGGTGCTGCTTCAGGTATCGTCCCGACCAAAGGTCTAACCTTACCGTTGATCAGTTATGGTGGTTCAAGTCTTATCGTGATGTCGGTGGCGGTTTCTATGTTGCTGCGTATCGATCACGAGTGCCGGATACAACAAAAAGAACAAGCCGATAATCAAAACGAATTAGTAGAATAAGAATCTAACGTGATGACAAAAAACAAAAAACTTTTAGTGATGGCTGGTGGTACTGGCGGTCACGTTTTCCCTGGCTTAGCCGTGGCTAAAAAGCTTCAGCAACAAGGCTGGGAAATTCGCTGGTTAGGAACTGCAGACAGAATGGAAGCGGATTTGGTGCCAAAGCATGGTATTGAGATCGACTTCATCAAGGTGAAAGGCCTTCGTGGTCAAGGCATTAGCAAGCTAATTAAAGCGCCGTTCCAGATTATTAATGCCATACTTCAAGCAAGACAACACATTAAAGCATGGCAGCCTGATGTGGTGCTCGGCATGGGTGGTTACGTGAGTGGTCCCGGTGGTATCGCGGCTTGGTTGTCTGGTATTCCAGTAGTTCTGCATGAACAAAATGCAGTGGCAGGTTTAACCAACCAATGGCTGTCTAAGATTGCTAAAAAGGTTTTCCAAGCTTTTCCGGGTGCGTTTCCTACTGCAGATGTCGTGGGTAACCCAGTACGCGAAGATGTTGTTGCCTTAACTGAACCCGATCAACGCATGGCTGAGCGTGATGGTGACATCCGCATTTTGGTTATGGGTGGTAGCCAAGGCGCTAAAATCCTAAATGATACACTGCCTTTGACATTGGCTCAGTTAGGCGCTGGTTTTACTGTGATGCACCAAGCCGGTAAAAACAATCAACAGCAAGTGATTGAACAATACAAATCACATTCTGTAGATAATGTACAAGTGACTGAATTTATTGATGATGTGGCGCAAGCTTATGAGTGGGCAGATCTATTAGTGTGTCGGTCAGGGGCATTAACCGTATCAGAAGTATCTGCAGCAGGTGTTGGTTCTATCTTCGTTCCGTTTATGCATAAAGATAGGCAACAAGCGTTGAATGCCGACCACTTAGTTGAATGTGGAGCAGCGTTAATGATTGAACAGCCTCAATTGACGGCTGATAAGTTAGCGAACACTATCGCTCAGCTTGATAGAAATGAATTAAAAATGATGGCAACAAAAGCTCGTCAAGCAGCCAAGCTTGATGCTGATGTGACCGTCGCTGAAGCAATTAAAGCTTTAGCAAAATAATGAGATTGAATTGATGACGATTGAACATACCCAAGACTTAGCGCAAATCCGTGCAATGGTGCCAGAGATGCGCCGTGTTAAATCTATCCACTTCATTGGTATTGGTGGTGCTGGAATGAGCGGGATTGCTGAAGTCTTGCTAAATGAAGGTTACCAGATCACGGGTTCTGATATTGCTCAAAACCCAGTGACTGATCGTTTAGTTAGCAAGGGCGCGACCGTTTATATCGGTCACCAAGCAAGTAACGTTGCCGACGCAAGTGTGGTGGTGGTTTCAACCGCTATCAACGAAAAAAATCCAGAAATTATTGCTGCTCGTGAAGCGCGTACACCTATCGTTCGTCGTGCAGAAATGCTGGCTGAGCTGATGCGTTTTCGTCACGGCATTGCTGTGGCAGGTACGCACGGTAAGACAACCACGACTGCGCTAGTGACACAGATTTACTCGGAAGCAGGCCTAGATCCAACCTTCGTAAACGGTGGTTTGGTGAAAAGTGCAGGCACTAACGCACGTTTAGGTTCAAGCCGTATTCTTATCGCTGAAGCCGATGAGAGTGATGCGTCATTCTTACATCTGCAACCAATGGTTAGTATCGTAACTAACATCGAAGCGGATCATATGGATACCTACGGTGGCGATTTTGAAACGCTAAAGCAGACGTTTATTGACTTCTTACACAACCTGCCATTCTACGGTCAGGCTGTGATGTGTGTTGATGATCCTGTAGTGCGTGAGCTTATCCCTCAGGTAAGTCGCCAAGTGATTACTTACGGTTTCTCAGAAGATGCGGATATTCGTATTGAGAACTACGTACAAGAAGGTCAACAAGGTAAGTTCACGGTGGTACGTGAAGGTAAAGCTAACCTTGATATCACATTAAATATTCCGGGTCGTCACAATGCACTGAATGCGTCAGCGGCGATCGCTGTTGCAACAGAAGATGACATCAGCGATGAAGCGATTCTAAAAGCGATGGCGGGAACCGAAGGCACTGGTCGCCGTTTCGATCACCTAGGTGAGTACGAAACAGGTAAAGGCGTTGCTATGTTGGTTGATGATTACGGTCATCACCCAACCGAAGTTGATGTGACGATTCAAGCTGCACGAAGTGGCTGGACTGATAAACGTCTTGTGATGATCTTCCAACCACACCGTTATAGCCGTACTCGCGATCTGTATGATGATTTCGCGAACGTTCTTGAACAGGTTGATGTCCTAATTCTGTTAGATGTTTATTCTGCAGGTGAGAAACCTATTGCAGGGGCAGACGGACGTTCATTAAGTCGAACTATTCGCGGGCGTGGTAAGATAGATCCAATCTTTGTTGCCGATATCAACGCGCTGCCGTCGGCTTTAGCCAATGTAATTCAAGGCGGTGACCTTGTTTTAACGCAGGGGGCAGGCGATGTTGGTCGAGTGGCGAAGCAGTTGGAATCGTTACAGTTAGACATTAATAAAATGCAGAACGCGTAACAGAATACTGTCTACAGACTGTGGTCAATCGCTCACTTCTTGCGATTGACCTAAAATTGACCAAAAATCTTATTATCAACGTTTGATAGTTTGATTTTGCTCAGTATAATTCATAGGTTAAAGTAAGTGCTTTTACCTCTATTACGAAGATAGGGAATAGAATTGCGAACCAACGACAGGGAATGCGGGCTTTGGTAGAAAGTACTTTTAGCGAAAACCGCCACCTATTCAGTTTACCGTCGCTCAAGAAACACGCCTTAGGTGGGTCTTTTTTTGTCATGGTATTGCTTTTCATTGGGTTTCTTTTCTATACCACACTGACTTGGATGTGGGACGATCAGCGATTGCCTCTCTCCAAAATAGTACTTCAAGGCGACTTAACTTACGTAACCGCTGGTGATGTTCAACATGCGTTTAGCGAGCTAGAGCATATCGGAACATTCATGTCGCAAGACATTGGTGTGTTGCAAGACAGTTTAGAAGCGTTACCTTGGGTTTCAGTGGTCTCCATTCGTAAGCAGTGGCCAGACACAATAAAAGTATTTTTGACTGAGTACCATGCAGCAGCAATCTGGAACGGCAACATGCTGCTGAATGACGATGGTCAGGTGTTTAATGGTGATATCGGCCTGTTGAAGGGTGATAGAGTTAAGCTTTACGGCCCAGACGGCACCAGCCAAGAAGTGATAGAAAAGTGGCGACAGATAACCCCTTTGATTAACAGTCTAGGGTTAACCGTTACCTCACTCGTTCTCAATGAGCGTCGCGCTTGGCAAATAATCCTAGATAACGGTATCCGTTTAGAACTAGGTAAAGATTCTTTAGATGAGCGTGTTGAACGCTTTATTTCGCTTTACAACGAACTTGGTAGTAAAGCGAATCAAGTGAGCTACATCGACCTCAGGTATGATACGGGAGCCGCTGTAGGCTGGTTTCCAGAGCAAGAGTTAGAAGAGAGCACAGATGACTAAGACCGCAGATGACAACATAATCGTTGGTCTTGATATAGGCACTGCGACCATATCAGCTCTGGTTGGTGAAATATTGCCTGATGGTCAAATCAATATCATTGGCTCTGGGCAAAGCCCATCCAGAGGTATGGATAAAGGTGGTGTAAACGACCTAGAGTCGGTAGTGAAGTCGGTTCAGCGAGCTATTGATCAAGCAGAGTTGATGGCGGAATGCCAAATCAGCAATGTATTTATCTCGCTATCGGGTAAACATATCGCAAGCCGAATTGAAAAAGGCATGGGCACTATCTCTGATGAAGAAGTGTCTCAAGACGATATGGATCGAGCGATCCATACCGCGAAATCAATTAAAATAGGTGATGAGCAGAGAATTCTGCACGTGATCCCACAAGAATTTACCATTGATTATCAAGAAGGGATTAAGAACCCACTTGGCTTATCTGGTGTTCGAATGGAAGTCAGTGTTCACCTAATTTCTTGCCATAGCGACATGGCGAGAAACATTATTAAAGCTGTTGAACGATGTGGTCTCACAGTAGAACAAATCGTGTTTTCAGGACTTGCCTCAAGCAATGCGGTAATTACTGAAGACGAGAGAGAGCTCGGAGTGTGTGTGGTCGATATCGGTGCGGGTACGATGGATATTTCCATTTGGACTGGCGGCGCACTTCGACACACAGAAGTCTTTTCCTACGCAGGAAATGCAGTAACCAGTGATATTGCCTTCGCTTTCGGCACGCCAGTGAGCGATGCTGAAGAGATAAAAGTAAACCATGGTTGCGCTCTGAGTGAACTCGTAAGCAAGGATGACTCTGTTAACGTCCCAAGTGTTGGTGGTCGCCCATCGAGAAGTTTGCAACGACAAACTTTGTCGGAAGTGATCGAACCACGTTACACTGAACTTATGGGTCTCGTTAACCAAACTATTGATACGGTTCAATTACAGCTACGCGATGAGGGTATTAAACACCACCTTGCAGCTGGCGTCGTTCTCACTGGTGGAGCGGCACAAATTGACGGGTTGGTAGAGTGTGCGGAACGTGTTTTCCGCAATCAAGTTCGAGTTGGTAAGCCGTTAGAAGTTAGTGGCTTAACTGACTATGTTAAAGAGCCGTATCATTCTACGGCGGTTGGTTTACTTCATTACGCAAGAGATTGTCAGATCAGTGATGAAGGTGATTATAGCGAACCTAAGCGTTCAGCACCTTCTATGTCTGGTTTATTTGGTAAATTGCGTAATTGGATACAAAAAGAGTTTTAACCTGAGTTGCAGGAAAAAACGGAGATAACACATGTTTGAACCGATGATGGAAATGTCTGACGATGCGGTAATTAAAGTCGTTGGAGTTGGTGGCGGTGGCGGTAACGCTGTTGAGCACATGGTGCGTGAGTCAATCGAAGGTGTAGAGTTCATCAGTGTTAACACTGACGCACAAGCACTTCGTAAAACAAGCGTGAGCAGCGTGATCCAAATTGGTGGTGATATCACTAAAGGCTTGGGCGCTGGTGCAAACCCACAAGTAGGCCGTGATGCAGCTCTCGAAGATCGAGAAAGAATTAAAGAAGTTCTAACTGGCGCCGATATGGTATTTATCGCAGCTGGTATGGGCGGTGGTACTGGTACAGGTGCTGCTCCAGTTATTGCTGAAGTTGCGAAAGAGTTGGGTGTGCTAACGGTTGCTGTGGTAACTAAGCCATTTAGCTTTGAAGGCAAAAAGCGTTTAGCGTTTGCTGAGCAAGGTATTGAAGAGCTTTCTAAACATGTGGATTCTTTAATTACGATTCCAAATGAGAAGCTACTTAAAGTACTTGGCCGCGGCGTAACTCTGCTAGAAGCTTTCGCAAGTGCAAATGATGTACTTAAAAATGCTGTACAAGGTATCGCAGAGCTAATTACTCGCCCTGGTATGATTAACGTCGATTTCGCGGATGTTCGCACCGTGATGTCTGAGATGGGTCATGCAATGATGGGTAGCGGTATCGCAAAAGGTGAAGACCGTGCTGAAGAAGCTGCTGAAACGGCAATTTCTAGCCCACTACTAGAAGACATCGACCTAGCTGGCGCGCGTGGCGTTCTTGTGAACATCACAGCAGGCCTAGATATGCGTCTAGATGAGTTCGAAACAGTAGGTAATACAGTTAAGGCATTCGCATCTGATAACGCAACAGTTGTGATTGGTACTTCTCTAGACCCTGATATGACGGATGAAATCCGTGTAACTGTTGTTGCAACAGGTATCGGTACAGAGAAAAAACCAGACATTACATTAGTTGCTGGTGGTAAAGCTAAGGTTGCAACAACTCCTCAACCACAGGTAGCGGCTCAAACTGCACCAAAAGTGGAAGAGAAAGTGGCACAGCCATTGCAGGAAAAAACTGAGGTTAAACCTCAAGTTAAGCCGCAGCCAACAACGTCTCCTGTTTCTTCAGGTACAGGCGCTAGCCAAAGTGCAGCACCTAAAGCTGAGAAAGAGAGTGGATACTTAGATATTCCAGCATTCTTACGACGTCAGGCTGATTAACAAATACCCAAAATTTGACTATCGTCGAATTAATGGTAAAATTCGCGGTCGGTAAATACTGACCGTGATTTGTAGCACTGATAACGAGGCAAGCAGATGATCAGACAACGTACTCTGAAAGAAATTGTGAAAACAACTGGTGTGGGTCTCCACTCTGGTCGTAAAGTCACACTTACTCTTCGCCCGGCAGCTGCAAATACAGGCATTGTTTATCGTCGTACAGATGTAAATCCACCTGTAGATTTTCCAGCTGATCCAGCGTCAGTTCGTGACACTATGCTATGTACAGCTCTTGTTAATGACGAAGGCGTACGTATCTCTACAGTGGAACACCTTAACGCAGCTCTAGCGGGTATGGGCATCGATAACATTATTGTTGAAGTAGATGCTCCTGAGATCCCAATTATGGATGGTAGCGCAAGCCCATTCGTATACTTGCTACAGCAAGCAGGTGTAGAAACACTGAATGCAGCGAAGCGTTTTATTCGTATCAAAAAGCCTATCCGTTTTGAAGATGGCGATAAGTGGGCAGAATTTGTTCCATTTAACGGCTTCCGCATGGACTTTGAGATCGACTTTAACCACCCAGCAATTGAATCTGATGAGCAACGTTTGTTGTTTGATTTCTCTTCACAAGGCTTTGTGAAAGAGATCTCTCGCGCTCGTACTTTCGGTTTCATGCGTGATATTGAGTATCTACAATCTCAAAACCTAGTACTTGGCGGTAGCTTCGATAATGCTATCGTTCTAGACGAATACCGAATTCTTAATGAAGAAGGTTTACGTTTTGACAATGAGTTCGTAACTCACAAAGTACTCGATGCGATTGGTGACTTGTATATGTGTGGACACGCTATTATTGGTGAGTTCCGTGCATACAAATCAGGTCACGGCCTAAACAATCAACTACTACGTGCAGTACTTGCTGACGCAGAAGCTTGGGAATGGGCAACATTCGAAGAGGAAGTAGGCTCTCCTGTTGCATTTGCTGAGCCAGGAATGGTTCTAGCGTAATTGTTGTTTACAACAATATAAGATTTCGAAAACCAGGTCATTGACCTGGTTTTTTTGTATCTACTTTCCAGATACAGTGTTGTCAACATCCGAAAGTTGACTACCAATGGGCTACAGTCTGGCTAATCCGTCAGCAATTAGAAAGAAAAGTTCCAAGCACATCAAACAAATGGGGTTATTAATGGTCGTTGGTGTGAAAATTACTTACACTAAAGGGCATTAATTTTAACTCAAGCCTTGAAAACTCTACTCTCAAGTACAATATCAAAGATACTAGATTTATCTCAGTATCCTTGGTTAGTAACTGAAGACTAGTTCATAGCTAGTAGAGACTGACGGCATTTAAAATAGATCGCGGACGATCTGAGAACGAAGAGATTCCAAGCACATGATTACTAAGCTGCTGACAAAGGTAATTGGCAGTCGCAATGACAGAACACTGCGCCGCCTTAGAAAAATTGTAAAAGAAATTAATAACTACGAACCAACGTTTGAAGCACTTTCAGACGAAGAGCTAAAAGCAAAAACGGTTGAGTTTCGTGAGCGCTTAGATAAAGGTGAATCGCTAGACCAACTTCTACCGGAAGCATTTGCTACGGTACGTGAAGCGTCTAAGCGTGTTTACGGCATGCGTCACTTTGACGTGCAAATGATTGGTGGCATGGTTCTAAATGCTGGCCAAATTGCAGAAATGCGTACTGGTGAAGGTAAGACTCTTACAGCAACCTTACCAGCTTATCTTAACGCCCTACCTAGCAAAGGTGTTCACGTAGTAACGGTGAACGACTACCTAGCGAAACGTGATGCGGAAACAAACCGCCCATTATTTGAATTCCTTGGTATGACCGTTGGCGTGAACGTGCCAAACATGGCTCCACCAGAGAAGAAAGAAGCGTACCAAGCGGATATCCTATACGGAACAAACAACGAGTTTGGTTTCGACTACCTACGTGACAACATGGCTTTCCGTGCTGAAGATCGTGTTCAACGTGAACGCTTCTTCGCTGTTGTCGATGAAGTTGACTCAATTTTAATTGATGAAGCTCGTACACCACTTATTATCTCTGGCCCTGCTGAAGATAGCTCAGACCTTTACACGCGTATTAACACGTTAATTCCGAACCTTGAGCGCCAAGATAAAGAAGATTCTGAAGAGTACCGTGGTGAAGGTCACTACACCATGGACGAGAAGTCGAAGCAGGTTCACCTGACTGAAAACGGTCAAGAATTTGTAGAAGAGCTAATGGTGAAAAACGGCCTGATGGAAGAGGGCGATACGCTTTACTCTCCAACAAACATCAGCCTATTGCACCATGTTAATGCAGCGCTTCGTGCACACGTATTGTTTGAGAAAGACGTCGACTACATCGTTACTGAAGAAGGCGAAGTGGTTATCGTTGATGAACATACTGGTCGTACTATGCCAGGTCGTCGTTGGTCTGAAGGTTTACACCAAGCTGTTGAAGCTAAAGAAGGTGTGAAGATTCAGAATGAAAACCAGACTCTAGCATCGATTACATTCCAGAACTTCTTCCGTCTATACGAAAAACTGTCAGGTATGACAGGTACTGCCGATACTGAAGCTTTCGAATTCCAGTCTATCTACGGCCTAGAAACTGTGGTTATCCCAACCAACAAGCCAATGGTTCGTAACGATATGCCAGATGTGGTTTATCGTACTGAAGAAGACAAGTTCAATGCGATCATTGAAGACATCAAAGACCGTGTAGCAGCTGGTCAACCATCATTGGTTGGTACGGTTTCTATCGAGAAGTCTGAACTACTGTCTAACGCACTGAAAAAAGCAAAAATTAAGCACAGCGTTCTAAATGCTAAATTCCACGAAATGGAAGCAGAGATCGTTGCACAAGCTGGTATGCCGAGTGCGGTAACTATCGCAACTAACATGGCTGGTCGTGGTACCGATATCGTGTTAGGTGGTAGCTGGCAGGCACAAGTTGAGAAGCTAGAGAATCCAACCAAAGAGCAGATCGATAAGATCAAAGCTGATTGGAGAATCATCCACGATAAAGTACTTGAGTCAGGTGGTCTGCACATTATTGGTACTGAGCGTCATGAATCTCGCCGTATCGATAACCAGCTACGTGGTCGTTCTGGTCGTCAAGGTGATGCGGGTTCTTCTCGTTTCTACCTATCAATGGAAGATTCTCTGTTACGTATCTTTACATCGGATCGTATGGCTGGTCTTATCCAAAGTGGTATGGACGAAGGCGAAGCGATCGAATCTAAGATGCTTTCTCGCTCAATTGAAAAAGCACAACGTAAAGTTGAAGGTCGTAACTTCGATATTCGTAAGCAGCTTCTTGAGTACGATGATGTAGCCAATGACCAACGTAAAGTGGTTTATGAGCTTCGTGACGAACTGATGAGTTCTGACGACATCAGCGAAATGATCGAACACAACCGTGAAGACGTGTTTACTTCGGTTATCGATGAGTACATTGCTCCTCAATCTCTTGAAGATATGTGGGATATCGCTGGTCTGCAAGATCGTCTGAAGAATGACTTTGATCTAGACTTTGATATTCAAGGTTGGTTAGACGAAGACGACAAGCTTTACGAAGAAGCATTGCGTGAACGAATCCTAGGTATGGCGGTTGATTCGTACAAACAGAAAGAAGAAGTGGTTGGTGCTCAAGTACTGCGTAACTTCGAGAAGTCTGTGATGCTACAAACGCTAGATGGTCTTTGGAAAGAGCACTTGGCTGCGATGGATCACCTTCGTCAAGGTATCCACCTTCGTGGTTATGCTCAGAAGAACCCGAAACAAGAGTACAAGCGTGAGTCGTTTGAACTGTTTGAAGGCCTACTAGATGTACTAAAAACAGACGTTGTTACCATTCTTTCTAAAGTTCGCGTTCAGCAACAAGAAGAAGTTGAAAAGATGGAAGCGCAACGTCAAGCCCAAGCTGAAGAAGCGGCGCGTCGTGCAAAAGCACAACATGCAACAGCTGAAAACCAGCTAGGCGATAATGAAGCTGAAGCTGCATCTCCACAAACGGTAGTACGTGATGAGCGTAAAGTGGGTCGTAACGAACCATGCCCATGCGGAAGTGGCAAAAAATATAAACAGTGTCACGGTAAAATTGACTAAGCTTGGTGAATCGTTGCTGTAACGGATGATTGCAGTGTCGGAGGTACTCACTTACTAACGTAAGCTCCGTGCCTCCTCCTCCTCGCACTCAACACGTCACAGCTTAGCTTCACACAAACTTACTGATAAAAAGAGTCGCTTAGGCGGCTCTTTTTGTATATGAAAATAATAAGGTTTCGATGGCGTCATCCTCGAGAGTGAGGGACGAGCGAGTCGTGGACCTTTGGAACTAACAAAAGAACAGATTCCCTATCTAATTCGTTCCTCATTGTAGGGAATGACGGTAAGGGCACAAAAGGAACACCATCAATGAAAAGAATCCACATTGTAGCTGGAATTATCTTTAACCAAGATAAGTCACAGGTATTTATTACTAAGCGCCCAGACGACAAGCATAAAGGCGGTTTCTGGGAATTTCCTGGTGGAAAAGTAGAAGTAGGCGAAACCATTGAACAGGCGATGACTCGTGAACTTGATGAAGAAATCGGTATCAATGTGACTGAACAGTCTCTGTTTGAACATCTTGAGTTTGATTACAGTGACAAGTCGCTTAAGTTTGATTTCATCCTTGTGACTGATTTCGAGCAACAGCCTTATGGTAAAGAAGGGCAACAAGGTGAATGGGTCGATCTTGAATCATTGAGCCAATACGCATTCCCTGAAGCGAATGTGCCAATTTTAGAGCGAGTAATAAAAGAGTTTTCGTAATTGCTAGCCTGAGTTTGAGATTGTTGTTAGTTTAAAGAGATTAATCGATTGAACGTTGCTGCAAGAGATAAGTGGTAACGGTAACCAAAACAATGGAGATATTCGCAGTGGTAAGAATTGCAATTGCAGGAGCAGCGGGCCGTATGGGTCGCAACTTGGTGAAAGCCGCTCATCATAATTCAGAAGCAAGTGTTGGTGCTGGTTCAGAGCGTCCAGAGTCATCTTTGGTCGGCGTTGATGTTGGCGAGTTATGCGGTGAAGGTCGTTTTGATGTTGCTCTAGTGGATGACTTGTCTAAAGCGATCGAAGAGTTTGATGTGATTGTCGATTTTACTGCACCTGTTAGCACATTAGCGAATATTGAACTTTGTAAACGTCATGGTAAAAAGCTGATCATCGGTACGACGGGTTTCTCTGAAGAAGAGAAGCAGGTGATTGATGCAGCTTCAAGAGAGATGCCTATCGTAATGGCACCTAACTACAGTGTCGGTGTGAACCTGGTATTTAAGCTGCTAGAGAAGGCCGCTAAAGTGATGGGCGATTATTGTGATGTCGAGATCGTTGAGGCTCACCACCGTCATAAAGTTGATGCACCTTCTGGTACTGCGATTGGCATGGGCGAAGCGATTGCTGGTGCGATGGGCAATGAGCTAAACGATGTAGCCGTGTGGTCACGTGAAGGCATTACTGGCGAGCGTACAAAAGATGAGATTGGTTTTGCGACAATTCGAGCTGGCGACATTATTGGCGAGCATACCGCTATGTTTGCTGATATCGGTGAGCGAGTCGAAATTACTCATAAAGCCACAGATCGAATGACCTTTGCTAATGGTGCAATCAAGGCAGCAGTTTGGTTAAATGACAAACCTGCTGGCTTTTATACCATGACTGACGTCCTTGGTTTGAACGATCTGTAAATAGATATTTATGCGCTGGCAACTGCCGGCGCTTTCTTTATTTAGTCCCTTTTTTACAGTGATCCTTCTTCTACTATCCTCCTTTTACTTTCTTATTATCGTCATTTTCCCTTAGTTTAAGTGTTATTTATATTGCCTTTGGTGTGTTTTCTGTTTTAGATCTTTAAATTATCATGTTTTCTCTTTGTATTTATCGTTTGCGTTTTGTTGCTGATATTTTTATTACTCTATGCTTAGCTAAAATGAGGGGTGAAAATTAGAAAATCATAATATTCGGTTTAAATGAGCATGAAAGTTGAACTTTTGAAGCTTTGATGGTGTAAATTGGATTAGTCCTTACAAATGTTTAATTTCTTTTACGTTAAATGTTGACACGTATCACGCACATCACTAAAATACCGCCAATTTGTCTAATTTCCATAAACACGCAGTTTCTGGTGTTGCAGGAAGGTAGATTTGCAAATTAAATCAATTTTAATGCATTTTTATTTCTGGAGGTTGTCTTGAAGAAGTCAGCACTACTCGTCCTAGAAGATGGGACAGTATTTCACGGTGAAGCCATTGGCGCTGTAGGTTCTGCAGTTGGTGAAGTCGTTTTTAATACCTCGATGACGGGGTACCAAGAAATCCTCACTGATCCTTCCTATTCTCAACAAATCGTTACTCTTACTTACCCTCACATTGGCAATACCGGAACCAATTCCGAAGACGAAGAATCTTCTTCAATCCACGCTCAAGGCCTTGTGATTCGCGATCTCCCTCTAATCGCTTCTAACTTCCGTAATGAACAATCCCTTTCTGATTACCTTAAGTCGCAAAACGTTGTTGGTATCGCTGATATCGATACTCGTAAGCTGACACGTATTCTTCGTGAAAAAGGTGCTCAGAACGGTTGTATCGTAGCTGGCAACAATTTAGACGAAGCTTTGGCTCTAGCTAAAGCAAAAGAATTCCCTGGCCTGAAAGGTATGGACCTTGCGAAAGAAGTTACAACAAAAGAAGCGTACCAATGGAAACAAGGTTCGTGGACGCTTACGGGTGGACTTCCTGAAGCGAAAGCAGACTCTGAATTGCCATACCACGTTGTTGCTTATGACTTCGGTGCAAAACGAAACATCCTACGAATGCTTGTTGACCGCGGTTGCCGCCTAACGGTTGTTCCAGCTGAAACTTCTGCTGAAGAAGTACTAGCTCTGAACCCAGACGGTGTTTTCCTTTCAAATGGCCCTGGTGACCCAGAACCATGTACTTACGCAATTGAAGCGACAAAAGTGTTCCTAGAAAAAGGCTTGCCAATCTTCGGTATCTGTCTAGGTCACCAGATTCTTGCTCTTGCGTCAGGCGCTAAGACAGTGAAGATGAAGTTTGGTCACCACGGTGCAAACCACCCGGTTAAAGATTTAGATCGTGATGTTGTGATGATTACTTCGCAAAACCACGGCTTTGCTGCTGACGAAGAAACCCTTCCAGAGACACTGCGTGCAACTCACAAATCACTATTTGATGGTTCTCTACAGGGTATTCACCGTACAGACAAACCAGCATTCAGCTTCCAAGGTCACCCTGAAGCAAGCCCAGGTCCAGAAGATGCGGCACCGCTATTCGACCACTTCATTGAATTAATTAAACAGCACACAGCGTAATCCGGAGTAGTAGATAATGCCAAAACGTACTGACATTAAAAGTGTTCTAATTCTAGGTGCTGGCCCGATTGTTATCGGTCAAGCATGTGAGTTTGATTACTCTGGTGCTCAAGCTTGTAAAGCACTTCGCGAAGAAGGTTACCGAGTTATTCTTGTAAACTCGAACCCAGCGACAATCATGACTGACCCTGACATGGCTGATGCAACTTACATTGAGCCTATCCAATGGGAAGTTGTGCGTAATATCATCGCTAAAGAGAAGCCTGATGCAGTTCTACCTACAATGGGTGGCCAAACTGCATTGAACTGTGCTCTAGACCTAGAAAAGCACGGTGTTCTTGAAGAGTTCGGTGTTGAAATGATTGGTGCAACGGCTGACGCTATCGATAAAGCAGAAGACCGTTCACGCTTCGATAAAGCAATGAAAGCTATTGGCCTTGAGTGTCCAACTGCTGATACAGCGAAAACGATGGAAGAAGCTTATAAAGTTTTAGACATGGTTGGCTTCCCTTGTATCATTCGTCCATCGTTTACGATGGGTGGTACTGGTGGCGGTATCGCTTACAACAAAGAAGAATTTGAAGAAATCTGTCGTCGTGGTTTGGACTTATCTCCAACAAACGAACTTCTTATCGATGAATCACTTATCGGTTGGAAAGAGTACGAGATGGAAGTGGTTCGTGACAAAAACGATAACTGCATCATCGTATGTGCGATTGAAAACTTCGACCCAATGGGTATTCACACGGGTGACTCAATTACCGTGGCTCCAGCACAAACGCTGACAGACAAAGAATACCAACTAATGCGTAACGCATCTCTAGCAGTACTGCGTGAGATTGGTGTTGAAACAGGTGGTTCAAACGTACAGTTTGGTATCAACCCGAAAGATGGCCGTATGGTTATCATCGAGATGAACCCACGTGTATCTCGCTCTTCAGCACTAGCTTCTAAAGCAACAGGTTTCCCAATCGCTAAGATTGCAGCGAAACTGGCTGTTGGTTTCACGCTAGACGAGCTAATGAATGACATCACTGGTGGCGCAACGCCAGCATCATTCGAACCAACAATCGACTACGTAGTAACTAAGATTCCTCGTTTCAACTTCGAGAAATTTGCAGGTGCTAACGACCGTCTAACGACACAAATGAAGTCTGTTGGTGAAGTTATGGCTATCGGCCGTAACCAACAAGAATCTCTACAAAAGGCACTCCGCGGCCTAGAAGTTGGCGCGACTGGTTTTGACGAAATGGTAGACCTAGACGCACCAGATGCTCTAACGACTATCCGTCACGAACTTAAAGAAGCTGGCGCAGAGCGTATTTGGTACATCGCTGACGCATTCCGTGCTGGTATGTCGGTAGACGGTGTATTCAACCTGACGCAAATCGACCGTTGGTTCCTAGTTCAAATCGAAGATATCGTTAAGCTAGAGCAAGAACTTAAAGCGAAAGGCTTTGCTGGTCTAAATAAAGACGAGCTAAACAAGCTTAAGCGTAAAGGTTTTGCTGATGCGCGCCTATCTAAGATTCTAGGTGTAGCGGAAAGCGAAATCCGTCGTCTACGTGACCAATACGACATCCATCCGGTATACAAGCGTGTAGATACGTGTGCAGCTGAGTTCTCTTCAGATACGGCTTACATGTACTCATCTTACGATGACGAGTGTGAAGCAAACCCAACAGACAAAGAAAAAATCATGATTCTAGGCGGTGGTCCAAACCGTATTGGCCAAGGTATTGAATTTGACTACTGTTGTGTACATGCATCACTAGCGCTACGTGAAGATGGCTACGAAACTATCATGGTTAACTGTAACCCTGAGACAGTTTCTACAGACTACGATACGTCTGACCGCCTGTACTTCGAACCGGTAACTCTAGAAGACGTGCTAGCAATAGCTCGTGTTGAGAAGCCAAAAGGCGTTATCGTTCAGTACGGTGGTCAAACGCCACTTAAACTGGCACGTGCTCTTGAAGCGGCTGGCGTACCAATCATCGGTACTAGCCCTGACGCAATCGACCGTGCAGAAGACCGTGAGCGTTTCCAAGTTGCTGTAGACCGCCTAGGCCTACTTCAGCCAGAAAACGCAACAGTAACAACAATGGAGCAAGCGGTAGAGAAATCTCGTGAAATCGGCTTCCCACTTGTTGTTCGTCCTTCTTACGTACTTGGTGGTCGTGCGATGGAAATCGTATACGACGAGCAAGATTTACGTCGCTACTTCAACGAAGCAGTTAGCGTATCAAACGAATCTCCAGTACTACTTGATAGCTTCCTAGATGACGCTGTTGAAGTAGACGTTGATGCGATTTGTGACGGTGAGCGCGTTGTAATCGGCGGTATCATGGAGCACATCGAGCAAGCGGGTGTTCACTCAGGTGACTCAGCATGTTCTCTTCCTGCATACACGCTAAGCCAAGAAATCCAAGACGTAATGCGCGAGCAAGTTGAAAAGCTAGCGTTTGAGTTGGGTGTTCGTGGTCTGATGAACACGCAGTTTGCTGTTAAGAACAATGAAGTGTACCTAATTGAGGTTAACCCTCGTGCAGCACGTACGGTTCCATTCGTATCTAAAGCAACGGGTGCGCCAATCGCTAAGATTGCCGCTCGTGTAATGGCAGGTCAATCTCTAGAGTCTCAAGGCTTTACGAAAGAAATCATCCCACCTTACTACTCAGTGAAAGAAGTTGTACTTCCATTCAACAAGTTCCCTGGTGTTGACCCACTGTTAGGCCCAGAAATGCGTTCTACTGGTGAAGTTATGGGTGTTGGCGCGACATTCGCAGAAGCATACTCTAAAGCTGAATTGGGTTGTGGTCACATCTACCCTGAAGGCGGTCGTGCATTGCTCTCTGTTCGCGAAGGCGACAAAGAGCGTGTTGTTGACCTAGCATCTAAGCTATCTAAGCTTGGTTACCAGCTAGACGCAACACACGGTACAGCGGTTATCCTTGGTGAAGCGGGTATCAACCCACGTCTAGTAAACAAGGTACACGAAGGTCGTCCTCACATTCTTGACCGTATCAAGAACAACGAGTACACCTACATCGTGAACACTGCTGCTGGCCGTCAAGCGATTGAAGATTCTAAAGTTCTTCGTCGTGGCGCATTGGCTGAGAAAGTTAACTACACGACAACGCTAAACGCTGCATTCGCGACTTGTATGGCGCACACAGCGGACGCGAAGACGTCAGTAACTTCAGTTCAAGAGCTCCACGCACAGGTTAAAGCTTCTCAAGCTTAATAGCCTAAAGTGTATCGCTGTTAAGCGGACATAAATGCTCAAAGCCCACTCTCCGGAGTGGGCTTTTTTATGTCTGTTATCCAATATGAGTTTAATGGTGAAAATCTGGAATAGGTTAGAATCTTGTGTTTCGTTGTTGATCGGTTGCTCACGGTGGTAACTTGTCGCTATACGAGAACTTAAGGCGTGGGTATATGGAAATCACTCTAGAAATATTGGTTATCTTGTTTGTTGTTGCAACGGCAGCAGGCTTTATTGATGCAATGGCTGGCGGCGGTGGGTTACTGACTCTACCGGCATTGCTCGCGGCCGGAGTACCACCAACGCAGGCACTGGCAACCAATAAACTCCAAAGTTCATTTGGTAGCTTTTCTGCGAGTTGGTATTTCGTGCGCAATGGCATTGTCAGCATTAAAGAGATGCGACTCGCGATCTTTTGCACCTTTATAGGTTCAGCAATTGGTGCCGAGTTAGTCCAGCACATTGATGCGAGCCTTTTGACCAGTGTGATTCCACTGCTACTTATCGCTATCTCTCTCTATTTCTTATTAGCGCCACAAACCAGAGCCTCTGAAGGAAAACAAAAGATCTCCGAGGCAATGTTTGCGTTATGTGTTGGCGGCGGTGTTGGTTTCTATGATGGTTTCTTTGGTCCGGGCACAGGTTCTATCTTCACAGTTTGTTTTGTTGCTATTGGCCATTTTTCGTTAGTCGATGCTACTGCGCGCACCAAGGTACTTAACTTCACTTCGAATATCGCAGCCTTGATCTTCTTTATTTTAGCAGGCTTGCCAATTTGGGAGCTGGGATTAGTGATGGCGGTCGGCGGCTTTATGGGCGCCCAGCTTGGCGCTAAAGTAGTGGTGACAAAAGGGCAGAAATGGATTCGCCCCCTTGTGATCGTAATGTCGATGCTAATGGCGTCTAAACTGCTTTGGGAACAGCATCAACAATGGATTCTATCAGTGCTTTAACTCGTGGAGACTGATAGCTATTTGGTCTGACACAGATATGAATCGGTCGAATAAGGCCTTCTAGTTCTTGAAAGCTAAATAGGTATTGAGACTCAATATTGAGCGTCTTTACGATAGAGAGCGGGATTAAGGCTGGTCCAGTTCCACCAAGTGCAAGTTGCGCGGCTGCGGTATAAGCATCCATCTCCATCAAGGGTTTAATGCCAAACTTCTCTAATACAGAGAGCTGATAAGAGTTGGCAGGATTGGTCATATCGTTGGTAATCACCAATGGAGGAAGCTCCGTTAGCGGTGACTTACTCACTATGTAAAACGGCTCATCAAACAGGTGGAATGCCATCAAACCATGATGCGGTGGCAGTAAGCCAGCACACAACCCCAAAGTCGCCTTGCCAGATTGTACTCGCTCTATGATTCTCGGCGTGTGGTTGGTGGTAATGGTGATGTACTTATCTTGTTGGATAAATTGCCCCATCATTTCACCTAAATAACCCGCTATCAGCGATTTAGAGCTATCTAAAGTAATGAGAGTGGTATCTTCCAACTCTTGCTGTTCATAAATAAGACCACGAAGTTCATTGAATGTAGGGCCAATACTCTCGATTAATGCAATTGCATCCGGCGTGAGTTTTATCTGTCGGCCACTCGGTTCAATGAGCTTTTTACCTAGCTTCTTTTCTAAATTCGCAATCCGTTTGCTGACCGCTGATTGGCTGATATAAAGCAAACTGCCTGTGCGGCTCATGGTCTTTGCTTTACTCAATACCAGTAGAGTTTCGATTCCTTCGAGTAGCATTGGGTTATATTCATGAAAGTTGGGAATGATTGTGTCAACTTACCTGAAACGCAATCCATTCTCTAGACTTGAAACTAAAGCTTTGAACCAAGTTAGGTATTTTTAGTTATGCTCGCACGTGTAACGCGAGAGCATAATAATTGTGTTGGGGGGAGCTCAAATTAAGAAAGGCTCCTTTGAGGAGCCTTTCTTAATTTTTGGTAATGGTCTATTTGATGGCGAAGGTCGGCAGTGATAAGTGCCAACGAATAGCCCCAAGCCTGATCAGCAGCGTTGAGAATACACCGGCTAAAAATGCCGTCTCTGAATCGTGCCCCATGCGAATAGCCATAGTGTGGAATGCACCGCCGATGATACAAGCGGTCGCGTAGACTTCGCTTCGTAGGATCATCGGTACTTCACGGGCAAGTACGTCACGAATAATACCGCCACCACAGCCGGTGATGACACCCATGATGATGGCCACTAGTGCTGAATCTTGATAGATAAGCGCTTTTTCTACACCAATGCCAACAAACACCGCTAGGCCGATTGCATCACATACTGGCAGTATCCACCAAGCGAGACGTTTTGGGCGTCTTACAATGATCATGGTCAGCAAGCAGGTAATGATGATTACCCAAAGGTAGGTGGTGTCAGTGATCCAAAACACTGGAGTTGCACCCAATGCCATGTCACGAATAGTACCGCCGCCAATTGCGGTTACACTGCCTAGAACGGCTACGCCAAAGGGGTCCATCTTAAGACGGCCAGCGACAAAAACGCCTGAAATAGCAAAGATGGCAGTGCCAAATAAATCGATAATATAAAGCAGCATGGAGTCCATGATACTGGTGCTCTTATAGTTAAAATTGTAGGGACAGGTCGGTGGCGAATTGTACGAAAAAACGCAGCAAAAAGTTAGTGATTTTGCCTAGCTCTATCGAAGAAGTCGCACACTTGTTGGATCGCTTGCAAAGTTCTCGTTGTCGGGCGATTAATCCAATCTGAATTGAGTGACCAAATCTGATCTTGAGCGACAGCTGGGATCTCTTCTTCCCAAGTTTGCCACATGGTTCCGTTCTCGATTGCGTGCTGAGACGTGAAGATCACTTCAGGTTTCTTAAGTACAACTTGTTCGATGCCAACTTGCGGGTAAGGGGAGGCGCTGTCTTCAAAAATATTGTGACCACCACAAAAATCAAACACCTCACTTGGCCAGTGTCCTTGTGCCACGGTAATGATCGGTTTTTCACTAAGCTGATAAAAGTAGTTTACCGGTTCGGCGTCTTTATATTTTAGTCTTAACGTGTTGAGCTGTTCTTTGTATTGTTTGGCATTATTTTCACCGATACTCGGGTCGCTGGCGTATTGGCTGAGTTGTTCAATATTGGTAGCGATGCTGTCTAGACTTTTGGTTTTTGAGTAGTAAATATTGAAACCGAACTGCTCTAATTTCGCGAGTTCTCTAGGCGGGTTGCCAGCTGGCCACGCAAGAATCAGATCTGGCTGTAGTGCGATGATTTTCTCAACCTTGATGCCTTGATAGTTTGCTACCTTCTCAAGCTTATCAGCCTCTGGTGGATAATCACTTCGCTCGCTCACTGCGATAAGGTTGTCACCTAGACCTGCGCTGTATGCAAGCTCGGTTGCGTGAGGAGCGAGGCTGATAACACGTTCGGCTGTTGCTACTTCTGTCGCAAATGAAGTGGGTGCCCATAAACTGAAGCTGAGAGTGAATGCGAGGGCAGAGTATCGTGTAACAAGTTGAGAGGGTTTCACTTTAAATCCCTTGGTGAATAATGAGTAAGGCTAGGCTTTGTAAGAATATCCAGATAGCGATGCGACCAAAAAGTAGCTTTTGAACCTGAGATAAATGCAGTGCTGATGGGGCGATTCTGCCGCCTAATTTTGCTCGAATGGCTTTGGTGTTGTCATAAATGGCAGGGCCACCCAATGATAACTCCAGCTTGTTCCCTACGGCTGTAATTAACCATGCCGGGCCGGGTAGAGGCCAAGAGCGACTTTGAACAAGCATCATCTTAAATGTATGAGACGCTTTATCACCACAGACGATCATCAAGGCAAATAAGCGCATGGGTATAAATTCTAGGATAGCGACGATCTTGATTGCCGTTGAGCCAAAAGGAGAGAACTGCTTACGGCTTGGTGACCAAGCTCGAGCTAACTCGACGATCAGGCGATACATCAATGCAGCGATACCACCACCGATGGCGTACCAGAACAAGACACAAACCACGTTACGAGCGTAACCCATGATGATGGTTTCTGTGGCGGCTTTGCCTAGGCCAAGTGATGAAAGTGATTCGGTCTGACGATTGACAATCGGAGCCAGTAATTGACGAGCGGTAGTTTTATCCTCTCGGCCAAGTGCTTTGATCAGTTGATTCGCTAGCTTTTCATTATTACGCCAATCAATCGCGAGTAATAACAGTGCTAACTCAAACAGTTGAGATTGCCAAACCAAAGGTTGCAAGGCCAACAGGATGATCAGAGTTGGTAGTACCATTAATCCCCAGGCTAATGTGCCTGAGATTAAGCTTTGGGAATAGTTTTGGTTGTTATTAACCTTGCTTGCTAAAAGCTCAGCAAACTTATGCCATAAGGTCGTGGGGTGTGCGGCATGAGGGATAGGTAAGATTAAATGAAAAAGCAGTGCTCCCCACATTACAAGGAGCACGCCATTTGCAAATACCTGATCAAACAGTGTTTGCATGTCTAGTCGCTTACTTTAGTAGGGCAACCATTTTGATAACCATTTCAGAAGAGCTTTGCGCTGCTAGTGGCAGGAATTCTTCGAAACTCATTGGTGATTCTTTGTCTGCAACGTCAGATATTGCACGAACAACCACGAATGGTACTTGGAATTGGTGACAAGCTTGAGCGATAGCAGATGCTTCCATCTCTACAGCAACTACAGATGGGAAGTGCTTACGGATAAACTCTTGGCGCTCTGCTGTGCAAACAAATGCGTCGCCAGTACAGATAAGGCCACGAACAGCGTGCTTATCTTCCATTTGAGATAGCGCTTGTTCAGCAACTTGCATCAGTTTGTCGTCAGCTTTGAACGCTGCAGGTTGACCTGCCATTTGACCAATTTCGTAACCGAAAGCCGTAACGTCTGCATCGTGGTGACGAACTTCAGTCGAGATAACCACATCGCCAAGGTTCAGTGTTGAGTCAAAACCGCCAGCAGAGCCCGTGTTTAGAACGACATCTGGTTGGTATTCGCTTAGCAGGATTGAAGTACCAACTGCTGCTGCTACTTTACCAATGCCTGATTGAAGCAAAACAACGTCAACACCATTTAGCTGACCAGAGAAAAAGGTACAACCGCCTTTATTAACTTCAGTAATGTCTGAAATAGCTGCTTTTAGGATCGCAACTTCTTGCTCCATTGCGCCAATGATGCCGATTTTCATGTGTAGTCTCTTAATTAAAAATATTTAAACAGTAGAGCGAAATTGTAGCATGGATAAGAAGCGTCGAGCGACTGCCCAGAAGCACTTCTCATCCGAATAGTGTGGATTTACTCCAGTATTCTTTGTCTATTTGATTAGACCTTCGCTTTGCAAGCTAGCACGAAGTTGTTCTGCTCGTTTACGGTTCACACCAAAATCAGAGTAGCCCGTACGAGACTCGGAGCGAACGATGAGCTTGTCTCCATCGACTTTTAACTCAAGGTCATCGACAAAGCGCATGATGCGTGATGTGCACTCAACACGCAGGTAATCATCGGTTTTGTTGGCCGTTTTCGCGCCCGGCAAAGTCAGAGCTACTTGCTCAATGGCATCAAGGTTTGCTGAATCGGATAGTTCGTACGCAGCCAAAGCATGTTGTTCACGGTCATCTTGTGTTGATACGCAATTTGGTTTGTCACCACAAGGTGATGAGGTTCTGTCTTTCATGTCCGTGATTCCTTGGCTGCAAGCGGTTAATGTTAAAAGTGATAGCGAGAGGAGAGCGGCTTTTTTCATAGTGTTTCCTATGGCTTGTTTTTAATTCTAATTGTAGTTATCGGAATTGGCTTGTTTGCTGTTTTTTGTTGTGCTTGTGATAAACGTATCGAACTTAAAAAAGGATCCATAATTGGATCCTTTTTTATAGTAACGAACTGAGTAATAAAGGAAACCTACTCACACTTCTAGGTAATCTAATATCCCTTCAGCGGCTTTGCGGCCTTCATCGATAGCGGTCACCACCAAGTCAGATCCTCGAACCGCATCACCACCAGCAAAGATCTTGCTGTTGGTGGTTTGATATTGAAATTCTTGTTGTCCGGGAGCCTTGATACGCCCCCATTGGTCGAGTTCTACACCAAAAGGTTCTAGCCATTCCATTGCATGAGGTTGGAAACCAAATGCCATGATTACGGCATCAGCCTCAAGAACATGCTCACTGCCTTCAACTGGTTCTGGACGACGACGTCCTGCATCATCCGGTTCACCCAAGGCTGTTTTCACCACTTTGACGCCGGTAACGTGACCTGATGAATCGGTTTCCAGTGCTAGTGGCTGAAGGTTAAACATGAACTTCACGCCTTCTTCTTTCGCATTTTTCACTTCGCGACGAGAGCCCGGCATGTTCGCTTCATCTCGGCGATAAGCACACACAACATTCGCGGCATGCTGACGTATCGAAGTTCGGACACAGTCCATCGCCGTATCACCACCACCAAGCACGACCACTTTTTTGCCCTTCATGTCGATGAATGGCGTTGGGTTATCCAGTTCCATTACCTTATAGGTATTGGAAACAAGGAATGGTAGAGCATCATAAACGCCCGGTGCGTCTTCGTTGTCTAAGCCAGCACGCATGTTTTTATAGGTACCGACACCTAAGAAGACAGCATCGTAATCATCGACAAGCTGCTGAAGTTGTATATCTTTGCCTACTTCGGTATTCATTTGGAACTCAACGCCCATCTCGCTGAAGATACGGCGACGATTTTCCATGATGCCTTTCTCAAGCTTGAACGATGGAATACCAAACGTCAGTAGGCCACCGATCTCTGGGTATCGATCAAACACAACAGCTTTCACGCCATTGCGAACTAAGATATCAGCCGCCGCCAGACCTGCAGGTCCCGCGCCGATGATAGCGACCTTTTTATCAGTCCACTCAACGTGAGACATGTCTGGCTTCCAGCCCATCTCAAACGCTTTGTCGTTAATGTATTTTTCAATATTGCCTATCGTTACTGCGCCGAAATCATCATTGAGGGTACAAGACCCTTCACACAATCGGTCTTGAGGACAAACTCGACCACATACTTCTGGCAGGCTGTTGGTCTGGTGAGACAGTTCAGCGGCTTCGATAATACGTCCTTCATTGGCAAGCTTGAGCCACTGAGGGATGTAGTTGTGAACTGGACATTTCCACTCACAATAAGGGTTACCACAATCTAAACAGCGGTCTGCTTGTGCTTTGGCTTGTTGTTTGGTGAAAGGTTCGTAGATCTCTACAAACTCAATCTTACGTATCTTGATTGGTTTCTTCGCTGGGTCTACGCGATTCACATCAATAAATTGGTATACATTCTGGCTCATTATTGGCTCCTTCCAATTATTGCGCTTGAACACGAAGTTCAGCTGAGCTGCGGCTTTGGTGGCCGAGCAAGGTGTTGAGATCCGCCGTCTTTGGTTTCACTAGGTAGAACTTCGGAATCCATTCATCAAAGTTCGCCAGAATAGCTTCAGCGTGCACTGAGCCAGTTTCTTCTAAGTGCTCTGCAATTAAGCCCCGCAGATGTTCTTGGTGGATATATAAGTCAGATAGAGAAAGCGCCTCAACCGACTCGTTGTTCACTCGGCCTTGGAAGTCTTCGTTCTTATCCATGACATAAGCGAAGCCTCCCGTCATACCTGCACCGAAGTTCACTCCGGTTGCGCCAAGAATGGCAACAATACCGCCTGTCATGTATTCACAAGCGTTGTCACCTGCACCTTCAATCACCGCAACGGTACCTGAGTTACGTACGCCAAATCGCTCGCCTGCAGTACCCGCAGCGAACAGCTTGCCTCCGGTTGCGCCATACAAACAAGTGTTGCCTATGATGGTCGCTTCGTTACAAGTAAATGCGGTGCCTTGGTGAGGTTTGATAACCACTTTGCCGCCAGCCATGCCTTTGCCAACATAGTCATTGGCATCACCTGTTAGGTAAAGCTCTACGCCACCTGCGTTCCAAACTGCAAAAGATTGGCCTGCGGTGCCATCGAGGTATAACTTGATTGGTGAACCTGCCATCCCTTGGTTGCCGTATCGCTTAGCAATTTCGCCAGAGATACGAGCGCCAATCGAACGGTCTGTGTTGATCACGTTGTAGTAAAGGCTGGTGGATTGACGTTTCTCAATCGCATCGAGTGCATCATCAAGAATCTGTAGATTGAGTTGAGCCTTATCAAACGGTGCGTTTGGTTCTGTCCAAAACAGTGGGTGACCTTCTGGAGAAACTGGAGCTTCGAGTATTGAAGATAGATCGAGTTTGCTCTGTTTCGCAGTGAGGCCCTGAACGGCTTCAAGCAAATCAGTACGACCAATCAGATCAGTAAGTTTCTCTACGCCAAGTTCTGCAAGGTACTGGCGAACTTCATCGGCTAGGCCAGTAAAGTAGTTCACCACCATGTCTGGCAGGCCTTTGAAGTATTCACGGCGTAGCGTTTCATCTTGAGTCGCAACACCCGTTGCACAGTTGTTTAGGTGACAAATTCGTAAGAACTTACAACCCATCGCGACCATTGGTGCGGTACCAAAACCAAAGCTTTCAGCACCGAGAATCGCGCCTTTAATCACATCAAGGCCAGTTTTCAGACCACCATCGACTTGTAGACGGATCTTATGACGAAGCCCGTTAGCAACCAATGCTTGCTGGGTTTCCGCGAGCCCTAGCTCCCAAGGACAGCCAGCGTATTTCACCGAAGTCAGTGGGCTTGCCGCGGTACCGCCGTCGTAACCTGAAATGGTGATCAGATCCGCATAGGCTTTTGCCACACCTGTTGCAATCGTGCCGACACCCGGTTCGGATACTAACTTCACTGAAACTAAGGCTTTAGGATTCACTTGTTTAAGGTCGAAAATCAGCTGTGCCAAATCTTCGATGGAATAGATATCGTGATGTGGAGGAGGGGAAATCAGCGTGACCCCTTGAACAGAGTATCTCAGTTTGGCGATTTCTGCCGTGACTTTATGACCTGGCAGCTGACCACCTTCACCGGGTTTCGCACCTTGCGCGACCTTGATTTGCAGAACATCTGCATTGGTTAAGTAATGCGGTGTTACGCCAAATCGACCAGACGCAATCTGCTTGATGCGCGAGTTGCGGTCAGTCCCAAAGCGTCGTGGGTCTTCACCACCTTCACCAGAGTTGGAGTAGCCTCCTAATCGGTTCATCGCCATAGCCAGTGCTTCATGAGCTTCTGGGCTCAAAGCTCCAATCGACATCGCAGCCGAGTCAAAGCGCTTAAACAGATCGCTACTTGGCTCTACTTGCTCAAGTGTTAGTGGTTTATCGGCTTTTTTCAGGCTCATTAAGTCACGTAACATTGCCGCAGGGCGAGCATTTACCTGTTTAGCAAAAGATAGGTAATCCGAAGTTTCGCCAGTTTTAACTGCGGTTTGCAGTGTGCCAACTACATCTGGGTTGTAGGCGTGATATTCACCGCCATGGACGTATTTCAGTAAACCGCCGTGTTCGATCGGTTTGCGCTTAGTCCACGCTTTACGAGATAAGTTATAGATATCTTGTTGGAAATCGCTAAAGCTTGCGCCTTGGATTCGTGTGGTAACTCCGCGGAAACAGAGCTTAACAACATCGGAATGTAGGCCAACGGCTTCGAAAAGTTGCGAACAACGATATGAAGCAATCGTAGAAATACCCATCTTCGACATGATCTTATACAGACCTTTGTTGATGCCGTTTTGGTAGTTCTGCATCGCGGTACGATAGTCTTTATCTAAAGAACCATCATCCAACATTTTACCTAACGCTTCATAAGCAAGGTATGGATAAACCGCGGTCGCACCGAAGCCAAGTAGAACTGCGAACTGATGTGGGTCACGAGCAGTGGCTGTCTCAACCACGATGTTGGCATCACAACGCAGGTTAGTATCAGCAAGCCTTGTTTGAACCGCGCCAACCACCATGGCTGCAGGGATCGGTAGTTTGCCTTTTTCTAAACCTTTGTCCGATAGCACAACTAAAACCGCACCCTCACGGACTTCTTGTTCCGCGCTATCACATACCGCTTTGATCGCTTGTTCGAGATCTTGATGATTCGGGTCGTAGTGCATGCTGAGAATGACATGACGGTAATGTTTCTGACTTAACTGCAGAAGCTGTTGCATGTCTGAGTAAAGCAGTACTGGTGAATCAAACGTCACACGATAGGCGTGACCGTCTGTTTCACAGAACACGTTCATCTCTTTACCGATACTGGTCGCCAAAGACATCACGTGTTTTTCACGCAATGGATCAATCGGAGGGTTGGTGACCTGTGCAAACTTCTGACGGAAGTAATCAGTAACCAGACGCTCTTTTGAAGAGAGAACAGCCATCGGAGTATCATCGCCCATTGAGCCTACTGCTTCTTGCCCCATATCACCAAGTACACGCAGTACTTGGTCGGACTCCTCGTTGCTCATCGCAAACTGTTTTTGGTAGGTCTTGAGCGTGTCATCGTCAAAGCTACGCTTACCAACTTGGTCATCTTGCAACGCAGAAAATGGCGTTAATTTGTGAACATTCTTTTCCATCCACTCTTTATATGGGTGGCGGCTTTTGAGGTCATTATCGATTTCATTAGATTGCCACAGTTTGCCGCGGCGAGTATCTATCACCAGTAACTCACCTGGACCAACACGACCTTTTTCTGCAACTTCATCCGGTGCGTAGTTCCAGATACCGACCTCAGATGCCAGTGTGATTAGATTGTCTTTGGTAATCACATAACGCGCTGGTCGCAGGCCATTTCTATCAAGGTTACATGCGGCGTAACGACCATCAGAAAGTACGATGCCAGCAGGGCCATCCCACGGTTCCATGTGCTTGGAGTTGAAGTCGTAAAAGGCACGCAGATCTGGGTCCATGTCTGGGTGATTTTGCCAAGCGGGCGGCACAAGCATGCGCATCGCTCGGAACACATCCATACCACCGGCAAGGAACAGGTCGAGCATGTTATCTAGGCTTGATGAATCTGAGCCTGTCTCATTCACAAAGGGTGCAGCCGTTTGTAAGTCGGGCAGCAACGGTGAAGAGAATTTATAGGCACGAGCCTTGGCCCATTGGCGGTTACCTTCGATGGTATTGATCTCACCATTGTGCGCCAAATAGCGGAATGGTTGAGCCAGTGGCCAGCGTGGTTGTGTGTTAGTTGAGAAACGCTGGTGGAACAGACATATTGCCGATTCCATACGTAAGTCTGCAAGATCGAGGTAAAATCGCGGAAGATCGGCGGGCATACACAGACCTTTGTAGACCATTACCTGTGTTGAAAGGCTACAAATATAGAAATCTTTGTCTTCGGTGATCTGCTTTTCAATTCTGCGACGAGCAATGTATAGGCGGCGTTCGATATCACGCTCACGCCAACCGGCAGGAGCAGAGATAAACACTTGCTGAATATTAGGAACCGAGTCTTTTGCGATTGGACCCAAAACGTCGGTGTTAGTCGGCACGACACGCCAACCTGCAACGGTGAGTGTCTCTTGAGCGAGCTCTTTATTGACGATGTCTTGCGCGGATTGCGCTTTGATTGGGTCTTGGCTGAAGAAAATCATGCCGACAGCGTATTGCTTGCCGAGGTTGAAGTTATTCTCTTCTGCGATAATTCTGAGGTACGAGTCTGGCTTCTGTAGTAATAAGCCACAGCCATCTCCGGTTTTACCATCCGCAGCGATACCACCACGGTGTGTCATGCGATCTAGGGCTGAAATAGCAGTTCTTACCAACTTATGACTAGGTTGGCCTTCCATTTGCGCTATTAAACCAAATCCACAGTTGTCTTTTTCAAGACTAGGATCATATAGAGCCATTGCAATTCTCCCTTTTGCTTCTCTGTCATCCAGACAGTAAATGACTAACTATTCATGTACTTGTTGTTTTTTATAAACTGATAGTTTGCTTTAGCCAGTTAAAACGTTATTGGTTGTGTTAACAAAACCGATTGATTTTATTTTCATCAGCTTTACAACGTATAGCTAATTGTGTTTAAGGTCAAGTTCATGGTTAATTATCATGCATAAACGCGATTAGCCACTTAATAATCTAAAATAGTCGATGGATATCAATGAGATATGCAAGGTGAATGTTAATGATATTTAACATATACAACAGGGTGTTTTTGAAAACGCCGAAGGCCAGATAGAAAAAAGGCTAGCATCGAGTGCTAGCCAAATATAAAAGTTAGGAAGGGTGTTGCTTTTCCTCTAGGCTAACGTCATTGACGCTAGCCCGAGAAATATTATGCGGAAAGCATGAGTGAATCAGCTTTCGCTTCTAAGTTTGAGTTACCCATTAAGAAGTCATCAATAGCAATTGCACATTCACGACCTTCATTAATACAACGTACCACTAGAGACTGACCTGTACGCATATCACCAGCAGCGAAAACGCCTTTCTGGTTAGTTGCGTAACCTTCAGAAGCGACGTTACCGCGCTCGTCCAGTTTAATGTCTAGTTGAGCTAGCACACCTGTTGGCTCTGGGTGTAAGAAACCCATCGCTAGGAATGCCATATCACAAGGGATAACACGTTCAGTGTTCGCCACTTCATCAAAGCTTGGGCGCTCACCAGGTTTCGCATCTTGCCAAACGATGTCAGCAATACGTAGACCAGTTACTTGACCTTGCTCGTTACCGATGAACTCTTTGGTTAAGATGTTCCAGTGACGTTCACAACCTTCTTCGTGAGAAGTTGTTGTTTTCATGATCATTGGGTATTGAGGCCAAGGCATATTTGCAGGGCGCTTCTCAGGTGGGATCGGCATGATCTCTACCTGAGTAATGCTTGCTGCTTTATGACGATTTGATGTGCCCACACAGTCAGAACCCGTATCACCACCACCGATAACCACAATGTGCTTATCTTGAGCGTGAATCTCTTCTGTTTTTAGGTCTAAGTCGTTGGCACGACGGTTGTTTTGACCAAGGAATTCCATCGCAAAATGAACGCCTTTTAGCTCACGACCAGGAATTGGTAGGTCACGAGGAACCGTAGAACCACCCGTTAGCAGTACCACATCAAACTCTTGGCGTAGTTGTTGAGCGTTAACATCAACACCGATGTGCTGGTTCACTTTAAACTCAACGCCCGCTTCAGCCATTAGATTGATCTTACGATCGATCACGTCCATACCCAGTTTGAAATCTGGGATACCGAAACGCAGTAGGCCGCCAACTTTCTCGTCACGTTCAAATACAGTTACTGAGTGACCAGCACTGTTTAGTTGCTCAGCAGCGGCTAGGCCAGCAGGACCTGAACCGATAACAGCTACTGTTTTACCTGTGCGAGAACGAGGTGTTTTAGGTTTTGCGTACCCTTCACGGTACGCAGTTTCTACAATTGTTTTCTCGATATTACAGATAGTGATTGGGTCTTGGTTGATCCCCAGTACACAAGCACTCTCACAAGGAGAAGGGCACACACGGCCTGTAAATTCAGGGAAGTTATTGGTTGAGCTTAGGATGTTCCAAGCCTCTTCCCAGCTGTCACGGTAAACCGCGTCATTGAATTCTGGGATGATGTTACCAATCGGACAACCGCTGTGACAGAAAGGTACGCCACAATCCATACAACGAGATGCTTGAGTATTGATCTTGTCACCAAACTCTTCGTTAAGTACGAACTCTTTGTTGTCTTCGATACGAACTGACGGGTCGAGCTTCTTTGGAAGCTCACGACCGTGTTCTAAAAATCCAGTAGGCTTACCCATTATACTGCCTCCACTTCTTCCGTTTGTGCTTGTTGTGCTTCAGCTTTACGCTTCTCAAGAACTGCTTTGTAGTCGCGTGGCATTACTTTAATTAGTGATGCAACACTTGCTTCAAAGTTGTCTAGGAAAGACTGAGCAACTTCACTTCCTGTGAATTCAACGTGCTTGGTTAGCATATCTAGTAGAAGATCTTTATCTTCTTGTTCAATTGGATCTAGGTCTACAAGTTCAGAGTTAAGCTTGGTTTCGAAGTCGCCCGCTTTATCCCAAACATAAGCGACACCGCCACTCATACCCGCAGCAAAGTTACGACCTGTTGAACCAAGGATAATAGCAACACCGCCAGTCATGTATTCACAACCGTGGTCACCAACGCCCTCAACAACAACCTTCGCACCTGAGTTACGAACACAGAAACGTTCACCAGCCATACCGCGAATGAAAGATTCACCTGAGGTTGCGCCGTAGAAACATACGTTACCAACCACGATGTTATCTTCAGCAACGATAGAAGATTTCGCATCTGGGTACAGCACCAAAGTACCGCCAGACAGACCTTTACCCCAGTAATCGTTCGCGTCGCCTTCTACTTCGAACTTAACGCCTTTCGCAAGGAACGCACCGAAAGATTGACCAGCACTACCGTGGAACTTAACGTTCATTGGTTGTGGTAAACCTTGGTCTTTGTAAACCTTCGAGATTTCGTTCGACAGCATGGTACCTGCAGAGCGGTCTGTGTTGATGATAGGGAAGGTTGCATTTACGGCTTCACCTTTCTCAAGTGCAGGAATCGCAGCTTGAATCAACTTACGGTCGAGAACATCTTCTAGGTTGTGGTTTTGTTGTGTCTGGTTGTAGATACCATCTTCTTCACGAGCCTGCTCAATGTGCAGTACAGGTGTTAGATCTAGGTTCTTGTACTTCCAGTGGCCGATGTCGTCACGAACTTTAAGTTTGTGCGATTGCCCCACCATCTCATCGATAGAGCGGAAGCCAAGTTCAGCCATTACTTCACGTAGGCCTTCAGCCATGTATTGGAAGAAAGTCACTACGTCTTCTACGCGGCCGTCGAAACGCTCACGTAGAGTCTTATTCTGTGTTGCGATACCAACAGGACATGTATTCTTGTGACACTTACGCATCATGATGCAGCCTTCAACAACCAATGCTGCTGTTGCTACGCCCCATTCTTCTGCACCAAGTAGTGTTGCTACTGCAAGGTCACGTGGTGTTTTCATCTGACCATCAGACTGAACAACGATACGGTTACGTAGGCCGTTTTTCAGTAGTGTTTGGTGCGTTTCTGCTAAACCCAGTTCCCAAGGCAGACCAGTGTGACGGATAGAAGACATCGGAGATGCACCCGTACCACCATCAAAACCTGCGATAAGTACTACGTCAGCTTTTGCTTTTGCTACACCCGACGCAATCGTACCTACGCCTGCTTCCGATACTAGCTTCACGTTTACACGGCCGTTACGGTTCGCGTTTTTCAGATCGTAGATTAGCTGAGCCAAATCTTCGATTGAGTAGATATCGTGGTGTGGCGGTGGCGAGATAAGACCTACGCCCGGAGTCGAGTGACGCGTCGCGCCGATCCAGTCATCAACCTTATCACCAGGTAGTTGACCACCCTCACCAGGTTTCGCACCTTGAGCCATCTTGATTTGCAGCTCATCAGCGTTAGATAGGTAGTAAGACGTTACACCAAAGCGACCAGAAGCCACCTGTTTGATTGCTGATCGTTCCCAGTCACCGTTTTCTTTACGTTCGAAACGTGCTGGGTCTTCACCACCTTCACCTGAGTTTGATTTCGCGCCAATGCGGTTCATCGCAACAGCGAGTGTTGAGTGAGCCTCATGCGAGATTGAACCAAAGCTCATTGCGCCAGTAGCGAAACGCTTAAGGATGTTCTCGATTGGTTCTACTTCTTCTAGAGGAATAGAGCCTGCAGGGTTCTTGATGAAATCAAGTTGGCTACGTAGCGTTGCTGCGTTGTCGCCTTGGTCATCGACTGCTTTTGCGTACTTCTTGAACTGGCCGTAATCTTTGTTACGCGTCGACTCTTGAAGTAGAGAAATCGTTTCTGGGTTGAATAAGTGTTTCTCACCACGTTGTTTCCACTGGTAAACACCACCAACATCAAGGATTTGAGCTGGGATTTCACGAGCTGGGTAACCAACACGGTGACGAACAAGCACTTCACGTGCGATATCGTCGATCGTTAGACCTTGGATACGAGAAACAGTACCAGTGAAGTATTTTTCAACCACTGATTTGCTTACACCAAGTGCTTCAAAGATTTGTGCACCGTGGTAAGACTGCAGCGTAGAGATCCCCATCTTAGAGAAGATCTTCAGTAGACCGCCGTTGACACCTTTACGGTAGTTATCGAAGAACTCACGTGGGTGTACGTTTGGATCTAGCTTCTTAGTACGTTGCAGTTCAACAATCGTTTCAATCACTAGGTATGGGTTAACTGCGTTCGCACCGTAACCGATAAGCGTTGCAAAGTGGTGTGTTTCACGAGCATCACCCGTTTCAACAACGATGTCACACTTAGCACGTAGGCCTTTACGGATTAGGTGGTGGTGAACCGCGCCAACTGCCAGCATTGCTGGAATAGCAGCGTGGTTAGAGTTAACCGCACGGTCTGTTAGTAGGATGATAGAGTAGCCATCAATCACGGCGTCTTCTGCGTATTGGCAGATACGCTTAAGTGCGCGCTCTAACTTACCTTGGTCGCCGTTTGCTTGGAATACGATATCTAGCGTCTTCGCTTGAAGGTGCTCGTTATCGATTGCACGCAGCTTTTCTAGCTCAGAGTTAGAAAGTACTGGAGACTCAAGCTCTACCTTTTGACAGTGCTCAGGTGTTTCAGCAAGTAGGTTCTGATCTTTACCTAGGTAAGTGTTTAGAGACATAACCATACGCTCACGAATCGGGTCGATCGGTGGGTTAGTTACTTGTGCAAACAGCTGCTTGAAGTAGTTTGAAAGGTGCTGCGATTGGTGAGAAAGAATCGCTAGCGGCCAGTCAGCCCCCATTGCAGAAAGCGGCTCATAGCCTGTTTTCGCAAGAGGTAGAATAATTTCGTTCACTTCTTCAGAACTCACGCCAAACGATTGCTGTTTGTGGAGAAGTTTCTCTGGAGAAGGTTGGCTAAATTCGTTGCTCGCATCTGGTAGCTTTTTCAAGCTCAGAAGGTTCTCTTCAACCCACTTTTCGTAAGGTTGTGCTTTAGCAATGCTGTCTTTCACTTCTTCATCAGAAATGATGCGGCCTTGCTCAAGGTCAGCAACAAAAATACGACCTGGCTGTAGACGACCACGGTACTCAACGTTTTCAGGTGCGATCTCAACAACACCAGACTCAGACGCCATTACTAGGAAGTCGTCTTTTGTCACTGTGTAGCGAGAAGGACGCAGACCGTTACGGTCAAGTGTTGCACCTACTTGAACACCATCGGTGAAACATACAGATGCTGGGCCATCCCATGGTTCCATAACGTTCGCGTGGTACTGGTAGAACGCGCGACGAGTTGGATCCATGTTTTTGTTTTCTTGCCATGCTTCCGGGATCATCATCATCAACGCGTGTGGCAGAGTACGACCTGAAAGAACAAGTAGCTCAAGCGCCATATCGAAGTTTGATGAATCCGAACTACCTTCCTGACAGATAGGCAGTAGCATGTCGATTTCAGCTTGTGTAAACAGATCCGATTCAAGGATCGCTTCACGTGCTTTCATCCAGTTCAGGTTGCCGCGAACCGTATTGATTTCGCCATTATGCGCGATGTAACGGAAAGGCTGAGCTAGACGCCAACGTGGGAATGTATTGGTAGAGAAGCGAGAGTGTACCAGTGCTAGAGCTGTCACCATGGTTGGATTTTGCAGGTCTAGGAAGTACTGAGGAACTTGTTCAGTTGTTAGCTGACCTTTGTACACCAATGTCTTGTAAGACATAGAGTTGATGTAGAAGTCATCACCGATATTTGAAACGCTTTCTAGGCATACACGAACTGTGTAGTTACGTAGAACATACAGTTTACGCTCAAGCTCTTCTGGTGTGATACCAGGGCCGCCAGAAATAAATACGTGTTCAAATTGAGGTTCAGTGCTTAGTGGGTCAGCACCAATCATTGAATTGTCAGTTGGAAGTTCTCGGTAACCGATAACTTCTAACTCAAGGCGTTGTGCATTGCGTTCTAGAATGTCACGACACTGTGCACGTTTGTGTTCATCTTTAGGGAAAAGTACAACACCAACACCATATTTTTCAAAAGATGGCAGCTTAATTCCAAGCTTTACGGCTTCTTCTAGTAAGAATTCGTGCGGCTTCTGTAGCAGGATACCTGCACCATCACCAGAACACGGATCGCAGCCTTGGCCGCCACGGTGTTCCATACGTGCAAGCATATCGAGTGCTTGAGTTACTACATCATGAGATTTGCGATTCTTTAGATGCGCAACAAAACCGATACCACAAGCGTCATGCTCCAATTCAGGAGTATACAGACCCTGTGAGTTCTGCTCTTGATCTACCATAGATACATCCTTCCAGTTAAATCTAGGCGCAACTTCTTTGTATAAAGTCAGCCTTGTCCTTTTATATTTATGGGTCTAAACCTGCCTATGCTGGCGGTTTGAATCCTTTCCGTATCTCGCAGGAAAAGTATTGCGAGAAAAACAATCCTTAGTGATATCCGTTTATTTTTAACCACAAACTAGTGGTTTATATAGGTGGGATATGGATATCACCGACTTATTAGCAAGTTTTAGTTGTAAGTAAATACTCAAAAATAGCCAATATGTGTAAGTATCCTACAATTTTGTTTAGGCGAATTGCAATGAAAGTTGAACCATGTAGACCATTTTTTTCGTTTTATTTTGAATTTAATGTCTAACAAATGTGCAACATTAGGTAAATAGAGCAGATTTTTTGCATGTTTATTGATATTTGTTAGGTTGCTCGCAAAAAGCCTTGAGTAAACTAATTGGTCGAATTTTGCAGGGATGTAATTTTTTTTCAAAAAAAGACTGATATTCATTCTTATTTACTTGAGTGCTTTGAAAATATGCAATTACATGAGTTAGTTAATACTATCGGCCAAGATCTTCAACGCCGTTATGGCGAGAAAGTCCACAAGCTGACGCTTCACGGTGGTTTCAGCTGCCCAAACCGAGACGGGACAATTGGCCGTGGAGGTTGCACGTTTTGTAACGTGGCTTCCTTTGCTGATGAACAAACTCAAATTCAAAGTATTGCTGACCAGCTAAAAGATCGTGCGGGTGAGATTGCTCGTGCCAAGAAGTATTTGGCTTACTTTCAGGCGTACACCAGCACTTATGCTGAGGTGCAAGTGCTCAAGAATATGTATGAAGAGGCGCTAAAAGCACCCGGTGCAGAGATCGTTGGTCTTTGTGTTGGCACGCGACCAGACTGTGTGCCTGATGCGGTGTTGGATCTGTTAGCGGACTACGTTAAACAAGGCTATGAGATTTGGCTCGAGCTTGGCCTGCAAACCGCCAATGATAAAACCCTCAAGCGAATTAACCGCGGCCACGATTTTGCAGTGTATGAAACGATCACCCAACGCGCACGCGCTTTAGGTATCAAGGTGTGTACTCATCTGATTGTTGGCCTACCAAAAGAAACCAAAGCGGATAACCTTGAAACCTTAGACAAGGTATTAGCCGTTGGCACCGATGGTATTAAGCTGCACGGCCTTCATATAGTAGAGGGCAGCACCATGGCTAAGGCGTGGAAGGCAGGAAAGCTAGAAGCCCCAAGCCTTGAAGAGTACATCGATATCGCGAGTGATATCATTCAACGCACGCCTGCGGACGTGGTTTATCACCGTGTTTCTTCAGCGGCGAGACGCCCAACGTTACTTTCTCCTTTATGGTGTGAGAACCGATGGTTAGCGATGACTGAAATAGGCCGTTCGCTCGATAAAACCGGTGCTCAAGGCATCAAAACTGGCTCTGCATTCGAGTACACGTTGCCTGTTTTAAACGCAGCCAATTAATAGAAATGGGTGACTGTAGGTAACAGCAGATAAAACCAACAAATAGTGGTAACATTTCCCTCACAGATTTTATGGTATAGATTGAGAGTAAATGGAACTGGTAATGACTTGGTTGTGGGACAGGGCGTATGGCTACGGTATTTATATCGTTGTTGTATTGCTGATTGCTCTCATCTGCTGGCATCTCTATTCTCGTTATCAGTCGCATATCGAAACGCTTCTACTTGCTACCCCGTCGCCACTCTACTTTGTTGATGTTCGAAGTGGCGAAATACTCTATGCCAATCGCCAAGCCATGCAGTTGCTTGGTATCCGCCAAATCGGTGTTAATTTTCGCTTTCCTACTGTGGAAAGTGAGAACAGCTTTCGTCACTACTTAACCAATCACATTAACTCTCGAGCCTTCGAGCAGGTCTCCCTGTGGGCGCTTTCTGAATTTGAGTCGTTCAAGATCAACTTGGTCGGTCGTAAGATCCATTTTAGAAATAAGCAGGCTTGGATGATTCACGCCTCACCTTATAAAAACACTAACGAAGAACTGTCCCAAGAAGTTCGAGAACTGAATGTTGCTCGTACCGCGTTGGATTCTTTGTCTGAGCTGATCTACGTGAAAGATAAAAAGGGTGAGTTGGTCGCGAGTAATCGCTCGTTTAAAAAATTTTGGCACGGTCGCCCGGAAGAGGGCACCTTGAGTGTTTCTGGTGGTGCATTAAAAGGCCGTGTTAGTGAGCGTTCGTGGACAACCGATCAGGACGGCAAAGGGTGTTTGCTCGAAACTTATCAAAGTGTATTGCTCTCGCAAGATGGAGAAACCATCGGCACGCTCTCTATTAGTCATGATGTGACCGATTGGCATGACATGCAGCAGAAATTGCGTGGCGAAATGGAGAAGCGTAAAGATACCGAAGTGGCACTTGCGCAACGTGACACCATATTGCAAAACATCTTGGAAGCGAGCCCAGACTCGATTGGTATCTTCAACGAAAACATGGTTTATCAAGCGTGTAATAAACCGTTTGTGGCGGCGCTTGGTATCTCTGCGGTCAGTGACCTAGTGGGTAAGCGCCTGCAAGATGTGGTGCCGAATAGTATGTATATGCGTATCTCAGACACAGATCATCAAGTGCTTCATCATGGTAAATCACTGCGCTACATCGATAAGGTGGTGTCTAGTGATGGTGAATACACTTGGTATGATGTGGTGAAATCACCGTTTAGAGATCCAGCCTCAAGCACCAATGGCGTGCTGATCATGGCGCGTGATATCACTGAGCGTTACCTTGCGGAGCAAAAACTTGAAGAAGCGAACCTTGAGCTTGAGCGCCTCAGCTTTATGGACAGTTTGACTCAGGTGTCTAACCGACGCCGTTTTGATGAGCAGCTGTCGACACTGTGGCATTACCATGTGCGTGAGAAGCTGCCATTGACGATTATGCTGTGTGATATCGACTTCTTTAAAGGCTATAACGACTATTACGGACACCAGCAAGGTGATGATGCGTTGATTCAAGTCTCTCAGGCGTTTAAAAAGGTACTCAATCGCTCGTCAGATTGTGTGGCTCGTTACGGTGGTGAAGAGTTCGGCTTTATTCTGCCAAATACGACGGCTGATGGTGCGCAGCTGGTGGCGGAGCGCATTCATAGTGAAGTCGTTAAACTGGGGCTAATACACGAGAAGTCGGCAGTCTCCGAATTCATCACGGTGAGCATCGGTATCATCTCTTACATTCCGACACCTGACGATGAGATGGAATCTGCGGTTGCCTTGGCTGATAGCGCGCTGTACCAAGCAAAATCGGACGGACGAAACCGTTCAATTGTGCATCCATCGTCGATTCGCTAAACAAACCTATCACTGACTCAACCAGTATTTACTCGGGTTATCTGTTTTAAACAATATAACCCTAGCTCTCTTGCTGCATGTGATGTAGCTAGCTTACCTCCTATCTTCAAACAGGGTAGAATGTTGCTAGTCTTATCGCATGGAGCGCTAAATGAAACCCATGAAAAATCTCGCCCAGTATTACGTGGATCTACTCGTAAAACTGGGGATTGTCCGCTTTTCTATCTTACTCGCCCTAGCGCTTGTTGCCCTCGCTGTTGTTGTGCAAGTCGGCATAACCCTCGCACTCAAGGGTAATGTTGATGATATCGACATTGTCCGTTCAGTTTTCTTCGGTTTAGTGATCACACCTTGGGCGGTTTACTTCCTGTCAGTGGTGGTTGATCAGCTGGAAGAGTCTCGTCAAAGATTGGCGAAGTTAGTCTCTAAGCTTGGTGACATGCGTGAGCGAGACCAAGAGCTGAATAATAAGTTACAGCTCAATATCGAGAAGCTGAATCAAGAAATCGAAGAGCGTGAAAAAGCTGAAGAAGCACGCGCTGAAGCGATGCACGATCTCGAAAATGAAGTCTTTCAACGTGAGCGAACTCAGCTTGAACTGGCAGAGCGAACGGCACTATTGCGCTCGTTTATCGATGCTTCTCCTGACCTTATTTACTACCGTAATGAAGATGGTGTGTTTTCTGGTTGTAACCGAGCGGTGGAAGAGCTCACCGGAAAAACAGAAAAAGAACTGGTTGGCTTAACGCCTTGGGATGTCTACAGCAAAGAGGTTGCCCAGCAAGTTGTTGAAACCGACAAGAGAGTATTTGCCGACAACCAAGCGCTGACCTATGACCAGTGGCTTGAATACCCTGACGGACGTAAGAGTTACTTCGAACTGCGTAAAGTGCCTTTCTACAGTAAAGATGGCCGTCACTTGGGCTTAGTGGGTTTTGGTCGAGATATTACCGAGCGTAAAGAGCACCAAGAGTCGCTAGAGAAAGCCAGTCGCGATAAGACCACCTTTATCTCAACCATTAGTCATGAGCTAAGAACACCGCTTAACGGCATCATTGGTCTGAGCCGAATGTTGCTCGATAGCCAACTGACCACTGAACAGCGCAAGCAGATGCAAACCATCAAGGTGAGCGCAGTGACACTGGGTAATATCTTTAACGATATTATCGATATGGATAAGTTCGACCGTCGTAAGCTTGAGCTATTCCCAACCCCAATCAACTTTGAAGATTTCGTTGTTGAGATTGAAAGTATCTCTGCATTGATGGCCGAACAAAAAGGATTGAGATTCGATCTAGAACGATTGTCTGATCTTCCTGCTGCCGTTGAAGTGGATGGTACTCGTCTTAGACAGGTTCTGTGGAACCTTGTAAGTAACGCGATGAAGTTCACCAAAGATGGTGGTGTAGTGATGACAGTCAGCGCCGACATTGATGGCGACTTTGCTAACATCACGATGGAAGTAGAAGACACCGGGATTGGTATCCCTGAAAGTGAAATCGAGAAAATCTTCGCGATGTACTATCAGGTGAAATCGGGAACGGACAATCTACACGCCGTTGGTACCGGTATTGGTCTTGCTGTATCTCAACAACTGATCAATATGATGGATGGCCACATTGAAGTGACCAGTGAAGAGGGTTTTGGTAGTACCTTTACGGTTTCGATTCGTGTGCCTGTTAATCACGATACTCAAGCATTGATTAAGACACCAAGAAAGCAATCAAATCTAAAGATCTTTATGGTCGAAGACATTGAGCTCAATATTACGGTGGCTCGTTCTCTACTTGAAAGCTTAGGCCATGAAGTGACAGTAGTGATGACGGGTAAAGAGGCGCAAATAGCTTTCAACCCTGAAGACTATGACTTGGTATTACTGGACATCCAACTGCCAGATATGACAGGTTTCGACATTGCCCAATACTACCGCGAGAAATACAGCCAGCTGCCGCCTTTGGTTGCATTAACGGCGAACGTATTGAATAACAAGCAAGAGTACTTCCAGAAAGGCATGGACGAAGCGATCAGTAAACCATTGTCGGTTCGTGCAATCCAAGATGTCATCAGCGAGCTGATCGAAGATGCGCCAGAGGTAATTGAGACAGTAGCGGGTACGGAGAAGGTTGAGAGCATTGATAAAGTCGACGTGAGTAAGCCTGTTCTTTCACCGGTTGATACCACTTTACTTGATATTGATATGCTAGAGTCTTATGTTGATATTGTTGGGCCGAAACCGGTTTTGGATAGTATCGTGATGTTTGAAGATATGATGCCGGAGTATATGGAAATATTGAACTCCAACATGGTCGCGAAAGATCAAGCCAGTATCGTTTCTGAGGCGCATAAGATTAAAGGTGCAGCAGGCTCCATTGGCTTAAAGCGCATACAGCAAGTTGCTCAGAAAGCTCAATCTCCAGATATGCCTGCGTGGTGGGAGAACATTTCAGATTGGGTTGATGAAATAAATAACGAATACCAAAACGATATTGAAGTTTTAAAAAGTTGGTTAAATCAAAGGTAGAAGAATAATGAAGAAATTAGCATTCGCCGCATGCGTTGTGGCATTAGCCGGCTGTTCTGCACCACAAGTAGAATGGCAGCAAGATAACCAAGTTGAAGTCTCTACATCTACAGTCACAATGAAAAGTAATCTTTGGCACAACAAGATGCCAACGATTGGAGAAGCTCAAGATAAGACACTACACGGTTCTATCTACCTAGAGTCAGACTCACAGCTACCAGCAACACTTGCGGTGGAGAGCGTGACCGTTAAGCAAGGTGCAGATACCTTGCTAGTAACGGCTGACGACCTTGATCTAAGAACACATAGCGAGACTCAGTGGGAAGTGGCGTTTGTATGGCAGTTAGAGTTCGATAGCGAAAAGCCTGTTGATGTTGCGGTTGAGCTGAGAGACGGTGAAACTGTGAAGTGGCTGGTGGAGAAAGACGTTAAGGTTGATACGGTTTACTAAAGCCTTATCAATTAAGAAGAATAAAAAAGGGAGAATGCGTTGGCATTCTCCCTTTTTAATAACTATTGATTGCGCTTCTACTGTTAAAAACACCGAGTGTTAAACGACCAGAAACGCCAATCGAATTAGTCTTCTAGGTCACCACAGAAGCGGTAGCCTTCACCGTGAATCGTTGCAATGATTTCTGGCGTACCAGAAACAGATTCAAAGTGCTTACGAATACGACGGATTGTTACGTCTACAGTACGATCGTGTGGCTTAAGCTCACGGCCAGTCATCTTCTTAAGAAGGTCTGCACGTGTTTGGATCTTACCTGGGTTCTCACAGAAGTGAAGTAGAGCACGGAACTCTGAACGAGGTAGCTTGTAGCCTTCGCCATCTGGGCTAACCAGAGAGCGGCTGTTGATATCTAGTACCCAACCGTTGAACTCGTACTTCTCAACGCTGCGCTTTTCTTCTTGAACAGAGCTTGTGCTCATTGAACGGTTCAGAAGGTTGCGTGCACGGATAGTCAGTTCACGAGGGTTGAAAGGCTTAGTGATGTAGTCATCAGCGCCGATCTCTAGGCCAAGGATCTTATCAACTTCATTATCACGACCAGTTAAGAACATAAGCGCTACGTTTGCTTGCTCACGTAGTTCACGCGCAAGTAGTAGACCATTCTTACCTGGAAGGTTGATGTCCATAATTACAAGGTTAACTTGGTTGTCAGATAGCACTTGGTGCATCTCTTCACCGTCGCTAGCCTCAAAAACAGCATATCCCTCTGCTTCAAAAATACTCTTTAGAGTGTTACGAGTTACTTGCTCATCTTCAACGATAAGAATCTGCGGGGTTTGCATTTGGCGGTACCTAAATTTGTGACGAAACTGTGCTAATAGAATAAATTCTAGGCAAAAACATAACATACAGGTAATGTATTTTTGATGATAACTTAAAGTTTTCAAAAAAACACTTACTTCCAGCTATCTGCCTTCCTTGAAGTATTGCCCAATAACGTAGATCCAGTACGCCTTTCAATCATTCTTTTAGTGATTGCAGAGGATTCTATAATGTTAACAGCATGCTAACAACGCGAGAATGTTAATTCCATTCAGTTTGTTGATTTACATCAATTGCCGTATCGCAACAAACTTTAATAGTATGGCTACAACTTAACCAATGTTATGGTGACTATTTAGTACCAAAACAAGAATGATTATTCGAGATGCTTCGGACATCTCGGATGCTAAAGACCGGATTATTAACCAAGGAAGCTGAAAGCTTTCCTAAGAGTCTAGTAGATAAATATGCTCAATCAACTTTTATTGAGTAATAAATTGAGCATAGAACAATGAAAACAAAGGATTAATTTTAATAACATATAAAAGCATAGAGGCTCACCTGACTTAACAGGTAGCGCCTTACTCACGGAGGATATATGCACGATATAACACCTGACTTGTGTGATGAGTTTGAAAGCAAAGTCACCCTACTGAATATGCCATTACAGAACTTCGGTCAACGTGGTGCGTTCTTTGGAAAAATTGTAACAGTTCGTTGTTATCACGATAATTCCAAGGTTCGCGAGGTTTTAGAGACAGACGGCTGTGGCAAAGTGCTTGTTGTTGATGGGAATGGTTCATGCCAAAAGGCGCTGCTTGGTGATCAACTCGCGATTCTCGCAATAGAAAATGGCTGGGAAGGCGTGATTGTAAACGGTGCTGTGCGTGATGTTGGCATGATGTCGCAAATGGATCTTGGTGTTCAGGCATTGGGTGCATCGCCATTCAAGACGGAGAAGCGCGGCGTAGGCCAAGTGAATGTCACGCTATCTATACACAATCAACTGATTCAGCCTGGGGATTACATTTATGCCGATTGGAATGGTGTGTTAATTTCATCTGAGCTATTGCTTGAATCATAACTGGTACGTAACTAATAAAAGAGGCTGAATACGTAACATATTCATCGCTATCAAGTTAATTGGATTAGAAGCGAAATCCTAATCCCACTTCAACACCTTGCTGCCACTCTTCATAATCAAGAGTGGCATGCAAATCTAAATTGTCGGTCAGCTGTACTCGGCTAGAAACTTCTGCGGCCACCGATTTCTCATTGTCTTCGGTTTCATCTTTATAGGTGTGTAGAGAACTGTTGAAAGAGACTCTTTCTGAGAACTGATAACTGACACCACTCAAGAATCCGCTTTCCTGTTTCAGTGCAGCACTATTGATACGTGTACCGACATAAAGATCCACATCCGAAAACAAACTATATGAATAGCCACTGTCTATTTTCCAAGTATCGAAGCTTTCATTCGATGCGTTTTGGGTGGAGATAAAAAATTTATGAGAAGAGCGATCGATTTGACCGGGAAGCAGAGGCAAACTATTTAGAAGAGGTAAACTGTTCGCTGAACAAACAACAGGCATAGCCAAGGCTATAAGAATAAGTAATCTCTTCACTTCCCACTCCTGATGTCATTATTATTGTTTTTCGAACGTTATCGTTCAATTAAAGCACAGAATTTGTACGCTCGCCGCACAATCGATATAGCATTTTGTTATTAGAATATGCAATTAGCTACTTATATTTGCTCGGTGAGTGAATTCAGTATCTTAATTGAAGGTTAATACAGGGTGTTTTATCCCTAAAATGATGGTTTGCTCTGAAAAATGGTGCGAATGTAAAAAAAACGCAACTTTTCATTGACGTCTAGTGGTAAAAATTGATACACGTAGAGTAAAGCACAAGCAGAGAATTTGATATGCAGCACGTAAGCCACCTAGTAATGACCACAACCATTATTATTACCGACATTAACATTGTTGGGGCAGGCTGCTAAGTAACGGATTTTAAAAAAAAGGCCTGTATCCAACAAGATACAGGCCTTTTTTTGTACCATTTTTATGACTTATGGAGAAAGGGATGCGCGTTTTAAAGTTTGGAGGTTCATCATTAGCTGATGCAGATCGTTTTTTACGAGCGGCGGATATCATCGCTAATAATGCCCAGCAAGAAGAGCTAGCCGTTGTACTATCGGCTCCAGGAAAAACAACCAATAAGTTGGTCGCTGTTATTGAAGCTGCACTGAAAAATGGTGAAGCAGACGCACAGATTACAGAGATCGAATCTTCATTCGCTGCGCTGTTTGCAGAGATTAAAGCGGTTGTACCTTCGATTGATGGTACTGCGTTCCAAGAGCAGGTTGATACCTCTCTTGCTCAGCTAAAGCAGTTCGTGAACGGCATCAACCTACTTGGTATGTGCCCGAACCACGTCAATGCTCGCATCATCAGTAAAGGTGAGCGAATCTCTATCCAGTTAATGAAAGCGGTACTTGAAGCAAAAGGCCAACCAGCAAGCCTGATTGACCCAGTTCAATACCTATACGCTAAAGGTGATCACCTTGAAGCTATGGTTGATGTGGATGTGTCTACTCAGAACTTCCGTCAATCGCCACTTCCACAAGGTCACGTTAACATCATGCCGGGCTTCACTGCCGGTAATGATAAAGGCGAATTGGTCACTCTTGGCCGTAATGGCTCTGACTACTCAGCAGCAGTGCTAGCTGCATGTCTGCGTGCTGATTGCTGTGAAATCTGGACAGATGTAGACGGCGTTTACAACTGTGACCCACGTTTAGTCGATGATGCTCGTCTTCTTAAGTCATTAAGCTACCAAGAAGCGATGGAGCTTTCTTACTTCGGTGCTTCGGTTCTACACCCGAAGACTATCGCACCTATCGCGCAATTCCATATTCCTTGTCTGATCAAAAATAGCTTTAATCCACAGGGTGCGGGTACTTTGATTGGTCAAGACACTGGCGAAGATAACCTAGCAATCAAAGGTATTACTACGCTAAGTGACCTAACAATGGTTAACGTATCAGGCCCTGGTATGAAAGGCATGGTAGGCATGGCAAGCCGCGTATTCGGCGCGATGTCTTCGGCTGGCGTTTCTATTGTCCTTATTACTCAATCTTCTTCTGAGTACAGCATCAGCTTCTGTATTGAATCGGCTGACAAAGTGAAAGCGAAACAAGTGTTGTCAGACGCGTTTGAACTTGAACTTAAAGATGGCCTACTAGAGCCCGTTGAGTTCATGGACGACGTAGCGATTGTAACGCTGGTGGGTGACGGTATGCGTACTTCACGCGGTGTCGCTTCTCAGTTCTTCTCTTCTTTAGCTGAAGTGAACGTGAACATCGTTGCGATTGCTCAAGGTTCTTCAGAGCGTGCTATCTCTGCGGTTATCCCTGAAGACAAGATTTCTGAAGCTATCAAGGCGTGTCACGAGAACCTATTCAACTCTAAGCACTTCCTTGACGTATTCGTTGTGGGTGTTGGCGGTGTTGGTGGCGAGCTTGTTGACCAGATCCAACGTCAACAAGGCAAACTGGCTGAAAAAGGCATCGTGATTCGCGTATGTGGTTTAGCAAACAGCAAAGGTTTGTTGCTAGACAGTGAAGGCTTGCCTCTAGAGCAGTGGCGCGATCGCATGTCGAGCGCGACAGAAGAATTCAGCCTTGCGCGTTTAGCGGCTCTGGTTCAACGTAACCATATTATCAACCCAGTATTGGTTGACTGTACGTCTAGTGAAGATATTGCTGCGCAGTACGCTGATTTCCTAGCGGCTGGTTTCCACGTGGTAACACCAAACAAGAAAGCAAACACAGCAAGCATGGCATACTACCATCAGCTGCGTGAAGTTGCGCGTAACTCACGTCGTAAGCTGATGTACGAAACAACCGTAGGTGCAGGTCTACCGGTAATCGAAAACCTTCAGAACCTTATCTCTGCAGGTGATGAGCTTGAGAAGTTCAACGGCATTCTTTCTGGTTCACTGTCTTACATCTTCGGTAAGCTTGATGAGGGTATGACACTCAGCCAAGCAACCAACATTGCTAAAGACAACGGCTTCACTGAACCGGATCCACGTGATGACTTATCAGGCATGGATGTGGCGCGTAAGCTACTTATCCTAGCTCGTGAAGCAGGCATGGCACTTGAACTTGAAGATGTTGAAGTAGACCAAGCACTACCACCAGGTTTTGACGATTCAGGTACGGTTGAAGAGTTCATGGCTCGCTTGCCAGAAGCAGATGCTTACTTCCAAGAGCAGTCAGCTATCGCAGCAGAAGAAGGCAAAGTACTTCGTTATGTTGGTGAGATTGCTGATGGTAAATGTAAGGTTCGTATCGCAGCTGTTGATGGCGACGACCCAATGTTCAAGATTAAAGATGGCGAGAACGCGCTGGCATTCTACAGCCGTTACTACCAACCAATCCCGCTAGTACTTCGTGGCTACGGTGCCGGTACTGAAGTAACAGCAGCAGGCGTATTCTCTGATGTGATGCGTACTCTTGGTTGGAAATTAGGAGTTTAGGAATGAGTTCAAGTGATATGGATGTTGTCGTTTATGCTCCTGCATCAATCGGTAATGTCAGTGTAGGGTTTGATGTGCTGGGGGCCGCTGTGTCTCCAGTGGATGGCACACTGCTGGGTGACCGAGTTATGGTTAAAGCCGGTGATGAACCATTCTCACTTAAAACAGCAGGCAGCTTTGTATCTAAGCTGCCAACTGAAGCCAAAGAAAACATCGTCTACGACTGCTGGGTGGTGTTCTCTAGAGAGCTTGATAAAAAAGGCGTAGCGCTAAAGCCTTTGGAAATGACACTCGAAAAGAACATGCCTATTGGTTCTGGTTTAGGTTCAAGTGCATGCTCAATCGTAGCGGCACTTGATGCGCTAAACCGTTTTCACGGTCAACCACTGAATGAAACGGAACTGCTTGCTCTGATGGGCGAAATGGAAGGTAAGATTTCAGGCGGTATCCATTATGATAACGTTGCACCATGTTATCTTGGTGGTGTGCAGTTAATGCTTGAAGAGCTAGGCATCATTAGCCAAGAAGTCCCATGTTTTGATGATTGGTACTGGGTGATGGCTTATCCGGGCATTAAGGTTTCAACGGCAGAAGCGAGAGAGATCCTACCATCTCAGTACCGTCGTCAGGATATCATTGCTCATGGTCGCCACTTAGCGGGCTTTATCCACGCGTGTCATTCAGGTCAACCTGAACTGGCGGCGAAGATGATCAAAGACGTGATCGCTGAACCATATCGTGAGAAACTGCTTCCAGGGTTTGCTGACGCTCGTAAATACGCGCTGTCGGCAGGTGCATTGGCTACTGGTATTTCTGGTAGTGGCCCAACTCTATTTAGCATTTGCAAAGAACAAGATGTCGCCGAGCGTGTTGCACGCTGGTTAGAACAAAATTACGTACAAAATGAAGAAGGATTCGTTCACGTTTGTCGCCTAGATAAGCAAGGTTCGATCGTTACAGGAAGTGAGTTATGAAGCTGTACAACATCAAAGAAAATGACGAGCAAGTCTCTTTTGGCCAAGCCGTTCGTCAAGGCTTAGGTCGTAATCAAGGTCTATTTTTTCCATCTGAGCTGCCAAAGTTTGATGATATCGATGCGCTGCTAGCAGAGGACTTTGTCCCTCGTAGCTCAAAGATTCTGTCAGCATTAATTGGCGATGAACTACCAAAAGAACAGATCGACCAAATGGTGGATGCAGCGTTCCAATTCCCTGCTCCAATCAACCAAGTAAAAGATGGCGTTTACGCGCTTGAGCTTTTCCACGGTCCAACACTGGCGTTTAAAGATTTCGGCGGCCGCTTTATGGCTCAGTCTTTAGCAGCCGTTTCAGATGGTGGTCAAATCACTATCTTAACAGCAACATCAGGTGATACTGGTGCGGCGGTTGCGCATGCTTTCTACGGCATGGAAGACATCAATGTCGTGATTCTTTACCCGAAAGGCAAGATCAGCCCATTGCAAGAGAAGCTTTTCTGTACGCTGGGTAAGAACATTCACACTGTCGCTATTGATGGTGACTTTGATGCGTGTCAGGCTCTGGTTAAAGACTCATTTGATGACGCTGAACTGCGTAAAGAGATTGGTCTTAACTCGGCAAACTCTATTAACATCAGTCGTCTAATGGCTCAGATCTGTTACTACTTTGAAGCGGCTTCTCAGCTGACTAAAGAGCAGCGTGAAAACCTCGTTATCTCTGTACCAAGTGGTAACTTTGGTAACCTAACGGCTGGTCTATTGGCTAAAGCACTCGGTTTACCTGTTAAGCGTTTCATCGCAGCAACCAATGAAAATGACACGGTTCCTCGCTACCTAGAAACAGGTCAATGGGATCCAAAACCGACCGTTGCGACAACATCGAACGCGATGGACGTAAGCCAACCAAATAACTGGCCTCGTATTGAAGAGCTTTGCCAACTGAAAGGTTGGGGCTTAGATACATTAGGCAAAGGTAAAGTATCTGACGAGCAGAGCGCTGAGTCAGTACGTGACCTAAAAGCACAAGGTTACCTATGTGAACCACATGGTGCTATCGCTTACCGTCTATTAGATGAACAGTTGCAAGAGGGTGAAACAGGCTTGTTCTTATGTACAGCTCACCCAGCTAAGTTCAAAGAAGTGGTCGACGATATCCTAGGTTCAGATATTGAATTACCAGGCCCGCTAGCAAAACATGCTGCGATGGAGCTATTGTCTGAAGATTTAGATAACGATTTTGAAGCGCTAAAAGCAGTACTTCGTCGTGTTCAACCTGCGTAATCTGTTATAGATAAAAGCAATAGAATTTAGACCATAACAAGAAAGGTGAATGAGCGATCATTCACCTTTTTTATTGCCCGATAGCTTATAAAGTTAACTTTATTTAGGTCATCTCTTAAGGTTAAATGGTTTATCTGGTTAACAGATTTAATCCAAGCTCAACGGAAAGGGATAGTATGAATTTTTTGATTTTCCTTGGCTCTGTACGTGAGAGTACACCGCCAAGACCTGCTCGGTTAGGGATGAGAGTCAGTAAGGCGTGTGCAAAACTACTTACGGATAAACACTCTGAGCATACGGTTGAGATCATCGACCCACTGGATTACGACTTTGGCGAGGTGTTTAAACCTGAATTTTCTTACCATCGCTCCAAAGTACCTGCACACCTTGCTGAGTTAGCGGAGAAGATTGCCAAAGCTGATGGCTACGTGATGGTAAGCCCGGAATACAATCATTCAATGAGCCCGGCGTTGGCCAATATTCTTAATCATTTTGGTAGCTCGCTATTTTCGTATAAGCCGAGTGCGATTGTGACGTATTCTGCGGGGCAGTGGGGCGGGGCAAGAGCGTCGGTTTCGATGCGCACCTTCTTATCTGAACTCGGTTGTTTACCGGTTTCTGCGATGATTCATCTACCTAAAGCGCAAGAAGTCTTTGATGAAGAGGGGGGCGTTGTCCAAGAGTCAGAGCAAGCTCAATGGGATGAGTACATGAACCGAACCTTTCATCAGTTGATGTGGTGGGCACAAGGTGCAGCGATACAGAGAGATAAAGTGGATCCAACGACGTTAGCAAAAGCTTTCACTAAAGATCCTTCTCAACGAAATGCGCCATAGCCAGTCTATAGGTAATTATTAGCAGTATAAAAACGAAAAAAGCTTGGCCATTTCTGACCAAGCTTTTTAAATCTTTAACACTCTAGTTTCTGAGATTATAGAGACTCAGTGAACGTACGTGCGATAACGTCACGTTGCTGTTCAGTTGTTAGAGAGTTGAAACGTACAGCGTAACCCGATACACGGATTGTTAGCTGTGGGTAGTTCTCTGGGTGAGCAACTGCATCTTCTAGCGTTTCACGTTTAAGAACGTTAACGTTTAGGTGTTGACCACCTTCGATGCGTGGTGCTGCTTCGATTGCAACTTCACGGCTTTCGTACTCGCCTAGGTCTGCAGCTGAGATAACTTGGTCAGCTTCGAAACCTGCAGTAGCAACAACACAACGAGCTTCATTCTTCTCGCTATCTAGTAGCCAGATTGAGTTTAGTAGGTCATCGTTTGCTGCTTTAGTAATTTGAATACCTTGGATCATAACTATCTCCTAGTCCACTGAATGTGGTTTGATTATGGTGTTAACTTTCGATTTTTATTGAGCTGGGTAATATATACCTAATACCCGTGAGGTTATCATTGATTTAAGTCAAAAAACAACCAAAAACCATATTTTTACAAAGGTAATTATATTGAGGCAAATCAATAAAACCTTTGAAAACAAAGTAATTACAAAATATTTTAAAGTATAAAAAATATTTAACAGTCATATTTGTTGTAAATTTACTACATTTGTTGTGTTTTTATTGACCTGCAACCGATACGACCCTTTATTTATTAAGCATTCTGAAAGTGTAAAGTGATTTAATGACAAACAATAATTCATCCTCAAAACCGGAAACAAATATGAAGTTTATTGGCGCTCATGTGTCGGCTGCTGGTGGTGTCGATCAGGCGCCTATGCGTGCTCGTGAGATTGGCGCTAATGCGTTCGCACTGTTTACCAAAAACCAGAGACAATGGGCTGCAAAACCATTGGAAGCTAAAACAATCAGCGCCTTTAAGGCCAATTGCAAAATGTTAGGTTTTAGCGCTGAACACATTCTTCCTCATGACTCCTACCTTATTAACTTAGGAGCACCAGAAGAAGAGAAGCTAGAGAAATCACGTGCGGCTTTTATTGATGAAATGGAGCGTTGTAATCAACTTGGCTTAACGCTTTTGAATTTTCATCCTGGGAGTCATTTAAAGAAAATCTCAGAAAGCGAATGCTTGGCAAAGATCGCTGAATCGATCAATCTCGCTCATCAAGCGGTTCCTGATGTGATCGCGGTGATCGAGAATACGTCAGGGCAGGGCACTAACCTTGGTTGGAAGTTTGAGCACCTAGCAGAGATTATCGATCAGGTAGAAGATAAGTCACGTGTTGGTGTGTGCTTAGACACTTGCCATACCTTTACTGCTGGTTACGACCTACGTACAAAAGCGGCGTGTGAGCATACTTTTGCAGAGTTCGACCGCATTGTGGGTATGCACTATCTAAGAGCAATGCACATCAATGATTCAAAAGCTGAGTTCGCGAGTCGAGTCGATCGACACCATTCTTTAGGAAAAGGCGAAATTGGCTGGGACTGTTTTGAGTATATTGCTTCGGATTCTCGCTTTAATGGTATCCCTCTCATCTTAGAAACCATTGATTCGACGATCTGGAAAGAGGAAATTCAACAACTTAGAATGTTTCATCGCTCAGCAATGGAAGTGAGTGAAGAAGCGTAATATATAGAGGAAAAAATAATTTTCTTCTACTCCTAAAATTGGCATCTTTCTTTCATAGTGTTTAGTTGAATATGTAGTTCACTGTAACAATAGAGGAGGGTGCCATTATGTATTCTATAACTTATACCCCAAGTGCTTCTTCAACAGTCCATGCTGCAGCGCGTCTGCCAGCACCGAACCGTCACATCCATAGTCATGGTCACCATCGTACTCCCCAGAAGAGTGGCTAACCGAGATAAACTTAAATTGAACCCATTAATATGATTCATCAACAAGCGAACCCTGCACATCATGTTTATTGATAGCTGTATGAGGTATAACTAGAGCCTTATTTAGGACAGTTAGCCGATACCGCTATTTTTTTGTCTGGCGAAAGCCCCTAGAAACCTTGATGATTGGGAAGTAAAACGATGAGCACACCAAAGACTTGGGAATCCATTATTAATGATGAACGTGACAAAGAGTACTTTGAGAGTATCCTCGCGTTTGTTGAACAGCAACGTAATAGTGGGAAAACAGTCTACCCGCCACAAGATCAGGTATTCAGTGCCTTTGACATGACGCCTTTTGAATCTGTACGAGTGGTTATCTTAGGGCAAGATCCTTATCACGGTGCTAACCAAGCTCATGGCTTAGCATTCTCAGTGCTTCCTGGCGTGAAAATCCCACCTTCTCTACGCAATATGTACAAAGAGCTTGCTCAAGATATAGAGGGCTTTGAGATTCCTAGTCATGGTTATCTCGATTCTTGGGCATCGCAAGGGGTGTTGATGTTGAACACGGTCCTTACAGTAGAAGAAGCAAAAGCACACTCACATGCGAAGTGTGGCTGGGAAATCTTTACCGACGCCGTCATTGCTGAGCTCAATCAGCGCTCTGAACCTATCATCTTCTTATTATGGGGTGCACACGCCCAGAAGAAAGGACAAGCGATCGATGTAGGTAAGCACCATGTGTTGATTGCGCCTCATCCATCGCCATTATCCGCCCGTCGTGGCTTTTTTGGTTGTCAGCATTTCTCAACAACTAACAAGTTACTTTCTTATATGGATCAACAACCTATTGACTGGCGTTTACCAACAGAAGTGTAGGTTGGTGATTTTCTGAGCAGAGTCAAATCATAAATGAGCATCTTCGTATACACTTATAAACAGTAGGTGTAATGGAGTGCAATACTATGATGATTGAAAGGATAAGACGAGAGCATGGCTATATGGCTCGTTTGCTCGCGATACTCAACAATAAGTTAGAGCTTCTAAAACAAGAGCGAGAAATAAACTATAGCTTGATCGCTGAGGTGGTTGATTACCTGATGAATCATTCCGAGAAGGTCCATCACCCAAAAGAAGACGTTATTTATCGCTACTACCTTAAACAGTATGGCGGTGACCAAGTGATTGAAGACTTGGAGTTAGAGCATCAATTGCTTTCTGAGAAAACGGCGGACTTTTTAGGAGTGGTCGATATGATCCTTCAAGATGCGGTGGTTCCTCAGCAAGTCTTTATTGAACAGCTTGAAGCCTTTGTTAAAGCTCAACGAAAGCACATGGAATATGAAGAGAAGCATGTGTTACCAATGATTGTTGAGGCGTTCACGGTGAAAGATTGGCAAGAAGTTGAATCTCAATGGCTTCAACCGGAAGATGACCCTGTCTTTGGAGAGACCATTGCTGATCAGTATCGTCAACTCGCAGCCCGTGTTCGACAAAATGAACAAGAGTGCGTTTAGTGAGTCGGCAGTTGCCTCTATAGTAGAGGGGCTTTCTCTGATAACAGGGATTTCAAATCGACTCACAGGGAGAAATGTCACCTCATCAACTAAAAAAGGCACCTAAATAGGTGCCTAAATAGGTGCCTTTTGCTATCTGATTTCTTATCGTGCTGATTAAAGCTTTATATCGTCTAGGCTAAAATCGAGTCCTAGATTCATTTCTCTCAGCTCTTTTTCAAGCTGTCTACGATCGTTGATGGCTTCGATTTCACGCCACTTACGCTTGAGTGGTTTTGAGCGTGATTTTTGAGTTACACGAGGCATTTCTAGTTCTGATACTTCATCGAATTGAAAGCTATCCATAAGCCATATCTCCTTCCGTGGGACTAGTTCTTACGAACCAATAAATATCATATTTAGGTTTACAATAACTTTGATTTGTTTCTCATTTGTTTCAAATCTATGAAGCTTTTGTTCTGTTTTCTCATGCATGCTCACACATTGTGAGAATTTTTATGTGCAAAAAATAAGCAAACAAACCTAAGTAAACGATTAAATTGGGGGTTATTGAATGTTAATTCATTGTGCGAATGGAATAGCGTTTTGATCACAATGCATTGAAGTGTATATGGTGCCGTGCGGTATAGGGATATCATTGGCCTAGAAAAAAACGAATATCTTCACTATACCTTGTAAAACCTAGGCTGACGTCATTTTTATAGGATGATGTTCCTGTTGGGGCGGTGCCATGGCTGTTGTTGATATTATGTCCCGATAATGTGACTTTTATTGAGCTGCATTGTTGAATGTTGTGTTAACAAAAGGTGTGTTATTAGTGAAATGTCATTTTAATATAAGTGTATTTGCATATTGATTTTTAGGCCGTCTCGCTGCATTATCCGCCCGTCAAAAAATACACTGATACGTAAAATGGATGCATGAAGCGACATTTACAGTCTCAATCGCCGCAAGAATATAACAAGAGTGCCGACACAACATTGACAGAGGCATAGGCGATTAAGAGGAAGGCTAGGAAGCATGATCGGTGCTTAAACTCAATTACGAGGTTCACGTGACAGACTTAATCAATTTGATGAACGATCTCCTTTGGGGATCTATCTTAGTTTACTTACTGGTTGGTGTGGGTATCTACTTCACTGTACGACTAGGCTTCATTCAATTCCGCCATTTCGGCCACATGTTCTCTGTTCTAAAGAACAGCCGTAAAGCAGACAGTGCTGGTATCTCTTCTTTCCAAGCTCTTTGTACTAGTCTCGCTGCTCGTGTAGGTACGGGTAACATGGCCGGTGTTGCTGTAGCACTAACCGCTGGTGGCCCGGGTGCTATCTTCTGGATGTGGCTAATCGCAATGCTAGGTATGGCAACATCGTTTGCTGAAAGCACACTGGCTCAGCTATACAAAACGCGTGATAACGACGGTAACTACCGCGGCGGCCCTGCATACTACATGGAGAAAGGCCTAGGCATGCGTTGGATGGGGGTTCTATTCTCTATCTTCCTAATCATTGCATTTGGTCTTGTATTCAACGCGGTTCAAGCAAACGCGATTGCAAGCGCAATGAACACAGCATTTGACCTTGAGCGTAGCTACGTTGGTGTTGGCATCGTAATTATCTCTGCATTCGTTATCTTCGGTGGTATCCGTAAGATTGCTCGTACTGCAGAAATCATCGTTCCAATCATGGCATTGGCTTACCTAGCGATCGCTATGTACGTGATGTTTGCGAACATTGAGAAAGTGCCTGAAGTATTGGCTCTTATCTTCAAGAGTGCATTCGGTTTGCAAGAAGCAGCTGCGGGTGGCCTAGGTTACGCAATCGCACAAGCGATGATTAACGGCATCAAACGTGGTTTGTTCTCGAACGAAGCGGGTATGGGTTCTGCGCCAAACGCAGCAGCTTCTGCTACGCCTTACCCACCGCACCCAGCATCACAAGGTTACGTGCAAATGCTAGGCGTGTTCATGGATACCATTGTTATCTGTTCAGCAACAGTCGCAATCATCCTGATGTCTGGTGAGTATGTACCACACGGTGAAGTAACGGGTATCGAACTAACGCAACGTGCGCTAACAGCACAAGTGGGCGAATGGGGCGGCATCTTTGTAGCGGTAGCGATTTTCTTCTTCGCTTTCACTTCAATCATTGCAAACTACTCGTACGCTGAAACGAACCTTATCTTCCTTGAGCACAACAACAAGAAAGGCCTAGTACTGTTCCGTATCGTTGTTCTGGGTATGGTTATGTTCGGTTCTCTAGCGACACTGCCAACGGTATGGGCACTGGCTGACGTATCAATGGGCCTAATGGCGATTGTTAACTTGGTGGCGATTATCCTGCTATCAGGAATCGTGATTAAGCTAGCGAAAGACTACAACCGCCAACTAGACGCGGGTAAAGTACCAACATTCGATTCGAATGACTTCCCAGAGCTTAAGTCTCAGCTGGAAGACGGTATTTGGGACAACAACAAGAAGTAATCTTGTTGGGGCGATAAACGGCTCATCCTAAAGTGATTAGAAAGGCTAAGGTTTCGACCTTAGCCTTTTTCTTTGCCTGTCATTTGTCTCATTCTGTCTATCGAAGCTCATTCTCCCTATCGAAACAATAGGAAGAGTCATAAAGACAAGTTGATGTTTTTTCTATACTCTAGCAGCATCCAGTTAGATAACCGATTAGGGTAAAGTTATGTTAGTTGTCGTTTCTCCAGCCAAAACACTTGATTACGAATCACCATTAGCGACGGAACGCTTTAGTCAACCTGAGTTTGTTGAACACTCTGCTGAGTTGATTGAAGAGTGCCGTAAGCTGACGCCAGTCGATATTTCTGCACTGATGAAAGTCAGCGATAAAATCGCAGGGTTGAACGTAGCGCGCTTTGAGCAGTGGAGCGAGACCTTTACCCAAGACAACGCACGCCAAGCAATCCTAGCCTTTAAGGGCGATGTATACACTGGCCTAGACGCTGAAACGCTATCGGATGAAGATTTTGACTACGCACAAAACCACCTGCGCATGCTTTCTGGCCTGTATGGTTTGCTTAAGCCGTTAGATTTGATGCAGCCATATCGCCTAGAGATGGGTACACGCTTAGCGAATGCTCGTGGTACTAACTTGTACCAGTTCTGGGGTAACATCATCACAGACAAGCTAAATGAAGCGTTGAATGCTCAAGGTGACAATGTGTTGATCAACCTAGCATCGAACGAATACTTTAAAGCCGTGAAGCCGAAGAACTTGGATGGCCAAGTGATTACCCCAGTATTTAAAGACTGTAAGAATGGCCAGTACAAGGTAATCAGTTTCTACGCCAAGAAAGCGCGTGGCATGATGGCTCGTTACATTATCGAGAACAAGATTGACTCGGTTGAAGCGCTGACCCAGTTTGATACGGCGGGTTACTACTTCGTTGAAGAAGAGTCGAACGCGAAAGAGTTGGTCTTCAAGCGCGAAGAGCAAAACTAGACGTTACTGATTAAAGGGATTCACGCTTATATAGCGAGATACCCACTAGATAGAGAAAAGCCCCATGCAGCGAACTGCATGGGGCTTTTTATTGAATCGTTGAAAGCGTTAGATTACTTGTTTTTAACCGCTTTCTTTTTCTTAGCGATTTTCTTCTTCTTAGCGATTTTCTGTTTCGCTACCGCTTTCTTATCTTCTTTCTTCGGCTTCTTCTTCTTCGTCACGGCCGCTTTCTTGTGCGTTGGGCGCATGCCTTCGATGAAGCGTTCTTTGATTGGTTCGTCTGTGTAACGAGCCACACGCTCAATCATTAGTTGATCGTGCGCTTCAATGATAGAAACCGCGTTACCTTTCTTACCAGCACGAGCCGTACGGCCGATACGGTGTAGGTATACATCAGCAGTACGTGGCATGTCGTAGTTGATTACGTGGCTTACGTCTGGAAGGTCGATACCACGAGCCGCAACGTCAGTCGCTAGCAATACGTTTACTGAACCGTCACGGAAACGAGCAATCGCGTTGTTACGACGATCTTGAGGCATCTCACCTTGGATCCATGCACATGGGATTTGCGCGCTTTCTAGTTGAGCACGAAGATCACCTAGGCGATCACGAGTCTTCAAGAACACGATGCTGCGCTCAGCTTGTTCTGTGATGATGTGCTTTAGGATGTTTAGCTTATGCTCTGCTGTGTCTGCACGGTGGTACCACTGAGTGATCTTCTTACGCTCACGAAGTGATGATTTCGCATCGATCTCCGCTGGGTTTTTCAGTAGATCTTCAGTGAAGCCTTCAACACCTTTACCTTCTAGCGTTGCTGAGAAAAGTAAAGTTTGCTTACGCCAGCGACACTCTGCAGACAGTCGGTCAACAACAGGACCAAAGCCCATGTCTAACATGCGGTCTGCTTCGTCTAAGATCAGCCATTCGATAGCACGACAGTCAAAGCGCTCAGCTTCGATGTATTCCATCAGGCGGCCTGGAGTCGCTACTACGATGTCTTGCGTTGTGCCAAGGATGTCAGCGTGCTCTTGGTACATCACACCACCTGTGATGGTGAAGATGTTTAGCGCAGTGTATTTCGCAAGCTCACGAGCTTGGTCAGTGATCTGCATTGCCAGTTCACGAGTTGGCGTCAGGATAAGCATACGAGCAGGGCCCGCTTTCTTGCGTGGGAAATCCTGTAGGTACTGCAGTGCTGGCAGTACGAATGATGCTGTTTTACCAGTACCTGTTGGCGCAGAAGCCAAAACGTCTCTTCCATCTAACGCTTGTGGGATTGCTTCAGCTTGTATCTGTGTTGGACGTTCATAGCCCATTTCGTCAATTGCTTTAAGCAGCTCTTGGTTTAGATCGAGTTCTGCAAAGGTTCTGATCACTGTTGTTTCTCCACAAGCAATAAATGTTTCTGCCTCAAAAAGCAGACGATAAAAAAGAGTAGTCGGACATTATAGAAGCATTAGTGATTAGGATCACATGGTATTTGCTACATCTTGAGATAAAAATCTTTAGTGAGCGCAATAAATGCTTCGCTATAACCATCTTGCTGGTGAATTGTAAGCGATTCGCGCTGCAAATCTTGCTCGCAAGCAGGATCTTTAGATAACTCAAATAGAATTCGGCTAGCTGGCTTTTTATCTGTTGTTTTCACATCAAGGCGTTTTGCTAGATACCAACCACATTGCTCGGCAAACTTGATAAAACCTTCCCCTTCAGGCGTCGGTAGGATGAAACTGGCAGTCGCGAATTCAGTGGTTAGCTCAAAACAACGCTGGGCAAGCGCTAGGTGATCCAAGCTGTCGGAGTGTCTGGCGGTGGCTCTTTGGCTTTGCTGCGCCTGTTCTCCAGAGTTGAAGTAGGGCGGGTTACAGATGATCGCATCAAACCTTTGTGGAAAGTCGGCCGTTAACACGCTGTCGTGATGAAGGGAGATACGATCTTGCCAAGGCGACTGATCAATATTGACTGTGGCAGCATCAATGGCGTGTTGATCAATATCTATCGCGGAGATTGAAGCATCCTCAAAACGCTGCGCTGCCATTAAGGCCAGCAGACCTGTTCCTGTTCCAATATCGAGTACACATGATCTTTGTGGCAGGCTTACCCATGCGCCAAGTAATACGCCATCAGTACTGACTGGCATACCGCTTTGCCCGCCGTAAATTGAGAAATGCTTAAAATTGAAGCTTTTAGTTTGCACTGTTTTGTCTTTCATTAATGTTCTGAGTATCGAGATATTTTAAGTGATTAGCTCTAATGTTAACCACTTGTATGAATCAATGTTCTGCTTGGGAAACTATTGTTGTGAATTATAGTTAGTTTATAATTGTGGCTATTTTTCAATAGCTAGTGGAATTCACTGCTTTTTGTTCTCATATGCAAATTTATATGGTGTTTTTGTGTGGTGACTTGCAGCTAGCCAGTTGTTTCGTCATTATGCGCGACTATTTTATAGATTGATTGGCAGCTTTGAGCTGTAACATTCATGTAAGCACAACATAAATTCATAAATATAATTAAGGATTATCTGTGAAACAGAGTCTAAAACTAACAGATATAATGGCATTGGGCTTTATGCTTTTTGCGTTTTTCTTGGGTGCGGGTAATATCATCTTCCCACCTCTAGCTGGTCAATTGGCTGGTGATCACTTCCTTCCAGCTATGTCTGGTTTTCTGCTGACTGCCGTTGGTCTGCCGTTAATCACTATCGTCGCGGTCGCAGTGGCTGGTGGCTCTTGGGGTCACTTAACTAAAGATCTTCCTAAGAAAGCAGCAACCATCATGGCTGTACTGATCTTTATCATTATCGGTCCTGCATTTGCTGCACCACGTACCGGCCTTGTTGCCTATGAGATGGCGGTGAAACCGTTCTTCATCGATGCCTCTCAAGCTCACCTAACTCTCTTTTCGATTGCATTTTTTGTAGTAGCGATGTTTTTCTCTTGGTCGCAAGGTAAGCTTATTGACGTCATTGGCAAGGTACTAACACCAGCACTGTTTGTTGGTTTGGTTGTACTGGCGATTGCTGTATTCGTTAATCCTCAAGGCGATATTCTTGCGGCTCACGGTGAGTACATTACTCAGCCACTGACCAAAGGTTTCCTGGAAGGTTACAACACCATGGATACTTTTGCTGCTTTGATGTTTGGTATGCTGATTGTTGATGCGATTCGTAGCAAGGGCATTACTGACCGTGCAGCGACAACTAAGTACCTAATTAGCGCGGGTTGTATTGCCGCAACGGGTCTAGCGTTTGTTTACATCTCTCTATTCTTCCTGGGTGCAACAAGTGCAACAGTAGCAGCCGGCGCGGACAATGGCGGTGCTATCTTAAGCCTTTACGTTCAATCGTTGTTTGGTCCTTCTGGTCAGCTAGTACTCTCTGTGATCGTACTGTTGGCGTGTCTAACGACGGCGATTGGTCTTGTGTCAGCATGTTCTGATTACTTCAGCTCACTAACGCCTCTGTCTTACAAGACTTGGGTAATCATCAATGGTGTAGCTTGTGCAACTGTTGCGAACGTTGGCCTTTCTCAATTGATTTCTCTGTCTGTACCAGTACTGTTTGCACTGTACCCAGTCGCTATCGCTTTAGTAGCACTGACGTTCTTGCGTAGCCGTTTCCCTAATCCAAAAGCGGCTTACCGCGTGGTGGTATTAGTGTCACTGCTGTTTGCTCTTATTGATGGTGCTAAAGTAGCGGGTGTAGACGTGTCTGCACTTAAGATGCTGCCACTGTTTGAGATTGGTATGGGTTGGTTGCTTCCAACGACTGCTTCAATCATCTGTATGTTCTTTGTTGGGAAATCAACAGAACAAGAGATGGCTGAAGAGACTGTTTAATCTTCCGTTGAGATTAGATTGTCCTTCGAGATGAAATAGAAAAGGCCTCATTACTTCGCAGTAATGAGGCCTTTTTGTATTCTGTGGTCTTTTTATATTCAGCTACTTAGCTGGGGGCACTTCTGTTTGGTTATAGTTTTTCGCTGTACTCAACCAGTACTTGTTCAACCCAGCTTGCGATACGGTCGTCGCTAAGCTCGTATTGTGAATCTTCATCAAGCGCCAAACCAACAAATTGAGATTTGTCTTCCGTTAACGCTTTAGACGCTTCGAATTCGTAGCTGTCATCGTTTGGCCAGAAGCCAACGAACTCTGCTCCTGCGGTTTTCAGTTCATCATGCAATAGACCCATCGCATCTAGGAACCATTCGCCGTAGCCTTCTTGGTCACCCAAACCAAACAGAGCCACAACCTTGCCCTTCATTGGCGTGGTTGCGATGTCTTCCCACAGTTCATTCCAATCTTCTTGGATTTCACCGAAGTCCCAAGTCGAGATGCCCAGCAATAAAAGGTCGTAGTCCGCCATCAATGAAAGAGGGGTTTCTTTCACGTTATGGATATCAACTAGGTCTTCACCAATAATGCCGCGAATTTTCTCTGCTGCCATTTCTGTGTAGCAGGTGGTTGAGCCGTAAAATAATCCAATTTTCATAGCAAACGTTCGATTTTAATTTCAGATGGCGAATTCTAACCATAAATCGACTTCGATTGCAGCGATTATCCGCTCAAGTCGTAATTTTTATGGCATTCATATTTGCTCTGGCATACTCTCAAAACAGTTTCCAATATTGTGAGTAACACTATGCAGTCGCCTCAAGGGCAGAGCGCAGACCACGGTCTCGTTGAGCAGTTTTTAGATGCTATGTGGATGGAGCGAGGATTATCGGAGAATACGCTTGTCTCGTACCGTACCGATTTGTCCAAATTATTAGCGTGGATGGAAAAGAACAATTACCGCCTCGACTTCATTAGCCTTTCAGGTTTACAGGATTATCAAGGTTGGTTAGCCGACGCTGATTTTAAACAGACTTCTCGTGCTCGTATGTTGTCTGCCATTCGTCGTTTGTTCCAATATTTACATCGCGAGAAAGTAAGAGCCGACGATCCTAGTGCGCTGTTGATCAGCCCGAAACTGCCGAAACGCTTACCGAAAGATTTAAGTGAAGAGCAAGTGGATTCGCTGCTTGAAGCGCCAGATCCAAACGACCCCATTGAGCTTCGCGATAAAGCGATGCTTGAGTTACTCTATGCAACTGGACTTCGTGTGACTGAGCTCGTTAGCCTGACCATGGAAAACATCAGCCTAAGGCAAGGTGTGGTGCGTGTGATCGGTAAAGGTGGCAAAGAGCGCTTGGTACCAATGGGGGAAAATGCGGTCGATTGGATAGAGACATTTATCGAGCAAGGTCGCCCACAATTGTTGGGTGATAATAGTTCAGATGTGGTTTTTCCGAGTAAACGAGCGAAGCAAATGACCCGTCAAACGTTCTGGTATCGTATCAAGCATTATTCGGTGATAGCGGGTATCGACACGGAATTATTGTCGCCACACGTATTAAGGCATGCTTTTGCAACGCATTTACTGAACTATGGCGCAGATCTCAGGGTCGTACAGATGTTACTTGGGCATAGTGACTTATCGACAACCCAAATTTATACTCACGTGGCGACTGAAAGGCTGAAGCAAATTCACGCACAGCATCACCCACGTGCTTAAATCCATTTATTTTTAAGGTGAACTTAATGAGCGTATTACGCCGTCTTCCTCTATTAGCGCTTCCTCTCATGATTACTGCATGTAATGCATCAGAAGCGAAAGTAGAAACAACATCAACAGCCGTAGAAGCTGCTCCAGCTCAAGCTATTGATACTGCAGCGTTAACTAAGCGTTTTGAAAAAATCGGCATTAAGGTCGATAAGATTGTTCCTTCGGATATCGATGGTCTTTTAGAAGTTCAAACCAACAGCGGCATTATCTTTTCTTCTCCAGAGGGCGACCATTTTCTAGCCGGTACACTTTACTCTTTGGATGACAACGGCAAGTTCAGTGATGTTTTGGCTGAGCGTCAAGCTCCGTTGAATGCAGAAAAAGTAGCAGCAATGTCGGATACAGTTATCGAATATAAAGCAGATAACGAAAAGTATGTTGTGACGGTATTTACTGACATTACGTGTGGCTACTGTGTTCGTCTGCACAGCCAAATGCAGGGCTACAACGATCTGGGTATTACCGTTCGTTACATGGCTTACCCACGCCAAGGTGCGACAGGGCAAGTTGCCGATCAAATGGCGGCAATCTGGGCGGCTGATGATCCAAAAACAGCGATGCACGACGCCAAAGTCAACCGTCAAATGCCAGCGTCTGGCAAAGACCTAGCAGAACAGAAGCAGATCATCGCTAAACAATACCAACTAGGCCGTGAGCTTGGTATCAATGGTACGCCAGCTATCGTATTAGAAAGTGGTGAGTTGGTGAGTGGTTACTTACCGCCAGCACAACTGCTTCAGCGTTTAGAGCAATAATCTCGTTTTCTGTATTGCCAATTTATCCCCATGTTTTTGATTTAAGGAGTGGCCTGATTGATATTGGGCCCATTTTTATATGATAGAGATCCAACGCCGTCCTGAGGTCGACATTTCAGTTTTACCTGCTCACTTACCTGACTTGTTAAAGCGCATCTATGTGAGTCGTGGTATCGACAATGCTGACCAACTAGAGACTGCTGCGAAAGGCTTGCACTCTTATCAGAAACTGGGCGGTATTGATGCTGCAGTTGAGTTGTTGTTCAGCGCGATTCAGCATCAAAAACGTATCATCATTGTTGGTGACTTTGATGCTGATGGCGCGACCAGTTCAGCCTTGTCAGTGCTTGCTTTGCGTATGCTGGGTAGCTCTAACGTCGATTATCTGGTACCAAACCGTTTTGAAGATGGTTATGGTTTGAGCCCTGAGGTTGTCGAACAGGCAATCGAGCTTGGCGCTGAAGTGATCATGACGGTTGATAACGGTGTATCTTCGATTGAAGGTGTGCGTTTTGCCAAAGAGAAAGGACTAGAAGTCCTGGTTACCGATCACCACTTGCCGGGTAATGAACTGCCAATGGTTGATGCGATGGTGAACCCGAACCTTGAGAGCTGCGCTTTTCCTTCAAAAGCTCTAGCGGGTGTAGGAGTTGCGTTCTATCTGATGATGGCGCTGTGTGTTCACATGCGTAAGTTGAACTGGTTTGCTCAACACGGCATGACAGAACCTAAGTTGATGGAACTGATTGACCTTGTGGCGTTGGGTACTGTTGCCGATGTTGTTCCGCTCGATGAGAATAACCGAATCTTGGTTCATCAAGGGTTACAACGTATTCGAGCGGGTAAAGCTCGTCCGGGCATTCAAGCCTTGATCGAAATTGCTAAGCGAGACGCTAAGCGTTTGGTGGCGTCTGATTTTGGCTTTGCTCTTGGTCCTCGTATCAATGCAGCTGGTCGACTGGATGACATGTCTTTTGGTGTTGAGCTGCTAATGAGTAACAACATCCATGCTGCGCGTCGTATGGCGAGTGAGTTGGATGGATTGAACCAAACTCGTAAAGAGATCGAAGAGGGCATGAAGCAAGAAGCGATGGCTTTTTGTGAGCGCCTTGAGTTTGGTAAAGACGACCTGCCTTCTGGTTTAGCCCTGTTCCAACGTGATTGGCACCAAGGTGTGATTGGTATCTTGGCTTCGCGTATCAAAGACAAATACCACCGCCCAGTGATTGCGTTTGCAGATGGCGGCGAAGGTAGTATTAAAGGCTCTTGTCGTTCGATTCCGGGTTTGCACATGCGTGATGCTTTAGACCGAATTGACACTCAAAACCCAGGCTTGATTCTTAAGTTTGGTGGCCACGCAATGGCGGCGGGTTTAACCATCATGGAAAAGGATTTTGAACGCTTCAGCAAGCTGTTCAATGATGTCGTGAAGAATGAGCTTGGAGAAACAGCACTGAAGGGCATTATTTTGTCTGATGGTGAGCTGTTACCTGAAGAGTTTTCGATGCACACCGCTGAAACGTTGCGTTCAGGTGGTCCTTGGGGACAAGCATTCCCTGAGCCCATCTTCGACGGTGAGTTTAAAGTGCTACATCAAAAACTGGTGGGTGAAAAGCACCTTAAGCTGATGCTCGAGCCGTTATACAAAGGCCACCCAACCAATGTGATGATTGATGGTATTGCCTTTAACGTGGATTTGCGTCGTTGGCCTGATGCGTCAGTGAAAACGGTTCACCTTGCATTTAAGCTCGATATCAACGAGTTTCGTGGTAACCAATCGTTGCAGTTGATGATTGATCACATTGAAGCTAAATAGCCAGCTCTCGGCTGAATAATGTTAATCATTTAGCGCTAAATTCAACAAGCTCTGTTCAAAAACAGGGCTTGTTTTCCTTTCTGCCCTTACAAATTTTAGGTGTTTTTTCTGCCTGTCAATTTTATATCCGATTAAGTTGTTGAATCTTGGTTCACCACTCTAAAAAATTCTGTATCTCCGTCACACTTTTGAGTACAATTCTTCGGTTAAATTCTACTCATAAATGATGAGCTAAAATGTTTGAAATCAATCCTATAAAAAACCGTCTGCAGGATGTGTCTGAACGCACAAATATCCTGAGGGGGTATCTTTGACTATGACGCTAAGAAAGAGCGTCTAGAAGAAGTAAACGCAGAATTAGAACAACCGGATGTATGGAACGAACCTGAGCGTGCACAAGCGTTGGGTAAAGAACGTTCTGCATTGGAAGCGGTAGTAGAAACAATCGACCAACTTGACCAAGGTGTTGAGGATGTTGAAGGTCTACTAGAGCTTGCGGTTGAAGAAGAAGATCAAGAGACGTTTGACGAAATTGAACCGGAACTGGCTGAGCTAGAAGCTAAGCTAGAAAAACTGGAATTCCGTCGTATGTTTGCTGGCGATCACGACGCATCAGATTGCTACATCGATTTACAGTCAGGCTCGGGCGGTACAGAAGCTCAAGACTGGACTTCAATGATGTTGCGCATGTACTTACGTTGGGCAGATTCGAAAGGCTTCAAAACTGAAGTTATCGAAGTGTCTGATGGCGATGTTGCTGGCCTTAAAGGCGCAACGGTACGTATTTCTGGTGAGTACGCATATGGTTGGTTGCGCACAGAGACCGGTGTTCACCGTCTGGTTCGCAAGTCACCATTTGATTCAAGTGGCCGTCGTCATACTTCATTTGCATCTGCGTTTATCTACCCAGAGATTGATGACAACATTACGATCGACATTAATCCTTCTGACTTACGTATTGACGTATACCGTGCCTCAGGCGCTGGTGGTCAGCACGTAAACACCACGGAATCGGCGGTACGTATTACTCACGTTCCAACCAACACAGTGGTTCAATGTCAGAATGACCGTTCGCAGCATAAGAACAAAGATCAAGCGATGAAGCAGCTACGTGCTAAGCTTTTTGAACTTGAGATTCAAAAACAAAATGCTGAAAAACAAGCGAGCGAAGAAACGAAATCAGACATCGGTTGGGGCAGTCAAATCCGCTCTTACGTACTGGATGATTCTCGTATCAAAGATTTACGCACCGGCATCGAAAACCGTAATACTCAAGCGGTTCTTGACGGTGACTTAGACAAGTTTATTGAAGCTAGCCTGAAATCAGGTCTGTAAGCTTTACCAACTATTAAGCTTTACCAATAATATTGGTAAAAATGCCTATATTTGCAAAAATATAGCTGTCCAAATTTTAAAAGCAAGGTACATCTCTAATGACTGATGCTGTTCAAAACGAAAACGCACAAGAAGCTTCTTCACCTGAAGAGAACAAACTAATCGCTGAGCGCCGCAGCAAGCTGGATCACATCCGCCAAAACTGCAAAGCTAACGGTCACCCAAATGACTTCCGTCGTGAGCACCTAGCTGGCGATCTTCAAGCGGAATTCGGTGAGAAGACTAAGGAAGAGCTAGAAGAGCTCAACCACATCGTTGCGATCGCTGGTCGTGTTATGGCGAAGCGTGGTCCATTCCTTGCGATTCAAGAAACTTCTGGTCGTATCCAAGCATACGCAGCGAAAGACGTACAAAAAGTACTGAAAGAGAAGTACCAAGGCCTAGATATCGGTGACATCATCGGTGTTAAAGGTGCGCTTCACAAATCAGGTAAAGGTGACCTTTACGTGAACATGGAAGAGTTTGAATTGCTGACTAAAGCACTTCGCCCTCTACCAGAGAAGTTCCACGGTCTAACTGACCAAGAGATGCGTTACCGTCAGCGTTACGTTGACCTAATCGTGAACGAAGATTCTCGCAATGCATTCATCGTGCGTTCTAAGCTTGTATCTTCAATCCGTAACTTCATGAGCTCAAAAGGCTACCTAGAAGTTGAAACGCCAATGATGCACGTGATCCCGGGTGGTGCGACTGCACGTCCATTCATCACTCACCACAACGCACTAGACATCGACATGTACCTACGTGTTGCACCTGAGCTTTACCTTAAGCGTCTAGTGGTTGGTGGTTTTGACCGTGTATTCGAGATCAACCGTAACTTCCGTAACGAAGGTTTGTCTCCACGTCACAACCCAGAATTCACAATGATGGAATTCTACCAAGCGTACTCTGACTACAAAGACCTTATGGATCTGACTGAAGAGATGTTAAGCACGGCAGCAATGGACGTTCTTGGTTCTACTTCTATGCCTTACGGTGATGAAACAGTTGAGTTCGGTGGCACTTACGCTCGTATGAGCATGTTCGATGCAATCAAACACTACAACCCTGAGCACGCAGAGATTCAAGCGCTAACAGAGGCAGATCTGCAAGACCGTGAGAAGATGGTAGCTATCGCTAAATCTGTACACGTAGACGTAGAAACGTTCTGGACATGTGGTCAGCTTCTTGAAGAGATCTTTGGTGAAACGGCTGAGCCTCAGCTAATTCAACCAACGTTCATCACTGGCTACCCTGCGGACATCTCTCCTCTAGCTCGCCGTAGCGATGACAACCCGTTCTTCACAGACCGTTTTGAATTCTTCATCGGTGGCCGTGAAGTAGCGAACGGCTTCTCTGAGCTTAACGATGCACAAGACCAAGACGAGCGTTTTAAAGCGCAAGTTAACGCGAAAGACGCAGGCGATGACGAAGCAATGTACTACGATGCAGACTACATCACAGCTCTTGAGCACGGCCTACCGCCAACAGCGGGTCAAGGTATCGGTATCGACCGTCTAGCAATGCTATTTACAAACACGCACACAATCCGTGACGTGATCTTGTTCCCGGCAATGCGTCCACAAGCGTAATTCTTGCTTAAGGGTCGTAGCAGCCCACAAAATTAAAAAGCCACCTTCGGGTGGCTTTTTCTGTTTTTGGGCTTCAAAACCTAGTCTGTACCGCACTCTTGATTCGAAAAATCGTTATTTCTGACATAGTCTTACTATTGAGACATAAAATCTAAGATAGTCTCACTACTATACGTCTCTGCGCTGAATACGATCTCGTGGCATTTTGTCGAACGATGAAGCATTGACTCGTATTAGCCTGATTTAAATAAAAATAGAATAAGGAAGAAGGATGGGAACTCAATTTAAGATGGATTCCTTACCAGGTTCTCTTATCGTCGTTAGTGGTGCGTACGAACCCTGGTTATCAGTGTTAGAACAAGTGGGTTGGCAGTGTACCCAGTGTGCAGATTTACGAAAAGCCGATGCCTTGATTGCTGATATCGGCCCATGTATTGGTATTGTCGATCTTAGTCATGATGAGTTCAGTCTCAATGGTATTGCTAACCTTGTGAGCAATAACAAGCAGGTGAGATGGCTCGCCTTTATCCGTGAATCTCAATTAAGCTCTGATACGATCTGCCAGTTTATCGTTAACTTCTGTATCGACTTTTTCACGGCACCAATACCAGATGCTCAGTTGTTAAGTACCATTGGTCACCAACTGGGTATGCTTAAGCTTGAGCAGAAGGTATGGCCAAACTACGGCATCAATAACAACATGGGCCTACTAGGTGATTCTGTAGCTGTGAAGCGCCTGAGAGACCAAGTGAAGCGTATTGGCCCGACAGATGTAAGTATCTTAATTTATGGCGAGAGTGGGGCAGGTAAAGAGACGATTGCACGTTCTATTCATCAAAACTCGTCACGAGCTCAGAAACCATTTTTAACGGTTAACTGCCGTGCCTTATCTGAAATGAGAATAGAGGCTGAGGTGTTTGGTATTTCAGCACAGCCAGCTACAACACCTTGTATGTTGGAAGAAGCTGACGGCGGAACCATCTTACTCAATGATGTTTTAGCAATGCCGCGCAATCAACAATTGAACCTGTTGCGCTTTTTGCAAGAAGGTAAGATTGAAACCGCGAATGGGCCTAAATCTGTCGATGTACGTATTCTGGCTGCTAATTCCTCTGATATAGAGAAGGCGTTGATCGAAGGTGACTTCAATGAAGAGCTCTACCACTACATCAATGTTCTGCGTATTCATGTCCCTAGCCTGAAAGAACGTGTGAGTGATATTTCAGTACTTGCGAATCATTTCCTTCGTGAGTACTCGAAAGAGTTTAATGCTCAGGCTAAGAGCTTTTCAGACGATGCCATTCGTTCGATGAATCGCTATCACTGGCCAGGCAACGTCCGTGAGCTGATGAATCAGATTAAGCGTGTTGTGTTGATGTCTGATGCCGTGATCATTGAGGATCACCAACTCGATTTACCAAAACAGAATGATGAACGCCGTAGCTTGAAAAGCATTCGTGAGCGTTCAGAGCGCGATGCATTGCTGATTGTATTGGAGTCCTATGGTGGACAGGTTTCGTTGGCGGCCAAGGAGCTTGGAGTATCACGAGCAACTATGTACCGTTTGCTGAATAAACACAGCCTTATTTCTGAGGGTGTTGTGTAGAATTCTCTGCTAAGTCATTCAGTCTGTTAGTGTAAATTTAAGAGCCACGCATCATGCGTGGCTTTTTTGTTGCTAATCTATGCGTTTATGTTCGAACAATCGAGAGATGAACTCTCAGTGACTAAGAGAGATATGCTGTGATTTTATATAATTATAGTGAATATCTTATATATAAATGAATATGCAACTGATATTTTAGGTGAATGCGTTGTTTTGAAAATGTTAACCAATTATCGGTTGAATAATATACTCACTTGGTTAGACTTTAACCGTGAAAGCAGCGACTTAACAAAGACTAGTCTGCTTTTACTACCCATTTCTTTTTGGATTTTTTAGTTAGTTTGGAGGCGCAAATGAAACATTTCGATTTTATACAGCATATTTGCGCTTCGTTTGATCCGTGTTCTGACATGGTGACTGTTATGTCACAAACATCAGCCATGGCCGATCGAAACACCCAAGATAAACCTAACTAATAGATCCGTATCCTTATTTGGCTGCGGAAAAATAGCAGCTAAATGAGAAGCCCTCATACTATCTAACACGCTATTTTTCCTCAGTTTATTCAACAACTGGAGAGTTATTATGCGTCACTCAGTATATTTAAAATTAGCAACAGTCCTTATCCGTGCAGACCTTCGTCGTGAAGAGCGTGAATGGCAACGAAAAGTCCGTCGTAGTTCATATGATCTACCATGGAACAATACTCACTTATTAAGAGATATTGGTCTTGAAGCTGACGGTCGACCTATTGGTTTTTCTGAGCCAGAAGTCGTCACTATTGAACGTCGAGTACGTCACCTTCGTCGTGTTCTAAGTGCTCGAATACCGACGTAATCTGTGGGGTTGATAGCACCTTTCAACCCCTTAGATAAGTCACAGGGATAGTTATGGCGTCGAAAGTGTAAGCTTTTGAACTAGAACTGACCAAAAAAGAGAAGCTTTTGTTTCTCTTTTTTGGTTTTTTAATCGAGAAAAATCAACACGCCCTAGTAAAGAAATAGAGTTCTACTAAGCTTTAGAGAGCAAGGGAGGCTGGCTATGCAAAAGCATCAATTAGACATGTGGTTACATGGAGAGCACAAAGACTCTTATCAAACACCCAAAGTGTACGTTATTGGTTGTTCTGATATCTCAGAGTATCTATTGGCGGTGGAGTATAAACACAAGCTAGAACCGGTAAAGCAAGATGGCGAGCCGCTTCACTTTGGATCCTTGGATCAAGTGAAAGAGGAGTTACTCCGGCTCGGCTTTGAAAAGGCCTACCTTCGCTTGCACAACGCGTATGACGAGTTTGGTAATGAACCAAGCCAAAGCTACTGCGACATTGAACTGGCGCTCAAACCTCATTAGAACTCGTTTTTTAGTACCGACGGTTTATAACATATTGATCATCAGATCTTTGAGGCGTGTTAAAACGACCTATGCGTAATGTGTTGTCAGCAATTTGTGGGTGAATTGAGTTCGTAGATAGAAACCACGTGGTTTAGTTTTGATTGGTTTTCCACTTGCACCGTAAGCTTCTGTTAACACTCGACTGTTGGCGGCTTTTGGACGTAAATGCAGTGCTTCACCGTGTCTTGCTGTTATCTGCTCAACATTGCCTAAAACAATCAACTCCATCAGCTCTTCCCAATCTCTTTTCAAGAGTTCGTCTTCAGCTTGGCTAGGCGTCCATAATAAAGGGGAGCCTACATGCCTCTCAGCTAGCGGGATCTCTCTTTCCCCCTCGACAGGGATCCACAACACTTTAGATAACTTGTTTCGAACGTGGCTGGTTTCCCAAGTTATGCCTTGCACGCCCATCAAAGGCGCAACACACACAAAGGTGGTTTCGAGTGGCTTGCCAGAGTAGCCAATCGGAATGCTTTTTAGCTCGATCCCGAGCTTGGCAAAATCTTGTTCTGGCTTGCTGCCTGCAGGTGCACCCAAGTGCCACTCCAATAGCTGCCCAACCCAGCCTTTATCACGCTTAAGGTCATTTGGCATCACCATCTCGGCTTCATCAGCAAGCTCTTTAAAGGTCATTCCGGCGATAGCATATGCGCGCTCTAACAGCTCTTGTTGTGTTTGTGGTTCTGGTTTCATAATAAAAGGCATGATCAAAAAAACGATTTTATCAGAAGTTATCACCAAATGACGACTGGTTAAGAAATGATCTCCTTGCGATGAAGGGATCAAAATCAGGGTTATCCACAGGACATAAAGGTAATTAATTGAAATATTAATTTAGTGGATAAATAAACAGGGGTTTATGGTGGATAAAATGCTTGCCAAATGGGGTTCAAAATGAATCTTTCACTTGGTAGTGTGGATAAACATCGGAGTGGTTGATCTTTAACCATGTCAGATTTCTGAAAGATCTTTTACATTGCTAATGTTTTTTAAAACCAAAATAATATTTTAATTGATTGATTTATATGAAAATAAAATGAATTTAATTGATTTGTCGTTTTTGGTGTTGATGAATCTATGGATTAAAAAAAACGATTGCGGGTAATTCTTCACATAGTTATTCACAGAAAAGGTGAATAAATGTGGTCTATGTCTCACTATTGTGTGGGTAACTAGAACTTGAGCAAAACTTATCCATATTCCTAGTTATTATTCATAAATATAGCGCTTATCACGTCACTAAGTTTGCTCCGATTGGGGATATGTGGAAAAATCAGAGTAATTAAAAATTTAGATAGAGGTTGGCCAGTGATAGATGGCGATGGTTACCGATTAAATGTTGGTATTGTAATCTGTAACAACCATGGTCAGGTCTTCTGGGCTAAACGATACGGGCAACATTCATGGCAATTCCCTCAAGGGGGAATAGATGAAGGTGAGACTCCGGAACAAGCAATGTACCGCGAGTTGTATGAAGAGGTTGGCCTTACCAAAAAGGATGTAAAGATCGTCGCGACAAGTCGTCATTGGTTACGCTACAAGCTACCCAAACGACTGGTTCGGTGGGATTCTAAACCTGTCTGTATTGGACAAAAACAGAAGTGGTTCCTTTTGCGCTTAGATTGCGATGAATCGCATATCAATATGCAGCGTGGAAGTACACCTGAGTTTGATGGTTGGCGTTGGGTGAGTTACTGGTACCCAGTTCGACAAGTTGTTTCTTTCAAGCGAGATGTGTACCGTCGAGCGATGAAAGAGTTCGCATCTTTAGCAATGCCGTTTAAAGAGCGAAAAATAAAAGGAAAGCGCAAATTGCGTAGAGGTTAAGCATGCTCAGTCAACTAAGGGAAATAGTTGAACACGTATCAAGAGTTGAAGATGTGTCGACGGCTCTTGATATTTTGGTTAAAGAGACATGCAGTGCGATGCAGACGGAATGTTGCACCGTGTATTTGGCAAATAATGATATGCAGCGCCTTGAGTTGATGGCAACTCAAGGCCTGATCTTCAAAGGTAATAGCATTCACATTGGTTTTGACGAAGGTCTGGTTGGCCTTGTTAAAAGAAGTGCTGAACCTATCAACCTTGCACAAGCGTCCGCTCACCCTGCTTATAAGTTTTTTCCAGAGCTTGGAGAAAACGTCTATCACTCTTTTCTCGGAACTCCGATTATCCACCGCAAGCAAGTGCTTGGTGTATTGGTTATTCAACAGAAGACCCCTCGTTTATTCAGTGAGATGGAAGAATCTTTCCTTGTCACGCTCTCAGCACAACTTGCCGTTATTGTGGCGCACGCCCAAACTCAAGGTCATTGGCTGTTAGAGCAACAGAAACTACCTGCGACTAAAGGTATTGCAGCTTCATCGGGTGTGGCGATTGGTGATTTGTGGTGGGACAATACTCAGCCTGAACTCACCGATGTTTATCCTGCTTCGACGCTCAATGTAGAGAGAGAGCATGAGCTGTTGGCGGTAGCGGTTGAAAACGCCCTCAATGACTTTAAGCGCATGCGAAAGCGCTTAGATAGCGAAATCAATAAAGATGCGTTGGCGATCTTTGACCTGTTTACTCACTTACTCAACGATCCTATGTTGCGTAAGGATCTGAAGAGTCAAATTCAGAAGGGCGATAAAGCCGATTGGGCATTAAGACAGGTTGTTGAGAGCTATTCGAATCGCTTTGCTCGTATGTCAGATGTGTATCTTCGTGAGAGAGCGCAAGACATCCGAGAGCTCGGACAAAGGCTGCTCTATTTCCTCCATAACTCTGAACATGAACTCCGCACCTTAGATAAGCCGATTATTCTAGTGGTTCGTGAGTTAACCGCTTCGGTATTAGCGTCTATTCCCAAAGAAAAGCTCTTGGCGGTTATTTCTTTGGAAGGGGCGGCGAACTCGCACGCAGCGATTTTATCTCGAGCGCTTGGCATACCTTCAGTCATGGGGGTAAATCTCAACCTAGCTCAAGCTAATGGTAAGCGAGCGATTGTTGATGGGTATAGCGGTGAGATCTTTATTGAGCCGACTAAAAGCCTGCTCAAAGAGTATCGAGGGCTGATTCTGGAAGAAAGTGAGCTCTCCTCTATGGTTAATCGCGAGCTGTACCTTCCGGCAAAAACCCAAGACGACAAGCAAGTCGAGATCCTGCTTAATGCGGGCTTGAGTGCAGACACTAACATCGCTATCAACCAAGGCGTTGATGGAGTAGGGCTGTATCGAACTGAAATCTCTTTCTTGTTGCAGCAAAGATTCCCGTCAGAGGATGAACAATTCAAGCAGTATCGTTCTGTGCTGGCAAGTTACCCAGAGAAACAAGTGGTGATGCGTACACTCGATATCGGTGGTGATAAGGCCTTACCTTATTTTCCTATCGAAGAGGACAATCCATTCCTTGGTTGGCGTGGTATTCGTTTTACGCTCGATCATCCTGACATCTTTATTATTCAGTTACGTGCCATGCTACGTGCGAGTTGTGAAAGCCATAATTTGAGTATTTTGCTGCCGATGATCTCAGGTGCTCAGGAATTGGATGACGCGCTACAGCTGATTGAACAAGCGTATGACGAAGTGCATGAGCTTGATAACCGAGTGCGTATGCCTCGCGTTGGTATCATGATTGAAGTGCCGTCCATGCTGTACATATTGCCGTTGATTGCGCATAAGGTCGACTTCGTTTCAGTCGGTACTAACGACTTAACCCAATATTTATTAGCGGTTGATCGGAACAATTCACGAGTATCCGATGTCTATGAATCAATGCACCCTGCGGTGATCATGGCATTAAAACAAATTCATGATACTTGTAAGCAATATCAATTACCTGTGTGTATTTGTGGCGAGTTAGCCGGTGACCCGATGGGCGCGCTGCTATTGATTGGATTGGGGTATGAGACGTTAAGTATGAATACCTCGAATGTCGCAAGAACCAAATATTTGATTCGTCAATCGAACTTGGCTGAATTACAGGATTTGGCAAATAAGGCACTTTCAAAACCGTATGGTAGTGACATCTATAGTATGATGCTGAACTATTTCGAAGAGCGTGAGTTTACAGGCTTCATTCGAGCAGGTAAAAAATAGGATTTAACGTGTCATATGAACTGATAGGTTTGCTAGCAGGCCTTGGTGCTATTGTTGGTGTTTTAGCTGGCTTGCTAGGCATTGGTGGTGGTTTGCTGGTGGTTCCTGCCTTACTGTTTTTGCTTCCTAAAGCGGGTATCCCTCAAGAGTTTGCAATGCAAATGGCATTGGCTACTTCGCTATCAACCATCATTGTTACGTCGGGATCGTCTGCGATTAACCATTTAAAGTTGGGTAACGTAGAGATGTTTGTCGTTAAGTGGTTAATGCCAGGTGTCGTTATAGGTGGCTTCCTCGGTTCTTTCGTGGCCGATGTGATTCCAGCTCAATACCTACCAAAAGTCTTTGGTGTGATTGTATTGGTATTGGCGTTGCAAATGTTGTTGTCGATTCGCTCTAAGAGCCAAAAGTCGATGCCGGGTTCAGCTAAAACCGTGTTGTGTGGTGGTGGGATTGGTTTGGTATCAAGCTTAGCGGGTATTGGCGGTGGGTCTTTATCGGTACCTTTCCTTAACCATCACGGTGTGGAAATGCGTAAAGCCGTCGGCTCATCTTCGGTATGCGGTTGTGTTATCGCGATTTCGGGAATGCTAGGGTTCATTTGGCATGGATCTTCTGTCGATGATCTTCCTACGTATAGCTTAGGTTACGTTTATCTGCCGGCTTTGATCGCGATATCTTGTACCTCAGTTTTGACCACTCGAGTAGGTGCGAAACTGGCCACTCAATTGCCAACCCCTGTGCTGAAGAAATTCTTTGCGGTATTTTTAATGTTTATAGCAGCCACAATGCTGCTGTAGTGTCTTTTTCTGTTAGCCATTGAGCTAACCGTTAATCAATTTAGATAGAGAGCCAAGTATGTCTCAGGGTTTTATCGAATTCCCAAATATCGATCCTGTTCTTATTGAACTAGGACCAATCTCAGTTCGTTGGTACGGCCTAATGTACCTTGTCGGTTTTATGTTTGCTCTTTGGCTAGCAAATCGCCGAGCTGATCAACCGGGCAGCGGTTGGACTCGTGAGCAAGTGTCTGACTTATTGTTCGCTGGCTTTCTAGGTGTGGTGCTGGGTGGTCGTATTGGCTACGTACTGTTCTACAACTTTGACCTTTTCTTAGCGGATCCACTTTACCTATTTAAGGTATGGACTGGCGGTATGTCTTTCCACGGTGGCTTGCTGGGTGTTATCACCGCAATGTTCTGGTATGCGAAAAAGAATGGTCGCACCTTCTTCGGCGTTGCAGACATGATTGCACCACTCGTCCCATTTGGTTTAGGCATGGGCCGTCTAGGTAACTTCATGAACAGTGAGCTATGGGGCCGTGTTACGGATGTGCCATGGGCAATCGTATTCCCTAATGGTGGTCCACTTCCTCGTCACCCATCTCAGCTTTATGAAATGGCACTTGAAGGGATTGTGCTGTTCTTTATCTTGAACTGGTTTATTAAAAAGCCTCGTCCTCTTGGTTCTGTATCAGGGTTATTCCTTGCAGGATATGGTACATTCCGCTTCTTAGTAGAATACGTACGTGAACCAGATGCTCATTTAGGCTTGTTCGGCGGGTTTATCTCTATGGGACAAATCCTATCACTGCCAATGGTTATCGTCGGTGCGCTGATGATGGTATGGGCATACAAGCGCGGTCACTACAAAGACGAATTGCCACAACAAACGAAGTAAGGAATTGGTGTGAAACAGTATTTAGATCTCTGTCAGCGTATCGTTGATAACGGTACTTGGATTGAAAATGAACGCACGGGCAAGCGCTGCCTAACTGTGATCAATGCTGACCTTGAATATGATGTTGGTAACAACCAGTTCCCACTTGTCACTACACGTAAGAGCTTTTGGAAAGCGGCAGTTGCTGAACTGCTTGGCTACATTCGCGGTTACGACAACGCTGAAGATTTTCGCAAACTAGGTACAAAAACTTGGGACGCAAACTCTAACTTGAACGAAGCATGGCTGAACAATCCTTACCGCAAGGGTGAAGATGACATGGGCCGTGTTTATGGCGTTCAAGGCCGAGCATGGGCAAAGCCTGATGGTGGTCATATCGACCAACTGAAGAAGATTGTAGATGACCTGACGAATGGTATCGATGACCGTGGTGAGATCCTAAACTTCTACAACCCAGGCGAGTTCCACATGGGCTGCTTGCGTCCGTGTATGTACAGCCACCATTTCTCTCTACTTGGTGACACGCTGTACCTAAACAGTACTCAGCGCTCTTGTGATGTACCACTAGGCCTGAACTTCAACATGGTTCAAGTGTACGTGTTCCTAGCGATCATGGCACAAATCACCGGTAAAAAAGCAGGTGTTGCTTACCACAAGCTAGTTAATGCTCATATCTATGAAGATCAACTGGCGCCAATGCGTGATATTCAGCTGAAGCGTGAGCCTTTAGCGGGCCCTACGTTCCACATCAACCCTGAGATTAAGTCTCTTGAGGATTTAGAAACTTGGGTAACGATGGATGACTTCTGGGTTGAAGGTTACGAGTGCCACGAAGCGATTAAGTACCCATTCTCGGTTTAATTGAATCTGTTTTGTTTGATTGAAAGGCTGCCACTGTGCAGCCTTTTTTATTTGTGATGCTTGGCTTGCTTACCATTTATATAACCAATAACCTTGTGGGGTCTTTTCTAACTACAGAACTGCTATGACTCGCTCGCATTGCTTTGTATTGCAACATGACTTCCCTATTTCATTTTACCCTGATAAGAATCAGTTGGTGATTGATGATGAGGCGATTCATCTAGAGCCATTGCAAGCTAAATTGCTGAGCTATTTCATTGAGAATCGTGGGCGAGTGGTGAGTACGCAGCAGATTGCCGCGGATGTGTGGCAAAGAACTCAAGTGTCTGACAACTTGGTCAGACAGGTCATCAGCTTACTGCGCAGTCAGCTTCAGGATAAGTCACGCCCATATCAGATTATTCAGACCATTCCTAAGCAAGGTTACCTGTTCGATGTTGAGGTGACTCAGCCGAGCATCGAACCAACTCCCGTCGAGGACGTCTCTCAGCTTGAACCTAAGGCCCTTGTCGCTAAGTCGAAAAAGAAAACCATCGCCCTGATTACAACAGCGGTATTCTCTGTTGGCTTAATAGCTACCTGGGCGTGGCAACTCGATGTCCCAACTAATGACACCACTGTTATTTCTGCTAATCAAAATGATGTAATTCCTGTTTATATCCATGATATAACACTCGATTCTACGAACGATTATGAGATGTCGGAGAGTGTGTATAACTATCTTTTCTATGGGCTGAACTCAGCTAAAAACCTATCGGGTTACCACTTTTCTCAGCTATCTAAACAAGGTAAGCAATCACTGGCCAACAATGGTATCGAACTCAAAGGTTGGCTCAAGCAAAAGGGTGGAGAGTATGTACTGAGCGTGCTTGTACAAAACAACCGCCAGCCCAATCAAAGTCAGAAAGTGGAAAAGCGCTTCAGCCAAGGTAATTTCTTCGATGCCATTGGGGATGTGATTCTCGAGATCAAAGCCATTATTGCTCCTATGAGCTCAGAATACGGCGTGGCAAGTCATCGAGTGACCTCTATTGATAATTACGAGGATTGGAGTGTTATTTCTGAGGGGATATCACTGTTTTACCAAGGCAAAGGTGGTCAGCCATTTGAAAACATAGCGGTTCAGTTGGATATGATTCAACAGCAAGGGCGAGATAATTATTTGGTCAATGCTTTACTGTCGTATTCCGAGTCTTTGGCCTATTTGCAAAACAGTGAGCAAGAAGATCGCGAACGTGCTCTACAACTGGCAAAGCAAGCCTTTGAGATGAACCCACGTTGTGATATTGCCAATCTGACCCTAGGGCTTGCATTGTTAATTAACCAACATGCCAATCAAGCTTTTCCTTACCTTTCTTATGCAGCTGAAAGTACGCCGAGCCCAATCAGCTTCTATCTACTGAGTGTTGCTGACAAGCTTTCGGATAATCCAAAAGGCTCGCAATACAACTATCAGCGCTACACCGAAGTGAAAAAAGAGCATGACGGTCAACTCTTTGATCTTATTGAATCTTTATAAAAAACAAACCTTTCCTAAATGCCTAATATCCCTTCTAAGTGAAGGTGTGAGTGAGCGCTGATAGTTCCGGTATTCCCGCAAGGTTTCCCTGTGCCGACAGGCTTCTTAACATGTTTGATTATTGTTTGGACTCAGGCTCGATTGCCTTGCATCAAGCGTAAAAACACCGAATTCCACATACTGGTCACCAAATAATTCACTATTTGGGGTACATACATGTTGAAGAAGTTTGCTTTTCAGATCATACCGATTCAGATCTTTTTATTCGTCTTTTGGTTCAAAAATGGCTTTATCGATAAAGTGATGGGCGTACTACTTGGCTTCATTTCGCCGGATACCGCATATGCGGGAGACACCTGGGCTGGTTGGAAAGGCTATATTGTAGGCACTTGGGATAAGAGCCAAGTCGGTCATGCTTTACTTAGCCCAACGTTCGACTTTATGTTTCCGATTCTGATTGCGTTGCAATGTGTTCCATTTTTACTGGTTATTCGCTCTGTATTTGCAGGTGAGTTCATGGTCGGGAAAGACCGTCCGTGGTTACTTTATGCTGCATTTTCTTCTTTGTTTGTGACTGCTTGTATGGCTTTCACTCAAACCATCACTGGCGCAAGCGATGGACAGTATCTATGGCAATTTATCGGTTTTGGCATGGTTGCGATCATGTACCTGCGTAATGAGCAGGGTAAGTAGGGTAGCTAGATACGAGTGCACGAGATGCGAGATACGAAGATCTAAGAATAGAAACGAGTAAATGAGATTAGGAATACGAAAAACATACCTAGGTTTGAGTCGGCGATATACCAAGTACGACTATCACAGTTCGTGTTTTTCGTTACTCGCTTACCCGTATCTCTAATCTGCTTCTGGCCCTTCGCTACTCGCATCCGCTGTGCGGAAAAGAAAAAGCCCGCAACCTAGGTTGCGGGCTTTGCTATAAGCGATGTTTGTTTTGCTATTAAGCAGTCAGAGCTAACACTGTACCAGGCAGTACAAGGAATACCGCAACAAGGTAGCCTGCTACTACAGATTTGTTCTTCACAGCCATATCCGAAATCATGTCAGCCGCTTTAACTGGAAGTTCACGTAGGAACGGGATTCCGAAGATGAATACCGTTGCCATGATGTTGAACACCAAGTGTACTAGAGCAATTTGTAGTGCGAATACTGCGAACTCACCAGATACTGCTGTTGCTGCAAGTAGAGCGGTAATACATGTACCGATGTTTGCTCCCAGAGTGAATGGGTAAACGTCACGTACTTTAAGAACACCTGAACCTACTAGCGGAACCATCAAGCTTGTTGTCGTAGAAGAAGACTGAACAAGGATAGTAACGATAGAGCCAGAAGCGATACCGTGGATAGGGCCACGACCGATTGCGTTCTTTAGAATCTCACGAGCACGACCAACCATTAGGCTCTTCATTAGCTTACCCATTACTGTGATGGCTACGAAGATAGTCGCAATACCTAGAACGATAAGCATGATGCCGCCAACAGTGTCGCCAAATGTTGATAGAGGCTCTTTAATCGCACTGACTACTGGCTTAGTGATTGGCTTGATGAAGTTAAGACCCCCCATGCTCATATCACCTGTTGCTAGCATTGGTGATACTAACCAGTGAGAAATCTTCTCTAGAATACCAAACGCCATCTCTAGTGGTAGGAAGATAGCCACAGCTAATAGGTTAAAGAAGTCGTGAATTGTCGCACTTGCGAATGCACGCTTGAACTCTTCTTTACAACGAACGTGACCAAGGCTAACTAGCGTATTGGTTACCGTAGTACCAATGTTCGCACCCATGATCATTGGGATTGCTAGCTCAACAGGTAAACCACCTGCCACAAGGCCAACGATAATTGAAGTAACTGTACTAGATGACTGAATCAGCGCTGTTGCTACTAAACCAATCATTAAGCCTGCAACTGGGTGTGAAGCAAATTCAAAAAGAACCTTTGCTTGCTCGCCTGTTGCCCATTTGAAGCCTGTACCAACCATTGAAACTGAAAGTAATAGTAGGTAAAGCATGAATGCCAAGTTAGCCCAGCGTAGCCAACGAGTAGTGCTCGAGATAGGCGCTGCTGCAGTAGTAGCTTGGTTCATAATGTATTCTCCATTGGACCGTTTAAGTCTGTGTTTGGTCTGTTTGTTTAATCTGAGCGTGATGTTAGAGAACAAATATTTCAGTAATATTACATTTTGGTTTAGGTTGGTTTTTTTTGTGATGATTTACTGTTTAAATATTTTGACAGTAAATATTGCCATTTTAACTAATTGTTTTTGTTGAATTTTATTTGGTTTGTAACTTGGTGATGTAGATCTTAAAAGTTGGAGAAAAATTGAAAATATTCACTGAAATATTACATTATGAAATCAGACACTTCGTAAAAATAGGTAGTAATACTTAGTTAGGTTTGGTTTTTCCGAGTTTATTGAGTGGCGGTGTCATATTTGATATAAAAGGCTATCTACTCTTTTATTACGGCACATCTATGTCGCACCTCAACTATAACCATCTGTATTACTTCTGGATGGTTTGCAAGCAAGGCTCAGTTACTAAAGCTGCAGAAGCCCTATTCTTAACACCACAAACGGTAACGGGGCAGATAAAAGCCTTAGAAGAGCGCATGGATGGCAAGTTGACCAAGCGTAATGGCCGCAGTGTTGAGCCTACAGAGCTTGGACAGCTGGTCTTTAAATATGCCGATCGTATGTTTGGCCTGAGTTACGAGATGCTGGATATCGTGAATTACAGCCAGCACTCCAATATTTTGTTTGATGTTGGCGTTGCAGATGCACTCTCTAAAAGGCTCGTCAGTAAGATACTGATGTCGACCATTCCCCCTGATAACAGCATTCATTTACGCTGTTTTGAATCGACCCATGAAATGTTACTTGAGCAACTTTCACAACATAAACTCGATATGATCTTGTCTGACTGTCCGGTGGACTCTAGTCAAAGCCCGGGTCTGTTTAGTAAAAAATTGGGTGAGAGTGGAATGAGCTTTTTTAGTTCAGGTCAGGTTGAAGGTGTTAACTTCCCCGCAGTATTAGAACAAAGAAAGCTTTTGATCCCAGGAAGCCGAACTTCGATGGGACGTAAAGTACTGCAATGGTTCGATAGACAAGGACTTAAACCTGATATTTTGGGAGAGTTTGATGACGCGGCATTGATGAAGGCTTTTGCTCGTTATCACGATGACGCAATATTTTTAGCGCCGACGCTTTATATGTCTGAAGTTGAGGAAGATACGTCACTGCAATTATTGTGTGGTATTGAAGAGTTAAAGGAGGAGTACTATGTCATATTTGCTGAGAGGATGATCCAACATCCAGCAGTAAAAAACGTATGCGACGCAGATTTTAGCAAATTGTTCGAGTGAGGCGGTTTGTTAATGAATTGATATCGATTATCATAACGCCACCATATGCCGGAAATACTGATAGCCCGTAGTTGGCGTAAAGGTTGTAGGGAGCCAAACTATGAACTTAAAAGAGATGGAGAAGAACTCAGCGCAAGCTGTGATTCTACTCAAAGCCATGGCCAACGAGCGTCGCTTACAGATCTTGTGCCTATTACATGGTACTGAGCTGTCGGTTGGGGAGTTGTGTGGCAAGTTGGAACTGAGTCAGTCTGCTTTATCTCAACATCTTGCTTGGTTGAGAAGAGATGGTTTGGTCGAAACTCGCAAAGAAGCTCAAACCGTGTATTACACATTGAGCAGCGAAGAAGTCAAAGCGATGATTAATCTACTGCATGGTATTTACTGTAAGTAGCTAATTGCTGGTGGGAGGGGGATTTCTTATCAGCGATGGAATGACACAAGGAAGTGTCAGTATTTCATGTCGAACGTTAAAATCTATCCATCTATCCATCTATCCATCTATCCATCTATCTATCTATCTATCTATCTATCTATCTATCTATCTATCTATCTATCTATCTATCTATCTATCTATCTATCTATCTATCTATCTATCTATCTATCTATCTATCTATCTATCTATCTATC
>NZ_JAKJSX010000010.1:0-274367 GCF_050337435.1 Vibrio satsumensis | reverse complement strand
ATCCTGGGGCTGAAGTCGGTCCCAAGGGTATGGCTGTTCGCCATTTAAAGTGGTACGCGAGCTGGGTTTAGAACGTCGTGAGACAGTTCGGTCCCTATCTGCCGTGGGCGTTGGAAAATTGAAAGGGGCTGCTCCTAGTACGAGAGGACCGGAGTGGACGAACCTCTGGTGTTCGGGTTGTCATGCCAATGGCATTGCCCGGTAGCTAAGTTCGGAATCGATAACCGCTGAAAGCATCTAAGCGGGAAGCGAGCCTTGAGATGAGTTTTCCCTGACGCTWTAAGCGTCCTAAAGGGTTGTCGTAGACTACGACGTTGATAGGCAGGGTGTGTAAGTGCTGCGAGGCATTGAGCTAACCTGTACTAATTGCCCGTGAGGCTTAACCATACAACACCCAAGGGGTTTTGATGGACTCAAAGAAATACCAAACGCTTGAATGAGTTTGAAGAGAAATAACTTTTAGATAAGCTTTCCGAATTTTAAAATTTGCTTGGCGACCATAGCATTGTGGACCCACCTGATTCCATGCCGAACTCAGAAGTGAAACACAATAGCGCCGATGGTAGTGTGGGGCTTCCCCATGTGAGAGTAGGACATCGCCAGGCTTTAAATTTTTAGAGTCGTTTTTAAACGGTTCTTGAATTGCTGATATAGCTCAGCCCGGTAGAGCGCACCCTTGGTAAGGGTGAGGTCCCCAGTTCGAGTCTGGGTATCAGCACCATATTTAGTTGATTTGATTATTCAAGTTAACAACAGAATTTGTTTGACGACCATAGCATTGTGGACCCACCTGATTCCATGCCGAACTCAGAAGTGAAACACAATAGCGCCGATGGTAGTGTGGGGCTTCCCCATGTGAGAGTAGGACATCGTCAGGCTCAAATTGCTTTAAGCTGAATAGACACTGCGGAGTGGTAGTTCAGTTGGTTAGAATACCGGCCTGTCACGCCGGGGGTCGCGGGTTCGAGTCCCGTCCACTCCGCCAATTATTAGAAAGCCTAGTCTTATGACTAGGCTTTCGTCGTTTCTGGATGTCGATAATTTTGTCTTTGACCAACGAGCCCACTCGCCTGCGACCCCAGGCCCTCTGCCATTTATAAGAAGCCTCGCTAGAAATAGCGGGGCTTTTTTGCATCTAAATTATAGTGTTTCGCCCTTCCATTGAATGACTTTTACACAAGATTTGCGCGTAACTCATGACTCCTAGTCAACGTGTTCCCATTACTCTGTAATTTATTAGAAAGTCTAACTCTACGATTAGAGTCTTTTCATTTGTCTTTTTTAACACCAGTTGTGATTTGAAACGAGCATGCGTTTCAAACGCATATAGCTTTAAGCTTAGTACTCAAATACTCGAGCTATGCGACGTTGTAAGTTAGGTTAACGTTCAGTGTATCCATTTCAATATCTGAAACTATACAAGCCTTACAACTCATCCTACGTGCCTTGAGTTTGTAGATGTTTGTGTACTTCAAGTATTAGTTAACAGCCCTTCGCTACGAAACCTGACTTCTGTTTATCTGCGAGTCTAGAGGGGATTTCTGATGTGTAATTAGGAATCTATCATGGATGTTTCTGCTAAGAACGCTATAGCCCTTAATTAGTCGACTTCATCCTATTGGTTATGCATTGAGCTAAAACCACTCTATATGATATTAAGCGTCTTGTTCGAAGCATTTCAAAGGGGGGAAGTGGTCTAGATTCAGTTTGAAGGTGAGAGGCGCTAGGTTGTGTGCCAAAGTGCTGTTGGACAGATATGTAAGAAATAGAGTATCCCTCGTATTCGTGCAGTGATGTTTATCACCCAACAGCTTGAGATTTTCTGGTTTTAGGCGTTGGTATCTTAGGATGTTTACAGGCCTCTCTTCGATTTGACTGGATATGAATTAGTTGTTTGACCGCTTTGCTCTGAGCATATTGATTTCTTGCTGGTTAGTTCAAGCCATGTTTTAGTTATTGCGACTAATATGAAATTAGAAGGGTCATTACTGTTTGCTTAGTAAGAATAGAAAATCCCCCAAGTCATCGGCGGATAGTATTGTGATTATTTTAAGAAATAGATAAAGCCTTAAACCTAATGGGTCGAACTATGAAATTGAGTTTTAACTTTGAAGATGCGAGCCAGATCTTTGTGGGATCTTTTGCTTTGGCCGTGCCAATTTCTTTTTCTGAAGAGGCTTGGAAGTTAGGGGAGACTTTACCTACCGCTAATCTATTGCTGTTATTTTTACTGTCTTCGGTGTTCTTAGGCTTCTATACGTATGAGAATGTCTTTCAAAAAGATGTTGTTACACGGTTGCCGGTGTTTATTTTTAGAATAGTGATTGCTTATGTTATGACGGCATTGGTCGTTGCTTTGGTACTGACTTGCTTGGACAAATTACCTCTGTTGAGTGATCCAGTTGTATCGTTCAAAAGAGTGATTGTTATTTCAATGCCAGCCTCTATGGGAGCGATTGTGGTGGATAGTTTCGATAAAGAGTGAATCGTACATCACTTCAATTTAAGGAATCCATTAAGCCTTTCTAGAGCTTCTTTGAGTTCACTCTTTAGCTTTTCAATTCCCGTATCCATTACTAGTGTTTTTCAGCAAGATAACCAAACTAGTACGTTTGTGATGACTGACTTTTTACAAGAGTGACTAGTTTGTTGTTGTGATAGCTTGAACGGAATTAAAGAGAAAAGTTTGATTGCTTTATAAGAGTATTAAAAGGGTTGGTTTTCGAATTAAATGAGGTAGTAGAAAGGTGAGTGGGCTTGTATGAATAAGTTTGGATCTTCAGATGCAAAAAAGCCGCATCAATGATGCGGCTTTTTTTAATTGGCTCCCCTTGCAAGACTTGAACTTGCGACATACGGATTAACAGTCCGCCGTTCTACCAACTGAACTAAAGGGGAATTGATTGTTTAGTCTCTAATCAAGAGAATGGTGCCGACTACCGGAATCGAACTGGTGACCTACTGATTACAAGTCAGTTGCTCTACCTACTGAGCTAAGTCGGCATCATAAATCAAAAAGCTTATGCTTGATGATTAACTTGGCTCCCCTTGCAAGACTTGAACTTGCGACATACGGATTAACAGTCCGCCGTTCTACCAACTGAACTAAAGGGGAATTATTCTTAAAGCTTTAAAGAAATGGTGCCGACTACCGGAGTCGAACTGGTGACCTACTGATTACAAGTCAGTTGCTCTACCTACTGAGCTAAGTCGGCACATAATATTTCTTTGTGCTTTACTGTTGTTGTCTAGGACACCAACAAATAAATTGTGGTGCCCGGAGGCGGAATCGAACCACCGACACGAGGATTTTCAATCCTCTGCTCTACCGACTGAGCTATCCGGGCGACGAGGTGTATTAAACGTGTTTTCGCGTTCTGGGTCAACATTAAATTGCAAAAAAAGTATCGTTTGATGTTTTTCTATACTTAGTGGGTTGTTTTTGCTCATTTGGGGTGAAAAACCTAGGTCTAGCATGCCCTAATAGATAGTAAAACTACGGTTAACTACACTGAATGGGCGCCGAAATAAAAAAAGCACGTATGAAAACGTGCTTTTTTATTTGAAAAATTTCTAGAGAGTTTAGTGTTTTACTTCAAACCTATTAACCCAAGCTTCTAATTCATTAGAAAGGGAGGCGAGAGTTTGGGTACTGTTATGACTTTCTGTCACGACATTGCTCAGTTGGTTGCCGCTCTCTTCGATCATGTTGATACGCTTCGATATATCATCGCTCACCTGAGTCTGCTCAGCGGCCGCTGTTGCGATTTGATGACTCATTGATGAAATCGACTCTAATGCGACAACAATCTGTTGTAGTGCTTCAGAGGCGTTTTGAGACTCTGTTACGGTGCTTTCACTGGTCGCAGCACAAACTTCCATAGTTTGAATTGCGTTGCGAGATCCGTCTTGAAGGTTATTAATCATTAACTGAATTTCTTTGGTGCTTGATTGTGTTCGACCTGCAAGGTTACGAACCTCATCTGCTACAACCGCAAATCCACGGCCTTGTTCGCCAGCTCGAGCTGCTTCAATGGCTGCGTTAAGTGCCAACAGGTTAGTTTGTTCCGCTATATCACCAATCACATCCAATACTTTCGCAATGTTGTTTACATCGTTATCTAGGTTAGCGACAGCTTCACTTGCTGTGCCTAGTTGGCCTGCTAGGCCTTGAATGTTGTCTACTGTGTTGTGAATCAGTTGCTGGGTATGCTGGCTCTGTTTATCGGCCTCGTCGGTGTTGCGCGCGGTATCGCTAGCTGAATCAGCAACGTTATTGGCTGAAGAGGCCATCTCGGTCATTGCTGTCGCGATCATCTCTGTTGATTGCTGTTGGGTCTCTGTCAATTGAGCAATTGACCCAGCACGGTCTTCTACGCGCTGCAGTTCTCCCCTTAATGCTAGCATTGAAGCGTCCAGGTTTGATACCAACTCAGCCAGTGACTTACTCATTTGTTGTACGGCGTGGTAAATACTGCCGTCTGTCGCCTGAGTTTCGAAAGAGGTTTGAATTCGACCTTGTGCTACGGCTTGTACAGCTTCTCTTACATCTTTAGGTTCGCCACCAAGAAGCGCTAGCATGCGTTTAATAGATACAATTAGGCTCGATAGAATAAGACCAGCAATCACGACACAAAGGAACAGCTGCCATTGAGCGGTAGACCAGAAACGAGCGTTAACTTCATTGAACCCGATACCTGTGCCGACAACCCAGCCCCAATGTGGTGTTTTCTCTGCTATGGACAGTTTTTCTTCAATCGTTCCATCTGGCAGTTTTTGTGTCCAGGTGTACTCAATGATCTGGCCAGTACGATTACCAAGTACTCTTTGGATTAGCTGACCAACACTATTCCCGTTGCCATCTTTAAAGTCGTTAAAGCTGGTTCCGTGTAATTGAGGATCTAATGGTGTCGCGACAAACGTCATGTTTTCATCGGCTACGTAAACATATTCATTATCTTTATAGATGTTGTTACGTAGAAGGCGAGTAGCTAGTTGCTTAGCTTGCTCTTCTTCTAGAGTGCCATCAATCGCCATTTTTTCGACTTCAGTAAGGATGCTGTATGCACTCTTAAATAGCTCGGTCACGCGAGCTTTGTTGTCCATGTTGCTCGCGACTCTCAATGTCCATAAACCAGTAGCCGTCAGTGCTAGCAGGGCGATCAAGATGATGCCCGATAATAAGTAAGCTTGCGTTTTTAGTTTCATGTTTCCCCGCGCAGCGATTCAATAATTAGTATTAGGTATAGTTCATCGAATCTTAATCTAAGTCGTGTAGGGCAGATATTAGAAAGATATCAAAACATGATAGAGATTAAATTTTCGAAGAAAAAAAAGTAATGAAATGGGATTCTGTTTGTTTTGATATGACGGTTTACGGAATTAAGGGGGGATAACTTTTGGGAGGCGTTGGTTCCATTTAAATAGAGATGCTTTATAGAACTTAGAATCAGCTACTTTAGTCAGAGTATTGGAAGGATATAACTTAATTTATCGGGACTGATTAAGAGCTAATATTGGGCTAATGTGTATATTGAATAGAGTTTGCTTTTGTTCAAACGAAAAAAAGCCAAGTCTTTCGACTTGGCTTTCTTGAATGTGGCTCCCCTTGCAAGACTTGAACTTGCGACATACGGATTAACAGTCCGCCGTTCTACCAACTGAACTAAAGGGGAATTATTTGTGTCAACATCAGGTCTTAAAAAGACCATTATTTGTTAAGCACCAAATAATGGTGCCTCGAGGCGGAATCGAACCACCGACACGCGGATTTTCAATCCGCTGCTCTACCGACTGAGCTATCGAGGCAAAAGAATGGTGCCGACTACCGGAGTCGAACTGGTGACCTACTGATTACAAGTCAGTTGCTCTACCTACTGAGCTAAGTCGGCACACTAAATTCTTTGCTTAAAGAGTTAAACTCTTCAACTAAAACCTCATGTAAAATGAAGTTCTTTAAAAATGGCTCCCCTTGCAAGACTTGAACTTGCGACATACGGATTAACAGTCCGCCGTTCTACCAACTGAACTAAAGGGGAATTACTTGTCTCAACATCAGGTCTATAAAGACCATTATTTGTTAAGTACCAAATAATGGTGCCTCGAGGCGGAATCGAACCACCGACACGCGGATTTTCAATCCGCTGCTCTACCGACTGAGCTATCGAGGCAAAAGAATGGTGCCGACTACCGGAGTCGAACTGGTGACCTACTGATTACAAGTCAGTTGCTCTACCTACTGAGCTAAGTCGGCACACTAAATTCTTTATGCTTTTGTCCGTGTTGCTACTCCCTGTTAAAGAGTTTCGACACCAACAAATCAAATTGTGGTGCCCGGAGGCGGAATCGAACCACCGACACGAGGATTTTCAATCCTCTGCTCTACCGACTGAGCTATCCGGGCAACGGAGCGCTATTAAACGGATTTTCTGCATAACCGTCAACACCTTTTTTGAAAATAATTAAAAAAAACGTTCGTTAGTTGTTTTTTTATTCAAAAGTGAGGCTTACGTTTTGCCTTGGTTAAAATCTTTCTTGAATTTTGTTACTTTTTCTAAGTATCGGCGCGACTCTTTGTTTGGGTGTTTCTTAGTAAGTGCCCAATACGCTTGGCTAGGTTGCAGCGAGTTTAAGTCTCGCATTGCTCGTTTTCTGTCCTTACTGAAGGTATTGAGCACGCCACCAGTGCCGCCGTTGTATGCTGAAATCATACTGTACTCGAGCGTTGTCGGGTGTTTTACATCTTTCAAATAACGATTTTTGAGTATGTAAAAGTATGCGGTACCAGCATCAATGTTGTTTTCTGGATTGAATAAATACTCAGGGCTGGGCTCTCCTGGCTTGTTCTTTACTAACTTAAAGACATCTCGACCTGCGGTTTTAGGTACCACCTGCATAAGACCGTATGCATTCGCCCAGCTCACTGCGTAGGGGTTGAAACTACTTTCTGTTTTGATAATCGCGTAGATCAAGTCTTCAGGAATGTCATAACGTTGAGATGCTCGTCGAACGATGTCGGCGTATTGATAACTACGCTGACTGGCGTGATCGGCCACCATTGGGATCTCAACGTAGTAGGATTTTTTAAAGTCGACTTCTTTGGTTTTTAGGTTGTTAGCGATCAGGTAATCAGCGAACTGGTTAGCGCGCCATGTCCATTGAATGGGCTTTTTATCTTGGTCAACAACTTGATTGTAGAGGAAAGGCTTACCTTCTAACTTGATGCTTTTGGAAGAGAATAGGTCAACATGCGCCGGATCATCTGGCGTCAAAAGCGTTGTCATGATCGCGTTTTTGAGGTGTTTTTTAGGCTCAGTAGAGGAGACGGTTTCTACCGTTATCAGGCCTTTGCTAAAATTAACTTCGGAACGGCTTAGGTAATTGTCTATGTATTTCACATAGTTACTTTTACCTGCCATCTTTACTTCACTGCTGCCCCAACGCTTTTGGATGTTACCAGAAAAGCTATTAATCAAGGAATCTAGGGCACCCGTGTCTTTTTCAAATTGACCGGGTAGCTCCGCCAAATTACTTACAAATCGGTTGGTCGGCTCGTAATTGACATCATAAATGCTTTCGACAAATTCACGGCTGCAGCCAGTTAATAACATGGCTGTTAGGAAGTAACTTAGCTTTTTCATAGTTCCTCATACAAAAATGACATCGCAGCGTTAACCATGATGTCATTAAAAATTGCTTAAATAAATGTCTTATTCGCTTGGTGGAGTATAGCCATCAATTACGACATCTTTACCTTCGAAAAGGAAGTTAACCATCTCAGTTTCAAGAAGTTTACGATGCTCAGGATCCATCATGTTTAGTTTCTTTTCATTGATAAGCATGGTTTGCTTGCTTTGCCATTGTCCCCAAGCTTCTTTAGACACGTTGTCAAAGATACGCTTACCTAAGTCACCTGGGTAAAGTTGAAAATCTAGGCCTTCAGCATCTTTTTGAAGGCGAGCACAAAATACAGTGCGGCTCATAGTGGTTCCTCTTATCGCGTTCGTTGATTCAAACGTCGTCGTTCAGTTCAAAGGGTAGGCTCTCAATAAGCAGCTTTACTGGAGCAGCTAGGCCAATTTCTTCCGGTTTTGATAAGTTATACCAGAGACCTTTAGTCCCTTCCATTATCAAATCTGGTTGTTTATCTAATTTCACCAATACTGGCGTGATATCTAAGTGGTAGTGGCTGAAAGTGTGCCTAAACGCAATCATGGTCTTTATCGAATCTGTTTCAGTGTCTTTGACCGAACGAAGATCTAGTTGATGTTCGATCTCTGCGTTTTCATTTTGAGGGAAACAAAACAATCCACCCCAGATACCAGACTGAGGACGCTGTTCGAGCCACACTTGGTTGTCGTGGTACAGAATCACAAACCATGTTTCTTTTACTGGTTTTTCTTTCTTAGGTTTCTTGCCCGGGAAATCGAGTTGTCTATCAAGTTTCTTGGCTTCACACATGCTTTCAATCGGGCACAGAGTACATTTAGGCTTGCTACGGGTACAAACCATCGCGCCCATGTCCATCATTGCTTGGTTGTACTTATCGACATCTTTCTTCGGAGTATGTGCTTCGGCATATTCCCAAAGCTGGTTCTCGACTTTCTTTTGTCCCGGCCAACCCTCAACGGCAAAGCTTCTCGCAAGCGTTCGTTTTACATTGCCATCAAGAATCGCATGAGGGAGCTTATGAACGGAAGACAGCACTGCAGCTGCAGTTGAGCGACCTATTCCCGGTAGCGCGTTCATCTCTTCGATAGAAAGCGGAAATTCACCACCATACTGCTCAGCAACGATCTTGGCTGCTTTATGTAGATTGCGAGCTCGTGCGTAATAACCAAGCCCTGTCCATAAGTGGAGCACCTCATCTTGTTCGGCGTTCGCTAGGTCGATAACCGTTGGAAAGCGTTCTAAGAAGCGCTGGTAGTATGGGATCACCGTGGCGACTTGAGTCTGTTGAAGCATGATTTCAGATAGCCAAACGGTGTAGGCGGTTTTGTTTTGTTGCCAAGGTAATTCTTTACGCCCGTAGGCGTCATACCATTTTAATATGGCGGTTGCGAAAGGAGTCACGACATGCTCTATGCTTTGCTATTATTAGAAGCGAAATTGCACCACACTTAACGTTGGATGTAAAACAGACAAATTGTGTGGGAATTTATCCACGGAAAGACTTGCACCGGAGGCAATTCTTTGGATAATCCCCGCTTTGATTAATCAATGTGCAGGCAAAAATCAATGAGTGAAGTGACCACTAACGAATATACTGAAGACGGCAAACTGGTTCGTAAGATCCGTAGTTTTGTTCGCCGCGAAGGCCGCTTAACAAAAGGCCAAGAGAACGCGATGAACGAATGTTGGCCAACAATGGGTATCGACTACAACCCAGAGCTTCTTAACTGGAAAGAAGTATTTGGCAACGATAACCCGGTTGTACTAGAGATTGGCTTCGGTATGGGTGCATCACTGGTTGAAATGGCAAAGAACGCACCTGAGAAAAATTTCTTAGGTATTGAAGTTCATAGCCCGGGTGTTGGTGCGTGTTTAGGTACAGCGCGCGATGCTGGCGTAACTAACCTGCGTGTAATGTGTCACGATGCTGTAGAAGTATTTGAACACATGATTCCAGATAGCAGCCTGCATACACTGCAACTGTTCTTCCCTGACCCATGGCACAAGGCTCGTCACCATAAACGTCGTATCGTTAAGGCTGAGTTTGCAGAGATGGTTCGCGGTAAGCTTCAACTTGATACTGGTATTTTCCACATGGCAACAGACTGGGAAAACTACGCAGAACACATGATTGAAGTGATGAACGTAGCTCCAGGCTTCGAGAACATCGCTGAAGATGGTGATTACATTCCTCGTCCGGATGAGCGCCCACTAACTAAGTTCGAAGCGCGTGGCCACCGTTTAGGTCATGGTGTTTGGGACATTAAGTTCAAGCGTACTAAGTAACTCCGAATCAAATTAAGTGAAGGGCAGTCCGACTTAGGATTTAACCCCTACACTTTATGGGATTGATTAAAGCCAACATTATTGTAATGTTGGCTTTTTTGTCCTTAGGCTTTTATTGCTATAAAGGCTTAAGGACAGAAAGTAACGTTACACCCCTACAAAAATAACAATATAGAAGTAAGCGCACATGAAACCAACTCAAGCTATTTTGGCCGAGATCTTAGACGAAGTTCGTCCCTTAATTGGTCAGGGAAAGGTCGCTGATTATATCCCTGCATTGGCACGCGTATCGAACCAGAAACTGGCGATTGCAGTATACACAAACGAAGGTGAGGTGATTCAAGCGGGTGATGCAGAGGAAGCCTTTTCTGTGCAATCCATCTCTAAAGCCTTGAGCCTGACCTTAGCTATGGTGTTATATAAGCCTGAAGAAATTTGGCAACGCGTAGGCAAAGAGCCTTCTGGCCAAGCCTTTAACTCTATGATTCAGCTTGAGATGGAACATGGTATCCCCCGTAACCCGTTCATCAATGCGGGTGCTATTGTCGTAGCTGATCTACTACAAAGCCGCCTGTCAGCACCGAGACATCGTTTGTTAGAGTTTGTGCGTCAGCTATCGGGTGATACTCATATTGTGTATGACAAGGTGGTAGCGGCGTCAGAAATGATGCACAGCGATCGTAATGCTGCCATTGCTTATTTGATGCGTTCATTTGGTAATTTTGAGAACGATGTTATTCCGGTACTCAACAATTACTTCCATGCTTGTGCACTTAAAATGACGTGTGTAGATTTGGCGAAAACCTTTAGCTATTTGGCGAACAAAGGTGTGTCGGTTCAAACCAAGAAAGAGATCATCACATCTGTTCAAACTAAGCAGTTGAATGCTTTGCTTGCAACTTGTGGTTTGTACGATGGAGCTGGTGAGTTTGCTTATCGTGTTGGTATGCCGGGTAAGTCGGGTGTGGGTGGCGGTATTATCGCTATCGTTCCGGGAGAGATGACAATTGCTGTATGGTCTCCAGAGCTTGATCCTTCTGGTAACTCTCTTGCTGGTACTAAAGCGTTGGAATTGCTTTCAGAGCGAATTGGTCGTTCTATTTTCTAGAAGAAAGGTGCGAGATGCGAGTACAGATTTCGTCCTATAGAGCGCTTCGTTTCGAGAGGGGTTCATAAAACAAAAAGGGTTGACTCTAAAGCCAACCCTTACACAATAAATCTCGAATCTATTCGTCTTCTTCTGCCATAAAGGCTTCCAGCAAATCGTTGAGGAATAGCTTCCCTTTTTCTGTGATCTGCCAGTGCGTGTCGGTTTCATTCAAGTAACCTAGCTCTTTTGCCCACTCAATCGTTGAATGGACAGCGTCAAAATCAAGCCCCGTTGTATCAACGAAATCTTGTTTTGGACACGCTTCCATTAACCTAAAGCGGTTCATAAAGAATTCAAAAGGGCGGTCTTCATTTGGCACTTCAAACTCATCAGATAGGTAAGGCTTCACCATGTTCTGGTAAGCCGCTAAATAGCCTCTAGGGTGTTTAATCTTAGTCGTGCGAACAATGCGACCATCAGCAAAGCTTAGCTTGCCATGAGAGCCACAGCCAATACCTAGGTAGTCGCCAAAGCGCCAATAGTTAAGGTTATGCTGACACTGATAGCCGGGCTTGCTGTAGCCTGAAATTTCGTACTGCACATAGCCTGCGTCTGCGAGCTTCTTATGACCCAAATCGAAAATATCCCAAAGATCATCATCGTCAGGTAGCTTTGGCGTTTTGTAATAGAACATGGTGTTAGGTTCTATTGTTAGCTGATACCAAGACAAGTGTGGAGGGTTAAGCTCAATCGCTTTGTCTAGATCCGCCAATGCTTGAGCTATGCTTTGATTCGGCAAGCCGTGCATGAGATCTAAGTTGAAACTATTCAATCCGATCTTATGTGCTAAGTGAGCAGCATTCACTGCTTCATCTTGACCATGGATACGCCCAAGTCTTTCCAGCTTCTCTTGCTCAAAGCTTTGTACACCCACTGAGATTCGACTCACCCCAGCCTTTTGGTAACCTGCAAAACGTTCAGCTTCAATGGTGCCTGGGTTAGCTTCCATGGTGATTTCGATTTCAGGTTTGAACGGGATGCGTTGTTCAATACCTTGGAGTAATCGACCTATCCCTTCTGGAGAGAATAGGCTCGGAGTACCACCACCAATAAAGATTGAGTGCAATGGACGAGGTGCGCCATTGAGTTGGTACTTTTCGATATCAGTATCGAGATCCTCAAGTAGCGCATCGATGTACTCTTTTTCAGGAATCTCGGCTTTCAGAGCGTGTGAGTTGAAATCACAATACGGACACTTTTGTACACACCATGGGATGTGTACATAGAGACTAAGTGCTGGTGGTATAAGCGCTGTATCGTGCATTACAGAGCTTGCTCCTTGATTGCTTCGAATAGAGAAGCAAGGGCTTTACCGCGGTGTGAAAGCTGCTTTTTACGTGTAGATTCTAGCTCAGCAGATGCACAGTTATCTTCTGGTACAAAGAATACAGGATCGTAGCCAAAGCCATTCTCACCGTGCTCTTCCGTCAGAATGCGACCTTCCCATTTACCGTGACACACCAATGGTGTTGGATCGTTTTCGTGACGCATTAATACCAACACACAGTGGAAACGAGCGGTACGCTTTTCAGTTTCCACACCTTGCATGGCATCAAGCAGCTTTTCAATGTTTTGCTTATCCGTCGCCTCTTCACCTGAGTAACGCGCTGAGTAGATGCCCGGAGCACCCTTAAGGAAATCAACCTCTAAACCTGAGTCGTCAGCGATCGCTGGCAGCCCTGTCTCTTTAGCAGCATGGCGAGCCTTGATGATGGCATTTTCAATGAAAGTTGTTCCTGTTTCAGCGACTTCTGAAACGTTAAACTCACTTTGTGCGACAACGTCAAAACCAAACTCAGACAGAATATCTGCCATCTCGCGAACTTTACCTTGGTTGCCTGTGGCTAAAACAATCTTACTCATGGGGATGTGGCTCTAATAAGTTAGTGAACAGAAAAGTGACGGCTGAACCTACTCTTCTATATAGAATTTTTGTGTGAATCGCAGTGGACCAGTGCCTTTCAAACCTGCGTTAACATCGATATTAAAAGTGATGTTTTCTTCATGTGTTATAGGGAACTCAGCTAGGTAATAAATCGCATCACCTTCCTTTATTTCGCGGAAGTTAAGCGTGCGAGTGTTGCCGACAAGGTTCTTCGCTGTTCCCGTGATTTTAGCCGTTGTTGCTGGCTTGCCAAGGGAAGCTTTGTCTAAAACGCTGATGTTCAGAATCGCTGAGTAGCCATTTCGCTTAAGCTTGTATTGCTTAGCTACCTGAGCCGTTAGAAATGTCGAGTTAAAAGCCGAGTAGTGAACTTCGACATCCTTAATGTTTTTAAATTGTCCTGCTGAACTTGGTAGGGCAACAAGAGCGGTGAGTAGTGCTGTAATCCATAGACGCATAGTGACTCCAATAAATAGCAAAAAGCCATCATAGGATGGCTTTGACTTCGGTTGGGATTTGGCTTGGCGAGCATATTCGAACTTGCTTATGCCGACCGAGTTCTCCCTTTTCTATCTTAATTTGCCCTTTAGCGACCTTAAATTGTTTCGCTAGGTATTTCGCTAAGTGGGCATTGGCTTTGCCATCTACTGGTGGAGCAGTAATGGCAATTTTGAGTTCCTCACCGTGCAAGCCAACAATCTTGTCTCGGCTTGCTTTGGGTTGGATATAGAGCCTAAGAATAATATCGTCTTCTTCGGCCCAAACTGCTTTTGGCATCGTCAAAGTACCTAATGTTCGTACTTGAATTATAGCTGATACCAAATAGGACCAATCATGTCGCCCATTAGGAAGTTCGCAAATTGCAGAACAATGAACAGAACCAACACGCTTAGGTCGAAACCACCCATGTCTGGAAGGATACGGCGGATAGGTACTAGCATTGGCTCAGTCAGTTGGTGGAACACGTACTCGATTGGGCTACGACCTTGGCTTATCCAACTTAGGATTGCACGGATAAGTAGAACCCAGAAAATTAAACCACCAGCCGCTTTGAGCAGAGAAAGTGCGCCAAAGATAAGGAAGCTAATATCGAAAACGGCAGCGCCGCCAGAGATAATAAGGTTTAGAGCAACGAACTTAAGTACACACAGCACATAAGCAAAAACAACCGTCGCCAGGTCAAGGCTGCCAATTGATGGAATAACTCGGCGTAGTGGGGCAACAACCGGTTGTGTCGCTTTTACGATGAATTGTGAGAATGGGTTGTAGAAATCTGCACGTGATGCTTGTAGCCAGATACGCAAGATCACAACCATGATGTAAAGATCAAAAACGGTCGAGATCAGAAAGCTCATCGAGTTCATATTGTTTCCTTTTTCGGATTTACTTGTCGCTTAGGTATAAATTAAGCGACAAAATGCTTAAAACAGTTTTTCCATCTCTTCAGCTCGAGCAACCGCCGCTTGCATGGCTTTTGCTACGATGTCTGATAGTTGATGTTCGTTAAACGTGCGTAGCGCTTCTGCGGTTGTGCCGCCTTTTGAAGTCACTTGCTCACGCAGTGTTGATAATTCTGTGTCAGGGTTCGCGACCACCATCTCTGCCGCGCCTAATGCAGACTGCTGCACTAATTTACGAGCGGTTTCTTGGTCGAAGCCTTGGTTGATTGCCTCTGCTTGCATCGCTTCCATAAACAGGAAGAAGTAAGCTGGAGCACTCCCCGCCGCCGCAATGATGCTGTTGATGCCAGACTCTTGTTCAACCCAGCTTACCTCTCCTACAGCTTGCATTAGTTGAGAAGCGAAGTCTTTATCATCTTGGCTGACCGTTGAATCAGCGTAAAGACCGCTCATCCCTTTACCAAGCAGTGATGGCGTGTTTGGCATCACACGTACAAGGTTCAGTTGGCAGTTTAACATCTCATTGAGTCGATTCGCACTAATACCCGCGGCAATGGAGATAACCAGTTTGTTACTGAAGTCGATATCTTGTAAGGGGTTACATACATTAGCCATCATTTGTGGTTTCACTGATAACACCACAACGTCTGCTTGCTCTGCTGCTGTAATATTATCGCTGGTGGTATTGATGCCGTATTCTTGTTCTAACGGCAGCCTTCTGGTTTCTGAAGGTGCTGTAGCAGTAATCTTTTGCGCTGGGTAACCACTCGCTACCAAGCCCGCTACAATTGAGCGAACCATGTTTCCCGCCCCAATAAAGGCGATGTTCTTATGTTCCATATATAAAATCCTGAGCGTGTCGCTGCGCGGATAAGGCGAAGCGGTATCAATACTTGTACTTATCGTTGGTTACTTACAACGGCTATTTCGCGTAATCACGAGCGCCGAAAATAGCCGTTCCAATGCGAACCATTGTGCTACCAGCCTCAACTGCTGCATCCATATCACCACTCATCCCCATCGAAAGGGTATCAATGTCTGAATACTTCGCGGCTAGCTTGTCTTTAAGCTCTGCCAGTTGAGAAAATGCATTAAGCTGAGATTGATAGTCAGATACGTTTGCAGGAATCGACATCAATCCTCTTAAAGTGAGGTTGGGGAGCGATGAAATCAACTCCGCGAGTGCAAAAACTGTCTCTTCTGACGTTCCAGACTTGGACTCTTCACCACTGGTGTTTACCTGAATCAAAACTTGCAAAGGTGGAAGTTCGCTTGGGCGTTGATCATTAAGCCTTTGTGCAATCTTATCGCGATCGATGGAATGCACCCATTGGAAGCTTTCCGCGATTGGGCGGGTTTTATTGGATTGAATTGGACCAATAAAATGCCACTCTAAATTTAGGTTAGAATGTTGTTCTGAAAAGTGTTTTACTTTATCAACACCTTCTTGAACATAGTTTTCACCAAAGGCAACTTGGCCTCCAAGTGCGGCTTCTAGAATTGCATCAATAGGTTTAGTTTTGCTGACGGCTAAAAGTTGCACGGAGTCTGGAGCTCGTCCGCACTTTTGCTCAGCACTGCGAATCTGTGAGGTGATTTGTTCGATATTTTGTTGAATACTACTCATAGCTGACTTTACTTAAGGGAAAATAAATGGATATCACTGAGTTACTAGATTTTAGTGTAAAGCATAACGCGTCAGATCTACATCTTTCTGCGGGTGTATCTCCAATGGTACGTATAGATGGTGAAGTAAGGAAGCTTGGAATCCCAGCTTTGAGTCATGCTGATGTGCATCGTTTGGTTTTTGAGATCATGAGCGATTCACAACGCGGTGAGTTTGAAGAAAAATTGGAAGTCGACTTCTCTTTTGAATTACCCAATGTTGGCCGTTTCCGTGTGAATGCTTTTAACCAAGCACGTGGTTGCTCAGCTGTCTTTCGAACAATCCCTGTAGAGATCCCAACTTTAGATCAGTTAGGTGCACCTGAGATCTTTGAAAAGATTGCTAACTACGAAAAAGGTTTAGTGCTTGTCACTGGCCCTACTGGTTCTGGTAAATCGACGACTCTCGCAGCGATGGTTGATTACGTAAACCGCAACCACAATAAACACATCCTGACGATCGAAGACCCAATTGAATTCGTTCATACCAACAATAAATGCCTTGTTAACCAGCGTGAAGTTCATCGTGATACTCACAGCTTTAAAGCAGCGCTGCGCAGCGCGTTACGTGAAGACCCAGACGTTATTCTTGTGGGTGAGCTTCGTGACCAAGAGACCATTAGCTTAGCGCTAACCGCAGCAGAAACTGGTCACTTGGTTTTTGGTACTTTGCATACCAGCTCCGCGGCTAAAACTATAGACCGTATTATCGATGTATTCCCGGGTAGCGACAAAGACATGGTGCGTTCAATGCTGTCCGAGTCGTTGCGCTCTGTGATTGCTCAGAAGCTGCTAAAGCGTGTTGGTGGCGGTCGTATCGCGTGTCATGAAATCATGATGGCGACACCTGCGATCCGAAACTTGATTCGTGAAGACAAGGTTGCTCAGATGTATTCGATCATTCAAACGGGTGCAGCACATGGTATGCAAACCATGGAGCAAAATGCGAAGCAGCTAATGGCTCAAGGCTTGGTTGATTCGGAAGAGGTCGAGAGAAAGATCGAAATTGAAACCTCAATGTTTTAATCAAGGTGAACAAAATGGAATTGAATCAAATCCTTGAAGGGATGCTGTCTCAAAAAGCATCGGATCTTTATATCACCGTTGATGCGCCTATCCTTTTTCGTGTTGATGGTGAATTGCGACCTCAAGGAGATAAGCTGAATTCGGCTCAGGTCGCACAGTTGCTTGACGCGATGATGGATCAAGATCGACGCGATGAATATCAGCAAACGCGTGAGGCTAACTTTGCTATTGTGCGTGATTTTGGTCGTTTTCGTGTCAGTGCGTTTTTTCAGCGAGAGCTACCAGGAGCGGTCATTCGACGCATCGAGACTAACATCCCAACCTTTGAGCAATTAAAGCTTCCTGATGTACTACAGGACCTTTCAATTGCTAAGCGCGGACTTGTGCTGGTGGTTGGGGCGACTGGCTCTGGTAAATCGACCTCAATGGCTGCAATGACAGGCTATCGTAACACCAATCGTTCCGGTCATATATTGACGGTTGAAGACCCTATTGAATTTGTCCACGAACATAAAAAGTGCATCGTGACGCAACGTGAGGTTGGACTTGACACTGAGAGCTATGAAGTTGCGCTTAAGAACTCGTTACGCCAAGCACCAGATATGATTTTGATTGGTGAAATTCGTAGCCGTGAGACCATGGAATACGCGATGACTTTTGCTGAGACTGGTCACTTGTGTATGGCAACCTTGCACGCCAATAACGCTAACCAAGCGTTAGAGCGTATTCTCCACTTGGTGCCGAAAGAGCAGAAAGAACAGTTTTTGTTTGATCTGTCGATGAACCTGCGTGGTGTCGTCGCTCAGCAACTCATCCGTGATAAGAATGGCAGCGGGCGTCATGGTGTGTTTGAGATTTTACTTAACAGCCCCCGAGTGTCTGACTTGATTCGTCGCGGTGAACTGCACGAGCTAAAAGCAACAATGGCGAAATCGAAAGAGATTGGTATGCAGACCTTTGATCAAGCTTTGTATGATTTAGTTGTAGCAGGTAAGATCAGCGAAGAGGATGCGTTTCACAGTGCTGACTCTGCTAATGACTTACGTTTGATGCTAAAAACCAGACGTGGAGATGATGACTACGAGACTGGTGCTTTGGCCGGGGTAAAGATAGACATGGGTTAGGTTGAATGCCTAGTGTCTGGTGCAAATAAAAAACCCGCTTAAGATGCGGGTTTTTTGTAAAGTGAATAAATTAGTGATTAGCAAAACGGTTGTTGTCGTTCGAGTAGCCACGCTCTTTCTCTAATTTAATTTTAGTTGGATATTGTTCGCCAGTGTAACCCGCTGAACCACCCATTGAACTGCATGCTGAAATGGTTAGAGCGGCGAAGATTGCTAGAAAAATTTTCATTTGAACTCCCACGTTCTGATTTTGAATTGCATCGACATTACGACGTGAAATTCGCGCGGGATCACAAATTAGTTCAATTTTTGCTCACTTAATTTTCGTTAAGAATATTGTGCTTCAAACCAACTTTCTAGAATAACAACAGCGGACTGATTGTCCACATTACCCTTACTTAATGCTTTATAGCCACCCATGTCAAAAAGGTCAGCTCTTGCTTCTGCGGTTGATAATCTCTCATCATGCAGTTCAACATCGACACCAAAGCGCCCTTTTAGGCGGTTGGCAAACTTCTTTGCTCTAGGTGTGATGGTTGCTAGATCTTTACCATGAAGGTCGGTAGGAAGGCCAACTACAATAAGGTTCGGCTGCCACTCTTTTATTTGCTTTTCAATATCGTCCCAGTTGGGGATGCCATCTTTGGCTTTAAAGGCTTTTAGAGGGCTTGCGGTGCCCGTGATTTCTTGTCCTATCGCACTACCGATACTTTTTGTTCCGTAGTCAAATGCCATAATTGTTCGTGACATGGGGTTTCCCAATTAATCTGTGTTTGAGAGTTTATATACTGATTTGAGCTAGGCGTGACCAGCGTCAGCTGAAAGCTGAGCCGCATTAATGCCTAACATCTGCACGGCGACTTTCCAGCGGTCAGAAATCGGTGTATCGAAGATGACCTTCGGGTCGGCTTCAACGGTTAACCATGAGTTCTCGGTAAGTTCGGTTTCCAGTTGTCCCGGTTCCCATCCTGCATACCCAAGTGCGACTAAATAATTCATCGGCTCATCTTCTGTGCCCAGCACCATCAAGATATCTTTTGAGGTTGTTACCGAGATTTGATCTGTCATGTTGATGCTGGATTGATAGCTGCCTTTAGGTTTGTGCAAAATAAACCCACGGTCTTCTGCGACCGGCCCACCGTTCAATACTGGCTTATCAAGACTTGCTTGGTTGGATTTCGGCTGCTCAGAATCAACCTCAACTTGTTTAAGCATGCTTCCGACAGTCACATCAATAGGGGCGTTGATCATTAAGCCCATCGCACCTTCGTCGTTGTGTTCACAAAGGTAAATTACCGAATTTTGAAAGTAGGGATCTTTCATTCCGGGCATAGCAACCAGAAAGTGGTTCGTTAAATTCATAGAGCCTCCTGCCAGTGTGTTCCCAGTAAAGGAAAAAGAGCGGCGTTAAGCCGCTCATTGATTCTGTGCCTATTTACTTCGTGTTTGCGAATAGCTAAGGCTTTCTTTAGTTTAGGCTATTTAGCGTTAATGCGACGCTCGATAGCGTCCATTAATTTACCTGTTACCGAAATATCAAAAGCAGCTTCAATTTCACGGATACAAGTAGGACTAGTCACGTTAATTTCTGTTAGCTTGTCACCGATAACATCAAGTCCTACAAAGATTAAGCCTTTCTCTTTTAGTGAAGGAGCGACTGCTCGTGCGATAGCCCAGTCTGTTTCACTTAGCGGACGAGCTTCACCTGTACCGCCAGCTGCTAGGTTGCCGCGAGTTTCCCCTTTAGCTGGAATACGAGCTAGGCAGTAAGGCATTGGCTCACCGTCAACTACAAGAATACGCTTATCACCATTGCTGATGTCAGGAACAAAGGTTTGTGCCATTGCGTAGTTTTGACCGTGGTTCGTCAGTGTTTCAATAATCACAGATACGTTTGGATCGCCTTCCTTCACGCGGAAAATAGATGCACCACCCATACCATCAAGTGGTTTTAGGATCACGTCACCATGCTTCTCACGAAACTCTTTAATCTTTTCAGCTTTACGAGTCACGATGGTAGTTGGTGTTAGCTCTGGAAACCAAGCCGTGAACAACTTTTCGTTACAGTCACGTAGGCTTTGTGGCTTGTTTACGATCAGTGCGCCGTTTTCTTCAGCACGCTCAAGAATGTAGGTCGCGTAAATGTACTCAGTATCAAACGGAGGATCTTTACGCATCAATACTGCATCTAAATCAGATAGCGCGATTGTCTGCTCTGACTTGAATTCGTACCAACCGTTTGGATCTTCTTTTAGTTCTACAACCTTAGTGTCAGCAATGGCTACGCCTTGATCTAAGTGTAGATCATCCATTTCCATGTAATGGATTTCATAACCACGACGCTGAGCTTCAAGCATCATGGCAAAGCTAGAGTCTTTTTTGATGTTAATGGATGAAATTGGATCCATTACGATGCCAAGTTTGATCATTTTTTTCTCCTAGCCTAGATCGCCAAAACGGACTTGTAAGGCAGTAATTGCGGTTAGAGCAGCTGTCTCGGTACGAAGTACACGTGGGCCGAGTAGTGTCTCTTCAAATTTATATTGTTCTGTCATGCCGATTTCTTCAGCGGACAGTCCACCTTCAGGACCAATCAATAGGCGCACCTTGTTGATGGGTTCCGGAAGGGTGTTAATCGAGTATTTTGCACGAGGGTGCAGGTTTAACTTTAGTGCTTCGCTTGGTTCGCTGCACCATTCTTCAAGCTGCATGATTGGACGAATGACAGGAACCGTATTGCGGCCACACTGTTCACATGCCGCGATAGCAATCTTTTGCCACTGTGCAAGCTTTTTCTCGAAGCGTTTTGTATCAAGCTTAACACCGCAGCGCTCTGAAATTAGAGGGGTAATGGTGTTCACACCAAGCTCTACCGATTTCTGAATCGTGAACTCCATTTTGTCGCCACGTGAAATAACTTGGCCTAAATGTAAGTCTAACGGAGATTCGCTGCTGCGCTCGATGCGTCCAGAAACATTAACGGTGACCTTTTTCTTTGATACTTCAGCTATCGTGGCAGGGAATTCAGCGCCACTGCCATCAAATAGAAGGACTTCTTGGCCTTCTTTCATGCGAAGGACACGACCAACATGACCCGCGGCATCTTCGCCTAAAGCGAGTGAACCTAACTGATGAATGCGTTCTGGGTGATGGATACGAGGGATTCTCATGCTGGTAAACCTATAAATATGTTCATTTGGGTATTTTGTCTCTGCCTAACATGGATGCTTTTAGTTGAAAAAACAAGGGTAGAGCAAGAGTTTCAGGGGCAATTCTGAAACTCTTGTTTGAGATAGTTAGGAATGTTGATTGTACGAGCGACGTTATTTACAAGCAGGGTAAACAAATGGGTTGTGATTACCTTGGATGGCATAGATTCGCTCATCACGAGTACACTCCCACTTGTCGACAGGAAATTGCTTGTTCCACGCCATCATCAGGTTGGTTTGTTGCTTAGATAGCTTGAAGCCATACTCTTGGCTCATGTAAAGGTAGGTACGCGCGATAGAGCCTTTTGCTCTGTCTGGTGGCATAACTTTACGCTGTTTGAAGTTGACCTGCATTTCACACTGGCCATAGCTCACGCCATCCATTCCATTCCACTGGCTGAAGTTGTAGTTCGAACGGTCACCATTTACTTCACCGATGGCTGGCGTTAGGTTGTGGAGATCGGCTTCCATGGACTTGAATATTTTGTCATTGCGAGTGCAGTTCTTGCGCCCGCCATCTTGCCAGCACTGACGCTGGTGGCCGAATTGCCAAGCTGGAACCACGTGTTCCCACTCAATTCGACTCGCTCGCTTTTGTTGTTTTCGGACTTGATAACCACAGCCGTCAAGGTCGGGAATCCCTTTCTTTTTGTCCTTCCATGTAATGTCACAGCCACAATAAAATGAAGTCGGGTGGTCGAGATAAATCTTCACCGCTTCTCTTTTTGCTTTGGAGAATGAGCTCGGTGGTGCGGCGAAAACGCTTTGGGTTACCAGTAGGCCAAATACTATTGATAAGTAAAAAGATACAGGTAGGCCAAATGCTTTGAAGGTGAGTTTTTGCATAGAAAAAGACTGATAAAAGTATGATAAACATCAGTCTAGCACTCAAGTGATAGATTTCTCTATTACATTTCAATCATCCAATCAGTGGAGTGCAATTTCCTGAAAAAAAAACGAGCAGGTTACTGAATCTCACGTGTGTCGAGTATTGGGTGCTAGCTGAGTTGTGTGCCTGTAAAGGCCAAGGTTTGATTACATTGTTGGCAGCGGTAGCTTGATTGGTTACGTAATACCTTGTTGTGACGTCTAATCGAAAGTGGGTAAACCGTGCAGTTGCAGCGGTATTCAAAGGTCTTGCCTTGCACAGAGGTGATCTCAAAACTGTGGGTTGTTTTGGCTGGTACGTTGAATACCTTTTCCATTACGTATTTCCACTCATTCCCGTGAGGCCTCACTCGTCCAAATACTTGATGTGTGATCAGATGTGCCAGTTCATGAGGCAGCACCTCGTTAATGAAGGCATCTTCATTTTCGGCGAAGAGTACATGGTTGAGCTTAATTTCATTAAGCTGAAGGTAGGCCTTTCCCGCTGCCTTTCCTCTTAATTTGTAAGTGATAGTTGGGCATGGGAATTCACGGGAGAAATGTTGATTAGCGATAGCTAGGCACTCGGCCAACTTCTTATTTGCTCGATGTTGTTGCGGGGTGTAAGACAAACGTTGTTAACTCCAAATAAAAGGCCTCAGCGTTTAAGCTAAGGCCTCATCATAACATTGCTTGTTGATCTAGCGATGTTTTACACGTGATGTTTTTTCTTAATTATCTCGTGATAAGCGTGCCATGTACCATAACCAAGTAGCGGCATGGTGACGATCATTCCGATGCCGTAGGTGGCAAAACCCACCAAAATACCGGCACAAATAATACTTGCCCAAACCACCATTGCAGGAATGTTCGATTTCACGGCATTAAAGCTAGTGAAAATCGCACTCATCACATCAACGCGTCTCTCCATCATTAACGGAATTGAAAATGCTGAGATGCTAAATATGAGGCTTGCGATAACAAAACCAATCACAGAACCCGTAATTAAGAAGGGAGCGAACTCAGCCAATGGTGCACCTTGCACTGAAGGGTAGAGTGCGTGCAATAACGCAGCAATACGCATCCAGAATATCATCGCAACCATCAATACAATCGCAAAGGCCCATTGGTGGGTGGAGTTGCGAGTAATGGCTTTCATCGAGTGCAGTAGGCTGGCGTTGTGGCCTTTTTCTCTTTCCCAGGCTGCGTCATATAAGCCCAGAGCAAGAAACGGCCCTATCAGCATGTACACGATAAGGCTTGGCATTACGACCAAGTGTGTTCCTTGCCATTGGACAAGTTGAACAATCGCAATTGCCGCTCCCATAAAGCACAATCCGTAAAATGTGCTGATTAATGGCATTCTTACTAAGTCATGCAGAGCAAGCGACAACCAATGAAAGGGTGCAGAAATACTGATTTGGTTGCAAGGAATGGTGCGAGCGTAATCCTTATCGCTGACCTTGTGTTTTTTATCGTTCAGTTCGGATGGGTGCGCGGTACGAGGCATAGATCCCCCTAGTTAAATAACGTCCTAGTTATAATTCCATAAGGCTCATCGATGTGGCTTGTGTGAGAGTTATGGGGTTGAGCTAAATTGCTCTTTGTCATCCTAGTTTTTGTTCTAGCGTGCATTTAACGAGCGTTATCAGACTGAATTAATTTAAGTTAAATGTGAGCTTGATCGCTTAGGAGTTACCTTAACTATTGTCAGTAGTGTTAGAAAACACAAATTATCAGTGGCTTTTTATACTAAGTGGTTAACGGTAAAGAAGGGTATTAGAGAAGAGTATGGTGAATGAGAGTTCGGTAAGTACATAAAAATAAAGCCCTTACTAAGAAGTAAGGGCTTTAAAGAAACAAATCGCAGTGGCTAAATTATTTTAGGCCAGCGAAGTCCGCAAGGATTGCTGCTTTGTCAGTCGCTTCCCAAGGGAACTCTTCGCGACCAAAGTGGCCGTATGCCGCTGTCTGCTTGTAGATAGGCTGAAGAAGGTTCAGCATCTCTTGAAGACCGTATGGACGTAGGTCGAAGTTTTGACGAACTGCTTCAATGATGATTTCGTGAGCTACTTTTTCAGTACCAAACGTTTCAACCATGATAGATGTTGGATCAGCAACACCGATAGCGTAAGACAGTTGAATCTCACAACGGTCGGCCATGCCAGCAGCAACGATGTTTTTAGCAACGTAACGAGCCGCGTAAGCTGCAGAACGGTCAACTTTTGATGGATCTTTACCAGAGAATGCACCACCACCGTGACGAGCTGCGCCGCCGTAGGTATCAACGATGATCTTACGACCAGTTAGACCACAGTCACCCATTGGGCCACCGATTACGAAACGGCCTGTTGGGTTGATGAAGAAGTTAGTGTCTTTGTTGATCCACTCAGCAGGAAGTACTGGCTTAATGATCTCTTCCATTACTGCTTCACGTAGATCAGGTGTTGTTACTGAATCGCAGTGTTGAGTCGAAAGAACAACAGCGTCGATACCAACGATCTTACCTTGGTCGTATTGGAACGTAACTTGAGATTTTGCATCTGGGCGAAGGAAGTCAAGCTTACCGCTCTTACGTACTTCAGCTTGCTTCTTAACAAGAAGGTGAGAGTAAGTAATTGGAGCTGGCATTAGGATAGGTGTTTCGTTAGTCGCGTAACCAAACATGATGCCTTGGTCGCCTGCGCCTTGCTCTTTAGGATCTTCTTTATCAACACCTTGGTTGATGTCTGGAGACTGCTTACCAATGGTGTTAAGAACAGCACAAGAGTCAGCGTCAAAGCCCATATCAGAATGAACGTAACCAATATCACGCACTGTTTCACGAGTGATTTCTTCGATATCAACCCATGCAGACGTTGTTACTTCACCGCCAACCATAACCATGCCGGTTTTAACGTAAGTCTCACAAGCAACACGTGCTTTTGGATCTTGTTCCAAGATGGCATCAAGAACAGCATCAGAGATTTGGTCTGCAATTTTATCTGGATGGCCTTCTGAAACAGATTCAGAAGTGAATAGGTGCTTAGCCATGAGAGCTCCACTTTTAGTTTTTGGTGTAAATAGTTTATGGCGTCGCAAGTCAGGAAGCGCCGCCATTAAATACAGTATATTTTGTAGGTGTTTCTACATCTAGACGGCTATTCTAAATTCCAGCGGTCGAATTACAAGCTCTTTTTTATGATATGTCATAACTAAACGTTTGCGTATTGAATTGGGTAAGCCATTGCTAAGTGATGTAAATGTTCGAAAATTGCGAAAAATGACCGTTAAAATGCCAGTAAAACGTTTGCAGTAGCAATAGTCGTTTGAGAGAATACCCGCGCTAATAAAAATGAAAACTTTAGCAATTATCTCTTTTTTAAATCGCTTATGTACTCAGGAGCAGACATGCCTTCTCGTAAAGATCTAGCCAATGCAATCCGCGCACTTAGCATGGACGGTGTTCAACAAGCAAATTCAGGCCACCCAGGCGCACCTATGGGTATGGCTGACATCGCTGAAGTTCTTTGGCGTGGCCACTTGAACCACAACCCAGCAAACCCAGAGTGGGCTGACCGCGACCGTTTTATCCTGTCTAACGGCCACGGCTCAATGTTGATTTACTCTCTGCTTCACCTTGCAGGTTACGAGCTTTCAATTGAAGACCTTAAGAACTTCCGTCAACTGCACTCTAAGACTCCAGGTCACCCAGAGTACGGTTACGCTCCTGGTATCGAGACAACGACTGGTCCTCTAGGTCAAGGCATCACTAACGCTGTTGGTATGGCAATGGCTGAGAAAGCACTGGCTGCGCAGTTCAACAAAGAAGGCCACGACATCGTAGACCACTACACTTATGCATTCATGGGTGATGGCTGTCTGATGGAAGGTATTTCTCACGAAGCATGTTCTCTAGCAGGTACGCTTGGTCTTGGTAAGCTGGTTGCTTTCTGGGATGACAACGGTATCTCTATCGATGGTGAAGTTGAAGGTTGGTTCTCTGACGATACACCTAAGCGTTTTGAAGCTTACGGCTGGCATGTAATCCCAGCAGTAGATGGTCACGACTCTGATGCTATCAACGCTGCTATTGAAGCGGCTAAAGCAGATCCTCGCCCAACACTTATTTGTACTAAAACTATTATCGGTTTTGGTTCGCCAAACAAAGCGGGTACGCATGACTGTCACGGTGCTCCACTAGGCGCTGATGAAATCACAGCAACTAAAGCTGCGTTGGGTTGGGAACACGGTCCTTTCGAAATCCCAGCAGATATCGCAGCTGAGTGGAATGCAAAAGAAGCAGGCGCGGCTAAAGAAGCAGCGTGGAATGCTAAGTTTGACGCATACGCAGCGGCTTACCCTGAGCTAGCAGCAGAATTCAAACGTCGTACTAACGGCGAACTACCAGCTGAGTGGGAAGAGAAAGCAAACGCAATCATTGCTGATCTTCAAGCTAACCCAGCAAACATCGCTTCACGTAAAGCATCTCAAAACGCACTAGAAGCGTTTGGTCAAATGCTTCCAGAATTCATGGGCGGCTCTGCTGACCTTGCGCCTTCGAACCTAACCATGTGGTCTGGTTCTAAGTCTCTTGAAGCAGCTGATTTCTCTGGTAACTACATCCACTACGGTGTACGTGAGTTCGGTATGACGGCGATCATGAACGGTATCGCTCTGCACGGTGGTTTCGTACCATACGGCGCAACATTCCTAATGTTCATGGAATACGCGCGTAACGCAATGCGTATGGCTGCTCTGATGAAAGTTCAGAATATCCAAGTTTACACTCATGATTCAATCGGCCTAGGCGAAGATGGTCCTACTCACCAACCGGTTGAGCAGATCGCTTCTCTACGTCTAACTCCAAACATGAGCACATGGCGCCCATGTGACCAAGTTGAGTCTGCAGTGGCTTGGAAACTGGCAATCGAGCGCAAAGATGGCCCTACATCTCTGATCTTCTCTCGTCAAAATCTTGCACAACAAGATCGTGACGCTGAGCAAGTAGCAAACATCGCTAAGGGTGGTTACATCCTGAAAGATTGTGAAGGCAAGCCAGAGCTAATCCTTATCGCTACAGGCTCTGAAGTTGAGCTAGCGGTTAATGCAGCTGCTGAACTAACCGTTGAAGGTAAGAAGGTACGCGTAGTATCTATGCCTGCAACTGACGCGTTCGACAAGCAAGACGCTGAATACCGTGAGTCTGTACTTCCATCTGACGTTACAGCGCGTATCGCAGTAGAAGCTGGTATCGCTGACTTCTGGTACAAGTATGTTGGTTTCGGTGGCAAGATCATCGGTATGACAACGTTCGGCGAATCTGCACCAGCAGGCGAGCTATTCAAGATGTTCGGTTTCACTACTGAAAACGTAGTAAACACTGCGAAAGAGCTTCTTGCATAATCATTGACTGATGGCCTTGTGCTAACAGTTAAATGAAGGAAAAAACCGAGCGCTGAGCTCGGTTTTTTGTCTCTGGGATTTGTTTTCTCCTAGACTCATCTTTATACGCAGCAGAACAATCTGTCCTAAGTAGGCTGAGTTATTCAAGTAATGCCTTTTGGGTAGGATTAAGTTATCATCTGTCGCACGAAATTTTGGTTAGATGTACGGAACTATGCTAAAAGTCGCGATAAACGGATTTGGAAGAATAGGGCGTAATGTATTACGCGCTGTTTATGAAAGTGGCAAAAGCCAACAAATCAAAGTAGTAGCTGTCAATGAGCTTGCTCAGCCTGACGCTATGGCTCACCTATTGCAGTACGACACCAGTCACGGCCGCTTCGGTAAGAAGATCTCCAACGACCAAGAGCACATCTATGTCCATCACGGCATTGGTGCGGAAGATAAAGGTGACTTCGACACAATTCGTATCTTGCACCTTGCTGATATTGAGTTGTTGCCTTGGCGTGATCTAGAGGTGGATATTGTACTCGACTGTACCGGTGTTTACGGTTGCCGAGCTGACGGTCTAGCGCACATAGCTGCTGGGGCGAAAAAGGTACTGTTTTCACATCCTGGTGCTAATGATCTTGATAACACCATTATCTATGGTGTGAATCACGATACCATCGAAGCTGACCATCGAATCGTTTCCAACGGTTCATGCACCACCAACTGTATTGTTCCTATCATTAAGGTTCTTGATGACGCCTTTGGCATCGAGTCCGGTACCATTACAACGATTCACTCTTCAATGAATGATCAGCAAGTGATCGACGCGTACCACAGCGACCTTCGCCGTACTCGAGCTGCGAGCCAATCCATCATTCCTGTCGATACCAAATTGCATAAAGGTATTGAAAGAATCTTCCCGAAATTTTCTAACAAGTTCGAAGCGATATCTGTGCGTGTGCCAACGGTAAACGTAACAGCGATGGATTTAAGTGTCACAATTAATACAAATGTGAAAGTTAATGACGTAAATCAAACCATTGTTAATGCGTCCCAGTGTACATTACACAATATAGTTGACTATACTGAAGCGCCGCTCGTTTCCATCGACTTTAATCACGATCCCCATAGCGCAATCGTTGATGGTTCACAAACTCGAGTGAGCAACGGCCACTTAGTGAAAATGCTAGTGTGGTGTGACAATGAATGGGGCTTTGCGAACCGAATGCTGGATACGGTTCTTGCAATGCAAGCTTCTGAAGGCAAGAAGTAAGACCTAGAAGCAAATGTGTGGATTATTTATTTTTTAGCTTGAAATAAATATTAAGTGTCCACATATTATTAGTGAAAGAATTACCAGTTGAATAATTTATAGGCTTAGCAGGGTTGCTGAGTTTCCAAAACTTTATATTTATTTAAATTTGAGAGGACAAATCATGTCTGTGATCAAGATGACTGACCTGGAACTTGCAGGTAAACGCGTATTTATCCGTGCTGACCTAAACGTACCAGTAAAAGACGGTAAAGTAACTTCAGATGCACGTATCCTAGCATCTCTACCAACTATCAAACTTTGCCTAGAAGCTGGCGCAAAAGTTATGGTTACTTCTCACCTTGGTCGTCCTACTGAAGGCGAATACAACGAAGAGTTCTCTCTAGCTCCTGTGGTTAACTACCTAAACGACGCACTAGACTGCGACGTTAAGCTAGCGAAAGATTACGTAAACGGCCTAGAGCTAAACGCTGGTGAACTAGTTGTTCTTGAAAACGTTCGCTTTAACAAAGGCGAGAAGAAGAACGAAGAAGCACTTTCTAAGCAATACGCTGCACTATGTGACATCTTCGTGATGGACGCATTCGGTACAGCTCACCGTGCTCAAGCTTCTACACACGGCGTTGGTACTTACGCTCCTGTAGCATGTGCTGGCCCTCTTCTAGCTGCTGAGCTTGAAGCTCTTGGTAAAGCAATGGACAACCCAGCTCGCCCACTAGTGGCTATCGTTGGTGGTTCTAAGGTTTCTACTAAACTAACAGTTCTAGAATCTCTTTCTAAAATTGCTGACCAGCTTGTTGTTGGTGGTGGTATCGCGAACACATTCATCGCTGCTGAAGGCCACAACGTAGGTAAGTCTCTGTACGAAGCTGACCTAGTTGAAACGGCTCAAAAGCTAATGAAAGAGTGTGCTATCCCAGTAGCGACTGACGTTGCATGTGCTAAAGCATTTGACGAAAACGCAGAAGCTGAAATCAAGCACGTTTCTGAAGTTCAAGACGACGACATGATCTTCGACCTTGGCCCAGATTCAACTGCAGCACTAGCTGAAATCATCGGCAACGCAAAAACTATCCTTTGGAACGGCCCTGTAGGCGTATTCGAATTCAAAAACTTCGAAGCGGGTACAGCGGGTATCTCTAAAGCAATCGCTGAGTCTGCAGGTTTCTCTGTAGCAGGTGGTGGTGACACGCTAGCAGCTATCGACAAGTTCGGTATCAAAGCTGACGTTTCTTACATCTCTACTGGCGGCGGCGCTTTCCTTGAGTTCGTTGAAGGTAAAGTACTTCCTGCAGTAGCAATGCTTGAAGAGCGTGCTAAAGCATAATTGATTTAGAAAGGCGAGATGCGAATCTCGCCTTTTAACGTTTGCTGAATATCACACTTTTTTGCTAGAATGGCATAAGTTGTGAGCAAACGATTGCAAGTTTTTGAACTTAAGTTTTTTAATCTTAAAACGATAGAATAAATAGGACTATTTCCATGTCTAAGATCTTCGATTTTGTAAAACCTGGTGTGATTTCTGGCGATGACGTACAGAAAGTATTTGAAGTAGCAAAAGAAAACAAATTTGCTCTTCCTGCTGTAAACGTTGTTGGTACTGACTCTGTAAACGCAGTACTAGAAGCTGCTGCTAAAGTTAAAGCTCCAGTAGTTGTTCAGTTCTCTAACGGTGGCGCTGCATTCTTCGCAGGTAAAGGCGTTAAACTTGAAGGTCAAGGCGCACAAGTTCTTGGCGCTGTAGCTGGTGCAAAATACGTACATGCTGTAGCTGAAGCTTACGGTGTTCCAGTTATTCTACACACTGACCACGCTGCTAAGAAACTTCTTCCATGGATCGACGGTCTACTAGACGCTGGTGAAGAGTTCTTCGCACAAACTGGTAAGCCTCTATTCTCTTCTCACATGCTAGACCTTTCTGAAGAGTCTCTAGAAGAGAACATCGAAACATGTGCTAAGTACCTAGAGCGCATGGCTAAAATGAACATGACAATCGAGATCGAACTTGGTTGTACTGGTGGTGAAGAAGACGGCGTAGATAACTCTGATATGGACGCATCTGAGCTTTACACTTCTCCAGAAGACGTAGCATACGCATACGAGAAACTAATGGCTGTTAGCCCACGTTTCACTATCGCTGCTTCTTTCGGTAACGTACACGGTGTTTACCAAGCTGGTAACGTTGTACTTACTCCAACTATCCTACGTGATTCTCAAGCATACTGTGCAGAGAAGTTCGGTATCGCACCTAACGCTCTAAACTTCGTATTCCACGGTGGTTCTGGTTCTTCTGAAGCAGAAATCCAAGAGTCTATCGGCTACGGTGTTATCAAAATGAACATCGATACTGATACACAGTGGGCAACTTGGGACGGTATCCGTCAGTACTCTGCTGACAACTTCGATTTCCTACAAGGTCAAATTGGCAACCCAACTGGCGAAGCTGCTCCAAACAAGAAGTACTACGATCCACGCGTATGGCTACGTGCTGGTCAAGCTTCAATGGTTGCTCGTCTAGAGAAAGCATTTGCTGACCTTAACGCTGTAGACGTACTATAATTCTTTGAATTAAGTACTCTTTAAGTTTTAAAAACCCGCTCATTGAGCGGGTTTTTTTATGTCTGATAAAAACTTGTATTAATTATGTGAAAAACCTAGCGTGCGGTGAATAAATTTCGTAGTCTTTTAGTTATCGGTATTTGTGTTTATCGGTAAGTTTTAATAATTCAAAAGCTTACATAAATATGACTTTGCAATCTATCAAAGATAGGATATCGTGCCGAAAAACTGAACTTGGTTTAGTTTATAAAAAGGACTTGGCTTTAATTTACTTTTAACACAATGACTTAACGGTAATTGAACTGTTTCTTATATTGCAGGGTAAATTAGGCTTAAGGCAGTTTAGCCCATAGCATATTATATAGAGGATGCACATTATGGCTGATAGTTCGACAGTAATTGAAACTCCGCTTGTGGATGGTTTATCTCAAGCAGAGCAGTGGTTAACAAATAATTCAGATCTATTTATCCAATATGGCGTAAATATTATTTCAGCACTGATAATTTTATTTATTGGTAACCTAATTGTTAAAGCTGTAGCGAATAGCGTGGCTAAGGTTCTTCAGAAGAAGAAGATGGACCGAGCGGTTGTGGAATTTATTCACGGTTTAGTTCGTTACTTATTGTTTGTTATTGTTTTAATTGCTGCACTTGGTCGTTTAGGCGTTCAAACGGCATCTGTAGTTGCTGTTATTGGTGCGGCTGGTTTAGCCGTTGGTCTTGCACTGCAAGGCTCACTATCTAACTTTGCTGCTGGTGTACTTATTGTTGCATTCCGTCCATTCAAGTCTGGTGACTACGTGGAAATCGGTGGTGTGGCGGGTTCAGTTGATTCAATTCAAATCTTCCAAACTGTTCTAACAACACCTGATAACAAAATGGTTGTGGTACCAAACGGCAGCGTTATCGGCAGCCCAATCACGAACTACTCTCGTCATGACACGCGTCGTATCGACCTAATGATCGGTGTTTCTTATGGTGCTGATCTACAAAAGACCAAAGAACTACTGACTAAGATCTGTGAATCTGATGAGCGCGTGTTGAAAGAACCAGGCGTTCAAGTAGGTGTTCACACCCTTGCTGACTCTTCAGTTAACTTCGTGGTTCGCCCATGGGTTAGCACTGCAGAGTACTGGAATGTTTACTTCGACTTAATGCAAGCAATCAAAGAAGGCTTGGATAAAGAGGGTATCGAAATTCCATTCCCACAAATGGATGTTCACATGAACAAAGTTGAGGGCTAATAAAGCTTCGACAAGTTGAATAAAAAGGCGGATAACTTAGGTTATCCGCCTTTTTTCTTGGAGCTATATTTTCAGATTATTTCTACCAATACTGCTCAATAAGTCCATTGGCGAGTACCGCTGCGATAGCAAACATCATAGTTGCTACTGCGATATCAATGCCTTTCTTAACATTCGGTTTAGATAGTGTTGGACCTAGCTTTGCTGCGCCCAATGACAAAGAATAAAACCAGACGAACGAAGCTAAGATGGTCCCGATAGCAAACGCAATTCTGTCGTTACCTTCAAACTGCCCGCCAATCGATCCAAGAATCACCACGGTATCCAAATAGAGGTGAGGGTTTAATACTGTAACCGCCAATGCACCCAAAATAACGGTGCGCTTACCGCGAGCCAGTATCTCTCCTTTCGACTCCTCGCTTGAGGGTGCTTTAAATGCACTGCGCAGTGATAACAAACCATACACGGTTAGAAAAGCGATGCCGCCTAACGTCACTGAGGTGAGTAGCAATTCATTTTGCGACAGAATCGCACCGCCACCAAAGATACCCAATGAGATAAACAGGGTATCGAGCAGGCTACAGATTGTCGCGGTGGTTAAATGGTGGTTGCGCTTTATCCCTTGATTTAGGACGTACGCATTCTGAGCGCCAATAGGGATAATCATGCTTGCCCCTAGACCAAAACCTTGTAATAAAACCCAAAAACTCATTTTAACCTCCACTTATTTAACGATATTTACGTGCTATATGGCGAAGATACTCCGCCCCTTTAAATAAGTATAATTAATGATTTTAATCTATTATTAGAGTTGCTAATGTGGTGGTGAGATAGCTTAAAAAGGAAGCAAATTGATGCGCGGATTGGATTATAAATGGATAGAAGCACTGGATGCCGTAGTAAAACAACGTGGCTTCGAAAGGGCTGCTGAGCAGTTATATATATCCCAGTCGGCGATATCTCAGCGCATCAAACAGCTGGAAAAGTGGTTGGCTCAGCCTGCCTTAGTGAGAGAAAGCCCGCCTAGGCCAACGCCTGCGGGTAAAAAATTACTGGGCTTATATCGTCGTGTTCGGTTGTTAGAGCACGAACTTGTACCTGAGTTGATGAATGAAGAAGGAACTCAGCCACTATCTATATCCATAGCCACCAACGCTGATAGTTTGGCGACATGGCTGCTACCGGCTTTGTCGGATGTGATGAAATCTCGCCAAGTCGAGTTGAACCTCGCGATTCATGGTGAGTCGAGAACCATTGAAAAGATAAAAAGTGGCGAGGTGGCAGGTGCAATCAGTTTGGAGTCTCAAGCGATTCCAGGCTGCAGTGCCGACTATCTCGGCAGGATGGATTATGTGTGTGTGGCTAGCCCTGATTTTCATCAGCGTTACTTTGCAGAGGGCGTAAACTACGCCACTTTAAGCAAAGCGCCTGCGGTTTCCTATGATCAATACGATGATCTGCATAAGAAGTTTCTGCATGATCATTTTAACGTACCGAGAGACAGTGTGATCAATCATACAGTCGGCAGTTCAGAAGCATTCGTGCGCTTAGCATTATCGGGGGTTGCCTACTGTCTGATTCCTCGATTACAGATCATCGACGAGCTAGAGTCTGGTGCTCTGATTGATATTACCCCTGGCTTTCTGCTGTCTTATCGCATCTATTGGCACCATTGGCAGCTCGAAAGTGGGATGTTAAAAGAGGTATCCCAAGCGATATTAAGTTTTGCTCACAATCACTTACCTCAGTAAGCTGTTGGTTTTTTCAGCGTCAAAGTTCTGTTAGAAGTGCGTGCTCTGGATTGGCTAAACGATAAATTGCTCTATGATGAAAGTACATTTGTTTAGCATAGGTCATACCTAATGAAGCTTGTACCAAAGATGTTAGCAACGTCTCTTACTCTTACTGCGGCGTTGAGTGCTGTGAGTTTTCCATCATTGGCAGACTCTCCATCCTTTCCGCATATTTCAACGACAGGCTATGGTGAAGTGATCGCGACACCAGATATGGCGACATTTTCTGTGAGAGTCGTGGAATCGACGATGACCGCTGAACAGGCTAAAAATACTGTTGATAAAGTGGTAACGGGCTTTCTAAATAAGCTGCACCAAGCGGGTGTCGATGAGGCGAGTGTACACAGCTCGAACCTGTATTTATCTCCTCAATACCACTATCCAAAAGATGGTAAACCGGAACTGGTTGGCTACCGCGCCTCGCGTAATGTGACCGTTCAAGTGAATGAACTCGCCAATCTAAACGAGTATATGGATATTGCTATCGGCCAGGGCATTAATCAGATCGATAACATCCAGCTTCAAGTTCGCGACCAAGCTAAGTATCAAGAGCAGGCGCGCTTAGAAGCCATTAAAGATGCGACATCAAAAGCTAAATCATTAGCGAGTGGTTTTGAACGTGAGTTGGGTGATGTATGGCGCGTGGACTACAACGCCCAATCTTCTCAGCCTGTACTCATGCGCTCAATGGCGATGGATGCAAGAACAGAATCGAACTCTTATGAAGACTCAACGATCACCATTCGTGATCGCGTGAATGTGATCTACCAGATCGAAGAGTAATGATAACGCCATAGAAGGTTTTGGATCATGATGATCTAATTACCTACGATAGGCCAAATGCTAAAAAGGCTCTCATCATGAGAGCCTTTTTTATGCATTTTGAGTGCGATGGTTAGTGAAGAAGACGAGCACGGATTGTGCCTTCGATCTCTTTCAGTTTAAGCAGTGCTTCTTCTGAGCGATCGGCTTCTACATCAATAACTACATAACCCATATCAGCCGCAGTCTGTAGGTACTGACCCGCGATGTTGATCCCTTCTTCAGCGAAGATGGTGTTGATCTGAGTTAGGATACCTGGGCGGTTTTCGTGGATGTGTAATAAACGAGACGTGCCAGTATGCAGTGGTAGTGATACCTCTGGGAAGTTAACACTTGATAGTGTAGAGCCGTTATCAGAGTATTTTGCTAATTTTCCAGCAACTTCAACACCAATGTTCTCTTGTGCTTCTTGAGTTGAACCACCCACGTGAGGCGTTAGGATCACGTTATCGAACTGCATTAATGGCGACTCAAACGGGTCTGCATTGGTTTTGGGTTCTGTTGGAAAGACGTCAATAGCCGCACCAGCAAGGTGACCAGACTCCAGAGCGCCACACAGAGCAGGAATATCGACTACCGTGCCACGAGCTGCGTTGATAAAGATAGAACCAGGCTTCATGCGCTCGAATTCTTCCTTACCCATCATGTCTTTTGTTTCGTTAGTTTCAGGGACGTGCAAAGAGATTACGTCACACTTGTTCAGTAGTTCCGTCATGGTATGAACTTGCGTAGCGTTACCCAAAGACAGTTTGTTTTCAATGTCGTAGAAGTAAACGCGCATACCAAGGTTTTCCGCAATAATACCCAGCTGAGTACCGATATGACCGTAACCTATAATACCTAAACGCTTACCACGAGCTTCGTAAGAGTTGTCTGCACTCTTTTTCCAGATACCACGGTGAGCAAGAGCGTTCTTTTCTGGAATGCCACGCAGTAGTAATAAAATCTGACCAAGAACGAGCTCAGCAACGCTTCGAGTGTTTGAGAACGGTGCGTTGAACACGGGGATACCGCGTTTTGCTGCTGCTTGAAGGTTGACTTGGTTAGTACCAATACAGAAACAACCAACAGCAACCAGTTTTTCAGCTGCATCAATAACTTCTTGGGAGATGTTAGTGCGAGAACGAATACCAATGAAGTGAGCATCTTTAACTGCTTCAAGAAGTTCATCTTCCGGTAGCGAGCCTTTGTGGTACTCAATGTTTGTGTAACCAGCGGCTTGCAGTACTTCTACAGAAGAAGGGTGAAGACCTTCTAGAAGTAGAATTTTTATTTTTTCTTTTTCCAGTGAAACTTTGGCCATTGTTCTCGTCCTTAAAATGGAAAGGTTGGGCAAATGCGGCGCACGTGCTACAAAATGGCTGAAAGGGGAACAAATTCACCACTTTGTTAGGAGACAAACGTTTTCCCTGTGCGTCTTCTGAACAATAAAGTAACAAAAAAAAAATGTTTTGGGTAAGAAAATTACGGAATAAGACATAATTTTACAGCAATAAAGCAAAAAAAACGGCGCCCTAGGGCACCGTATGTAATGAAGTAACAGAAAAACTCAATCTTCCATTATTTATTCTTCGATTTTTGCACCTTCAGGCGTGCCAGTGATAACCACATCAGCGCCACGGTGAGCGAACAGACCAACCGTTACCACACCAGCAATACCATTGATGATATCTTCTAGTTGTTTCGGGTTTTCGATCGCCATGCCGTACACATCTAGGATCACGTTGCCGTTATCTGTTGTGCAGCCTTCGCGGTAAACTGGGTCACCACCAAGCTTAACCAATTCACGAGCAACGTACGAGCGTGCCATTGGGATTACTTCAACCGGTAGTGGGAATTTACCCAACACATCAACGGCTTTAGTACCGTCAACAATACACACAAACTTATCAGAGATAGCCGCTACGATTTTTTCACGAGTCAAAGCTGCGCCACCGCCTTTGATCATATCGCGTGAAGCGTTAATTTCGTCTGCGCCATCAACATAGATGTCTAATTTGAATACGTCGTTGCACTCAAATACTTTGATTTCTAGTGCTTCTAGTTTTTCAGTAGAGGCTACAGAGCTTGAAACCGCACCTTTGATTTTGTCTTTCATTGTGCCAAGTGCGTCGATGAAGTGATTTACTGTTGAGCCAGTACCTACACCTACAATGCTGCCTTCTTCAACATATTGAAGTGCTGCCCAGCCAGCTGCTTTTTTCATTTCATCTTGAGTCATGCCATTCTCCTGAATAAGGTCTTGCGCTTTGAATTAATCGTTCGCGTATTGAAGTTAACGTTTGGTATCGAGGTTAACGTTTGCGGCGCGATTATAGCGCTTTAATGGTTGTTTTCCCATTGCCAAGTTTTACTCGGAGTCACGATTTTAGGTAACGGAATGTCCCAACCTTCAATTGGTAAGCGATCGACATGTTGGCAATCGTGAGCAAGGCCAATAGGTGTTGCGCCATTGCCCGTCTCGAACCACTTCGCCAAGGTGCGATCGTAATATCCGCCGCCCATGCCTAAGCGATGCCCTTGAGAGTCAAAGCCGACAAGGGGCGTAAGAATAAGGTCGAGTTGCTGGCAAGGTTTAACCAGCATCTGATTGAGCTGAGGTTCGACAATACCGTATTTATTCAAGACCGTCGGTGTTGTTGGCGAGTAGTGCAGAAACAGCAAGTGTCCGGCAGAGAAGGGGTGCAATACTGGTAAATAAGTTTGCTTACCTTGCGCCCATAACCATTCGATTAAAGGCTGGGTATCGAGTTCGCCATCAATGGAAATATAAAGAGCGATATGCTGAGCAGACTGAATCTCATTGAGTTGAGAACACTGCTTAACTAAGTCTATACCGGATTGAGTTTGTTGGTCGCCAGATAAGGCATTGCGCTTGATACGGATCTGTTTGCGAAATTCGCTGCGTGTGAGCGTCTTCATAAGAAGGGATACCCCAAAGTGCCGTTGAGAATAGATGGCCCTTGAACCAGCGAGTTCAAGGCGGATCAGCAATGATTACCGTAGGCTTCTCGGCGGACCGAGCATGCTCAATAGCACTCAAGTACTAACCCTTAGGGATTGCTTATCGGCTCGGGGACGTGAATCCTCTGACAAACACTCCAGGGTAAATTTTGTGTACGCTATTGCTGTCCGTGCTTAACTTTACTGAGGACATCTGAAAGTGATGTCGTGAGCTGTTCCATTCGCTCGGTCAGTGCGTTTTGTTCGTCGTTTGCTTCAAACTTCTTGGTTTGTAGCTCATAACAAATATTCAGAGCTGCGATCGTTAGCAGCTTCACTTCATTGGTTACCTTAGTACGTTCAGCCATCTCTTTCAATCGATTATCAAGATCGGCCGCCGCTGCAATCAATGACTCTTCTTGCCCTGGTGGACAATTCACTCGAGTCAGTTTTCCTAATATTTCAACGTCTACCGCTTGATTACTCATGATGGATGAACTCTTTAACGCGCTATTTTAAGGCTGTTGCCCTTCGCCATTTTTTGAGAAAGAAAAAGTGCAAGTACCGATGAGGAAGCAATCTCCTCTGAGGGAGAAACTATAGGTAAACCGCTATTAAGATTCAAGCTTTTCAGAGTGACTGTTTGTAAATGAGAGCTTGAGCACACAGTAATTCAGCAAATTGAACAATTGATAGTCAGTCATCCTTCAATTGCTGGGGATCGATGCTTACCAGAATTGGGGTGAAGTGGTACGATTATACTATCGATATAAAGAATAACTGAGCGAGCTATCTGATGAGCGAAACTACTTTACCTGACTACCTAACGGTTGCGACTGAACTTCAATCGGCAAGTCTAGCCGTAACCCCTGCTGAGATGCATGGTTTATTAACGGGTATGTTAAGCGGAGGCTTAAACCTTGCAGATAAAAGCTGGCAACCACTGATCTTCGATTACACCAATGAAGGCATGGGCTGGCCAGATCGCGCGCTAACGCTAGCGGAAGCAACATTGAAAGTTACAACCAGTGAAATCACAGGCTCAGGTATGGAACTGTCTATGTTACTGCCGGATGAAGATGCAAGCGCGAGCGTGTTTGATCTTGCTGATGGTGTGTCTGATTGGATTAACCATTTCATTTCTGGTTTGGGGCTTGTTGGGGCTCAATTGAACAAAGCGTCTGAAGGCACCAAAGAAGCGTTGGCGGATCTTGAAGAGATGGCGAAGCTAGGCATTGATGAAGAAGATGATCTGGAAGAGCAAGCACAACTTCTAGAACACGTTATTGAGCACGTAAAAGCGTGTGCACTAACGATTCATGCTGAATTCGGTGCACGCCCATCTGAAGATGCGGCGCCAACCATTCATTAATTAGTTGGCCGGTTTGAGGTTATGATGGCTCAGTATGATGTTGTAATTGCTGGTGGCGCAATGGCAGGGGCAACCTTAGCCCTTGCTTTGAATCACCTAAGCCAAGGTTCATTGTCGATTGCGGTAGTGGAGCCTTATCAGGTTGATCATCAAGCTCATCCAGGGTTTGATTCTCGTTCGATTGCTTTGTCCTATGGCACGGTGCAGATCCTGGATTCTTTGCAGTTGTGGCAATCTATCGCTCCAGTAGCGACCCCGATTAAAGATATCCATGTTTCGGATAGAGGACATGCCGGAATGACAGACATCTACAGTGAAGAGCTTGCTGTAGATGCGCTTGGCTACGTGGTCGAGTTAGCCGATGTGGGGCGAATCTATCAACAGAAACTTGAATCAGAAGCGGCAATTGCCATGCTTTGCCCTGAGTCTGTCAGTAAAGTTGAACGTGAAGAAGCGTTGACGACGATTGAACTGACAAGTGGGCAAACCATAACGACTAAGTTATTGGTTGCAGCTGATGGTGCAATCTCAACCTGTTGCCAACAGCTCAATATCTCATTGAGTGAGCACGACTTTGAGCAAGTTGCTGTGATTGCCAATATCGTGGCGAGTGAACCTCACCAAGGTCGCGCATTTGAGCGTTTTACTCACCATGGGCCAGTTGCTCTATTACCGATGAGTGACAACCGTTTATCGCTGGTTTGGTGTTTGACACCAGAGCAAGCACAAAAAGTGATGACGCTAAACGACAACGAATTTCTTGAGCAGCTGCAGAACGATTTTGGCTGGCGACTTGGTCGATTAGAGAAAGTCGGCAAGCGTGCTAGTTACCCACTGATTCTTCGTCATCGACAGCAAAATATCTCTCATCGATTTGCTATTGTTGGCAATGCCGCTCAAACGCTCCACCCAATTGCGGGGCAAGGCTTTAACCTTGGTATCCGAGATGTGGCTTCCTTGGCAGAAGAGTTATGTCGCCAGTTGGATGATGTGGGTCGTTACAATGGTCTTGTTAACTTTAGAAAGCGTAGAGAACAAGACAGAGACGCAACGATCACGCTGACTTCAAGCCTAGTTCATCTGTTCTCAAACGATTTTATGACCGCTCGCATTGGGCGTAATCTTGGGTTAGCCGTAATAGATAACCTTCCACCACTTAAAGGTCCACTTTTGCGTCATACGCTTGGCCTAGTAGAAAGATAAGGTAATAAATAATGATGCAAAGTGTTGATATCGCGATTGTTGGTGGTGGCATGGTTGGCCTAGCGCTTGCTGCTGCCTTGAAAGACAGTGACCTAAGAATTGCTGTCATTGAAGGCAGAGCGCCTAGTGAAGGGCTGAGCGAGCTGCCTGATGTACGCGTGTCTGCATTGAGTCGTTCTAGTGAAGTGATTCTTCGTAACCTAGGGGCATGGCAAGGCATTGAACAAAGACGAGCTGCACCATATCAAGCGATGGAAGTGTGGGAGCAAGACAGCTTCGCTCGTATTGAGTTTGACTCGACACGCTTGGCTCAGCCGAACTTGGGTCATATCGTTGAAAATCGTGTGATTCAATTAGCGCTGCTTGATCAGGTTAAGAAGCAAGACAATGTCAGCCTGTATATGCCCGCAACGTGTAAAACGATGGCGATTGGTGAAAGTGAAGCTTGGTTAACATTGGACAATGGTCAAGCTCTGACTGCTAAGCTGGTTGTTGGAGCAGATGGCGCAAACTCTTGGGTTCGTAAGCAGCAAGATATCCCATTAACACATTGGGATTACGGCCACAGTGCGATTGTCGCGAACATCAAAACCACAGAGCCGCACCACAGCGTTGCTCGTCAAATATTCACACCTCAAGGCCCATTGGCATTCCTACCAATGCAACCAAGCCACATGAGCTCGATTGTTTGGTCTACGGAGCCTAATCGTGCCGAGAAGCTTGTATCAATGTCAGAGGCTGATTTTAATAAACAGCTAACGTCAGAGTTCGACTCAAAGCTCGGACTGTGCGAAGTGGTTGGTGACCGTTTTGCCTTCCCACTCCGCATGCGTTATGCGCGTGACTTTGCGGTAGAGCGTGTGGCTTTGGTTGGTGATGCTGCTCATACCATTCATCCATTAGCAGGGCAGGGCGTTAACCTTGGCTTATTAGACGCAGCAAGCTTAGCACAAGAGCTGTTAAAGCTATGGTCTGCGGGTGAGGACATTGGCACCAAGCGTAATCTTCGCGGCTACGAGCGCTGGAGAAAAGCAGAGGCTGCGAAGATGATAGCTTCAATGCAGGGCTTTAAAGATCTGTTTGAAGGCGATAACCCAGCTAAGAAGCTGATTCGTGGTATCGGTATGAAGCTTGCTGGCCAATTACCGGGTGCGAAAGATGAGATCATGAAGCGCGCACTGGGTTTGTCAGGTAATCTTCCTGACTTAGCTAAGCGACCAGTGACTCATAGATAGTGACATAGTGTTCTGGTGATTTATCGAATCATCATTGATACGAAAAAAGGGTTGGCATTATGCCAACCCTTTTTGTTTTTAATTCTGTAGGTAATCAGGTCATGCGTACGCGCAGCGCAGTTTCATGATTTCACTATTTATTTCTTTCACTGTTTGAAAGTGACGTTTTTCTGCTCGGTCTGGTAGCACTAGCTTACCGTTATCAAACTCAAATTTTCCTACGCCGTAAATGTAGATTCGTCCTTTGAAAAGTCGACTTACATGTTTAGCAATCATACTCGGTGTATAGCGCTTAAACAGTCTCATTCTTAATTATCCTTATATTTACCTAGCCTGCATATTATAGAAAAACTCCGAGATAATAATTGTGATAAGCATGGAGTAATATGCAGTAGAGTTGACGTTAATTAGATATTTGTGCTGTTCTAAGCACTTTCTTCAGTAAATATCTATTTTTACGTGAGCTCCTCCCCAAAATAATACTGAGTAGTGAACTGCCGTGAACTTTCCTGTTCGGTATTAAGCAGTGATAATGTTACAAGTATAAGAATAGGCGGGATTTTTTTGTTTGTGTAATCAAATTGTAAATTTTGGACAAAAAAAAGCCCGTCTAAAACGGGCGAATAGTCACAGATGCATTACACAAAAGTGGATACTGATGTTACTCAGTGGATTCACTTGTACTGATTTGCTTAATAGCTAGTCAGTAAATTCACAATAACGCAAATTTAACTTTGTGACTACTTATGCTTTTATTTTGAGTAACTATTTATTAAGGGTGTACTCTTCTTATGACGAAGTTCACACTAAATATGTATCTAATGAAAAATTTAAAGAAGGTTTGCGATCAATTACGTCTTAGAATGGATCATCGACTGATCTCTGCAACGATTGGCGCGCATAACGCCATAAGATCCTCGAGATCAAGTGCAACACCTGCCATTCGATCACCAGAGCTAATGGTCACGGTTGAGTTGTTCTGAATGGAAGGATCAAAAATGATCGGCATGTGCCTCTTTAGAGCAAGCGGACCGACACAACCAACCTTAAAGCCGGTGATGGATTCCACATCGGTGAGTGATACGCAGGTCATTCGACGGCAATTCAGCACTGAGCGTACTTTCTTGGGATCGACAGAGCGATCGCCTGCTGTACAGGCCAACGCATATTGGTTTCCCATATCCTTGAGCAGGATGCACTTCACCATTTGAGATGGGGCGATGCCTCGCTCTTGCGCGGTTTCTTCAATGCTGGTGGTGGGTTTGCTTTGCATCAGCAGGCGATAATCCACCTGCTGTTGATCTAGCCATTGTGTAATCAGTGTTTCCACGTGATTACTCGTCTTCGAGGCTGTAAGGCAGTGGCAGGATATTCCATACTTGATCAGGTTGCGCAGTCAATCGAAGCTGAACATCATTATCAAGGTTGTTTGGCAATACCATCAAACCAATCGCTTTGTTATCAGCAAATTGATATACGTTTAATAATCGACCTGCACCACGCCAGTTCTCACCCACGCTGCGCTCTAGTTCAATAGGGTTCTCTAGAGACAATACTTCTGCTGTTGTTCCTGAAACAATGCGCATCTCACGCTTGTTCATGCCACGGTATTTAGCACGAGCTACTGTTTCTTGACCTGTGTAACAGCCTTTTGAAAAGCTGATACCGCCAATCGCTTGCAGATTAAGCGCTTGAGGAATGTGCTCGTTTTGCTCTGCTTTCGATAGGTTCGGTTGAGCATCAATAATTTCATGATATTGCCAAAGTGCTTCTGATACTTTTTCTGCTGAGCTACTCGAGATTATGGTTGCTGCAGCTTCTTCTGTAATAAGCAGCGCCCAACGATTGTCAGAGACTTTAACCGCGCTACCACCAGAGATAGTACGCACATTACCTTGGCTTTCTGAAATAGAATCAATGTATTGATCCGCAGACGCGCCCATCACACCGATAACAACATCTGTCGTTTGTTCAATATCAACCTTAGAAAACACAGCGTATTTTTTGATTTCAACGAGCTCGACTTCAATCGCAGATTTAGGCTGCATGAGTGCGTAACCGCCATTGTGATGGAACAGGCGGAAGATGCTCCATACCTTTCCTTTTGCATCACAGTGTGCGCCTAACGTGGATTCATCATTAGAAAGAGTGACGACATCGCACGTTACTTGACCCTGTAGGTACGACTTTCTGTCATCGCCTATCATGGTGATTGCGCTCCAGTCTGACACGTGTGTCATCATCAGTTCTGGAAGCGATTCATTTTGCGTATGAGCGAGTGGCTGAAATGTGTTTTTCCAATCCATTTTATCTTTCCTAAGAATTTTATTTGGCTCTATGTTAATCCGGTTCTGTTTCTTTGTCAGCCTAGGTTTTTTTGTGAGCTTAGATAGGGACTGTGACTCACATAGTAGTTGCAGGGCGTATGACTTGTTACACTCCGAGAAAGAAAATTATAGGTGAGGATAGCCAATGTACACTGCAGAGCAGAAAGCACGAATTAAATGGGGTTGCCGTCGCGGCATGTTAGAACTTGATGTAGTCATCATGCCATTTTTCGAAGAGTGTTTTGATTCATTGCAAGAGCAGGAGCAGCGCGAGTTTGTTTCTCTATTAGAGTGTGATGACCCAGATTTGTTTACTTGGGTAATGGGACACGGACGCAGTGAAAACCTAGGTCATGCATCAATGGTTGATAAAATTGTCGCACACAACCTCAGCAAGGTTCGTTAAGCTTCAGCTTAACCCTTCGTATTCCGCATTATTTGCAAAAGGCACTATTTTTGGGTGCCTTTTGTTTTTCATCGTCCTGTCTTCTATTCCACTTGCCGCCAGCCTTTATTGCTTAGCTTTAATGATCCGCTTGTTCAGAAACAACCATGTGACTCTAAACAGCGCCCATGGGAAGTTTGATTACAAAGAGGATGGTGATATTCGACTCAATGACCGAACTTACCGACTCAAGTCTGTTGATAAGATCTGGGCGCAGTTCTTTGTTAAATTGCAGTTTGAGTGCGGGCACTCGGTATTGCTTTGGCGCGACAGCTGTTGCGAGCATGAATATCGTCACTTTCTGGCGAACTTACAACGAGCACGCTAGATAAAAGAAAACGTTAGACAAAAGAAAAGGGAGCACTCGGCTCCCTTTCGTTTAATTATTTTTTGCTGACGGCCAATTAGCTAATCACGTTTAACCAATTATTATGCTTGGCGTTTCTCTGGCGTCAGAATCGTTGGGCCACTGTCTTCAGCAAGTTCAGGGTAATCCAACGTGTAGTGAAGGCCACGGCTCTCTTTGCGCTGCATTGCACAACGAACCATTAGCTCTGCCACTTGTAGCAAGTTACGCAGTTCTAATAGGTTATTCGAAACCTTGAAGTAGCTGTAGTACTCATGAGTTTCTTGCTGCAACATTTGAATACGGCGCAGTGCACGCTCTAGTCGCTTATCCGTTCGAACAATGCCCATGTAATCCCACATGAATAGACGTAGCTCGTGCCAGTTGTGCTGAATGATAACTTCTTCATCACTGTTAGTGACTTGGCTTTCATCCCATGCTGGCAGTTCTGCACACAGTTGAGATTGGTCGATGTTCTCAACGATATCTTTTGCTGCTGCCCATGCGTAAACCACACACTCAAGCAGTGAGTTAGAAGCCATACGGTTTGCACCGTGTAAGCCGGTATAGCTCACTTCGCCAATCGCATACAAGTTAGTGAGATCGGTTTGACCTTGCTTATTAACCATTACACCACCACAAGTGTAGTGAGCGGCTGGCACGATAGGGATTGGCTCTTTGGTCATATCGATGCCCAAGTCCATCAAGCGAGTGTGGATCATTGGGAAATGCGCAGTGATGAATTCTTCAGGCTTGTGGCTGATGTCTACATACATACAGTCTGCGCCTAAACGCTTCATTTCGAAGTCAATCGCACGAGCAACCACATCACGAGGCGCCAGTTCACCACGCTCGTCGAAGTCCTTCATGAATCTTGAACCATCAGGGCGACGCAAGTAAGCGCCTTCACCACGCAATGCTTCCGTCAGAAGGAAGTTACGCGCTTCTGGGTGGAATAAACAAGTTGGGTGGAACTGGTTGAACTCAAGGTTTGCCACACGACAACCCGCACGCCAAGCGATAGCAATACCATCACCTGAAGAGACATCTGGGTTAGAGGTGTACTGGTAAACCTTTGAAGCGCCACCTGTTGCTAATACAACAAACTTAGCGCGCACGGTTTCAACGTGTTCTTGGTTGCGGTTCCAAATGTAGGCTCCGATAACCTTGTCTTTCGAACCACCAATCTTATCTTCAGTGATTAAATCCAGCGCATTGTGGCGCTCGAAGATCTCGATATTTGGGTGGTTGTTGACGTTATCTTGCAGCGAGGTTTGCATCGCCATGCCCGTTGCATCAGCAGCGTGCAGAATTCTACGGTGGCTGTGGCCACCCTCTCGAGTGAGGTGATATTTTGGTTGGCCTTCTGTGCTGTTCTCATCTTTATCAAATGGAACACCACCATCAATCAGCCATTGCACACACTCTTTAGCATTTTCAGCAATGAATTGAACTGTATCTTCTTCACATAACCCAGCCCCAGCAATTTGAGTATCCTCTACATGAGACTCAATACTGTCCGACTCATCGAACACCGCGGCGATACCACCTTGTGCGTAATACGTCGATCCTTCGCTGCGTGGTCCTTTGCTTAATACAATTACTTTTGCATGTTCTGCTACGCGTAAGGCTAATGACAAGCCTGCCGCACCACTTCCTACCACTAATACATCACACTGATGTTCACGGTTTGCGTTCATAAAACTTATTAAATCCCGGGCTATAGTCGAGTTGTCCACTCTCAATTGACTTTGTCTTGTTTTAGGAGTTTGGGTAAGACTGTTATAATCTCTCCAGAGTCATCCTTAAACGCTATGCAAAATCAATATATAGACAGCTATCTAGAAATATTTAATTGCTCAATACCATTGCTTTTGCTCAAGTTTCCCCAAATTGATAGGGATAGCTATTTTTATTACATCACATTGTGAAACAATAATGGCAAATAATTTTAAGAAAGTTGGAACTTTCGGTATTTGGCTTAGTCACAATAGTGCTCTTGTAGACGGTGGTGTCAATACTACATTTCGCATAATTAGTACCCATATCTGTGAAGGTGAGGGTTATAACAATAGGAGTACCCGCTCGAATGAACGAGCAGCTAACCGATCAAGTGTTGATTGAGCGAGTTCAGAGTGGAGATAAGCAGGCATTTAACTTACTAGTGGTTAAGTATCAAAACAAAGTTTGTAATCTTATCTCTCGATACGTGAATAATTCCGGTGATGTACCTGATGTAGCACAAGAAGCTTTTATTAAAGCTTACCGCGCGATACCTAACTTTCGTGGCGAGAGTGCCTTCTATACATGGTTGTACCGAATTGCCGTGAACACCGCTAAAAATCATATCGTTGCCCAAAGCCGTAGGCCGCCAGCAACAGATGTAGATGCAGAAGATGCAGAATATTACGAAACTGGCAGCGCGTTAAAAGAAATATCGAACCCTGAGAACTTAACGCTGTCAAAAGAATTGAAACACGTCGTTTTTGGAGCGATTGAAGCGCTACCAGAAGACTTAAAAACTGCAATGACGTTGCGTGAGCTCGAAGGTTTGAGCTACGAAGAGATTGCAGAAGTAATGGATTGCCCTGTAGGAACCGTACGTTCGCGTATTTTCCGAGCTCGTGAAGCGGTGGAAAAGAAAATTAAACCTCTTTTGCAACGCTAGAACTTGTAATAATTATGGTGAAAATAATGGCTGATAAAGAAAAGCTTTCGGCACTCATGGATGGTGAAACGATCGATAAAGTTCTCATTGTAGATCTCGAATCCGATCAAGAAAGCATGGATACCTGGCAGAGTTACCATTTAATTGGTGATGTTATGCGTGGGGATGCGCCAGAAACTCAAGATTGGAACATTGCTAACAATGTGGCAGCAGCGCTTGAAGCTGAGCCTGCACATAGTGCAATGCCGAACCTGCACCAAGTGAATGTTGAACCTACTGTTGCTCCAATTGAAGAGCAGCCTAAACCTCAGCAAGCGAAGCGTCAGCTTCCGGCTTGGTTACAACAGTTTGGACAAGTTGCCGTGGCAGCGTGTGTTTCATTAGTGGTTGTATTAGGTGTTCAACAATATGGTGGCAGCGACCCTGCAGCACCAGAGCAGTTGCCTGTACTCCAGACGATTCCATTTGCGGGTTCTGCGGAACCAGTAAGCTTAACGCGTGACTCTGTTGAAAAGCCGGCATCGGAAGCTAACTTGCAAGAGCAGCGTAAACGCGTTCATGCAATGCTAGAAGATTATGAGCTGCAGCTAAGACTTAACAGTGATGCATCGCCAATGCAAGATGCACATCTAGAATCGGACATTGAATGAAGAAAATCCTGGTCAGTGCACTGACACTGTTCAGCTTGATGTCTCCAACAGCCTTTGCAGAGGAACCTACTGCAAAGGCCTTGTTGCATCAAATGAACGAGGCCAGTCAGCATCTAAATTACGAGCTCTCTTACATATTGATAAAGAAGAGCAGTATTGAACCTCTACTTTATCGTCATGCCGTTAACGACGATCAACAACTTGCACACCTTGTTTATCTGAGCGGCCCGGTTCGTGAAGTCATTCGACGTGGCAATGAAGTTAGTTACATCGAACCGGGTACTGAGCCATTTACTATTCAATCTGGCAGTATGGTTGCACCTGTCATTCCGATGATTAACCGAGATATTGACTCTCTGAACCAGTACTACGATTTTGTAAAAGTTGGACGCTCTCGTGAAGCGGGAAGCACCACTCAAGTATTACGCGTCGTGCCAAAAGATGGCCTTCGTTACTCCTACGTAGTTTGGGTCGATGAAAAAACCAGTCTTCCGTTGCGTGCCGATCTTTTGGATCGTGACGGTGAAGTGCTTGAACAGTACCGCACTATTTCTTACGTGGTGAACGATAAGATTGCAGAGGCAATGGGGGGATTGAACCAAGCTCAATTGCCGAAAGTCTTATCATTGCCGGAAGGCTTAGTGAGTGAAACTAACTGGCAGGCCTCTTGGATTCCTGAAGGGTTTAAGTCAAAAGAGCTTAGCCGTTATCAAATGGCAGCGACAGATAAAATGGTTGAAAGCCAGCTTTTCAGTGATGGATTGTTTAGCTTTTCGGTTTATATCGCCGATAAAGACGAACATTCATTGAAAGGGCAGTTGGTACGTCAAGGGCGTAGAACCTTGCATAGCTTAGTGATTGGCGACAAAGAAATCTCTGTGGTTGGTGACATTCCGCCTGCAACTGCAAAGCGTATTGCTCAGTCAGTTACATTCAATAAATCGGTACCAGCGCAATGATGACCGCGTTGGCGACCGTTAGCTCAGTTGAACAAAAAGGTAAGCAATATTTTGTTCAACTGAGCTGCGAACAACAAACCAGTTGTAGCAGTTGCTCTTCTCAAAAAAGTTGCGGCACGGGTATTGTGACCAAGGCAGTTGGCAATAAATCTTTGTTTTGGCAGCTTAAAACTAAAAGCTTAGTCAAAGCTGGGCAAATCGTAGAAATTGGCTTTCCTGAAAAAAGCCTACTTCAGTCGGCAGCCATCGTTTATCTAATCCCACTTTTCATGCTGATGATTGGTGCTGGTTTTGGACAACTCTTGTTGCAACCCTTACTTCAAGGGGGCGAGGGTATTGTTATCTTAAGTGCAGCACTGTTTACCGCTGGTGGGATTGCCTTAGCGAAGCGGTTAGCCAAACCCATGGAAGACAAATCCAAGCAAGAAGTCGTCTTGATTCGAATCCTAGGTGAGTCTCTCGTCTAATTTATGATGCTTCTTGCCCTTAAATTGGGTAGAATCTGCCAACTTGATTGAAATGCCGCCACCAATGCTGAGTGTAGATTGGACGCGTCGCGGCTTTCTTATTATCCCTATTCAAAGAGTTTAGTCACACCAAGCCTATGAAGCACATTCGTAATTTTTCGATTATCGCCCACATCGACCACGGTAAGTCGACCCTTTCTGACCGCTTAATCCAAGTTTGTGGAGGATTAAGTGAACGTGAGATGGCAGCTCAAGTCCTCGATTCTATGGATATAGAACGCGAGCGTGGTATTACAATTAAAGCGCAGAGTGTGACTTTAGATTACAAAGCTAAAGATGGTGAAACTTACCAACTTAACTTTATCGACACTCCTGGACACGTAGACTTCTCTTACGAAGTATCTCGTTCTCTAGCGGCTTGTGAAGGCGCACTACTTGTAGTGGATGCTGGCCAAGGTGTTGAAGCACAAACTCTAGCAAACTGTTACACAGCAATTGAAATGGAACTGGAAGTAGTGCCAATCTTGAACAAGATTGACTTACCTGCAGCTGAACCAGAACGTGTTGCTGAAGAAATCGAAGAGATCGTTGGCATCGATGCGATGGAAGCGACTCGCTGTTCTGCGAAAACCGGCTTGGGTGTTGATGATGTTCTAGAAAACATCGTAACGGCCATCCCGCCACCGGAAGGTGATCCTGAAGCGCCTCTACAAGCGTTGATCATTGACTCTTGGTTCGATAACTACCTTGGCGTAGTTTCTTTGGTTCGTATTAAAAACGGTAAGCTGAAGAAGAACGATAAGATCAAAGTAATGTCGACAGACCAAGTATGGGGTGTTGACCGTCTAGGTATCTTCACGCCTAAGCAAATCGATACTACAGAGCTAAATACTGGCGAAGTAGGTTGGGTTGTTTGTGGTATTAAAGACATCCTAGGTGCACCAGTTGGTGATACGTTGACGCTTGCAAAGGGCGGCAGCACTGAACGTCTACCTGGCTTCCAAAAAGTGAAGCCTCAGGTATACGCAGGTCTATTCCCTGTATCATCTGATGACTACGAAAACTTCCGTGACGCGTTAGGCAAGCTAAGCCTGAACGATGCGTCACTGTTCTTCGAACCAGAAAGTTCGGCAGCACTTGGTTTTGGTTTCCGTTGTGGCTTCTTAGGAATGCTTCACATGGAGATCATCCAAGAGCGTTTAGAGCGTGAATACGACCTAGACCTAATCACAACTGCTCCAACAGTAGTGTATGAAGTTGTAAAAACAGATAAAACGGTTCTTTACGTTGATAGCCCGGCTAAATTGCCAGCGGTTAATGACCTAGAAGAAATTCGTGAGCCAATTGCACGCTGTAATATTTTAGTACCTTCGGACTACCTAGGTAACGTAATCACACTTTGTGTTGAGAAGCGTGGCGTACAAGTAGACATGGTGTACCACGGTAACCAAGTTGCTGTGACGTACGATCTTCCTATGGCAGAAGTAGTTCTAGACTTCTTCGACCGTCTGAAGTCGACGTCTCGCGGTTACGCATCATTGGATTACAACTTCCAACGTTACGAGCCATCAAACATGGTTCGTGTAGACGTATTGTTGAATGGCGAAACGGTTGATGCACTGGCTATCATCACGCACAAAGACATTGCTCAGTCTCGTGGCCGTCTACTGGTAGAGAAGATGAAAGAGTTCATCCCTCGTCAGATGTTCGATATCGCGATTCAAGCAGCGATTGGTAACCACATCATTGCTCGTTCTACAGTGAAACAGCTGCGTAAGAACGTAATCGCAAAATGTTACGGTGGTGATATCAGTCGTAAGAAGAAACTTCTTAAGAAACAAAAAGAAGGTAAGAAGCGTATGAAGCAGATCGGTAACGTTGAACTGCCTCAAGAAGCATTCTTAGCGATTCTTCATGTTGGTAAAGACTAACTTCATCCAGCATTAAACGAATAATTGAAAGTGAAAGAGTAGCTCGCTATTCTTTCACTTTCGTTATTTTTAAAGAAATGAAATTTAAGGGATATCAATGGCTAATACATTTTCGCTTATCTTAGTGATCGTAACTCTAGTGACTGGCATTGTATGGGCGTTGGAAAAGTTTGTGTGGGCGAAGAAGCGCCAACAAAAACTGGCTGACGTTGAAGCACAATCGAATGGCCTAGACGCTGAAACCAGCGCAAAAGTTACGGCTCAGCCTTGGTGGGTTGAGAACAGTGTGTCCATTTTCCCGGTAATTGCATTTGTTTTGGTTCTGCGTTCATTTATTTATGAACCGTTTCAAATCCCTTCTGGCTCGATGATGCCAACCCTTTTGGTTGGTGATTTCATCTTGGTAGAGAAGTACGCGTACGGTCTAAAAGACCCTGTATGGCGCACTCAATTGGTAGAAACGGGCAAACCAGAGCGTGGTGATTCAATCGTATTTAAGTACCCACCTCAGCCTAACATCGACTACATCAAGCGTGTTATTGGTATGCCGGGTGACACAATTCGTTACAGCAGTCGTAAAGAGATCTGTATTCAAGCGAAGGGTACAAGTAGCTGTGAGCCAGTGAAACTAAGTAACGTTGAAGAAAGCCAATTTGTTCAAGATGGTGTGCCTCTGATTCAGCTGAATGAACAGCTTGGAGACGTAGAGCACCAAATTTTAGTTAACCCATTACGTCGTGATCGTGTACAAGCATACCAGCCTCGCAATGGTGTTAACGAGTGGGTCGTTCCAGAAGGCCAGTACTTTGTGATGGGTGATAACCGTGATAACAGTGCCGATAGCCGTTACTGGGGCTTTGTCCCTGAAGCAAACCTTGTTGGTAAGGCCGTTGCTATTTGGATCAGCTTCGAATTCGAACGTGGTTCAGACAGTGTACTTCCAACATGGATTCCTACTGGTGTGCGTTTTAATCGCATCGGTGGGATTCATTAATCGATCAATTAACACATCGAGAGAGCATGAATTCTCCAATTGATAAACTAGAGAGAAAGATTGGCTATCAGTTCAATGATGCCGATCTTATCCACTTGGCGCTGACTCACCGCAGCGCCGCAGGTAAACATAACGAACGTCTTGAGTTTCTGGGCGATTCAATTTTAAGTTTTGTTATCGCTGATGATCTTTACCACCGTTTTCCTAAGGTAAACGAAGGTGATATGAGCCGCATGCGCGCAACATTAGTACGTGGTCATACATTGGCAGAACTAGGTCGTGAATTCGAACTAGGAGATTACTTAAAATTAGGTCCAGGTGAGTTGAAGAGTGGCGGTTTCCGTCGTGATTCTATTCTAGCGGATGCTGTTGAAGCGATCATCGGCGCTGTCTATTTAGATAGTGATACCGAGACGGTTCGCGGCATTATTTTAAGCTGGTACCAATCTCGCCTAGATGCTATTCAGCCTGGAGTATCTCAAAAAGATCCGAAAACTCGCCTACAAGAGTTTTTACAAGGTCGAAGAAATCCTCTACCTGTCTACACAGTGACTAATATTAAAGGTGAAGCACACAACCAAGAGTTTACGGTTGAGTGTGAAGTGGCAGGTGTGGATAAACCTGTTATCGGTAAAGGCACTAGCCGCCGCAAGGCAGAACAAGCGGCTGCTGAAACAGCATTAGAGCAACTAAGCAATGTCTGATAACAACCAAGATTTCGATATCGATGCATTCTTTTCATCTGATAGCAAAAAAACAGGCCTACCGGAAAACCAACATTGTGGCTTCATCGCTATTGTCGGTCGCCCAAACGTAGGTAAGTCGACGCTTCTGAACCATATTCTGGGACAGAAGATTTCTATTACATCACGTAAACCACAGACGACACGTCACCGTATTATGGGCGTTGAAACTGAGGGTGATTACCAAGCGATCTTTGTTGATACTCCTGGACTTCATATTGAAGAAAAGCGTGCAATTAACCGTCTGATGAACCGTGCGGCGAACAGCTCACTGAGTGATGTGAACCTAGTATTTTTCCTTGTCGATGGTACTCACTGGACTGACGACGATGAGATGGTTTTGAACAAACTGAAGAAGACTGACTTCCCAGTTGTACTTTGCATCAACAAAGTAGATAACGTTCAAGACCGTACTAACGTGATGCAACATATGATGGAAGTCTCTAAGAAGATGGACTTCATTGACGTTGTGCCAATCTCAGCGAAGCAAGGTAAAAACATTGATGTACTGCGTAAGCACGTACGTGAACATTTACCTAAAGCTACACACCACTTTCCTGAAGAATACGTGACTGATCGCTCGCAACGTTTTATGGCCTCTGAAATTATCCGTGAAAAGCTGATGCGCTTTACGGGTGACGAGCTACCATACTCAGTAACGGTTGAAATCGAACGTTTCGATTACAACCCAGATAACGATGGCTTCCACATTAATGCACTGATTCTTGTTGAGCGTACAGGTCAGAAGAAAATGGTGATTGGTAAAGCGGGCGAGAAGATCAAAACGATTGGTCGTGAAGCGCGTATCGATATGGAAGAGCTATTCGGCCGTAAAGTTTACCTAGAGACTTGGGTCAAGGTTAAATCTGGCTGGGCTGATGATGAGCGTGCACTTCGCTCGTTAGGCTACATCGACGATCTATAATATATTGAACGTCACTTTCTGAGATTAAGAAAGTTGAACTGAAGATAAATCCAAGAGAGAGTGCGAACTCTCTCTTTTTGTATCTGTAATAAGGGTAAGTGATTGAGCGAAGGGTTACAGCGATGCTTTGTGTTGCACCGTCGACCATACAGTGAGTCGAGCCTGATCTTGGACGTCTTCAGCGAAGAGTTCGGTCGGGTGACGTTGATGTCTAAAGGCGCTCGCAGCAAGCGTTCCAATTTGAAAGGTGCATTACAACCTTTTACACCGCTACTGCTTAAGTGGTCTGGTAATGGTTCGATGAAAACCTTACGCCAAGCTGAGCCGATTAGCTTGGGGCTCCCTCTCGCCGGTATCAATCTGTATTCAGCCATGTATGTGAACGAGCTAATCGGTCGTGTATTGATGGCGGAAGTGGCGATGCCAGCACTTTTTCACGACTATCTTCATGCTTTAACAGAGCTGGCGCATAATGAAAATCCTGAGCCAGCGCTGCGTCGTTTTGAGTTGGCTCTATTATCCGCTATGGGTTATGGCGTCGACTTTTTACACTGCGCGGGCACTGGTGAAGCGATTGATCCGAGCATGACTTATCGCTATCGAGAGCAGAAAGGTTTCATCGCTTCGGTGCGTCGAGACAACCTGACTTTTATGGGCGATGAACTAATCGCAATCAGTGAACGTAGGTTTATCACTAAAGAGCAGTTAAAAGCGGCAAAACGCTTTACACGCATAGCCTTAAAGCCGTATCTTGGCGGCAAACCATTAAAAAGTAGAGAGCTATTTATGCCAACAATAGCCCTCTCTAGAGCACGGAGTATTGGAAAATGAGCTCAATCCTTTTAGGCGTTAATATCGACCATATTGCAACACTACGTAATGCACGTGGTACTAAATACCCAGATCCAGTACACGCAGCTGAAATTGCTGAACGTGCGGGTGCTGACGGTATTACTATTCACCTGCGTGAAGACCGTCGTCATATCGTTGACCGCGATGTACGTATTCTGGCTGAAACTCTTCAAACTCGTATGAACTTGGAGATGGCAGTAACGGACGAGATGGTTCAAATTGCCCTCGATACTAATCCTGAGTTTGTTTGTCTGGTTCCAGAGAAGCGTGAAGAACTGACCACTGAAGGTGGCTTGGACGTGGTTGGTCAACTTGAAAAGATCAAAGCGGCGACGGAAAAACTGTCTGCTGCTGGCATTAAAGTCTCTCTGTTTATCGATGCTGACCGTGAGCAAATCGACGCAGCAAAAGCGTGTGGCGCACCGTTCATTGAACTGCACACTGGCCATTATGCCGATGCTAAAACAGAAGAAGACCAACAAGACGAGCTGAAAAAGATTGCTGCAGGCGCAAGCTACGCGGACGATCTTGGTATCACAGTCAATGCTGGTCATGGTCTGACTTACCACAACGTAGCACCGATTGCGGCTCTTCCAGAGATCTACGAGTTGAACATCGGTCACTCAATCATGGGACGTGCAGTGTTTGATGGTTTGAACAAAGCCGTTGCAGACATGAAAGCCGTGATGGAAACAGCACGCAACAACGCTTAGTTTTCTAAACAGTAAGCGTTAAGTCATAAGCGACTAATTAGTAGAATTAATAGATAGAAGTTTGGTAGTAGGGTAAACATGGCTGTTGTTGGATTAGGTACAGATATCGCAGAAATTGAACGTGTTGAAAAGGCATTGTCACGAAGTGGTGACGCTTTTGCTCAACGTATTTTGACCGATTCTGAATTTGAAGTATTCCAGCAACTTAAGCAAAAAGGGCGTTACCTTGCAAAACGTTTTGCTGCAAAAGAAGCGGCATCTAAGGCGTTAGGCACGGGCATCGCGCTTGGTGTGACCTTCCACGACTTTGAGATTTCAAACGATGAGCATGGCAAGCCAGTTCTGAGGCTGCATAAAAAAGCACGTGAAATCGCAGAGGCGAATGGTACAACATCGATTCATCTGACTATCTCGGATGAGCGTCACTACGCTGTGGCAACGGTGTTGCTCGAATCATAATTGCTTACCGATAACTACCTATTAAGGTTAATCGAAACCTAGCGTTCGATTCGCTGCTAAACAAAAAAGCAGAGCTTATATGCTCTGCTTTTTTATTGCTTTGAGTTTGAGGCTAAATCAATCTAATCACGGGCTGGTTTCAAGTAGTGAATAGCCGTCGCTTGAACCTTATCTAACTCATCCTGAAGTTCGAAAAGTTCCGGTTCAATGTCTTCAACAGAAGTACCTGAACGCAGTTCTTTCTCTATCGTCGCACACACCGATTTTAGCCTTGGTACGCCGCTGTACGAGCTGCTGCCATGCATCTTGTGGATGATGTGTATCAGCTCTTCAACTGGGTAGTCACTGTCTTCTATCGCTTTGTCTGCTATTTCGTAAACCTCTGGGATAAAGTCGACCAGCATTTGCAGCATATCGCGTGCGAGGTCTTCTTTATTGGCGGCCTGTTTCATCGCCGCTTGCCAATCAATGATGATATTTTTGTGCACGCTGGCTTCAGTTTCTGACACTGAGCCGTTATCGATCTCAGCAGAGACTGCGGGATGGTCTGGATCTATTTTTTCGATGTGCTCAACCTCAGAGGTTGGGCTCCAATGAATCAGAACCTGTTGTAACACATGTTCTTCAATAGGCTTGGTTAGGTAGTCATCCATACCTGCGTCAAGTAGTCGGTCACGCTCCCCCATCATGGCGTGAGCAGTAACGGCAATTACAGGCGTGTTTGCATTGTTCGCCAGCTTTTTGATGTTCTGACAAGCGGTCACACCGTCCATCTGTGGCATTTGAATATCCATGAAGATGATATCAAATTGAGTTTCTGTCGCTTTGTCTATCGCCTGCTGACCACTGGTACAACTGATGACGGTTTCTACGCGTTCTTTTAGCAGCGCAGTGATCAGCTTAAGGTTGGCAGGGTTGTCGTCGACCGCCAATACCGTAAGCGGAAGCTTCTCTTCTGAATGTGTTTCAATAGCCGGTGCAATCAAGGTCGGTGCTTGATTCGATACCAGAGTTTGCAGCAACTTCTTACGAGAAAGAGGCTTAGTGATGCACTGAACATCGACCTCTTTCATTAGCTGCTCACCCAGCGCTAGCTCGGTACTTGGTGTACCAATTATCACGTTTTGAGCAATCTTCTTCGCGCCTATCGCCCAACCACTCACAGTATCAAATTGATATTCTTGGTTCGCGGCTAGGTTCAGTAGTACGTAGTCATACGAGGTGCTCTCGTCTGGCATAACCGAACGATACGTGACCACTAAGCCCTCTTGGGTTAGGATTTGCTGAGTAATTGAGGCCGCTTGCATATTTGGTTCTATAAGCAGCAGTTGTTTGTCTTGTAGACACTGAGTCTCTATTAACTCAGTCATTGGCATATCAGTCGTTGATAGTCTTAAGGTGAACCAGAAGGTTGAACCTTGGTGCAGACGACTGGTTAGGCTGATCTCTCCCCCCATTTGGCTGACCAGTTTTTGGGTGATAACCAGACCTAAGCCTGTACCACCATAGCGACGAGAGATACTTGCATCGGCTTGGCTAAAGGCTTGGAACAGCTGAGCTTGTTGACGCTCAGAGATACCAATGCCGGTATCACGAACCATGAATTGCAGCTCGATACTGTCTTCGCTTTGTGAACGAAGCTCAACGCTGATATCAATGTTGCCGCGTTCGGTAAATTTGATTGAGTTGCCAACTAGGTTGGTCAGGATCTGTTGAATACGCAGTGGATCGCCTACGACGCCCGGTGGTACTTTAGGGTCGATCTTAAGTGTCAGCTCTAGGCCTTTCTCATGAGCGTTGGTTGCTTGAAGGTTTACTACCTCTTCAAGGCTAGCTTGGAATTCAAATGGGATGTTTTCTAGAGCCAGTTTACCGGCTTCAAGTTTCGAGAAGTCTAAGATATCGTTGATGATGCTGAGCAGGTTGTTTGCCGAGCGTTCAATGGTTTGCAGGTAATCGGTTTGACTGTTCGATAGGTGAGTCTTGAGCATCTGACGAGTAAAGCCAATCACCCCATTCAGCGGCGTTCTCAGTTCGTGAGACATATTAGCCAAGAATTCAGATTTAACACGAGCTGCTTCTTGAGCGCGTTTCTTTGCAATGTCTAACTCAACGTTTTGAATCTCTAGCTGCTCAAGGGTTTCACGTAGATCGGATGTTGCTTGGTCGATACTGTGCTGCATCTCGACGTGATACTCTGACAGCGATACCGCCATCGCGTTGATACCGTTTTTCAGTGAGTCTAGCTCGCCATGCATTTTGCCTTCGATACGCACATCTAGGTGACCACGACGAATTCGGTCGACCATGTTTTTCATGTGTGTGATCGGTTGGGTTACGTCGTGCATCAAACGGAAGGCAAATACCCCAGAAAGTCCAAGACCCAGAATCAACACCAAGAACGCAGAGAACACTTCTTGATATTGCTGCAATCGAAGAGAAGATAAGTCTAATTCAATCGCAATATAACCGATCGCTTGGTTGGCTTGAGACTGACCGTTGGCTGAATTGATGTATTGGCCTTCGGCTATGATCGGCGTTCGCAGAATCAGCGTGTTATCGAGCAGGTTCGATGAGCTCAAATGCGGGATCGGTTTATCTTTCGGATAAGTCAGGCTTTCAAAGTCAGGATGAAAGTTTGAGGTTACAAACAACTCATGACGTTCATCAAACACCGCGATGCTGCGCACTAACTTAGAATTCTTCCTATGTGCATAGCTAATAAGCTGACGAACAGACTCTCGACTTTCGAGCTTCATGCCTGATTCACTCGCAATCGCAAGTGGTTCAATGATGCTAGTACCAGTGTTAACCACTTGCCCCTCAAGGTCTTGATAGCGGTTAAATGAGAAAAATGCACTCAATAGCAACCCAATAATCAGGGTTGGAGCTAGAGTTAAGGTAATTACACGGGCTCTTAAGCCATATCTGGTCATGTTCTTTAATTACATCGAGGTCTGGATATGGGAAAATAACGCACACAATGGCGGTTAAGTGAACGGTAAGCTTAATCAAAGCCGTGACGTTCGACAATGATTCCAAGACATAATAGTGAGTCCTGGATACCAATTACTTATTAAAAGATACATTAGGCACAAGCAATGGCACGTTTTTTCCAACCAAAAAAGAAAACTCAACTCGAGACCAAGCATCAATCGGTTTTGGTTGAACGAATGGATCACAATGGCGCTGGTATCGCTTATCAGAAGAATAAACCAGTTTTCATTGATGGCGCATTGCCCGGTGAGCAGGTGGTTATTCAACTTACTGAGAGCAAAAGTAAGTTTTCGCGAGCTAAGCTTATCAAGTTATTGAAGCCGAGCGGGCAGCGTTTAAAGCCGTTTTGTAAGCACTTTAATCAGTGTGGTGGCTGTCACCTTCAGCACCTCGGTTATTCTTCTCAGGTTGAGCATAAATCGCAATCTCTGACGCACCTGATGAGCCAATACCAAACGGCTAATACTGAAGTTGCACAGCCTATTATAGGTGATGAAACCGGTTATCGACGTCGCGCACGTATCAGCCTATTTGTTGATAAGAAGACACAGCAGCTTCAGTTCGGTTTCCGTAAGAAGCAGAGTAAGCAGATTGAAAACATCACAGATTGTGCCGTGCTTGATCCTCGCCTCAATGTATTGCTGCCAAAACTGAAAAATTTACTAAACACTTTCAACAACCTTACGTCTTTAGGACACGTTGAATTGGTGTTGGGCGATACTGGCCCTGTTATGGTGCTACGCCACCTCAAACCTTTGGTTGAAAAAGATGAACAAGCGCTGATAGCGTTAGCGAAAGAAGAAGGCGCGACGTTGTATTCGATGCCTGAAACCGATAAGTTGGTTCGTTTGGTTGGTGAAGCGCCAACCTATAGTGAAACGGGTGTTACCTTACCTTTCGAGCCAAACCATTTCATTCAGGTGAACCAGAAGGTCAACCAGCAGATGGTGGCTCAAGCGATTGAGTGGCTAGAACCTCAAGCGGATGAGCGAGTGCTAGACCTGTTTTGTGGTCTAGGTAACTTCAGTTTGCCTATAGCACAACAATCGGCGTTTGTGGTTGGTGTGGAAGGCGTTGATGAAATGGTTCAGCAAGCCACATCTAACGCAGCGTTAAACCAGTTAAGCAATACGGAATTTTACCAAACTAACCTTGAAGAAGACTTATCTTCACAGCCTTGGGCAAAAGAGAAATTCGATAAAGTATTGCTTGACCCGGCACGTGCGGGAGCGAGTGGGATCGTTGATCAAATTTCAGCGTTAGGAGCGAAGCGTGTGGTTTATGTTTCGTGTAATCCTGCTACTCTAGCTAGAGATTCTGAGAGCTTAGAAAAACAAGGTTATCAGTTAGCCAAATTGGGTATGTTGGACATGTTCCCGCACACCAGTCATCTAGAATCGATGGCTCTCTTTATTAAGGCTTAGAAGCCTCTAAATAAGGCTTAAAAATGAATCACAAAGGCGCAGGGAAACTTGCGCTGATATCAATATGGTCGAACTAACTTGGAACCAGTTAGTCATATTGAGTTGGGTATAAAACATAATAACTAGGAAGGCATGATGGTTGCGGTACGAAGCGCACATTTAAACCCAAGCGAACAGTTTGAGCTAGAAAGTTGGATTGCGTCACTGAATCAAGACGTAAAGACCTCGAATAAACTGATCAAAGTTTATCGTCACTGTGAAGAGCTATTAAAAGATCACGAGCAAGCATCGCTGTTGCTTTGGCGTGGCCGTGAGATGATCGAAATCTTGGTTACGCTGTCCATGGACCGTGCCACTTTAATTGCAGCACAACTTTTTCCCGTCGTCTCAAGCGGCGTTTTTGAGCGCGAAGCGTTTGAAGAAAGCTACGGTAAAGAAACCGTAAAGTTGATTGATGGCGTTGAAGAAATGGCGGCTTTAGGCCAGTTAAACGTGACTCTTGAAGGCAGCGCTGCCTCGGGTCAAGTTGATAACGTTCGTCGTATGCTACTGGCGATGGTGGATGATTTCCGCTGCGTAGTTATCAAGCTAGCTGAGCGAATCTGTAACCTTATTGAAGTAAAAAAAGCGCCAGATGCTGTGCGTCGCGCGGCAGCAAAAGAGTGTTCTAACATCTATGCTCCACTGGCGAACCGTTTAGGTATCGGTCAACTTAAGTGGGAAATCGAAGATTACGCATTCCGCTATCAGCAGCCAGACACCTACAAGCAGATTGCGAAACAGCTGTCTGAGCGTCGTATCGTTCGTGAACAATACATCACAGATTTCGTTGATGATTTAACAGCAGAAATGCAGCGTTCAAACATCAATGCTGAAGTCAGCGGTCGACCAAAACACATCTACAGTATCTGGCGTAAAATGCAGAAGAAAGGCTTGGACTTCGATGAGCTTTTTGACGTGCGTGCTGTGCGTATCATCGCCGACCAGCTTCAAGACTGCTATGCCGGCCTAGGTGTGGTTCATACCAAATACAAACATCTACCAAGTGAATTTGATGACTACGTGGCGAACCCTAAGCCAAATGGTTACCAATCGATTCACACCGTGGTTCTGGGCCCTGAAGGCAAGACCATTGAGATTCAGATCCGTACCAAGCAAATGCACGAAGACTCTGAGTTGGGTGTCGCTGCGCACTGGAAGTACAAAGAAGGTGCTTCAAGCGGGCGCAGTGGTTACGATGAGAAAATCACTTGGTTGCGTAAACTTATCGATTGGCAAGAAGAGATGTCGGACTCTGGCGAGATGCTGGATGAAGTTCGTAGCCAAGTATTCGATGACCGCGTATACGCATTTACACCGCGCGGTGATGTCGTCGATTTACCTATGGGTGCCACTCCGTTGGACTTCGCTTACCACATCCACTCGATGGTTGGACACCGCTGTATCGGTGCAAAAGTAGCGGGACGTATCGTACCGTTTACCCATAAATTATCGATGGGTGATCAGGTTGAAATCATCACTCAAAAAGAACCGAACCCATCACGTGACTGGTTAAATCCAACTACAGGGTTCGTTCATTCAAGCCGGGCTCGTGCGAAGATCAATGCTTGGTTCCGTGCGCAAAGCCGAGAGAAGAACCTCGAAGCGGGTCGAGACATCCTTGAGGTTGAACTAGCGAAAGTCGGTGCAACCCTAAAAGATGCAGACCAATACGCGCTAAGACGCTTTAACGTCAACACGCCAGATGAACTCTATGCTGGTATCGGCAGTGGCGACTTGCGCATTAACCAAGTGGTTAATCACATCAATGCGTTGGTGAATAAGCCGACGGCGGAAGAAGAAGATAAGAAAGCGCTAGAGAAACTGCTTGAGTCGGAAAACAAGCCAGCACAGCAGAGTCGTCCTAAGAAAGACGCGGTAGTGGTTGAGGGCGTTGATAACTTAATGACGCACCTAGCGCGTTGCTGTCAGCCAATCCCAGGCGATGTTATTAAAGGTTACATTACGCAAGGTCGTGGTATCTCAGTGCACCGTGCTGACTGTGAGCAGTTGAGTGAGCTAAGCCTGCATGCGCCAGAACGTATTATTGATACTGTCTGGGGCAATGGCTTCGTCGGTTCTTACATCCTAACTCTGCGCGTTGAAGCGCTAGAGCGTAATGGCTTGTTGAAAGACATCACCTCACTGTTCTCGAACGAGAAGATCAGCGTGACGACAATGAAGAGTCGCATCGACTACAAGCGTCAGCTATCGGTAATGGACTTCGATTTAGAAGTGACCAATATTGAGATTCTGAGTCGAGTGACAAGCCGAGTCGAGCAGATCAAAGATGTAATGAGCGTCAAGAGACTCGGATGATACTTGGTATCATCCTCGTCATTCCCTACAGTGAGGGACGAACGTGATAGGGAATCTCGCTAAGCGGTTTGAGATCCCCAACTCGCTCATTCTTCACTCTTGGGGATGACGAATAAAGATAAAGGTGAGTGGTTTTGGCTGCTCACCTTTTTTAGTTTTAACAGAAGTTTTAAATTTAAAAATCAAAGACAGTGAATAGGAAGAAAAGATGAATCACCCGATTGAACAACTTGAACAGATTATGACTAAGCTGCGCGATCCAGAAGGTGGCTGTCCTTGGGATTTGAAACAAAATTTTGAAACCATTGTTCCGCATACTATCGAAGAAACCTACGAGGTGGTGGATGCGATTCATAATAAAGATTGGCCAAACCTACAAGAAGAGTTAGGTGATCTGTTGTTTCAGGTGATTTTCTACAGCCAGCTAGCGAAAGAGCAGGGGCTATTTGAGTTTTCTGATGTGGTTGATGGCATCAATGAGAAGCTAACGCGCCGCCATCCACATGTGTTCTCTGATACCGAGTTTGCGAGCGATGAAGAGATTAATGCCAATTGGGAAGCCGAAAAAGCCAAAGAAAAAGCGCAAGCAGGCAAAACTCCAGAAAGTATTCTAGACTCAATACCAAACTCTCTACCCGCGCTTTCACGTGCTACAAAGATTCAAAAACAGGTAGCGAAGTATGGCTTCGATTGGGACTCTATTGGCCCAGTGGCTAATAAGGTTTTAGAGGAAGTCGATGAGGTGCTAGAGGAAGCTCTTCAAGTGACGCCTAATGAAGATTTGGTTGAAGAAGAGTTAGGTGACTTGCTGTTTGCGACGGTCAATTTGGTGCGACATTTAGGTAAAAATCCAGAGTCGGCGCTCAATAAAGCCAATTTGAAGTTCTCACGTCGTTTTAAAGGGGTGGAACAAAAAGTTCGTCAGCAGGATAAAATTTTGAACGACTTTTCACTACAACAGCTTGATTCCATGTGGGATGAAGTCAAAGTGGCGGAGAAAAGATAACCAAAGCTTTTATCATGAATTGATTTGAAGCAAAAAATAAAAAATAGCAGTGTGATAGATTTCACGTTGTGGCGATAAGGGGCTTCTGGTATATTTTCATCCCGTCCAGAAGTAGTCCATTTCCCTCATTCAACCAATTTCAGGTTAAACATGACGACAAATTACATTTTTGTTACTGGCGGGGTTGTATCCTCTCTAGGTAAAGGTATTGCTGCAGCATCTCTTGCGGCTATTTTAGAAGCTCGTGGTCTTAAAGTGACTATGATGAAGCTTGACCCTTACATCAACGTTGATCCAGGCACTATGAGCCCGACTCAGCACGGTGAAGTGTTCGTTACGGAAGATGGCGCTGAAACTGACCTTGACCTTGGTCACTATGAGCGATTCATTCGCACCAAGATGACTAAGCGTAACAACTTCACTGCAGGTCGTGTTTACTCAGACGTACTCGCGAAAGAGCGTCGCGGTGATTACCTAGGTGCAACTATTCAGGTTATCCCACACATCACTAACTCTATCAAAGAGCGTGTAATTTCTGGCGCAGCTGGCCACGATATCGCGATCGTTGAAGTTGGTGGTACGGTTGGTGATATCGAATCTCTACCATTCATGGAAGCGATTCGTCAGCTAGCAGTAGAACTAGGCCGTGAACGCGCAATGTTCATGCACCTTACTCTAGTGCCATACCTAGCAGCTGCGGGCGAAGTTAAAACTAAGCCAACGCAACACTCTGTAAAAGAGTTGCTGTCTATTGGTATTCAGCCAGACATCCTAGTTTGTCGTTCAGACCGCAACATTCCTTCGAACGAGCGTAAGAAAATTGCTCTGTTCTGTAATGTGCAAGAAAATGCAGTTATTTCTATGCGCGATGTTGACTCTATCTACAAGATCCCTCAGCTTATTAAAGCTCAAGGCACTGATGAACTTGTATGTAAGCGTTTCGGCATCACAGCTCCAGAAGCAGACCTGTCTGAATGGGAACAAGTAATTTACGAAGAAGCTAACCCAACGGGTGAAGTGACGATTGGTATGGTTGGTAAGTACATTGAACTACCAGATGCATACAAATCAGTAAATGAAGCACTAAAACACGCAGGCTTGAAAAACCGCCTAAGCGTTAATATTAAATACGTAGATTCACAAGACGTTGAGTCTCGTGGCGTAGAAGTTTTAGAAGGCCTAGATGCAATCCTAGTTCCCGGTGGCTTTGGTGACCGTGGTGTTGAAGGTAAGATTCTTGCTGCTCAATACGCTCGTGAAAACAAAGTACCGTACTTAGGTATCTGTCTAGGTATGCAAGTAGCACTTATCGAGTACGCTCGTAACGTTGCGAAAATGGAAGGGGCACACTCTTCTGAATTCTGTACTGAAACTAAGTACCCAGTTGTTGGTCTTATCACTGAGTGGACTGATGGCGAAGGTAAAGTTGAAGAGCGTACAGAAACATCTGACCTTGGCGGCACAATGCGTCTTGGTTCTCAGCTTTGTCACCTAGCGAAAGGGACGAAAGCTTACGAATTATACGGTAGCGCGACGATCCATGAACGTCACCGTCACCGTTACGAAGTGAACAACAATCTTCGTCCACAAATCGAAAAAGCGGGCCTAAAAGTATCGGGTCTATCTGCGGACAAGAAACTGGTTGAAGTTATTGAGAACCCGAACCACCCATGGTTCGTTGCTGCTCAATTCCACCCAGAGTTCACTTCAACACCTCGCGATGGTCACCCATTGTTTGCAGGTTTCGTTAAAGCGGCTGGCGAGTTCCAGCGCGGCGAGTTAGAGAAGTAAAAGGAATACAGGTAGCTGCGTAAGTTGTGCTGCTACCTTTAAATTTGACATTTATATATTCAACGAGAAGGAAACATTCAATGTCTAAGATCGTTAAAGTTCTAGGTCGTGAAATCATCGATTCACGTGGTAACCCAACTGTAGAAGCTGAAGTACACCTAGAAGGCGGTTTCGTAGGTATGGCTGCTGCTCCATCTGGCGCATCTACTGGTTCTCGCGAAGCTCTTGAGCTACGTGACGGCGACAAATCACGTTTCCTAGGTAAAGGTGTTCTTAAAGCTATTGAAGCTGTAAACGGCCCAATCGCTGAAGCTCTAGTTGGTACTGACGCTAAAGCACAAGCTGACGTTGACCAAATCATGCTTGACCTAGATGGTACTGATAACAAGTCTAAGTTCGGCGCGAACGCTATCCTAGCTGTATCTCTAGCTAACGCAAAAGCTGCTGCTGCTGCGAAAGGCATGCCTCTATACGAGCACATCGCTGAGCTAAACGGTACTGCTGGTCAGTTCTCTATGCCTCTACCAATGATGAACATCATCAACGGTGGTGAGCACGCAGATAACAACGTTGACATCCAAGAGTTCATGATCCAACCAGTTGGCGCTAAGACTCTTAAAGAAGGTCTACGTATCGGCGCTGAAGTATTCCACAACCTAGCTAAAGTTCTAAAGTCTAAAGGCTACAGCACTGCAGTTGGTGATGAAGGTGGTTTCGCTCCTAACCTTAAGTCTAACGCTGAAGCTCTAGAAGTTATCGCAGAAGCTGTTGCAGCTGCTGGTTACGAACTAGGTAAAGACGTTACTCTTGCTATGGACTGTGCAGCATCTGAGTTCTTCGACAAAGAAGCTGGCATCTACAACATGAAGGGCGAAGGTAAAACTTTCACTTCTGAAGAGTTCAACCACTACCTAGCTGAGCTAGCGAACAACTTCCCAATCGTTTCTATCGAAGACGGTCTTGACGAGTCAGATTGGGATGGTTTCAAGCACCAAACTGAACTTCTAGGCGACAAGCTTCAAATCGTTGGTGACGATCTGTTCGTTACAAACACTAAGATTCTTGCTGAAGGTATCGAGAAAGGCGTAGCTAACTCTATCCTTATCAAGTTCAACCAAATCGGTTCTCTAACAGAGACTCTAGCTGCTATCAAGATGGCTAAAGACGCTGGCTACACTGCAGTAATCTCTCACCGTTCTGGCGAAACTGAAGATGCAACTATCGCTGATCTAGCGGTAGGTACAGCTGCAGGTCAAATCAAAACTGGTTCTATGAGCCGTTCTGACCGTGTTGCTAAGTACAACCAACTTATCCGTATCGAAGAAGCTCTAGGTTCTAAAGCTCCTTACAACGGTCTTAAAGAAGTTAAAGGTCAATAATTCCTAGCGAATTGTTAACTTAAAGCTTTTGAAACGCTCTACTTCGGTAGGGCGTTTTTTTTGCCTGTAAAAAAGTGAGGTGAAGAACCTCTAGGCTCTAAAGCTATCTTTTTGATACCGAAAGTTCGTCATTCCCTAGACTAACGAAGAAAGGAGTAGGGAACTTCATTGTTACCACTCACTATTCTGTCCAATAATTCCCTGACTTCTTAATTCCCTGACACCGCATATCTCGCACCAATAAGCTCATTATGGTATATATGTGCCTTATTCTAGTTCCTTCTTTTTCAACCGGCGAAAGGTGTTATGCGAATTTTTGCTTTAGTACTGCTCATAGTGTTTGGCTGGCTACAACACACACTGTGGCTCGGTAAAAATGGTATCTCTGATTACTACGGTGTGAACAACGAAATCCAAGTTCAACAACAAGTAAACGAAAAGCTACATATTCGAAATGCAGAAATGTTTGCTGAAATTGACGATCTACGCCAAGGCTTAGACGCGATAGAAGAACGCGCACGTCATGAGCTTGGTATGGTCAAAGAAGGCGAAACGTTTTATCGCATCATTGGTGAGGAATCCCATTAATGTCGACTCAACTTCAAAGCGTGATTGCCGTTGTACCTGCAGCAGGCGTCGGTAGCCGAATGAGGGCTGATCGCCCTAAGCAATATCTTAAAATTCACGGCAAAACGATTTTAGAGCACACCCTCGAGAAATTACTGTCTCACCCACAAGTCGCTCAAATTGTCGTTGCGATCAGCGATGATGACCCATACTACCCTGAACTAGCACTCAATCAGAATCCACAAGTGATCAGAGTGTCTGGCGGAAGCGAGCGAGCGGACTCTGTGCTCTCTGCGCTAAACTATATCGCTGAGCAGCAACTTGGTGATTGGGTAATGGTTCACGATGCGGCAAGGCCTTGTGTTCAGCTAAGTGATATCGACAAGCTAATTTCTGGTGCGATGAGCCATGATGTGGGGGCTATTTTAGCTGCGCCAGTTCGTGACACCATGAAGCGAGGTGCCCAAGGGCAGATCGAGCATACCGTTGAGCGAGCCGATTTATGGCATGCTCTTACGCCGCAAATGTTCAGAGCAAAGCCTCTGTGGAATGCATTAAGTGAGGCGTTGCACCAAGGCGCTTCGATTACTGATGAAGCCTCAGCCTTCGAATGGAAAGGTTTATCGCCCGCTATAGTGGCAGGGCGCTCAGATAATTTTAAGATTACTCAGCCTGAAGATTTAGCGCTTGCTGAGTTCTATTTAAGTCAGAATAAGGAATAATGATGATTCGTATTGGCCATGGCTTTGATGTACATAAGTTTGGTGGTGAAGGCCCAGTAATTATTGGTGGTGTAAGCATCCCTTACGAGCAAGGTCTTATTGCACACTCAGATGGTGATGTTGCCTTGCATGCCTTATGTGATGCTCTATTAGGTGCGATTGCTGCGGGTGATATTGGTCGTCATTTCCCAGATACTGACGACGAATGGAAAGGTGCAGATAGCCGTGAACTGCTGAAAGATGTTTATCGTCGAGTAAAAGAGCAAGGTTACGTGATTGGTAATGCTGATATTACTATCATGGCGCAAGCTCCAAAGATGGCGCCTCATATAGACTCTATGTGCCAAGCTATTTCTCAAGACTTAGAAACCAGCATTAGCAATGTGAATGTAAAAGCGACGACCACTGAGCGTTTAGGTTTTACAGGTCGCAAAGAGGGCATCGCATGTGAAGCGGTGGTCCTAATTACTAAAAGTGCGTAAGCACCAACACGAAAAGAACAGCATGTCAGATATTTTATCTTCATTGGCTTATCTAAACGGTAAACCAACTGCGAAAGCAAAACTAAAAGCAAAAGCCGAACACTTTGTCGTTAATGAAGACTTGGGTTTTGAGTTTACTGGTGAAGGCGAGCACCTAATGGTTCGTATTCGTAAAACTGGTGAAAACACGAGCTTCGTGGCAAACGAGCTGGCTAAAGCTTGCGGTGTTAAGTCGAAGGACGTGAGCTGGGCAGGTTTAAAAGACCGTCACGCGGTTACTGAGCAGTGGTTGAGTGTACACCTACCAAAAGGTGAGCCTGACTTTTCAGCTTTTTTAGCACAGTACCCAAGCATTGAGATCTTGGCGACAGCACGTCACAACAAAAAGTTACGTCCGGGTGATTTAGTTGGCAACCAATTCGAGCTGACTTTGTCTGAAGTAACAGATTGTGATGATGTCGTAAAACGTTTGGAAAAAGTCGCTCAAGTCGGCGTGCCAAATTATTTCGGTGCTCAGCGTTTTGGTAATGAAGGTAACAACTTATCTGAAGCTCGTCGTTGGGGCCGTGATAACGTTCGTACTCGTAACCAGAATAAGCGCAGCTTGTACCTTTCTGCGGCTCGCTCGTGGATTTACAACCTGATCCTGTCAGACCGTATTGAGCAAGATGCGTTTGCATCGGCATTGGTTGGCGATATTGTCATGAAAGACGGAGCTCAACTAGCGGTAACAGCGGACAATATTGAAGCAGTAAACCAAGACATCGCGAATGGCGCAGCATTGGTTACTGTTGCTTTGGCTGGTGATAATGCCTTACCAACAACAAATGAGTCTCAAGCGTTAGAGCAAAAACATCTTGATTCTGAACCTGACCTAATGGCGCTGATTCGCGGTAACCGCATGCGCCATGACCGTCGTGAAGCATCGTTAAAACCAGCGGGTCTAACTTGGGAAGTGAACGAAGATAATGTCACTCTTAAGTTCTCTCTAGACGCAGGTTGTTTCGCAACCGCTATCGTTCGTGAGTTGGTTGAAGAAGTACACGTAGAGAGAACCTACGAGCAATAACGATTCTGCTTGGAGCTGGGTCACTTGATATTGGAATTTAAGTGACTTGGCTTAGCATGGGAACAAAAGAAAGGATACAAGATGAAGATTTTACTCAGCAATGATGATGGTGTGCACGCTCAAGGTATTCATGAGCTGGCAAATGAGCTACGTGATCTTGCTGAAGTTATCATTGTTGCCCCTGACCGTAATCGCTCGGGTGCGTCAAATTCATTAACTTTAGAACAGCCTCTGCGTGTTCAAGATATTGCTGAAAATACCTATTCGGTACAAGGAACACCGACTGACTGTGTGCATTTTGCGTTAAACGAACTGCTAAAGAATGATATGCCGGATCTGGTGTTAACGGGTATTAATCACGGTGCTAACCTTGGTGATGACGTGCTTTATTCAGGCACGGTAGCAGCAGCAATGGAAGGGCACTTTCTAGGCGTTCAATCGGTAGCGTTTTCTCTGGTGGGAAAAAAACATTTTAAGACAGCGGCAACGATTGCTCGTCGTATTGTCGAACAACATTTAGCAAACCCAATCCCGACCAATCGTTTGTTGAACGTGAACGTTCCTGATTTAGCCTTAGAACAACTGTCTGGTACTCAGGTGACACGCCTAGGTGCTCGTCATCACGCTGAAGATATGATCAAGCAAAAAGACCCGCGTGGTCACGATATCTATTGGCTAGGCCCTCCGGGCAAAGAGCAAGATGCCGGTGAAGGTACCGATTTTTACGCGATTGAGCATGGTTTTGTATCGGTAACACCGTTACAAGTTGATCTAACGGCGCATGAGTCGCTGGGTGCGATGGCAACATGGTTAGGGGAGAAGTAAGTGAGTAATCCGCAAGCTGAGCGTTTAATTACTTTTCTGATTGAAAATGGTATTCAGGATCAAAAGGTTCTTGATGCGATCTACCAACTGCCGAGAGAGAGTTTTTTATCACAGGCGATGTATCACCAAGCCTATGATAATAATGCGCTGCCTATCGGTCAGGGTCAGACAATTTCACAGCCGTACATTGTTGCTAAAATGACAGAGCTACTTGAATTACAACAAGATAGCCGTGTCTTGGAGATCGGAACGGGTTCTGGTTACCAAACTGCGGTATTGGCTCAACTTGTTGATCATGTTTATTCGGTTGAAAGAATAAAGTCGCTACAATGGGATGCAAAACGTAGGTTGAAGCAACTCGATTTCTACAATATCTCAACTAAACACGGTGATGGTTGGCAAGGTTGGTCTTCAAAAGCCCCTTTTGATGCGATTATTGTCACCGCCGCTGCAGAGTCGATTCCTCAAGCGCTTCTGCAACAGCTGAAAGATGGTGGTCGTTTACTGATTCCAGTTGGTGATGACGAACAGCAACTATTGAAGATCGTTCGACACGGCGATGAGTTTTTATCGAGTGTTATCGAGATGGTGAGATTTGTACCTCTTGTTCCTGGTGAGCTAGCTTAATAAAAGACTAATGGTGTAGGTGGATAGAGAGTCGATGCGTTCGAAGTTGTTAAAAGGAAGTACTTTACTGCTTAGCTGTGCCCTTGTTGGGTGTGCAGCGAATTCGCCTGCGCCCGTTTCAAGCCTAAACAAGAATTACTCATCGATTGATCGTGGTAGTTATCGTGGCAGTTACTATGAAGTTAAAAAAGGCGACACCCTTTACTTCATTGCTTATGTCACCAATAAAGACGTTAAAGACCTCATCGGTTATAACAAGTTGTCTGCTCCTTACACTATCCACCCAGGGCAGAAGCTTAAGTTGTGGCGTCCTAGCTATAATGCGCCAGCGTATGGTAAGTCAACGGTAGCGGCAGCAGCAGTTGCAGCGCCTGTCGCCGCATCCACAACCTCATCTGCGGCAAGTAAACCGAAAACCACACCACAAAAGAGCAAAAACTCTAAACCGGCTCCAGCTCAAACTACCACCAAAGTGGTGAAAAAAGATCCACCAAAGAAGGTTGAACAATCCAAATCAAAGGAGTATGTTGGGTCTAAAGGTAAACAGAATGTTACACCGTCCACCAAACCAACAAGTGATAAAGTATCCAAATGGTTATGGCCAACTAAAGGGAGAGTAATCAAGAATTTCTCTGTAGGCGAACAAGGAAATAAAGGCATAGACATAGCAGGACAGCGAGGTCAGCCAATAGTATCTACTGCAGGGGGAACGGTTGTTTATTCGGGTAATGCATTACGAGGCTACGGCAATCTAGTGATTGTGAAGCACAATGATAATTACTTAAGTGCATACGCGCATAACGACCGACTATTAGTATCTGAAGGGCAAAGTGTGAAACCAGGGCAGAAGATTGCAACAATGGGAAGCTCTGGAGCCAGCAGTGTTAGGCTGCACTTTGAGATTCGTTACCAAGGTAAATCTGTTAATCCAAAACGATATTTACCTTAAATACAATATGCAAAAATTACGTATTGTATGGAGTGACATAGTCATTTAGCGACATATGAAGTTGTAATGTCATGCTAATTTCGCCAGGGGGAGGCGTTATGAGTATAAGCAATGCAGTAACCAAAGAAGAGTTCGATCTTGACCAAGCAACCACGGAACCGGAAGCTCTTGGAAAAGCAAAACGAACAGCTACTAAGAAAACCGAAGCAAAAGAAGAAGTTGAAGTTACGTCTAAAAGTTTAGATGCCACTCAACTCTACTTAGGCGAAATTGGTTTCTCACCACTACTAACCGCAGAAGAAGAAGTGCTATACGCACGTCGAGCTCTACGCGGTGATGAAGCAGCACGTAAACGCATGATCGAAAGTAACCTGCGTTTAGTGGTAAAAATTTCACGTCGTTATAGCAACCGTGGCCTTGCACTTCTCGATCTAATCGAAGAAGGCAACCTAGGTTTGATTCGCGCCGTAGAGAAGTTTGATCCAGAGCGTGGCTTCCGCTTCTCAACTTACGCGACATGGTGGATTCGTCAAACCATTGAACGTGCGTTAATGAATCAGACTCGCACTATCCGTTTGCCAATCCATGTTGTGAAAGAGCTGAACATCTACCTACGTACTGCAAGAGAGCTATCACAAAAGCTTGACCATGAACCAACGGCAGAAGAAATTGCTTCTAAGCTAGATAAACCTGTTGGTGATGTGAGCAAGATGCTTCGTCTAAACGAACGAGTGAGCTCTGTTGATACGCCAATTGGTGGTGACGGTGAGAAAGCGCTGTTGGATATTATTCCAGACATCAATAATTCAGATCCTGAGGTTTCAACTCAAGATAGCGATATCAAGAACTCGTTAATTTTCTGGCTTGATGAGCTGAACCCGAAACAGAAAGAGGTGCTTGCGCGTCGATTTGGACTATTGGGTTATGAACCGTCAACATTAGAAGAAGTGGGCCGCGAAATCAGCCTGACTCGTGAACGTGTTCGTCAAATCCAAGTTGAAGGTCTTCGCCGTCTGCGTGAGATTCTTATCAAGCAAGGTCTGAATATGGAAAACCTGTTCAACGTAGAAAACGACTAATTGAACGGATGATGCTTCTCTAAATAGAAGAAAAATAAAAACGCTGACTTTAAGTCAGCGTTTTTTTGTTTGTGGCTTTGGTATTTCATACCGTCTAATCAAAATAGCAGTACGGCAAGAACAAACTACTTGGTAAGAAACTAAAGCAGCTTCTTCAAGCGGTAAAGTTCTTCTAATGCTTGGCGAGGAGTTAGATCATCAGGATCAACATTCGCAAGTGCTTGTTCTACTTCGCTTGGTTCAGGGATCAGACTTAGTTGGTTTGCAATATCAACGCCGCTTGGCTTCGATGTCGGAGACTCAAGACTCAATGCTTCGAGCTGTGTTAGCTTCGCGCGAGCGTTCTTGATCACCGCTTTTGGTACACCAGCCAATCCTGCAACCGCTAGGCCGTAAGATTTACTTGCTGCACCTTCTTGAACTGCGTGCATAAAGGCAATGCTGTCACCATGCTCAACCGCATCTAGGTGTACGTTTGCTAGCGTTGGAAGTTGGTTTGGTAACTCGGTTAGCTCAAAGTAATGCGTTGCAAACAGTGTCATCGCGTTGATTTGATTAGCTAACCATTCTGCACTTGCCCAAGCTAATGACAAACCATCGTAAGTACTGGTACCACGACCGATTTCATCCATTAGCACAAGGCTGTTTGGTGTTGCGTTATGCAGGATATTGGCAGTTTCTGTCATCTCAACCATGAAGGTTGAACGGCCAGAAGCCAGATCATCCGATGCGCCAATACGCGTAAAGATACGGTCGATAGAGCCGATGGTCGCGCTTTCTGCAGGAACATAACAACCGATATGAGCCATCAATGCGATGAGTGCCGTTTGGCGCATATAGGTCGATTTACCACCCATATTTGGACCTGTGATGATCAGCATCTTACGTTGATCATTAAGGTCGATAGGGTTAGCAATAAAGGGTTCGTCCATCACTTGTTCAACAACAGGGTGACGACCTGCTTGGATCTGCACACCTGCAGCTTCTGTCATGGTTGGACGACAGTAATCCAGCGTATCTGCACGCTCAGCCAAGTTTTGTAGAACATCAAGCTGAGATACTGAAGAGGCGATGTTTTGTAGGCGCTCTAGATACGGCAGTAGTAAGTCAAACAACTCTTCCCACAGCTGTTTCTCGATAGCGAGTGCTTTCGACTTAGAGTTAAGCACTTTGTCTTCGTGCTCTTTTAGCTCGGGAATGATGTAACGCTCAGCGTTTTTCAGCGTTTGACGGCGAACATAATGTGGCGGCACTAGGTGGCTTTGTCCGCGGCTCACTTGAATGAAGAAACCGTGTACGTTGTTGTAACCAACTTTTAGAGTGTCGATACCATGACGTTCACGCTCTTCTTGCTCAAGCTTATCCAGAAACTCAGTTGCACCTGCTGCAAGGTCACGCCATTCATCTAGCTCGGTATTATAGCCTTCTGCGATCACACCACCGTCACGGATAACCACCGGTGGGTTCTCTTTGATCGCTCGCTCGAGTAGTTCAGAAACTTCGTCCACAGGAGAAGCATATTGAGCAAGTTGAGTTAGGTACGGGTGCTTAAGTTGCATTAGCGTTTCAGCAAGCTCTGGCAAGTATTCCATTGCTTGGCGAAGTCGTGCCATATCGCGAGGGCGAGCAGAACGAAGTGCAAGACGAGCAAGAATACGCTCGATATCACCAATCTGCTTTAAGGTTGGCTGTAGCTCTGTGAATAGAGCCAAATCTTTCATCTCACCAATCGCATCTAGGCGCTGATCGAGCGCAGAGATATTGCGCATTGGTTGATGTAACCAACGCTTAAGCATACGGCTACCCATTGCTGTTGCGGTGTGATCAAGTACTTCGGCAAGGGTGTTATCAGTACCACCACCAAGATTTTGCGTGATCTCTAGATTGCGGCGAGTCGCTGCATCGAGGATCACAGAGTGATCTTGTTTATCCATCGTCAGTGAACGGATATGTGGAAGGGCTGTACGTTGAGTATCTTTTACGTATTGGATCAAACAACCAGCCGCACATAGACCCAGTTTTGCGCTTTCTACGCCAAAGCCTACCAGATCGCGAGTACCAAATTGCTTATTTAATTGCTGCTTAGCAGTGTCTAATTCAAATTCCCATACAGGGCGACGGCGATTGCCATTACGGCTTGCCATTAGATTTACTGGCTCGAAATCTTCAGGGAACAGTAGCTCACGTGGTGAGGTTCTCTGCAGTTCTGCTGCCATTGCTTCTTCCGTTTCTGGTTCGCAAAGTTGGAATCGACCGGAGGTAATATCAAGTGTCGCGTAACCAAATTTACCGTTGTGGTGGTAAATGGCTGCAATTAGGTTATCAACGCGCTCAGAAAGTAATGCTTCATCGGTCACGGTACCGGGTGTAACGATACGTACAACAGCACGCTCAACAGGGCCTTTTGAAAGTGCTGGATTACCAATCTGTTCACAAATTGCTACGGATTCACCAAGTTGTACTAACTTTGCAAGGTACCCTTCAACGGCATGGTAAGGAACACCCGCCATAGGAATAGGCTCACCATTTGATGAGCCACGTTTAGTCAGTGAAATATCGAGGAGTTGAGAAGCTTTTTTAGCATCATCATAGAAAAGCTCGTAGAAATCGCCCATGCGGTAGAACAGCAGAATTTCTGGGTTTTCTGCTTTCAGTTTTAGGTACTGCTGCATCATGGGAGTATGTTTTTGATCGGCTTTCACAGTTAACTTCTTTCGTTTATTTCTATTGCGGCTTAGGATACGTGAAAGCGTTTCGTGCGAAAAGCGGCTGATGCGAAAAGATGCGAATCCAAATGATATGACAGTAAATAAAGGGAAGTTGATGATGCAGATGACTCAAGACCTTAGTGAACAGCTTGGACATTTACTCGCTAAACACAAACAAGTGTTAGTGACGGCTGAATCTTGTACTGGCGGAGGTGTTGCGAGTGCAGTCACCGATATTGCGGGCAGCTCTGGGTGGTTTGATCGCGCTTTTGTTACGTACAGCAATGAAGCCAAGCAAGAGATGATAGGTGTACAGCTTAAAACCTTAATTGAGTTCGGCGCTGTGAGTGAGCCTGTCGTAATAGAAATGGCGAGCGGGGCATTGCAACATTCAAATGGGACGCTCTCTGTATCAATCAGTGGCATTGCTGGCCCAGGTGGCGCGACCGAAGATAAGCCTGTTGGTACGGTATGCTTCGCGTGGAAAGCGCTAAATGGCTGGGATAAAGTAGAAACGCATGTATTTACAGGCGACAGATCACAAGTACGCCAACAAGCTACGCACCATGCCCTGCAAGTTATTTATGATTACCTATCAATGGAAGGTAAGTAACATTTGCACAAATTATTTTCATACAGGTATAGACACTGTATGAATCAACAGTATAATGAAAGTCAATTAGTCACCCCTATGTGGGTTAGAAATAGATTCTAGATCGCTTGTTGAGACAACCGATTATGTGGAGATAGAAATGGACGAGAATAAACAAAAAGCGTTAGCCGCAGCCCTTGGTCAGATTGAAAAGCAATTTGGTAAAGGTTCTATCATGCGTCTTGGTGATAACCGCACAATGGACGTAGAAACTATTTCTACAGGTTCTCTATCTCTAGATATCGCACTAGGTGCTGGTGGCCTACCGATGGGACGTATCGTAGAAGTTTACGGTCCAGAATCATCAGGTAAAACAACGCTAACGCTTGAGCTTATTGCTGCAGCACAGAAAGTGGGCAAAACGTGTGCATTCGTTGATGCGGAACACGCACTAGACCCTATCTATGCTCAAAAGCTTGGTGTTGATATCGATGCACTTCTTGTTTCTCAACCAGATACTGGTGAGCAAGCGCTTGAAATCTGTGATGCACTGGCTCGTTCAGGTGCAATCGACGTTCTTGTTATTGACTCAGTTGCAGCACTAACACCAAAAGCAGAAATCGAAGGCGAAATGGGCGACAGCCACATGGGTCTTCAGGCTCGTATGCTTTCTCAAGCGATGCGTAAGCTGACGGGTAACCTAAAGCAGTCTAACTGTATGGCTATCTTCATCAACCAAATCCGTATGAAAATTGGTGTGATGTTCGGTAACCCAGAAACAACAACTGGTGGTAACGCGCTTAAGTTCTACGCATCTGTTCGTCTTGATATCCGCCGTACTGGTGCGATCAAAGATGGTGATGAGGTTGTTGGTAACGAAACCCGTATCAAGGTTGTTAAGAACAAGATTGCTGCACCGTTTAAACAAGCTGAAACTCAAATCCTATATGGCAAAGGCTTCAACCGTGAAGGTGAGCTTATCGATTTAGGCGTTAAGAACAAGCTGGTAGAAAAAGCGGGCGCTTGGTACAGCTACAAGGGCGACAAGATCGGCCAAGGTAAAGCTAACGCTGGTAAATACCTGCGTGAAAACCCAGAGGTTGCTCTAGAGATCGATACTAAGCTTCGTGAATTGCTACTGACTCCTGCTGTTCTTGAAGAGAAAGACGTAGAGAAAGAAGAAGAAAACGAAGAGCTATAAGCTGACGTTTTACAGAGTAGATGTTTGAAAGAAGCATCTGCTTTGAAAGAATTTAAAGCCTCGCATATTTTATGCGGGGCTTTTTTATTGGTTCAGCTCCGTAGAGCATGTCTTTGGTCAACTCTCTTTCGTTGAGTGAGTTTCTTAGTTACTAGGTCGTCAATTTAGTTCTGCTTTTCCGCGGCTAGATATAGTGGAATATTCTTCATTTTATCGAATTCCCACTAAAATCCTGCCCAAGGGTGTCTTTTCTACAAGAAAACTAGTCGAAGCCTTAACCATGATCTACAATACGGCAAAATTCTAACTCGACTATTTTCAGGAAGAGCTGCATGTACATGAGCACTGATGAGGTTCGCAACGCGTTCCTTAAGTTCTTTGAGAGCAAAGAACACCAAATCGTAGACAGTTCATCGTTAGTTCCACATAACGATCCAACCCTGCTATTCACTAACGCAGGTATGAACCAATTCAAAGATTGCTTCTTAGGCGCCGAAAAACGTGCCTACACTCGAGCAACTACGGCTCAGCGTTGTGTACGTGCGGGTGGTAAACACAATGACCTTGAAAACGTAGGTTTCACGGCTCGTCACCACACGTTCTTCGAAATGCTAGGCAACTTCAGCTTTGGTGACTACTTCAAAGAAGAAGCGATTGGTTTTGCTTGGGAATTCCTGACTGAAACTCTTCAACTGCCAAAAGACCGTCTGTTGGTAACGGTATACGAGACAGATGATGAAGCATTCGATATCTGGAACAAGAAAGTAGGTGTACCTGCTGATCGTATCGTTCGCATTGGCGACAAAGAAGGCGGCAAACAGTTCGAGTCTGATAATTTCTGGACGATGGGTGACACAGGTCCTTGTGGTCCATGTACTGAAATCTTCTACGATCACGGTGAGCACATCTGGGGCGGCCGTCCTGGTACACCTGAAGAAGATGGTGACCGCTTCATCGAGATCTGGAACAACGTATTCATGCAGTTCAACCGTCACGCTGACGGCACAATGGAACCGCTACCTAAGCCTGCTGTAGATACAGGTATGGGTATTGAGCGTATTTCTGCAATCATGCAGGGCGTTCACTCTAACTACGAAATTGATGTATTCCAAAAGCTAATCAAAGCGACAGCGGAAGTTGTGGGTCATGACGACCTATCTAACCAATCGCTACGCGTTATTGCTGACCATATCCGTTCTTGTTCATTCCTAATCGCTGACGGCGTTATGCCTTCAAACGAAGGTCGTGGCTACGTTCTACGTCGTATTATTCGTCGTGCAGTTCGTCACGGTAACAAGCTTGGCGCACAAGGCGTGTTCTTCCACAAACTTGTGGGTGTATTGGCTGAAGTGATGGGCTCTGCGGCAGATGAACTTAAGAAACAACAAGAGCTTGTTGAAAAAGTACTTCGCATTGAAGAAGAGAACTTCGGTCGTACTCTAGAGCGCGGCATGGTTATTCTTAATGACGCACTAGACGCACTTGAAGGCAAAGAGCTTGACGGCGAAACAGTTTTCAAACTTTACGACACATACGGTTTCCCAGCTGACCTTACTAACGATGTAGCACGTGAACGCGACTTTACTATCGATGAAGAAGGCTTTGAGAAGGCGATGGAAGCACAGCGTAAGCGTGCTCGTGAAGCTGGTCAATTCGGCACTGATTACAACGCAACGATCAAAGTAGACACTAACACCGAGTTCTGTGGTTACACAGCTACTGAAGGTGCTGGTGAAATCTCTGCGCTATTTGTTGATGGTGAAGAAGTCTCTTCACTATCGGCTGGCGACAAAGCAATCATTATTCTTGAAGAGACACCATTCTACGCTGAGTCAGGCGGTCAATGTGGTGATGCTGGTACACTAAAAACAGCTTCGGGTCTTTTCAAAGTACAAGATACTCAGAAGCTAGGTAACGCATTTGCGCACCACGGTGAGCTAGTTGAAGGTGTATTTGCTAAGGGCGATAAAGTAGAAGCAACGGTTGACGCTGAGCGTCGTGCTGCTATCTCACTAAACCACTCTGCAACTCACTTGCTTCACTCTGCACTGCGCGAAGTTTTAGGTGAGCACGTTGCTCAGAAAGGTTCTTTAGTTAAGCCAGACAATCTACGTTTTGACTTCTCTAACCTTGAAGCGGTAACACCGGTGCAGATTAAAGAAGTAGAGCGCTTGGTTAACGCACAAGTTCGTAAGAACCACGTGATTGAAACCAACATCATGGATATCGAGTCAGCGAAAGAAAAAGGTGCAATGGCACTGTTTGGCGAAAAGTACGATGATGAAGTTCGCGTTCTATCTATGGGCGATTTCTCTACTGAGCTTTGTGGTGGTATCCACGCAAGCAACACGGGTGATATCGGCCTGTTCAAGATCACTTCTGAAGGTGGTATTGCTGCGGGTATTCGTCGTATTGAAGCGGTAACGGGTGAAGCTGCTCTAGATGCAGTAGAAGCTCAGGTTAACGCTTACGAAGAGAAACTTACTGAATCCGCTAAGAAAGCGAAATCGCTAGAGAAAGAAATCCAACTGCTTAAAGAAAAGATGGCTGCTGCAGAAAGCGCAAACATCATGGGCAAAGTAGAAGAGATCTCTGGTACTAAAGTTTTGGTTGCTGCAATTGAAGGCGCAGACAACAAGAACCTACGTACTATGGTTGATAACGCTAAAAACCAAGTAGGTAGCGGCATCATCCTGATCGCAAACGTAGCAGACGGTAAAGTTGGCTTGATTGCTGGTGTAACCAAAGACCTAATCGGCAAAGTAAAAGCGGGTGACCTCGTTAAGATGGTTGCTGAGCAAGTTGGCGGTAAAGGCGGTGGTCGTCCAGATATGGCTCAAGCGGGCGGTACAGACGTTGAAGCACTGCCAGAAGCGCTTAAATCTGTGCGTACTTGGCTAGAAGAGCGTCTTTAAGCTTAAGTAATTGATACAAAGATGCCCAATCAGTTGATTGGGCATCTTTTATTTTGCCTATTGGAAGCGTGTTTAAACAAGGTTTGATTGAGATTAACCAAGAAGTCTAATGGTGGCGTTAGACTCCTTGGTTAATTTTTTATTGCTTCGCCCTGACGCGGAGTATGTGTTTTTTTGTCATATATAGACATTGGTCTTGGGAAGGTGAGGACGGGTGAAAATGCCTCTTATCGTGCAGAAATTTGGTGGAACGTCGGTGGGTTCAATTGAACGAATCCATCATGTAGCAGAAAAAATCATTGAAGCGAAAAATGAAGGGAACCAGATCGTGGTTGTCGTTTCTGCTATGTCTGGTGAAACAAATCGGTTAGTTAACTTAGCCACACAAATTGATAGCGTACCAAACGCTAGAGAACTGGATGTGTTGTTAACGGCTGGCGAGCAAGTTTCCATGGCCTTGTTAGCAATGACGTTACACAAGTTAGGTTATGAAGCGACATCAATGACTGGCTATCAAGCCAAGATACACACTGATTCTAATCATAATAATGCAGCGATTGAGCGTATTGATACTGCTCCTATTCAAGCTCTGCTAGATGACAACCAGATTGTCATTGTTGCAGGCTTTCAAGGGTTCAATGCGAAAGGCGATATCACAACATTAGGTCGCGGTGGTTCAGATACTACAGCGGTAGCGCTTGCGGGTGCCTTGCAGGCGAAAGAATGCCAGATCTATACTGATGTTGATGGTGTTTATTCTTGTGACCCTAGAGTTGTGAAGCAATCTCAGAAATTAGATACTTTAGACTTCCCTTCTATGGAAGAGATGGCCCGCCGAGGCGCTAAGGTTTTACATCTTCCATGTGTTCAGTATGCATGGCAGCATAACGTGCCATTGCGAGTGCTTTCAAGCTTTGAACAAGGCGAGGGCACATTGATCGCGGGTAATCAGTGTTTGAATGATATTGCTGGTATCGCCATCCAAAGAGATATGGTGCGTATCGAGTGTTTGAATGAAGATTTACCGTCTTTCATTTCACATTGCCAACTGTTGGGGATCGAAGTCTGTAGTGTGATCGAGGAAACAGAACGGGCAGCACTCATTATTAAACAAGACATAAGTGCCAAATTAAAACTAGTTTTTGCTGAGAAAATCCGTAATAGTGAACAGGTTAGTTTGTTAACTGTGGTAGGAAGCCGAACACAAGAAATTGTGGTCAGTTCACATGGATTGTTGTCTGAAGGCGAAATTGATGTACAACATCACTTATTGCAGCAGCAGTCTTTAACTTTGGTGATATCACCAACGCAAGTCGATATGGCTGCTAACATATTACACAATGCATACATCGTAGCGCGTGAAACACAGGGTTATCCTAAAAAAGAAGTGCATTTTGGTTAAATAAACTCAATCGATAGTTTACGAAAATATAACTTTTGTTGGATAATGCTCTCGTAGCTAGATAAATTTAGAGATTACTCAAGGAGCAAAGAATGCTAATTTTGACTCGCCGCGTTGGCGAAACACTGATGATTGGTGATGAAGTAACAGTTACTGTACTAGGCGTTAAAGGTAACCAAGTACGTATCGGTGTTAACGCACCTAAAGAAGTATCTGTTCACCGTGAAGAGATCTACATGCGCATTCAAGCTGAAAAAGGTAATGGTAACGTTGCATCTGGCAACTACTAATACTTTTGCGTAGAGAAGAGGCTAGCATTGTTGCTAGCCTTTTTTGATCTTGGGGAATAGAAACGCTCATTGGGACATAGATAGGTTGGATAGCGGATCGGTCTCAAAGTGGTGAAGTGAATGCTTTGTGATGTTGTGAGATACAGACAAGGTTGAACAGAACTGTTGCTCTGTATTTTGTTTGGCAAAATTCAAGATTTATTAGCTTCCCCTATGGCGCAAATACGCATCCCGTAGTATTGTGCCATCAGCGGTAGCACTTGCTGCTGGAGAAATTAGATAATTGTTTTCGGCTGTTTATTATTGCCAATCTTTCACCTTAATTTTTAAGGAAAAAAGCGCGATTTGAATGTTATAAGTTCAATTTGCAAGCGCTTTGATTAAATAGCAAACGGTTGAGTGTTTTTGTCCAATTTTTTTCAATAAAGTGTTTGACATATTTTCGGTAAAACGTAATATGTGCCTCCGCAAGACGGTGAGGTGGCCGAGAGGCCGAAGGCGCTCCCCTGCTAAGGGAGTATGTGGTTTGTAGCTGCATCGAGGGTTCGAATCCCTCCCTCACCGCCATTTCTTGTGAGTCTAAAATTAGCAATTTAGACAATGTAAATGTGCGTCCTTAGCTCAGCTGGATAGAGTACCTGGCTACGAACCAGGCGGTCGGAGGTTCGAATCCTCCAGGACGCGCCATTCTCTCTTCTCTTACTTGTAAGTGATGTGAGAATAATGAATTAGGTGAGGTGGCCGAGTGGCCGAAGGCGCTCCCCTGCTAAGGGAGTATGTGGTTTGTAGCTGCATCGAGGGTTCGAATCCCTCCCTCACCGCCATTCATTACAGGCCAATGGCCTTTTTTTTTCTTCGTAGCAAGAAGAATGTGATATGTTTCACAACTTCATTCTTAATGAATGAACACCGTGCGTCCTTAGCTCAGCTGGATAGAGTACCTGGCTACGAACCAGGCGGTCGGAGGTTCGAATCCTCCAGGACGCGCCACTATTTAAGGGTCTATTGATCCTCGTATTGACTAAGTTGATACTAAAACCCGTGCGCTCTTAGCTCAGCTGGATAGAGTACCTGGCTACGAACCAGGCGGTCGGAGGTTCGAATCCTCCAGAGCGCGCCACTATTTAGGGTTTAGTTCTGATAAGAATGTGAATCCTGATATTGATAAATCGTTCGTCGAGAATTAATATCAAAACCGTGCGTCCTTAGCTCAGCTGGATAGAGTACCTGGCTACGAACCAGGCGGTCGGAGGTTCGAATCCTCCAGGACGCGCCACTATTTAAGGGTTTATTTCTTATAAGAATGAAAATCCTTGTATTGACTAAGTTGATACTAAAATCCGTGCGCTCTTAGCTCAGCTGGATAGAGTACCTGGCTACGAACCAGGCGGTCGGAGGTTCGAATCCTCCAGAGCGCGCCACTATTTAGGGTTTCCTTCGTGAACTCCTGATATTGCGAATACCAATATCGAAAACTGCGCGTCCTTAGCTCAGCTGGATAGAGTACCTGGCTACGAACCAGGCGGTCGGAGGTTCGAATCCTCCAGGACGCGCCACTATTTAGGGTTTCTTTGTGAACTCCTGATATTGGGAATACTGATATCGAAAACCGTGCGTCCTTAGCTCAGCTGGATAGAGTACCTGGCTACGAACCAGGCGGTCGGAGGTTCGAATCCTCCAGGACGCGCCACTATTTAGGGCTTTTTTCTTATGAGAATGAAATCCTTATATTGATACGTTGTTAGTAACAATGAATCAATATTAAAACCGTGCGCTCTTAGCTCAGCTGGATAGAGTACCTGGCTACGAACCAGGCGGTCGGAGGTTCGAATCCTCCAGAGCGCGCCACATTATTAAAAAAAGCCTCGTTTATACGAGGCTTTTTTTATGTCTGCTATATAAATGTTGATTAAATGTTAAATTTACTTAACATTTAACTTGTTGTATTTTAAGTACTTCTTGAATGCTTCTTTGTTATTCCACCTTTCTCATATCGTTTTTCAGAAAAGCCCCGTTTAAGTCACAGTTTAAATATCTAAAAATGACTCATTTGACAGATTTATGTGATCTGATAGGCGAATAATTAACCTTATGTGTGCGTTATCCGTAGCAGAACCTTAAACAAAATTGACAAACTTTTACCAATCGAGATAATCCATGGGTCGGGATCACTATTCGCTGAAATCCTGTACGTATGTCAGGATGACGAAGAAAGGAAGCAACATGACTAATATTGGAAGCCTGCTAGGAGATGCGGCGACTCTAATGATAACGGGGATGTCCGTTGTCTTTATTTTCCTAACTATTCTAGTTTACCTCGTTCGGTTGATGTCAAAACTGGTACCAGAAGAAGTACCAGAGCCGATCGCAGCACCTAAAAAAATTCAAAAATCACAATCAACCCCTTCAGCTGTTAGTCCACAGGTAGTGGCAGCAATTTCGGCCGCGGTTCATCAATACCGTGCGTCTACTGCTAAGTAGCATTTAAAGGATTAAAAAGGAGTTTATGAGCATGTCTAAACCACTAGCTATCACAGATGTGGTACTTCGTGACGCGCACCAGTCACTATTTGCTACTCGTATGCGTATCGAAGATATGCTGCCAATTGCGGCAGAACTGGATAAAGTCGGTTACTGGTCACTTGAGACCTGGGGCGGCGCGACGTTTGATTCGTGTATCCGTTTTCTTGGCGAGGATCCATGGGAGCGTTTGCGTGAGCTGAAAAAAGCGATGCCAAACACACCAATGCAGATGCTACTGCGTGGTCAAAACCTATTGGGCTACCGTCACTACGCGGATGATGTAGTAGAAAAATTTGTTGAACGTGCCCATAAAAACGGCATGGACGTATTCCGTATTTTTGATGCGATGAATGACGTACGTAACTTTGAGAAAGCGGTGAAAGCAACGATTGATGTTGGTGGTCACGCTCAAGGTACCTTGTCTTACACAACCAGTCCAGTTCACAACTCAGATACTTGGGTTGATTTGGCTAAGCGTTTAGAGGACCTAGGTTGTCACTCACTATGTATCAAAGATATGTCAGGTTTATTAAAGCCGTATGAAGCGGAAGAGCTTATTACACGTATCAAAGCATCGTGTGACGTTCCTCTAGCGCTGCATAGCCACGCGACAACAGGTCTATCGACTGCAACAGCGGTTAAAGCCGTTGAAGCGGGTATCGACATTCTAGACACCGCTATCTCTTCAATGAGCTGTACTTACGGCCATACGCCAACCGAAACGGTTGTTGCGATGTTAGAAGGTACAGAGCGCGACACGAACCTCAAACTAGATCAAATCGAACCAATCGCAGCTTACTTCCGTGATGTACGTAAGAAGTACGCGAAATGGGAAGGTCAGCTAAAAGGTGTCGATTCTCGTATCTTGATCGCTCAAGTTCCTGGCGGCATGTTAACTAACATGGAAGGCCAGCTTAAAGAGCAGGGCGCTGCCGATCGCATGGATGAAGTTCTAGAAGAGATCCCACGCGTACGTAAAGAGCTTGGTTACATTCCGTTAGTAACACCAACTTCTCAGATTGTCGGTACTCAAGCGGTTATTAACGTCTTAACGGGCGAACGCTATAAGAGCATCACGAAAGAGACTGCTGGTTTACTGAAAGGTGAATACGGTCAAGCTCCTGCGGAAGTCGATGCTGAACTGCAAGCGAAAGTTCTCGATGGCGCAGAGCCGATTACTTGTCGCCCTGCTGATTTACTTAAGTCTGAAATGGATACGTTAACGACGGATCTGTTAGAGAAAGCAAAATCCGAGGGTATATCTCTAGCTGAAGATACGGTTGATGATGTACTGACTTACGCACTTTTCCCACAAGTAGGTCTTAAGTTCCTTAAGAACCGTCGTAACCCTGAAGCATTTGAACCGGCACCAACGCTAGAAGCTGTGGCTCCAGTTGCAGCTTCTCCTGTACAAGCTTCTGGTGGTATTGAAAGCTACAGCGTGAAGGTTGATGGTCAAGTTTACGATGTTGAAGTTGGCCCACAAGGTGAACTTACATCGGTAGCGCCATCTGCAAAACCTGCTCAGGCTGCACCGGTCGCAGCTTCTGACGCTGAAGCAGTTCCTGCTCCATTGGCGGGTAACATCTTTAAAGTTAACGTTCAGGCGGGTGCTGAGGTTGCTGAAGGCGACGTTCTACTTATCCTAGAAGCGATGAAGATGGAAACGGAAGTTCGTGCTGCTCGTGGTGGTATCGTTCAAGAATTGAATGTTAAAGAAGGCGATGCAGTTACTGTAGGCGCTCCACTACTAAGCTTAGCGTAAGGGAGTACCATGGAAGGATTGATGACCTTATGGTCTGAAACAGGGATTGCGAACTTTGAGTTCGGCCAGATCTGTATGATGCTGGTTGGCTGCTTACTGTTGTTTTTAGCAATTCGTAAAGGATTTGAACCGTTACTTCTACTACCTATTGGTTTTGGTGCTGTATTAGCAAACATTCCAAATGCTGGATTTACTGATCCCGGTGGTTTGCTTTACTACGTCTACTATATTGGTATTGAAACGGGCATTTTCCCACTGCTGATCTTTATGGGTGTTGGTGCGATGACGGACTTCGGTGCGTTGATTGCGAACCCTAAAACGTTGTGGCTAGGGGCTGCGGCTCAGTTTGGTATCTTCGCGACACTATTTGGCGCGATCTTGCTGAACTATGTTCCAGGAATGGAATTCTCGATGGCCGACGCTTCTTCCATTGCGATCATTGGTGGTGCCGATGGCCCAACTGCGATCTTCTTGGCGAGCAAGTTATCTCCGGATCTTTTAGGTGCAATTGCGGTAGCGGCATATAGCTACATGGCATTGGTTCCTATTATTCAACCGCCAATCATGAAGGCGTTAACGTCTCCTGAAGAGCGTAAGATTAAGATGGCTCAACTTCGTCACGTTAGCAAAGCAGAGAAGATCCTCTTCCCGCTTGCTGTCCTACTGATGACGATTTTGTTCCTACCTTCAGCAACACCTCTAGTGGGTATGTTCTGTCTGGGTAACTTGATGCGTGAAGCGGGTGTGGTTGATCGCCTATCGAAAACAGCGCAAAACGAACTGATTAACGTTGTGACTATTTTCCTTGGTCTCGGTGTTGGTTCTAAGCTTCAAGCGGATACTTTCTTGAACTTAGAGACACTGGGTATTCTTGGCTTAGGTGCGGTCGCGTTCAGTATTGGTACAGCTGGTGGTGTATTGATGGCGAAGGTTCTAAACCGCTTCTCGAAAGAGGACATCAACCCATTGATTGGTGCAGCTGGCGTATCAGCGGTTCCAATGGCGGCACGTGTTGTGAACAAGGTAGGTCTTGAGGCAAATCCTCAGAACTTCTTGTTGATGCATGCGATGGGCCCGAACGTAGCAGGTGTACTTGGTAGTGCGGTTGCGGCGGGTATTCTATTAGCGCTAGTCGGTTAATGGATTACTGCTCATGTATCGTTACGTTAATTGGTCGTCAATTTACGAATGAGCGGTTAACTTAGCCTTATTAAATGGTTTATAGTCAAAGGGATGCTTTCGCATCCCTTTCTTTTTATTAATTAGGGTGCTTGCTCACTAGGGCTTTTATCAATCAAGGAAATGTGGAAATGGAAAATAAACAGATTGCGATTACTCAATTCGGCGGTGTCGAAAACCTTAGTATTCAAACCAGTGCGATTCCAGGTCCTAAGGCTGGAGAAGTGGTGGTTAAAGTTTCCTTTTCGGGCATTAATCCGATTGATGTGAAAACCCGTGCTGGTCTTGGTTGGGCAGCAGCACAAAACAAAGACAATCTACCTTGGGTGCCGGGATATGATATTTCGGGGCAAATTGTAACGCTAGGCGATCAGGCTGAACGTTTTACTGTTGGTGATAACGTGGCAGGGTTTATTGGTTTTCCACTGCAAGGTGGCGGTTATAGCCAATACGTATGTGTTCCAGAAGCGGCACTCAGCATGGTTCCTGATTCTGTCACCCTAGAAGCGGCAGCGGCATTACCACTTGCTAGTCAAACAGCAGCCCAAGCACTCAATAAAGCCGAAGTAAAAGAAGGCGATCGCGTGCTTATCTTAGCAGGCGCAGGCGGGGTTGGTCACCTTGCGGTTCAAATCGCAGTGGCAGCAAAAGCAGAGGTTTACACGACCTGCAGCGAAGCCAATCTCGACTATCTTGCAACGCTAGGCGCTCATGCTATCAACTATAAGTTTGCCCCAGCTTCAGAACGAGTTTCTGATGTTGATGTGTTGATTGATTTGGTCGGTGGCGATACCGCGCTTGATGCGTTGAAGTGCCTGAAAGACGGTGCGAGAGTCGTGACAGTACCAACTTTGTCTGCTGAGTTGATTTGTGAGAAAGCCACGCTCCTAGGTTTTACTGCATCAGGCATGTTGGTTGAACCAAACACTGAGCAAATGGACACCATGCTTTATATGGTGAGTGTTGGATTGCTTAAAACAGAAATTCAAGGTATCTACCAACTAGACGAAGCACAGTCGGCGCATCTGCAGGTTGAAACCGGACACACTAGAGGCAAGGTACTGCTTAAGATGCAAGAAGGTTGATATGCAGTGTTAGAATTCTTTAATTCCCTTTTTGAAAACATAGCGCTGTGGTTCTCTGACTCGGCGCTTTGGGTACTCTTCATCAGTGGCTTCTTGAGTGCCACATTATTGCCCGGCGGCTCAGAAGCCAGCCTTGTTGCAGCATTGAGCTTAGATCAATTCTCTACATCGTCGATTATTCTCATAGCGACACTCGGTAACACCTTAGGCGGCCTGACCAATTATTGGATTGGTTTGTGGTTGCCCAATCGAACTCAATCTGAAAAGCATGGTCATAAGGCTATGGCTTGGCTGAGTCGTTATGGCTACTGGACACTGTTATTCAGTTGGTTACCGATTATTGGTGACCCTTTGTGTCTGGCTGCGGGTTGGCTAAGAATGAAATTCATCCCTAGCGTTATTTTGATAGCGATTGGCAAAGCTGCTCGTTATAGCTTACTTGCTGCTATCTACTTCGGTTTTTTCTAAGGAGAACCAATGAAAAAGGTTTTACTTGGTACATTTTCTCTTATCGCCATTGCCGGCTGTTCTTACAATGTACCTAGCTCAACATCCTTCTTTTCCTCATTACCAGAAGGTGTCACTCTTTTAGAAGAGGTAAAGCTCTCTAAAGATAAAGTGGTGATTCCTTACACCAAATATCAGCTTGAAAACGGCCTGACAGTTATTCTTTCCCCTGATGATTCCGATCCATTGGTGCATGTTGATGTGACCTATCACGTAGGTTCAGCACGTGAAGAGATTGGTAAGTCGGGTTTTGCTCACTTCTTCGAGCATATGATGTTCCAGGGATCTGAGAACGTTGGTGACCAGCAGCACTTTAAGATCATCACTGAAGCGGGTGGTTCGTTAAATGGCACAACTAACCGTGACCGTACCAACTACTTTGAGACAGTTCCATCTAACCAACTAGAGAAAATGTTGTGGTTAGAATCAGACCGAATGGGTTTCTTATTGGATGCGGTTTCTCAGAAGAAATTCGAAGTACAAAGAGGCACGGTCAAAAACGAACGTGCTCAAAGTTATGAAAACCGTCCTTATGGTTTGATGTGGGAACGCATGGGGGAAGCGCTTTACCCTGAAGGTCACCCTTATTCATGGCAACCAATCGGTTATGTGGAAGATCTCGACCGAGTTGATGTGAATGACCTCAAGGCCTTCTTCCTACGTTGGTATGGCCCAAATAATGCCGTGCTAACGATTGGTGGTGATATCGACGTTGATGACACGCTAGAGTGGGTGAACAAGTACTTTGGCCCTATTCCTCAAGGCCCAGAAGTTAAGGCGGCAGAGAAACAACCTGCTGTGCTAACTGAAGATAAGTACATCACCCTAGAAGATAATATCCGTCAGCCGATGGTGCTTGTTGGTTGGCCTACAACGTATCGCGGTGAAGAGACGCAAGCGTCACTGAATGCATTGTCTAACGTGTTAGGTTCAGGTACCAACAGCTACCTATACCAAAACCTCGTAAAAACACAAAAAGCAGTAAGTGCAGGATCTTTCCATGATTGTGCTGAACTTGCTTGTACCATGTATGTGTATGCGATGGGTAACTCCGGTGAAAAAGGCGATCTGACGGTTCTTAATAAAGAGCTGATGGATACTCTAGAGCAATTCTCGAAAGAGGGTGTTGAACAAGAACGTTTAGACCAGATCACAGGCATGGCAGAAGCGGACGCGGTTTTCGCTCTGCAAAGTGTTAAAGGCAAGGTTTCACAACTGGCATCTAACCAAACCTTCTATGGTCAGCCTGATCGAATTGAATCGCAACTTGATCAAATCCGAGCTGTCACTCCTGAAAGCGTGAGCAAGGCCTACCAAGATTTCATCGAAGGTAAGCACAAGGTGACTTTGAGTGTGGTTCCGAAAAAGCAGCTTGATTTAGCCGTTCGAGAAGCGACATTTACCACACCTGCACGTACTCTGCCTGAATACAGCAAGGTGACGGAAGACCAGCTGGATTTTAGAAAGGCACCGAATACCTTTGATCGCAGCGTGATGCCAGAAGTGAACTTTGGTGTTGAGGCGACCATGCCTGATTTGTACCGCATGCACTTTGCAAACGGTACGGATTTAATTGGTACTGTGACCAGTGAAACGCCGACAGTACAGCTACAGATTCAACTTCCAGCCGGTGAGCGTTACGTTCGCAAAGGGCAAGAGGGCCTGGCGAACATAACTGCTTCTATGATGGAAGAGGGGTCGACTAAACGAACTGTTGAAGAGTTACAGGCGACTTTGGATAAGCTTGGCAGTAGCGTCAGCATTAGTGCGGGCAGTTACACCACTGACATTTCAGTCTCTACGCTAGAGAAAAACCTTCCTCAAACCTTAGCTATTGTACAAGAGGTTCTATTCGAGCCTAAGTTTGATGAGCAAGATTTCGAGCGTGTTAAGAAACAGATGTTAGAAGGCGTCGTGTATCAGCATCAGCAGCCAAGCTGGATGGCGTCTCAAGCAACCCGTGAAGTGCTGTTTGGTGATAGTATTTTTGCTCGTGCAAGTGATGGTACTAAGGACTCTCTAGAATCGTTAACTCTGGACGATGTAAAACTGTTTTACAGTCAGCACTATACTCCTGAAGGAGCTAATATTGTTATCGTAGGGGACATCTCGAAGAAAGAGATAGAGAAGCAGCTACAATTCTTTGAGCAATGGCAAGGCGATGCGGCACCACTAACGCGTCCGCAGATCGTCAAAGAGCTTTCTGGTCAGCACCTGTACTTGGTCGACAAACCGGGTGCGCCGCAAAGCATTGTTCGCCTGGTTCGTAAAGGCCTGCCGTTTGACGCTACTGGTGAGTTGTACTTGAGCCAGTTAGCTAACTTTAACTTAGCGGGTAACTTTAATAGCCGTATTAACCAGAACTTGCGTGAAGACAAAGCCTACACTTACGGTGCAAGCGGTTACTTCGCAAGTACTCGAGAAACAGGCGCGGTGGTATTTAGCGCGCAAGTAAGAGCTAACGCGACAGTGCCATCGATTCAAGAGTTTATTAATGAACTGAATGAGTTTAGCCAAAGTGGATTAACTGACGAAGAGGTGAAATTTATGCGCCTTGCCGTCGGTCAACAAGATGCACTCAAATACGAAACACCAAGTCAGAAAGCTGGGTTGTTGAGTAATATTGTTGCATTGAGCCTTGATGAAGATTACCTACAACAGCGTAATCAGATAGTTGAGACGGTCTCAAAAGAGACATTGAATGAACTATCGAAGAAATGGTTCGACCCGAATGATTATCAAATAATTGTGGTTGGCGATGCGGCTTCGCTTCGCCCGCAATTAGAAAAGTTAGATATTCCAATAGAAGAGCTTGAAATCATTCGTTAGAGTACACATTAAAGGGGGAGGGAAGAGACTCTACTTTTCTCCTCCAACCTAATTTATGATAGTTCTAATCAGAACGATATAAGATAAGTGAACTGAATTTTGACTGATTTTGCTGCGCGACTAAAGCAAGTTGCAACCAACCCTAAGACCTTCTCTCAATTTGGTCGTGGTGTTGAAAGGGAAACATTACGCTACACGGAAGATGGGCACCTTGCTACTGGGCCGCACCCTAAGGCTTTAGGATCTGCGTTGATGAACGAATGGGTAACGACCGATTTCTCTGAGTCGCTACTGGAATTTATCACGCCTGTTTCTAACGACGTTCCGACGCTTTTGAATCAGTTGTCTGATATACATCATTTCACGCAAACCAAGTTAGATGGCGAAAAACTATGGCCGCTTTCTATGCCTTGTTACGTTGGTAGTGAAGATTATATTCAGCTAGCGCAATACGGCACATCTAATAACGGTAAGATGAAGACGCTATATCGTGAAGGCCTAAAGCGTCGTTACGGTAGTCTGATGCAGATTATTTCTGGTGTTCACTTCAACTTCTCTTTCCCAGAAAGCTTTTGGGATAGCCTATTTGGAGAACAAACAGAAGAAGCGCGTTGTGAAGCGAAGTCAGATGCTTACTTTGGTTTGATTCGTAACTACTATCGCTTTGGTTGGTTAATCCCATACTTCTTCGGTGCTTCACCTGCGTTATGTTCTTCTTTCATCAAAGGAAGAGAAACTAACCTGCCTTTTGAAAAGATTGGCGAGACACTGTACTTACCAAAAGCAACGGCACTGCGCCTAAGCGATCTTGGTTACACCAACAGTGCGCAAAGCGTATTGAAAATTGGCTTCAACAGCCTAGACCAATACCTTGAAGGTTTGAATCAAGCGATTCGTACACCATCAGAAGAATTCGCAGAGATTGGCACTAAGGTTGATGGTGAATACCGTCAATTGAATAGCAACGTACTGCAAATTGAGAATGAGCTTTATGCTCCAATTCGTCCTAAGCGTGTAGCGAAAAATGGTGAGAAACCATCTGAAGCACTAGCACGTGCTGGTGTTGAGTACATCGAGGTTCGCTCTCTAGACGTAAACCCATTCAGCTCAATTGGTATCACGGAGCAACAAGTTCGCTTCTTAGATCTATTCCTAACGTGGAGTGTGCTAACTGACTCTGCTGAGATGGATAACTGTGAGCTTGAGTGCTGGCGCGACAACTGGAACAAGGTGATCCTAGAAGGTCGTCAAGTCGGTCTAGAACTGCAAATTGGTTGTTACGGTGAGCGCTTGTCTCTGCAAGATTGGGCGAAGCGCGTGTTCAAAGATCTACGCTCAATTGCTGAGATGATGGATGCAGAACAAGGCGGTCGAGCTTACCAAGAAACCTGCGATACGCTTGAAGCTTGGATTGATAACCCAGAGCTAACCATTTCTGGCCAATTGCTAGAAGAGACTAAAAAGTTAGGTGGCTTAGGTAAAGTTGGCTGTGCGCTAGGTAAAACGTACGCTCAACAGCACAAGGCACACCAATACAAAGTGTATTCAGCTGAACTGATGGAAGCAGAGGTTCAACGCTCTGTGATTGCTCAGCAACAAAGTGAAGAAGCGAGCACTCAAGATTTTGACAGCTTCTTAGCGGATTATTTTTCGTATTTAAAAGCATAGCGAGACGTTGGTGGAAAGGAAGCAAGCCTTATTAGGTAAGCCTACTCGTGTGAGTAGTAAATGGTTACCTGTAGTCACTGTCGGTGTTGTCTCTAGCCTTTTGGTTGGTTGTGCAACACCACCGCCGAAACAGCAAGACAACCTATGTAGCATCTTCAGAGAGCATCCATCGTGGTACGAAGATGCCTTAGATATGCAAGAAGAGTGGGGCACTCCCATCAACGTAGTGATGGCTTTTGTAAAACAAGAGAGTAGCTTTCGTCATGATGCGCGCCCACCAAAAGATTACATTCTTGGGTTTATTCCTTGGGGCCGTGTAAGCAGCGCTTATGGCTATGCTCAAGCTCAGGACCCAGCTTGGGAAGATTTCCAAAAAGCGACCAACAATGGCGGTTCAAGAACCAATTTTGATGATGCGCTGATGTTTATAGGTTGGTACACCAGCGAAACGCGTCGTCAGTTGGGTATCTCACTATGGGACCCATATAACCAATACCTGGCTTATCATGAAGGCCGTGGTGGTTATAAGCGCAAGTCATACAACAGCAAACCATCGTTGATTAAAGTAGCGCGTAAAGTCGAACAACAAGCAAAAGATTATGGATGGCAGCTGAAACAGTGCCGCAAAGAACTAGAAGACAATCGAAGCTGGTTTTTCTAAAGCCAGCCGTCACGGAGAAGAGCAATGCCTTTATTAGATAGTTTCACTGTTGATCACACACGCATGAACGCACCTGCAGTTCGTGTTGCTAAAACAATGCAAACCCCAAAAGGGGATACCATCACTGTGTTTGACCTGCGTTTTACTGCGCCAAACAAAGACATCTTATCTGAGAAAGGTATCCATACTCTAGAGCACCTATACGCTGGCTTCATGCGTAATCAATTGAACGGTTCAGATGTAGAGATCATCGATATTTCACCGATGGGCTGCCGCACTGGTTTCTATATGAGCCTGATTGGTACACCGACAGAGCAACAAGTGGCTGACGGTTGGTTGGCCGCGATGAAAGACGTACTGAAAGTTGAGAGCCAGAATAAGATCCCTGAGCTGAACGAATACCAATGTGGTACCGCAGCAATGCACTCTTTGGATGAAGCGAAAGAGATCGCTAATGCGATCATCGCTGCTGGTATCTCTGTAAACAAGAATGATGAACTGGCACTGCCAGAGTCTATGCTGCAAGAGCTTAAAATCGACTAATCATTGTTAGCGGTGAGTTAGATATTAAAAGGCCCGGTTCAATGAACCGGGCCTTTTTTGTCAACGTATTTTAGGGCTAGGCTGTTGTCGCATGTGAGCTTGTGATTACTTAGCTATTCTAATAAGCCAATTTTATCCATTTACGATCTGCGGGAACACACGTACCAGTTTGATTCGGTTCTCTTCGAGCTCAACAATTTCCATTGGATGACTGGCAACCTGAACACTGAGGTGACTCTCTGGAATATCTTCAAGATGTTCTAGTATCAAACCATTCAGCGTTCTTGGGCCATCGGTAGGCAGTGCCCACTGTAAGCCTTTGTTGATGTCTCGGATATTGGCGCTGCCTTCAATCAAGAAGCTGCCATCGCTTTGCGGAGTAATTTCTTCAGATAAGCTTGGCGCAATTGAGGTGGTAAACTCACCTACGATCTCTTCTAGAATATCTTCAAGGGTAACCAAACCATTGATATCGCCATACTCATCAACAATCAAACCGATACGCTGTTTATTGCGCTGAAACTTAAGCAGTTGAATATTGAGTGGTGTTGCTTCAGGAATGAAGTAGATCTCATCCGCTGCACGCAACAAGGTCTCTTTATTGAATTCGTTCTTTTCAAGCATCAATCGGTAAGCTTCACGTAGCCTAAGCATACCAACTACTTCATCTATTTGGTCACGATACAGCACCACGCGGCCATGGGGCGAGTGAGTCAGTTGACGAACGATAGATTTCCAGTCGTCATTGATGTCGATACCAGTAATCTCATTACGCGGCACCATGATGTCGTTCACGGTGACATGTTCCAAATCCAGAATAGACACCAACATATCTTGGTGACGCTGAGGGATTAAGCTACCTGCTTCATTTACCACGGTTCTAAGCTCTTCTGAGCTCAAGTGGTCGGTCGCATCGTGACTGGCTTTAACACCTAAGATACGAATGAAGCCGTTGGTAATGAAGTTGACCAAGATTACCAATGGTGACAGCACCTTCATCAGTATCATCAAAAGGATGCTACTCGCGTAAGAGACACGTTCAGGAAATAGAGAAGCGATGGTTTTTGGTGTTACCTCGGCGAATACGAGGATCACTAGAGTCAGGGTACCGGTAGCGATAGCTACACCGATATCCCCGTAGATGCGCATACCAAGAATAGTAGCGATCGCAGATGCAAGAATGTTGACGAGATTGTTGCCGATGAGAATGAGGCCAATCAATCTGTCTGGGCGGTTCAGAAGTTTTTCTACGCGTTTGGCACCTTTATGACCCGTATTGGCCAAGTGCTTTAAACGGTAGCGGTTCAGGGACATCATGCCCGTTTCGGAACCAGAGAAATAACCGGAAATTACAATGAGACACGCGAGTAGCGCAAATAAGATACCCGTTGATATGTCGTCCAAAACTATTCTTTTCCTATTTGTGTATCTTGATTAATTTATGACCGAACATGGTCGAGATGTCAATTGAATGTATTGCACTCAATATTTTAAAGGCAAGGTATGTGAGACCTTGCCTTTATTTTACAGACTAGTTCAGGATGATTTCCTGAACGAAGCGGCTACCGAAGTAGGCTAATGTGAGCATGCTGGCGCCGGCTAGGGCGAACCAAGTGACTTTCTGTCCACGCCAACCTTTCTGATAATGACCCCATAGAAGGATGGAGTAGATAACCCAAGCGATAAAAGACAACACAGCCTTGTGTGCTTTACCTTGAGCAAACATATCTTGTACGAAAATGAGACCTGTCAACAAAGTACCCGTTAATAAGCCATTACCAATCAGAATGATCTTGAAAAGCTGTCTTTCTACCATCATTAAAGGAGGTAGGTTAGGGTTGATCACCAACGCTTTTTTCTTTTTAAGTTTGTGATCTAGCCACGCGAGCTGCAGAGCGTACAGTGCACCGATAGTTAGTGTCGCGTATGAGAATAGAGCCAAAGAGATATGAACGAGCAGTTTAGGGTCATTCTCTAGATGCTTGATGAAGGTGCTTGGAAGAAAAGTAGCAGCCATCAAGTTTAGTGCAGCGAAGCTATAAACGACGGGCAAGATAAACCACAAACGAGTTTTGAGCATAGCGCCGCTCATAACCACAGATATGATTAAGCTGATTAATGAAGCAACGTTCAAGATACTGAGGTTTTGGCCACTAGCATTAAAAATCAAATCGCCAAGCAACCAAGCATGGAAAGCTAGAGCAAGTAATGCGCTGATAAACACCGTTTTTACACGGATTCCTGTTTGGTGCACGAGACCTGGAATGATCGTGGAAATCGCCATTGTATAAAGAAAGGCTGCTGCGATCGCAATAAGACTGTCCATGGTATCCATTTAAATGATTACTAATTGATGAATTATACCTCGCATCGCTCTTTGGGGCTATGGCGAACCTCATTCAATTCCAAGTGAATAATGTCTTACATCACAAGCACGGATGATTAAGGCTCTACAACGGGTATGACTCTAATCCGCGCTAATGTATACTCACAGTAATAGTCGCAGTTTTGAGCGAAGAGAAAACTATGTTTGATAATTTAACGGATCGTCTATCCAAAACGCTGAAGAACATCAGCGGTAAAGGTCGTCTGACCGAAGACAATATTAAAGAGACGCTGCGTGAAGTACGTATGGCGCTACTTGAAGCCGACGTTGCACTGCCAGTTGTCCGCGATTTTGTTAAGCGCGTAAAAGAAGGCGCTGTAGGTGTTGAGGTTTCTAAATCTCTAACGCCTGGTCAAGAATTTATTAAGATCGTTCAAGCTGAACTTGAAGCGGTGATGGGTGAGTCTAACGAGGCTCTTAACCTAGCAGCGCAGCCGCCAGCAGTTATCTTAATGGCGGGTCTACAAGGTGCGGGTAAAACTACATCGGTAGGTAAGCTATCTAAGCTTCTAACTGAGCGTGACAAGAAGAAAGTCTTGGTTGTGTCTGCCGACGTTTACCGTCCAGCGGCGATCAAACAGCTTGAAACGTTAGCAAGCGATGTTGGCGTAGACTTCTTCCCATCTTCAGCTGATCAAAAGCCTCTTGATATTGCAAACGCTGCAATCGATCACGCGAAGAAGAAATTCTACGACGTGCTACTTGTCGATACTGCCGGTCGTTTGGCTATCGATGAAGAGATGATGGGCGAGATCAAAGAGCTTCATACTGCAATTAATCCAGTAGAGACACTGTTCGTTGTTGATGCAATGACAGGTCAAGATGCTGCGAACACGGCAAAAGCTTTTGGTGATGCGCTACCACTAACCGGTGTTATCTTGACGAAAGTTGATGGTGATGCGCGTGGTGGTGCTGCTCTGTCTGTTCGTCATATAACAGGCAAACCGATTAAATTCTTAGGTGTTGGTGAAAAGACTGACGCACTAGAACCGTTCCACCCAGATCGTGTTGCTTCTCGTATCTTAGGTATGGGCGACGTACTGTCTCTTATTGAAGACCTACAGAAGAACGTTGATACCGAGAAAGCTGAGAAACTGGCTAAGAAGTTCAAAGAGAAGAAAGGCTTTGACCTTGAAGACTTCCGTGAACAGCTAGGTCAGATGCAAAACATGGGCGGCATGATGGGCATGATGGATAAGCTTCCAGGCATGTCTCAGCTACCAGATAACGTTAAAGATAAAGTTGATGACAAGATGTTCAAGCAGATGGAAGCGATCATCAACTCTATGACTATGAAAGAGCGTCAACGCCCTGATCTAATCAAAGGTTCACGCAAAAAGCGTATTGCCGCTGGTTCTGGTACACAGGTACAAGATGTAAACCGTATGCTTAAGCAGTTCACCCAAATGCAGAAGATGATGAAGAAGATGCAGAAAGGTGGCATGAAAGGCATGATGCGCAACATGCAAGGCATGATGGGCGGTGGTGGAGGTATGGGCGGAATGGGTGGTGGCTTTAACCCGTTTGGTCGATAATCTACAAATGTAAGCTTTAGCTACGTTACTTTTCATAGTGTTAGCCGTGTCACAGAAAGTGTACGGCAGCTATGTTGGTGAAAAAATAGCTAAAGCCCTTGCATTGCACCGGAATAAGAGTAAAATTCCGGGGCTTTAATTTGGCACGAGACCCCAAGCTATTTACTTATACTTGGGGTTAATTATTTTATTAAGAAAGCAAAGAGGACGACATGGTAACCATTCGTTTGGCACGTCACGGTGCAAAGAAGCGCCCATTTTATCAAATCGTAGTTGCGGATAGCCGTAACGCTGCAACTGGCCGTTTCATCGAGAAAGTAGGTTTCTTTAACCCTACTGCTCAAGGTCAAGAAGAAGGTCTACGTCTAGACCTAGATCGTGTTAACCACTGGGTTGGTCAAGGCGCATCTCTATCTGATCGTGTAGCTAAGCTAGTTAAAGACGCTCAAAAAGCGGCTTAATTCTTTTTTAAAGAGAAATAGCTTATGTCGATGAAGGATAAAGAAACTATGAGCGAGCAAAACAATAGAATTGTCATGGGTAAACTTGGGTCTACCTATGGTATTCGTGGCTGGCTTAAAGTGTTCTCCTACACAGACAATGCTGAAAGCATATTTGATTACAGCCCTTGGTATTTAAACCTAAAGGGCAAGTGGGTTGAGTACAAAGTTGAGAGCTGGAAACGTCATGGCCAAGGTTATGTATGTAAGCTAGCGGGATTAGATGTTCGTGAAGACGCGCAACTGATGACTAACTTTGAAATTGCTATTGACCCTGCTTCGTTACCTGAATTGTCAGAAGATGAATTCTACTGGCGCGAATTGTTCGGTATGCAAGTTTTTACCACTAAAGGTTACGACCTTGGTGAGGTCACTGACCTATTAGAAACTGGCTCGAACGATGTTCTAGTAATCAAAGCAAATCTTAAAGATGCTTTTGGCCAAAAGGAACGGTTAGTACCGTACCTTGAAGAGCAAGTGATCAAGAAAGTTGATCGCGAAGCTCGCCGGATCGAAGTTGACTGGGATCCTGGATTCTAACTCCAAATTACAGAGCGAGAGAACACATGTGGGTTGGCATTATTAGCCTTTTTCCTGAAATGTTCCGTTCTGTTACTGATTTTGGAGTAACAGGTCAAGCGGTTAAAAAAGGTCTTTTATCTATTGAGACATGGAATCCTCGTGATTTCACTCATGATAAACATCGCACTGTTGATGACAGACCTTACGGTGGTGGTCCTGGCATGTTAATGATGGTTCAGCCTTTGCGCGACGCTATCAAAACAGCCAAGCAAGCAGCACCGGGAAAGACGAAAGTGATCTATCTTTCACCTCAAGGTCGTAAACTCGACCAGAAAGGTGTTGAAGAGCTGGCAACAAACGAGAATTTACTTCTTATTTGTGGTCGCTACGAAGGGGTAGATGAGCGCATCATTCAATCTGAAGTTGACGAAGAATGGTCGATTGGAGATTTTGTGATGACGGGTGGCGAACTGCCAGCCATGACGCTGATTGATTCAGTATCTCGGTTTGTTCCGGGTGTACTTGGAGATTTCGCTTCAGCAGAAGAAGATTCTTTTGCAAATGGTTTGCTAGATTGTCCCCATTATACGCGCCCTGAGGTGCTAGACGATAAAGATGTGCCATCGGTACTCAAGTCTGGAAACCATAAGGACATTCGTCGCTGGCGATTAAAACAATCGTTGGGCCGAACTTGGCTAAGAAGACCAGAACTCCTGGAAAACCTAGCTCTGACTGACGAACAGGAACAATTACTGGCTGAATTCATTAAAGAGCAACGCTCTTAACGAAAAGCAAGCAGTAACCTATTAAATTTAGTATCAGTTTATTCTAGGAATTTATACAAATGAGCAACATCATCAAGGCTCTTGAAGAAGAGCAACTAAAATCAGACCTTCCTAAATTCGCACCAGGTGACACTGTTGTAGTTCAGGTTAAGGTAAAAGAAGGTGACCGTGAGCGTCTACAGGCTTTCGAAGGCGTTGTAATCGCTATTCGTAACCGTGGTCTACACTCTGCATTCACAGTTCGTAAGATCTCGAACGGTGAAGGCGTAGAGCGTGCGTTCCAAACTCACTCTCCAATGGTTGATAGCATCGAAGTTAAACGCCGTGGTGCAGTACGTCGTGCCAAGTTGTACTACCTACGTGAGCGTTCTGGTAAGTCAGCTCGTATTAAAGAGAAGCTTACTAAGAAGTAATTCTTTTTGCATTCTATCGATAAAAGCGGAGCCATTTGGCTCCGCTTTTTTGTGCCTGCTAGTTAGAGCTTTGAAAGTAAGAGATCCCCAACTCTTTCGTTCCTCACTCTTGGGGATGACGACTGGAAAGTAGGCTTAAATGCAACCGTCATTTCCTAGACTGACGAAGGAGTAGGGAATCTCTTTTGGCAAACACCAAACTATCGGCAATAAAAAAGGATTGACGCAAACGCCAACCCTTTAATCATTTTTCCGAATCTCGAATCTCGAATCTCGAATCTCGAATCTCGAATCTCGAATCTCGAATCTCGAATCTCGAATCTTAGTACTGATCTTCCGACCAACCATCGCTATCAGACATGTCTGGTGCGCCAGCGATGCTGTTTTCTTCGTCTGCCCATTCACCGAAATCAATCATCTGACATTGCTTGCTGCAAAACGGGCGGTGTGGGCTTTGTTCACCCCATTCAACGTCAGTATTACATTGAGGGCATTTAACGATGGTGATTTTCTTCGACATAGTGATTCTTAATTTGAGGGATAATAATAGTGAGTTTAGGCTCGAGTGAGGACTCAAGCCAAACTATAAAAGGAAACTAATTAGGTGCAGATCGCCAATTCAAACTCGATATCTTGAGTACAAGCTTGCCCCGTCTCAAAGCTCATGAACTTAACAGCAAAGCGGTTTTTGTGACCTGAGATCATCGGGTAGGCACCGTATTGCATTGGAATCGAAAGACGAAGGATATTCGCTTCATCGGCATCGCTCTGAAAGAAGCCAGCACGAGCGATTTGCTCTTTAAAGTGCCCTGTTTCCCTGGTGAGCTTCAACCATAGTGTTAGCGCTTCATACAGAGGCTGTAGGCTATCCATCCAAGCTTTAGCATCTCTCATTCTCTTATCGAGCGGAAGGTGCAGCCAATAATGCAGTGCGGGTAAATCAAAGCAGCATGAGCCACCTGGAAGATTAAAGCGTTGGCGAATCGCACTTAGAAAGCGGTCTTCCTTAAGTGATTGCCCGAAACGCTCTGCCTGCATCAGATCACGATAGATGTTACCAATGTCAGTAAGCAATGATGTCAGCATCTCTTGATCGACACCTTCAACATCTAACCAGCTTTTGTAGGTTACACGTTGTTTCTCAATATCTTTTGCGAGTTCGCTCTTGAGTTGGATCTGTTCGAAGATTTCAATCAGATCAAAGATGGAACGGAAAAAGAGTTGATACTGTTGAGCATCGGAAAATGTAGAAGACAAGTGTAGCTGCCTCAAGAGTGATTCGACTCTTAAGTAGATGCGTGTTTTCTCATTTAGAGGATGTTCAAATTTATGGGTGATCATCGAGCAAACCTTCATTCAACATTGTTCTATTCTGACCCATCTACAGCACTGATTGCCAGATACTTTTGATGTAAATCTGTGATTTGAGGCAAAAGTTCTTGGTTTTTAGTATGGTTTTTAATCACGTCATCTGCAACTGCTAAGCGTTGTTCTCTTGAAGCCTGTGATTTTAAAATTGATGCAACTTGTTCCCTAGAAACATTATCACGACTCATCGTTCGTTCTATTTGCACTTCTGCTGGCACATCAACGATTAATACGCGATCGGTCATGCCTTGCATTTGGTTTTCAACCAATAGCGGTGCGACTAATAAACCATACGGGGATGTGATTTTAGACAGGTCACTGTCAATTTTGTCACGGATCATGGGATGAAGAAGACCATTGAGCCACTGCTTCTCTTTAGGATCAGAGAAGATCAGCTCACGCAGCCTGCTGCGGTTGAGTGTTCCATCGTCAAGCAAGATAGACTCACCAAAGTGGTCTGTAATCTGTTTTAAGCCGTCACTGCCCAAAGCGACTACTTCACGTGCCACGATATCAGCATCAACAATATCAATATTAAAGTGTTCATTGAACAGGTTAGCGACGGTGGTTTTGCCACTGGCGATACCACCACTTAATCCGATAATGATTGCCATGGTTAAATTCCTAGTACAGAAGTGAAATACCAGCCCATGATGTCGTTGCCCCACATCAAACTCACCCAACCCGCAATCGCAAGGTAAGGTCCAAATGGAAAGGCTTTATCTATGCCTTGTTGTTTCAAGCGAAGTTGAATCAATCCGAAAACTAAGCCGACAAGTGAGGATAGAAGAATGATCATTGGGAGGTGTTGCCAACCAAGCCAAGCGCCAAGCGCAGCTAATAACTTGAAATCACCGTAACCCATGCCTTCTTTGCCTGTTAACAGCTTGAACAGCCAATAAACCGACCAAAGTGCTAGGTAACCTGCCATTACACCAACCACGGAATCTTGAAGCGATACTGGGCTGATATTAAACAGAGCTAACGCGATACCGGACCAAACTAAAGGTAAGGTAATTTGATCAGGCAACAGCATAGTATCGAGATCGATAAAGGTTGCGGTAATCAATGCAAACGTGAAAAAAATCAAAGCAATAGCGTAGTAACTGAAACCAAAGTGGCTAGCAACCATTGTACAAAGTATTGCGGTAAGCAGTTCGACCAAAGGGTAGCGAGCGCTGATTGGATTGGCACAGCTGTGACACTTACCTTTTAAGAACAACCAGCTTAACACTGGAATATTGTCGACGATTCTTAATTGGGTTTTGCATTTCGGGCAGGTTGAACGAGGAATGCTGAGATTAAACTTTCCCTCTGGTGCTGGAATTTTATATTGAGAGAAATATTCCGAGCACTCTTGTTGCCATTCGCGTTCCATCATAATCGGTAAACGGTGTATGACTACGTTGAGGAAGCTGCCGATAAGAAGGCTAAAAATGAAAGCTAATACGGGGAATAGCCAAGGATAGTAGTGAAATACTTCCATAGTGTCCTTTACCACTTAATCAAAGTGAGCAGAGATTGCTGCTCATGGGTGTTTAGTTGCTTTAACTATCCTAACACACTCATAAGATTAAAGATCGGTAAGTACATCGCAACCACAAGCCCACCAACCACGGTGCCTAAAAACACGATGATCAGTGGCTCTAGAATCTTGCCTAAATTGTCGACAGTGTTGTCTACTTCAAACTCGTAAATCGAGGCGACTTTGTTGAGCATATCATCAAGATTGCCAGACTCTTCACCAATCATCACCATCTGCAACACCATTTCGGGGAAGGCGTTGGTATTACGCATTGCGATATACATCGGCATGCCAGCAGCTGTTTCTCGGTGAACTTCAATGATGGCTGATTCATAATGCAGGTTGCCTGCGGTTTTGGCTGTGGTTTTGAGGCTCATTAAAATCGGAATACCAGAGCTAAAGCTTGTTGATAAGGTTCGGCTAAATTTGGCAATAGAGGCTTTGGCTAATATGCCACCGAGAACAGGAAAACGTAGTCCTAGCCGACTGACAGACAGTCTGATCGAGTGGGAACGCTGACACAGTTGGTAAATAATCAGGACAACAAGTCCGATGCCTGCAGCCGTATAAAAACTGTAAGCCTGCATCCAATGGGAAAGGTAGAGTACTTGTTGAGTGAACCAAGGTAGGTCGGCGCCAAAGCCTGAAAACATCGACTCAAATTCCGGAATCACCATGGTCAGCATTAAATAAGAAACGGTCAGTGCTACCGTGACCACCATGGCAGGATAAATCAGTGCTTTGACGACTTTAGACTTTAACTGCTCGCTTTTTTCTCGATAGGTCGCTAAGCGTTCGAACACTTGTGCGAGGTTGCCGGAGAGTTCGCCTGTCGCGACCAAATCAGTATAGAGGTCATCAAAGTGACGACTTGCAGTTCGCATCGCTTTTGAGATTGGCGTGCCGGCTTCTACACCTTTGCATATGTGCGATAAAATCGATTTCATTTCTGCTTTGCGGTGATTGTCTGAGACCAACTTGATGGCTTGCACGATAGGCACGCCAGTAGCCAGCATGGTAGCGAGCTGCCGAGTTAAAATAGTGATGTCCTTGGCTTTGACTCTATGGGTTAAACGAGTGACGGCTGAGATGCTTTTCTTTTTGATTTTCTTAATCTGAATGTGCTGCTCTTTGAGCTTTTCTCGTACTTCCAATTCGGTGAGCGCTAAGGTCTGCCCAGACACTTTCTTGCCTGAGCTATTAATGCCTTTCCAGTGATAGCTTTTTAATTGTGATTGTTTGGACTTGCTACTCATTGGTGCTCCATTCGGTTATAGGTACAGAACACGTTGCAGTTCTTGATAGCTGGTGGTGCCTTCAAGCAATTTATCTAGCCCTGACTCTTGCAGAGTTCTCATGCCTTCTCGACGCGCGAGATCTTCAATCGCTAGCGCATTGGGTTGACTGATAAGGCTGGTCTTGAGCTTGTCGGTAAAAGGCATCACTTCATAGATACCCACTCGGCCTGAGTATCCCTGATTACATTCATTACACCCTTGGGGATTAGCTTTGTAGATGGTTCGGCTGTTAGGAATCGAGTGACGCAGAAATATGTCCGGTGAGTCGTCAACTTCTTTGCAATGGTTGCACAATCGTCTTGCTAGTCGTTGAGCGATAATCAAACTCAGTGATGAAGCTAGGTTAAAGGGTTCTATCCCCATATGAGCGAGTCGAGTCACGGTTTCCGCTGCAGAGTTAGTGTGCAGTGTCGAAAGCACTAAGTGACCAGTTTGCGATGCTTTGATCGCTATCTCTGCGGTTTCTAAGTCGCGGATCTCTCCAACCATTACCACATCGGGATCTTGTCGTAAAAATGATCGCAGCGCCTCAGCAAATCCAAAGTCGATCTTAGGTGTCACTTGTACCTGATTGATACCACATAGGTTAATTTCCACCGGGTCTTCAGCTGTTGAGATGTTGCGTTCCGTAGTGTTTAGCACTCTAAGGCCAGTATAAAGGGAGACGGTTTTTCCGCTGCCAGTGGGCCCTGTCATTAAGATCATCCCTTGTGGGCGTTTTAGCGCATTGAGATAGAGTGCTTTTTGGTCTTCGCTATAACCGAGCTTGTCGATATCGAGGTTGGCAGCGCTGCTATCAAGCAGTCGCAGTACTATTTTTTCTCCCCATAAAGTTGGTAGTGTAGATACACGCATATCAATTGCTAGGTCGTCATTCAGGCGCAGTTTTATACGTCCATCTTGAGGTAGGCGACGTTCGGCAATATCAAGCTTGGCGAGTATTTTAAGACGAGCAGATAAACGGCGACTTAAATGGGAAGCGGGTTGCTGTATTTCAACAAGGATGCCATCACAACGCAGGCGCACTCGGTAGTGTTCTTCATAGGGCTCAAAGTGGATATCTGATGCACCTTTGCGTACCGCATCAACCAGTATTTGATTAATAAAGCGACTGACAGGGGAGTCATCTTGACTGAGATCTTCAATCGACGCTATCTCGTCGTCAGAGACATCAACAAGATTGGCGAGTTCATCTTGAGTGATCTCTTTGCGTTTAGAATCTTGCCCGGAAATAGATCGGCCATACAGTTTTCTTATTGCCCCTTCTAATTCGGAGTGGTTGGCGACAACCGATTCGATCTGTAATCCTGTCGCAAATCGAAAGTCATCTTCCGCTTGTAAATCGGTCGGGTCAGCAGAGGCGAGTGTGAGAGTCGAGCTAGAGACTGAAATCGGGATAGCACGATACTTGGTGATTAGCTCGCGAAGCCCTAATTGGTCGCACAGGACTTCATAATCAACATTGGCAAGCTGTACTAACGGCAAACCGAAAATGGTTTTTATGTTGTTTGCTAAGGAATCACCTGTGAAGAGCTCAAGAACGAGCAGAGCTTCAGGTGTCGAAACACCGGAAGCTTGTACGTGTTCCGCCACGGCTTGTTCTTGAGTCAGGCTAAGTAAGCCAGCCTGACGAAGAACGGTTGGGAGATTGGTTAGCACTATTTACAGTTTTTCGGTAATAAATCGTCAGTTACAGGAGTCGCTGTTGTTCCTTTACACTCCCAAGCTCCATCTTGTGCTCTGGACAGCGCAAATTTCTTATTTACTAAAAGAGTGCTAACGCCTGCACTAGCAAAAGTAAATGTAATTGTCCCTACACCAGCTGAACTTCCTTTAGCAAATGCTATCGTTCCTGATGGGATTGATGATGGGACTCCGAGATCATCTTCGGTTTGCCCACTAGTAGAACCATCTGGGAAGCTTCCATTTTCGACAGAATAAGCTTCAACATTTGTTTTTATTCCTGTTGCAGTAGCAAGAGCGGAAGCAACCTCAGCCTTAGCTACATACTTTTGATATTGAGGAATTGCAATCGCAGAAAGGACACCTATTACAGCCACTACAATCATCAATTCAATCAGCGTGAAACCTTTCTGATTTGTTCTTTTGTTCTGGTTATTCATTCTTCTCATTCCATTCTTTAGTTTGTTTCAGTGCAGGCACTGGTTGATGGAAAGAATAGAAGTCGAGATGTGGAAGTGGAATGGCGTTCAGGTGCGGTCGCGAGTGGTTTAGTATTTATTAGTGCAGTGTTTCATATAGCACGCAAATTTATGCGATCAACTTAAATAACTGCTTGAAATACTGATAATTAAGGCAATAAAAGAGGCACTGCTATCAACAGTGCCCTTAGGGAAACTATTTACTATTCAGTAAATTACGCTTTGAATCTCATTGATAGATCCATGGCTTTAAGGTGTTTAGTTAACGCGCCTACAGAGATGTAATCAACACCCGTTTCAGCGAACTCAGCGATGGTATCTAGCGTCACGTTACCAGAGTTTTCTAGTGCTGCACGTCCAGCGTTGATTTTAACTGCTTCACGCATCATATCTGTGGTGAAGTTGTCTAGCATGATGATGTCTGCGCCAGCGCTGATCGCTTGCTCTAGTTCTGCTAGGCTTTCCGTTTCTACTTCCACAGGTTTACCAGGGTTTAGCTCTTTTGCTGTAGAGATAGCTTTCTCAATGCCACCACAAGCGATGATGTGGTTTTCTTTGATTAGGTAAGCGTCGAAAACACCGATACGGTGGTTGAAGCCACCGCCACACGCTACAGCGTATTTTAGTGCACTACGTAGACCAGGGATAGTTTTACGAGTATCTAACAGACGGCACTCTGTGTGTTTGATTTTGTCTGCGTAGATAGCTGTTGCCGTCGCACAACCAGACAGTGTTTGAATGAAGTTCATTGCGTTACGCTCACCCGTTAATAACGCGCGTGCTGGGCCTGTTAGTGTGCAAAGCGTTTGGTTTGGTTCAACCTTGTCGCCATCTTCGACGTTCCACTCGATAGTCACTTCACCGCCCAGTTGCTTAAACACTTCATCAGCCCAAGCTTTACCACAGAACACGCCGTGCTCACGGGTAATGATGGTGGCACTGTTGACTGCGTCTGCAGGGATTAGACTTGCCGTAATATCAGCCGCTGGATCTAACGTTCCACCTAGATCTTCTTTGATGGTCTCAGCGACTGCACGAGTGATCTCTAGAGGCAGTTGCTGTTTTAAGTAGTCAAGGCGTTGGTGGCTGTTATGTGTGTTTTTCATCGCAAATCTAATCTTGAAAGGGAGTGGGAATGGAATGATACTCTTGCTTAACTTCAAATTAAAGAGGCTAGCGCGACTGCTCTATGGGCAAGGTCACAATCTATGTGCTGGCAAAAAAGAAAGTGAGACCAAGATGACGATCTGCTCCAATGGATGGTACGACAACGCTCGGCATGTTCCTTCCCCATATTTTGATACAAGACCAAGTGTCGATGATATCTCTCTGCTGGTGGTTCACAATATTAGTTTGCCTCCGGGTCAATTTGGTGGGCCTTACATCGAACAGTTTTTTACAGGTAAGCTAGACCCGTCAGCACACCCATTTTTTAAGGTGATTCACCAAATGGGCGTATCAGCACACTGCTTAATTCGTCGTGATGGTGAGGTTGTTCAGTTTGTTTCGTTTCTTGACCGTGCTTGGCATGCTGGTCAGTCGAGCTTTGCAGGTAGAGAGCGGTGTAATGATTACTCGATTGGTATTGAACTGGAAGGCAGTGACTTTGTCGCCTATACAGAGCAGCAGTATCAAGCCTTGACTGAGCTAACGGAAAAACTGGTATCAAGCTTTCCTCAGATCACTAATGAACGTATCACTGGCCATCAATACATAGCACCTTTACGCAAAACAGACCCAGGTTTGGTCTTCGACTGGACAAAATTTAAAGGCAAATCGCGCTTCTAATTCCTCATATTCTTCATGGCTCTGCCAATTACAGAGCCTTGCTTAATCAACGTTTAGCATAACCACTTGTGAATTTTTGTTGTTGCTATGTAAAGAAAGTGGTGGAGGGAAGAGCAGCAATAAACCAAGAGTGTGACGAGCTTATCAAACGCCCATTTGTTAAAGGTTATGAACAGGATTTCCATCCTAAATGTGCGTTTGGTTTGATTTTTAAACAAGTGACACTAATCTTTCTGAAACAATTCATTTTTATCCTGAAATTTTCTAGCACGAAACCTCCCCAAAAGTATTAGTCCTGTAAATGGTAAGACCAATTTGGTTGCCGTTTTAAATTTCATTTGTTAAGTCACGGTTAATTCACCCTGCATTCTATGATGCAGGTCAATTTTACACTGGACAGTAGCGTTTTAATTATGTTAATTTCTGCCCAACTTAAAATTGGTATTACCAATTGTCAGCGAAGAAAAAGAAGAACAACAAACTATGGCTTATCAAAGGATTCGTCAGCCAAAACTCTCCGATGTTATCGAACAAGAGTTAGAAAGGTTGATAGTGGAAGGAACACTGGCTCCTGGGCAGCAGCTGCCGCCTGAGCGCGAACTGGCGAAACAGTTCGATGTGTCTCGTCCTTCAATCCGAGAAGCGATACAACGTTTAGAAGCAAAACGCTTGCTTACTCGCCGTCAAGGTGGGGGGACGTTTGTTAGCGAAAATATCTGGAAAAGCTTTTCAGATCCTTTGCTTAATTTGTTGTCCTCCCATTCTGAAACCCAACTAGACTTGTTGGAATCGCGTCACGCGATGGAAGGGATTTCGGCTTACTTCGCGGCATTGCGTGGCACTGATGAAGACTTTGCTCGTATTCAAGCATGCCAAGAAAAGATTCATGGCGCGCAAGATAAAGGTGATATTGAAGCCGAATCAGCAGCGGTGATGGCTTTTCTTATTGCTTTAACAGAGGCCGCGCACAATGTGGTGTTATTACACATTGTTCGTAGTTTGGCTCCGTTACTCGAACAAAACGTCTTAGAGAATTTAAAGCTGTTGCATCGTCGTAAAGACGTTGTGGAGAAAGTGAGTATACATCGAGCTAACATTGTAGATGCGATCGTTTCAGGACAGCCAGAACAGGCGCGTGAAATGTCACACTCTCATTTAGCTTATATCGAAGAAACATTGCTGGATTTGACCAAAGAAGAATCGCGCCGCGAACGTTCTTTACGTCGAATTCAACAGGGTAAATAGCCGTAATACTTCGGCTTTTTACGTGTTTAGTAGAATCCAACTAACAAAAAGGATAGATCGCCATGTCTGACATGAAGCATGACGTTGATGCTCTGGAAACTCAAGATTGGTTAGAAGCTCTTGAGTCAGTAGTACGTGAAGAAGGTGTAGAACGTGCACAGTTTTTACTAGAACAAGTTCTAGATAAAGCGCGTTTAGATGGTGTTGATATGGCTACAGGCATCAACACAAACTACATCAACACAATTCCAGCAGCACAAGAGCCAGCTTACCCTGGTGACGTAACTCTTGAGCGTCGTATTCGTTCGATTATTCGCTGGAACGCAATCATGATCGTATTGCGCGCTTCTAAGAAAGACCTAGACCTTGGTGGTCACATGGCTTCTTACCAGTCAGCAGCAGCGTTCTACGAAGTATGTTTCAACCACTTCTTCCGTGCTCCAAACGAGACTGACGGTGGCGATCTAGTTTACTACCAAGGTCACATCTCTCCAGGTATCTACTCTCGTGCATTCGTTGAAGGTCGTCTAACTGAAGAGCAGCTAGATAACTTCCGTCAAGAAGTTGATGGTAAAGGTATCCCTTCTTACCCGCACCCTAAACTGATGCCTGAGTTCTGGCAGTTCCCTACAGTATCTATGGGTCTAGGTCCGATCTCTGCGATCTACCAAGCTCGTTTCCTTAAGTACCTAGAAGGCCGTGGTCTTAAAGATACTTCCGCGCAACGCGTATACGCGTTCCTAGGCGACGGTGAGATGGATGAGCCAGAATCACGTGGTGCTATCTCTTTCGCTGCGCGTGAGAAGCTAGATAACCTATGTTTCCTAATCAACTGTAACCTACAGCGTCTAGATGGCCCTGTAATGGGTAACGGTAGCATCATCCAAGAACTTGAAGGCCTATTTAAAGGTGCAGGTTGGAACGTTGTTAAAGTTATCTGGGGTAGCAACTGGGATTCTCTACTAGCTAAAGACACTACTGGTAAGCTTCTTCAACTAATGAACGAAACTATCGATGGTGACTACCAGACATTCAAATCTAAAGATGGCGCATACGTACGTGAGCACTTCTTTGGTAAGTACCCAGAAACAGCAGCACTAGTTGCAGACATGACTGACGACCAGATCTTCGAACTGAAGCGTGGTGGTCACGATTCTTCTAAGCTGTTCGCTGCATTTAACAATGCAAAAGAGACAGGTGGCAAACCAACAGTAATCCTAGCTAAAACAGTTAAAGGTTACGGCATGGGTGAAGCTGCAGAAGGTAAGAACATCGCTCACGGTGTTAAGAAGATGGACATGACTCACGTACAATACCTACGTGACCGTCTAGGTCTACAAGATCTACTTTCTGATGAGAAAGTATCTGAGCTTCCTTACCTGACTTTGGAAGAAGGTTCTGCTGAGTACGAATACTTACATGCTCGTCGTAAAGCCCTACAAGGTTACACGCCAGCACGTCTGCCTAAGTTCACTCAAGAATTCAAAGTTCCTGAGCTCGACGCATTCGCACCTCTACTAGGTGAACAGAAGCGTGATATCTCTACAACTATGGCTTATGTACGTACGCTAAACATCCTACTGAAAGACAAAAACATTGGTAAGAACATCGTTCCTATCATCTGTGATGAAGCTCGTACATTCGGTATGGAAGGTCTATTCCGTCAGGTTGGTATCTACAACCCACACGGTCAAGAATACACACCTGAAGATAAAGGCATCGTTTCTTACTACAAAGAAGCAACGTCTGGTCAAGTACTTCAAGAAGGTATCAACGAGCTAGGTTCTATGGCTTCATGGGTTGCAGCTGCAACTTCATACAGCACGAACGACCTACCAATGATCCCGTTCTACATCTACTACTCAATGTTCGGTTTCCAACGTATTGGTGACATGGCATGGCTAGCAGGTGACCAACAAGCTCGTGGCTTCCTACTAGGTGCTACAGCTGGTCGTACAACACTGAACGGTGAAGGTCTACAGCACGAAGATGGTCACTCGCACATTCAAGCGAACACGATCCCTAACTGTATCTCTTACGACCCAACGTTCGCTTACGAGCTAGCAGTAATCATGCAAGACGGTATCCGTCGCATGTACGGTCCTGAGCAAGAGAACGTTTACTACTACCTAACAGTAATGAACGAGAACTACGCAATGCCAGCAATGCCAGAAGGCGCTGAAGAAGGCATCCGTAAGGGTATCTACAAGCTTGAATCTCACGCTGGTGCTAAGGGCAAAGTTCAACTAATGAGCTCTGGTACTATCATGAACGAAGCGCGTAAAGCAGCTGAAATTCTAAGCGAAGAGTACGGCGTAGCATCTGACGTATTCTCAGTAACGTCGTTCAACGAACTAACTCGTGACGGCCAAGCGGTAGAGCGTGACAACATGCTTCACCCAGAAGCTGAAGAGAAAGTACCGTACATCACAACTGTTCTTGGTAAAGAACCTGCAATCGCAGTGACTGACTACATGAAGAACTACGCTGAGCAAGTACGTGCGTACATGCCAACTGAGTCTTACAAAGTACTTGGTACAGATGGTTTCGGCCGCTCTGATAGCCGTGCAAACCTACGTCGTCACTTCGAAGTTAACGCTGGCTACATCGTAGTTGCAGCTCTAACTGAACTGGCTAAACGTGGTGACATCGAGAAATCAGTAGTTGTTGAAGCAATTGCTAAGTTCGATATCGACACTGAAAAAACTAACCCGCAATACGCATAAGACTGGCATTAAGGTAGGTAAATACAATGACAATCGAAATTAATGTACCAGACATCGGTGCTGACGAGGTTGAAGTAACTGAGATTCTTGTAAACGTTGGCGACAAGGTTGAAGAAGAGCAGTCACTGATTACTGTTGAAGGCGACAAAGCTTCAATGGAAGTTCCAGCGTCTCAAGCGGGTATCGTTAAAGAAATCAAAGTAGCAGAAGGCGATTCTGTTTCTACTGGTTCTCTTATCATGATCTTCGAAGCGGAAGGTGCTGCAGCAGCACCGGCTGCGCCAGCAGTTGAAGCGGCGGCACCAGTTGCTGCAGCTCCTGCAGCGGCAGCCCCTTCTGTTGCGAACGAACTGAAAGAAGTTCACGTACCAGATATCGGCGGTGATGAAGTTGAAGTAACTGAAATCATGGTTGCTATCGGTGATGCAGTAGAAGAAGAGCAATCTCTTCTTACTGTTGAAGGTGACAAGGCTTCAATGGAAGTTCCTGCACCATTCGCTGGTACAGTAAAAGAAATCAAGATCGCTTCTGGTGACTCAGTATCTACTGGTTCTCTAGTAATGGTATTCGAAGTGGCTGGTTCAGCACCTGCAGCAGCTCCAGCTCCTGCGGCGGCAGCGCCAGTTGCAGCGGCTCCAGCAGCATCTGCAGAGAAAGAAGTAAACGTTCCTGATATCGGTGGCGACGAAGTAGAAGTTACTGAAATCATGGTAGCGGTTGGCGATACAGTAGAAGAAGAGCAATCTCTAATTACTGTTGAAGGCGACAAAGCTTCAATGGAAGTTCCTGCACCATTCGCTGGTACAGTAAAAGAGATCAAGATTGCAGCTGGCGACAAAGTGTCAACTGGCTCTCTAATCATGACTTTCGTTGTGGCCGGCACTCCGGTTGAAGGCGCAGCTCCTGTTGCAGCACCTGCACAAGCAGCAGCTCCAGCGGCGGCACCTGCTCCTAAAGCTGAAGCACCTGCAGCGGCTCCAGCTGGTGGCGACTTCCAAGAGAACGGTGACTACGCGCACGCTTCTCCAGTTGTTCGTCGTCTTGCTCGTGAATTTGGCGTTAACCTTTCTAAGGTTAAAGGTACTGGTCGTAAGAGCCGTATCCTTAAAGAAGACGTTCAGTCTTACGTTAAAGATGCACTTAAGCGTCTAGAGTCTGGTGCAGCAGCATCTGGCAAAGGCGGCGACGGTTCTGCTCTTGGTCTACTACCATGGCCAAAAGTTGACTTCAGCAAGTTCGGCGAAACTGAAGTTCAGAAGCTTTCTAAGATCAAGAAGATCTCTGGCGCTAACCTACACCGTAACTGGGTAATGATTCCTCACGTTACACAGTGGGATAACGCAGACATCACTGAGCTAGAAGCATTCCGTAAAGAACAGAACGCAATCGAAGCGAAGAAAGACACTGGCATGAAGATCACTCCACTTGTGTTCATCATGAAAGCTGTTGCTAAAGCGCTAGAAGCATTCCCAGCGTTTAACTCTTCTCTTTCTGAAGATGGCGAAAGCATCATTCTTAAGAAGTACGTAAACGTGGGTATCGCTGTTGATACACCAAACGGTCTAGTTGTTCCTGTATTCAAAGACGTGAACAAGAAAGGCATTTACGAGCTATCTGAAGAGCTAATGGCTGTTTCTAAGAAAGCACGTTCTGGTAAGCTAACAGCGGCAGACATGCAAGGCGGTTGTTTCACAATCTCTAGCCTTGGTGGTATTGGCGGTACTGCATTTACTCCAATCGTAAATGCTCCAGAAGTAGGTATCCTAGGTGTATCTAAGTCTGAAATTAAGCCAGTTTGGAACGGTAAAGAGTTCCAACCACGTCTACAGCTTCCACTGTCTCTATCATACGACCACCGTGTGATCGATGGTGCTGAAGGTGCACGCTTCATTACTTTCCTAAACAGCGCACTATCTGACATTCGTCGTCTAGTACTGTAATTGAGAAAGTAATTATTAAGGTGGCTTTCGGGTCACCTTAATTCTTTATATAAAGACTATTTTTAGAGAACAGTTTCCCGCATTTCTCATAAAGCGGAAGGGAATTGTTGTCTAGCTCACAGGCTAACTTAAAGCTACTTTCACACTGTTAACATCTCTGTAAAATGTTTCCTGTTTGAAAGCCCAATAATTTAAGAACATCTACTCAGCCTGTTAGGGATAATGACTACAAGAGGTCACAATGAGCAAAGAAATTAAAGCCCAAGTTGTTGTACTTGGTTCAGGTCCTGCTGGTTACTCAGCGGCATTCCGTTGTGCGGATTTAGGTCTAGAAACAGTACTAGTTGAACGTTACAGCACTCTTGGTGGTGTATGTCTAAACGTTGGTTGTATTCCATCAAAAGCACTTCTTCACGTTTCTAAAGTAATCGAAGAAGCTAAAGCGATGGCAGAGCACGGCGTTGTATTCGGCGAGCCACAAACGGACATCAGCAAGATCCGTATCTGGAAAGAAAAAGTAGTAGACCAACTAACTGGCGGTCTTGGCGGTATGGCTAAGATGCGTAACGTGACTGTTGTTAACGGTTTCGGTAAGTTCACAGGTCCTAACAGCATTCTTGTTGAAGGCGAAGGCGAAGCAACAACGGTTAACTTCGACAACGCAATCATTGCTGCGGGTTCTCGCCCAATCAAGCTTCCTTTCATCCCACATGAAGACCCACGTATTTGGGATTCTACGGATGCACTTGAGCTAAACGAAGTTCCTGAGAAACTGCTTATCATGGGCGGTGGTATCATCGGTCTTGAAATGGGTACGGTTTACCACTCTCTAGGTTCTAAAGTAGACGTAGTTGAGATGTTCGACCAAGTTATCCCTGCTGCGGATAAAGACATCGTTAAAGTCTTCACTAAGCGTATTAAAAACAAGTTCAAGCTAATGCTTGAAACTAAAGTAACAGCAGTTGAAGCGAAAGAAGACGGTATCTACGTTTCAATGGAAGGCAAAAAAGCACCAGCTGAAGCTGAGCGTTACGATGCTGTTCTTGTTGCTATCGGTCGTGTTCCAAACGGTGCACTTATCGACGCTGAAAAAGCAGGTATCGAAGTTGATGAGCGTGGCTTCATCAATGTTGATAAGCAAATGCGTACAAACGTTCCTCACATCCATGCGATCGGTGACGTTGTTGGTCAACCAATGCTTGCTCACAAAGGTGTGCATGAAGGTCACGTAGCTGCTGAAGTTATCTCTGGTAAGAAGCACTACTTCGACCCTAAAGTAATCCCATCAATTGCGTACACTGAGCCAGAAGTTGCTTGGGTAGGTAAGACTGAGAAAGAAGCGAAAGCGGAAGGCCTAAACTACGAAGTTGCTACTTTCCCTTGGGCTGCTTCTGGTCGTGCAATTGCTTCTGACTGTGCAGACGGTATGACTAAGATGATCTTCGATAAAGAGACTCATCGCGTAATCGGTGGTGCTGTTGTTGGTACTAACGGTGGTGAACTTCTTGGTGAAATTGGCCTAGCAATCGAAATGGGTTGTGACGCAGAAGATATCGCTCTTACTATCCACGCTCACCCAACTCTACACGAGTCTGTTGGTCTAGCTGCGGAAGTATTCGAAGGTTCAATCACTGACCTTCCAAACAAGAAAGCAGTGAAAAAGAAGAAGTAATTCTTTTTTAGCCACTCGCTAATGTTTTTAAAAGCCGCTGATTCGTCAGCGGCTTTTTTATGTCTAAAGAAAAGAGCAGAAACATTTCACTTCGAGATGCGAGTACGCTGCGCTTCGGGATGCGAAGAGCGACTACACTCCACAAAAAAAGGGCTGACCCATTAGGCCAGCCCTTTAACAATTTATCTCGAATCTACTTATAGATGCACAGCATGTTTAGGTAGCTATCGGTTAAGCTTGAAAGTTCTTCTGGCGTTTCCACACGTTTCGCTTGAATGAACAGCGAGTAGCAGATGCCGTGGAATAGGTTCGCTAGATGTTTAGGGTCGTGATCGTCACAAACTTCGCCGCGCTCAATTGCTTTGCTAAACATGTTTTGTACTAACATTTGGTTGGTGCGGTTAGTTGTTACGAACAGTGGCCATACTTCATCACGAGTTGAAGCGCTCCATTCGAACCATACGTTTAACCAATGGCTATCTTGAGCCACTAACGTCACCATTTCAGTCGCAATATTATGTAGGTTTTGTTTTGCGTGAATATCCAGATCGATATTGTCTGAAAGGAAGTTAGAGAATTGGCGTACAACGTGATTTAGCACTTCATCAACCAGATCTTCACGGGTAGGGAAGTAGTTAAATACGGTTGCTACAGACACCTGAGCGATGTCTGCAATATCAGCGTGTCCACCACGACCGATACCGCGGCGAGAGAATACCTCAAGAGCGATTTCCATCAATTGAAGTTTTCTTTTTAAAGGTGAAAGCCTAGTTCTAGGTCTCTTAGATATTGAGTCCATTTTGTTTTCCTTGCCAACGAAATTTTTATATTAATGATTTTATTATTATTTAAGCCAAGATGAGTGTAATGGTGCATATGCGAATGGTCAATCCTTTCAGCTTGTTTTATAGACAGTTACATCAAACTTGATACATAAAGCGTGATCAGCATTGATGTGAAAGGAGACGAGTATTGGATAAGGCACCAGCGCACATTTCATTGAGAATCTGACAGTAAATTCGAACCATAAGGTGGTGTGGGTATTTGAGCAGTGCTAGACTTACGCACAAAATTGAGCGACACAACTGACGAAACTGTCAACATTCGTCGCAATCACCAAATAAAATGAGAGCAGTATGAAGCATACAGTTGAAGTCATGATCTCTGAGCAAGAAGTTCAGGATCGAGTGAACGAACTAGGCAAACAGATCACGGAACACTACAAGGGTAGTGAAGATCTAGTTTTAGTTGGCTTATTGCGTGGATCTTTTGTCTTTATGGCGGATCTTGCTCGTGCTATCGATTTAACTCACCAAGTTGATTTCATGACCGCGTCTAGCTACGGCAACGGCATGGAAAGCTCACGTGATGTTCGTATTTTGAAAGACCTTGATGATGATATCCAAGGTAAAGATGTTCTACTTGTAGAAGATATTATCGATACGGGTAACACGCTGACTAAAGTGAAAGAGATTCTAAGCCTACGTGGTCCTAAGTCTATCGAAATTTGTACGCTATTAGACAAACCTTCTCGCCGTGAAGTGACTGTAGATACAAAGTGGATTGGTTTTGAAATCCCAGATGAGTTCGTTGTTGGTGTTGGTATCGACTACGCACAAAAATATCGTCACCTACCATACATCGGTAAGGTAGTACCTCAAGAGTAATCATTACGCTTGTCGGTTAGAAGTCATTAAAAAGCCCGCATATGCGGGCTTTTTGTATTTATTACGGAAGGGGCTAGCTTTGTTGACTAAGCAGAGGCGTTGTTAAGATCTTATTTAATGCCTCTAAGTGACTGTTCTCTAGGGTATCGTTACTCGAGCAACGTACGCCAAGGTCTTGTAACTTGCCATCGCCAATGCCGTAAACCACACCGTGGATTTCAACCTCTTGGCCTCTCTCCCATGCGTTTTGCATAATGGTTGAGTTACCTAGGTTATAAACCTGTTCTGCGACGTTAATCTCGCACAGTTTGTCACCCCATTGCTCACGAGGAAGCCCTTCGATCTGCTTACGGTATTTTAGGTAATTGTCGCGGATGTGAAGTAACCAGTTATTGATTAGACCAAGTTTAGGGTTATCAATCGCCGCGTTAACACCGCCACAACCGTAGTGGCCACAAACAATAATGTGTTTAACTTTGAGTACATCGACCGCGTACTGCACAACAGACAGGCAGTTTAGGTCGGTATGAACCACTTGGTTAGCAACGTTTCGATGAACAAACAGTTCGCCAGAATACAAACCAGTGAGACGCTCGGCCGGTACACGGCTATCAGAGCAGCCGATCCATAGGAAACCAGGGTTTTGACCCTCTTCAAGCGTTGTAAAATACTCTGGTCGCTCTGAGCGAATTTCTTCTGACCATTTAGAGTTGTTTTCAAAAAGCTGTTTAATCTCTGGCATTTTGCGTCTTACATCCCTTAATTAAGAATCTCAACTATACACAATGTTACAAATTCAATCTCGTAAAAACTGTGTCAAATAGTACTCATCTGACGTGTACTAGTCGTTAAAATCATTAACTTAGTGTAGAAGCTATGATCCGGTTATAAGACATGAATAATGTGATTGAATTAACACTTTCTGAACACTTGATACATTTGTTAAAGTGATAAGGTTTGTCATTTCATCATCAGGAAGGTGTGTTTTGTTTGGAAGTCGTTTTACGGATATCAATCTCAAAGGGGATATGTTTGGCGGTGTCACTACAGCCATCATCTCGTTGCCTTTAGCATTGGCATTTGGTGTTGCTTCTGGCGCGGGCGCGGAAGCTGGCCTTTGGGGCGCCATCATGGTTGGCCTATTTGCGGCATTGTTTGGTGGCTCGAGCAGCCTGATTTCTGAGCCGACCGGCCCGATGACGGTGATCATGACGGCAGTCATGACCAGCATGGTGGCCAAGTATCCTGAAACCGGAATGGCAATGACCTTTACCGTGGTAATGATGGCTGGTGCTTTTCAGATATTACTCGGTACATTAAAGCTCGGAAAATACGTTACTTTGATGCCATATAGCGTGATCTCCGGGTTTATGTCGGGCATCGGCGTTATTCTAATTATTCTGCAGTTGTCCCCTTTATTAGGACATGCTGCACCTTCCGGTGGTGTGATGGGCACGCTCTCTGCGCTTCCAGATACACTAGCAAACCTAAAAGTGAGCGAACTGTTTTTAGGGGCATTGACGCTCGGTATTCTTTTCGGTTTTCCAGCTAAGTACCGTAAGTATGTGCCTGCTCAACTGGTCGCTTTGGTTGCAGTGACGCTCTTGTCAGTCATTATTTTTGATACTGACTCTATTCGCCGTATTGGTGAAATTCCAGCCGGTTTGCCTTCTCTCGTTATCCCTACGATCAACGCTGAGCAGTTTACTACCATGGTTATTGATGCCTTAGTACTGGGTACTCTTGGCTGTATTGATACGCTTCTGACCGCGGTTATCGGAGATTCACTGACTCGTAAAGAGCATGACTCAGACAAAGAACTTCGTGGCCAAGGTATTGCGAATATGATTTCTGGCTTGTTCGGCGCTTTGCCGGGCGCGGGCGCTACTATGGGGACGGTCACCAATATCCAAGTAGGTGCTCGTTCTCCACTATCAGGTGTTGTTCGTGCATTAGTTCTGGCGTTGGTGGTATTGGTCGCGGGTGGCTTAACCGAACCTATTCCTATGGCGGTGTTGGCAGGTATCGCGATGTATGTGGGCTTCAACATTCTCGATTGGAGCTTTATTCAGCGTGCGCACAAGGTGAGTTATGCGGGCATGGGCGTTATGTATGGCGTAATGTTGCTAACCGTATTCGTTGACCTGATTATTGCTGTTGGGCTGGGTGTCTTTATCTCGAATATTCTGATTATTGAAAGATTGAGCCGAGAGCAAGCCAGACAAGTTAAGGCGATCAGTGATGGCGATGATGAAGACGATATTCCACTCACTGATAGTGAACGTCAGCTGCTCGATAGCGCGAATGGTAAAGTTCTGTTCTTCTATCTTTCTGGGCCAATGATCTTCAGTGTTTCTAAGGCGATTTCACGCCAGCACTCGAGTATCTCTGACTATGAAGCGATGATTCTAGATTTAACGGACGTTCCGATGATTGATGTAACCGTTGGTCTAGCGCTGGAGAATGCCATTAAGGATGCTCTAGATGCGCAATGTGAGGTGTATTTGTTGTGTCCAAACGAGAATACGCGTCAGCAGCTTGAGAAGTTCCATGTGATTGACTTGGTTCCTGAGTCCAATACTTACCGATTCAGATACGAAGCCCTGACGGCCGCAACAAGCTATGTCGACAGAGATGAACATCAATTTGAGGCTGTTTAATTATTCAGTAATAAGGTGACATGAATGAGCTATAGACGCTCAATTCATGACTGATCATTAATGCCGCTAAGTGAATAACTTAGCGGCATTTTTATATTTATTGAACGCTGATTTGGTCTTCACTTAGCCAATATTCTTATTTGTTTTCGAAAGAAACTCTCACACGATATTTGTATTCATCGTTAATCAACGATAAACTTGTTTGCAAAATGGCCGAGTAAACAAGTTTGGGTTAGTTTTCTGCTAGCCGTTTTAAGCATTACTCTCTCCTCAAGCTCGGTCGTCGACATCTTATCTATAGCAAATGGCAGTCTATCTCTATGTATGCATTAGAAATTGAGCAATTAAGAAAAACTTATGCTGGGGGCTTCGAGGCTCTTAAGGGCGTTAGTTTACAAGTAGAAAAAGGCGACTTTTACGCACTACTTGGTCCAAATGGTGCGGGTAAATCAACCACAATTGGTGTTATCTCTTCACTGGTAAATAAAACTTCAGGCAAGGTTAAAGTGTTCGGTTACGACATTGATACCGATCTGGAGTTGGCGAAGCAGAACCTAGGCCTTGTGCCTCAAGAGTTCAACTTTAACCCGTTCGAAACCGTTGAACAGATCGTGTTGCAACAGGCGGGCTATTATGGCGTGCCAAAAGCATTGGCGAAAGAGCGAGCGAAAAAGTACCTATCTCAACTCGATTTGTGGGAAAAACGTGGTGAACGTGCGCGTAACTTGTCTGGTGGTATGAAGCGTCGTTTGATGATTGCGCGTGCATTGATGCATGAACCTCATTTGTTGATCCTTGATGAACCAACTGCGGGTGTCGATATTGAACTGCGTCGTTCAATGTGGGAATTCCTAAAAGAGATCAATGAGAAGCAGGACATTACCATTATCTTGACCACGCACTATCTAGAAGAAGCAGAAATGCTGTGTCGTAACATTGGCATCATCAATCGCGGTGAGTTGATTGAGAATACAACCATGAAAGCGCTGCTGGGCAAGTTGAGTGCTGAGACCTTTATTCTGGATCTGGAAGAGGGCGCGACAGAACCTAAGCTTGAAGGTGTGAATAGCCAAGTCATGCTTAATGGCTCGCTAGAAATCGAAATCGATAAGAACCTAGGTTTGAATACCATCTTTGCTCAATTGAGCGAGCAACAGGTTAAAGTCCTTTCTATGCGTAACAAAGCAAACCGTCTAGAAGAATTATTTGTGAGTATTGTCCGTGAGGGGAGTAAGTAATATGTACAGCCTATATTGGACAGCTTTCTGCAGTTTGTTGACCAAAGAGATCAATCGCTTTACTCGTATCTGGGTGCAAACGTTGGTTCCACCTGCGATTACCATGACGCTTTATTTCATTATCTTCGGTAATCTTATCGGTGCACGTATTGGTGAAATGAACGGCTTTAGCTACATGGAATACATTGTTCCTGGCCTGATCATGATGTCGGTGATCACCAATTCATATTCCAACGTTGCTTCTTCATTCTTTAGTGCTAAGTTCCAAAAGAACATTGAAGAGTTGCTTGTGGCACCTGTTCCTAATTACGTGATTATCGCTGGCTTCGTAATGGGGGGGGTGGTTCGTGGATTGTTAGTGGGTACCATAGTCACGTTTGTATCTTTGTTCTTTGTCGACCTACAAGTTGACCATTGGGGCGTGATCATTGCGACGGTATTTTTAACTTCAGTTGTGTTCGCTCTGGGTGGTTTGATTAACGCGGTGTTCGCACGCACGTTTGATGATATCTCGATCATTCCGACCTTCATCCTGACGCCGCTGACCTATCTTGGTGGTGTGTTCTACTCAATTAGCCTGTTGCCTGAGTTCTGGCAAGGTGTATCGAAGTTGAACCCTATCGTGTACATGGTTAACGCGTTCAGATATGGCTTCTTGGGTGTGTCTGATGTGGGTATTGTGACGTCGTTTGGTGTATTGGGTGTGTTTATCGTAGCGTTGTATGGTATTGCACACTACCTAGTGACTAAGGGTATCGGCTTACGTAGCTAATACGTAATTATCCAGGATTTATTAATGCTCCTGAATCGCAGGCAAAGAAAAAGGTCGATATATAATCGACCTTTTTTATGTTTTGCGTTAGGAGCAGAAACTGATTATTCAGTTACTTCTTCTTTCACTTCTTCTTTGGTTTCCGTGACCAAATCTAAAACTTGGTTGTCGATAAGGCGAGTCTTACCTAGGAAAGCCGACATTAGAATCACAGCTTGAGTTGATTCTGGAGTGATCGCTTGCAGCGTTTTCGCATCACAAATGAATATCTCATCTGGTTCAAGATCGGCAGCGCGTAGCTGGTCGGTTGCATCTTCAATCACTGATGTGTAGTCATCGCGACCACCACGAATAGCACTGCTGATCCAGCGCATAGTACGCGCTAGAACTGGCGCTCGTTGGCGCTCGTCAATCGTTAGGTTGCTATTGCGAGAGCTCATTGCTAAGCCATCCATTTCACGAACAGTCGCAACGCCCACAACTTTAATGTCTAACGCTAAGTCAGTGGTCATCTGGCGAATAACAGCAAGCTGCTGGAAGTCTTTTTTGCCGAAGCATGCAAAATCTGGCTGAACAATGTTAAACAGCTTGGTGACAATCGTCGCTACGCCACGGAAGTGACCTGGACGAGACGCACCTTCAAGCATGTGAGATATGCCTGGGACCTCAACAAACGTTTGTTTGTCTAATCCCTCTGGGTACATCACATCTGGCGTGGGTGTAAATACTAGCTCAACGCCTTCGCCTGTCAGTTTGCTTAAATCTGCTTCTAACGTTCGAGGGTAGTTGTTTAGGTCGTCGGCACGGTCAAACTGCATTGGGTTTACAAAGATACTTACCACAACAATGTCTGCCAGTTCACGAGCTTTCTTTACAAGAGTCAGGTGACCTTCATGCAGGTTTCCCATTGTCGGTACAAAAGCAACCGTACGTCCATCACGCTTAAACTGTTTAATCTGCTCACGAAGAGCCGCTATCTCAGCAAAAGTTTGCATACTTACTCCTAAGCGATTGTATGAGCTTCATCAGGGAAGCGCGCGCTCTCTACTTCTTCTTTGTATAGAGCTACTGCTTTACGCATATCACCTGTTTCTGCTAGGAAATTCTTAGAGAACTTCGGCATGTAGTTCGCAGAAATACCGAACATGTCATGCATAACCAAGATCTGACCATCGGTAACATTACCTGCGCCGATACCGATTACTGGCACGTGACAAGCTTCTGTAATTCGTTTTGCCAATGAAGCGGGTACACATTCAAGTAGAACGATTTGAGCACCTGCGTTTTGTAGCGCTAGTGCGTCAGCAACCATTTTATCTGCTTGATCGTCGTCGCGACCTTGAACCTTGTAACCACCAAAGATGTTCACAGATTGAGGCGTTAAGCCTAAGTGTGCACATACTGGCACTGCACGTTCTGTTAGCATCTTCACAGTATCAACCAACCAGCTTCCGCCTTCGATTTTTACCATGTTCGCGCCAGCACGCATCAAGGTAGCTGCGCTCTCACAAGCTTGCTCTGGTGTTGCGTAGCTCATGAAAGGCATGTCAGCCATAAGAAGACAGTTTGGGCTACCAGCACGCACTGAGCGAGTATGATAAGCAATGTCTTCAACGGTTACTGGTAATGTATCGTTATGGCCTTGTAAAACCATACCCAGTGAATCACCGACAAGCAGTACAGGCATCTCTTGGCTTTCGAATAATTGAGCAAAGCTCGCATCATAAGCTGTCGACGTCGCGAATTTACGGCCTTCACGTTTGCATTTGATCAGGTCGTTAATGGTTACTTTTTTCATTGGTTTTCCTTAATGCGCTTGGCTATTGTTGCCAAACATTGAGCCCGTTCTTATCTACTATTTTCAGTAGTTCTGTCAGCTCAGTCCCATCAGGGAGTTGTAAACTTGGTGCGATTTCAGCAAGCGGATAGAGTACGAACTCTCGTTCTTTCATTCCATAATGAGGAACGATTAAGCGCTCTGAATCGATCACCTCATTGCCGTATAACACAATGTCGAGATCCAAGGTTCTTGGACCCCAACGTTCGTCTTTACGGACGCGCCCTTGCTCTAACTCGATCTTTTGAGTGCAATCAAGTAGTTCAATTGGCGTTAATTCGGTCTGGATAGCGACTACCGCGTTGATGTAGTCCGGTTGATTTTGCGGCCCCATTGGAGTGCTACTATATAGCTGAGAGGTCGCAATAAACGTTGATCGCGGTAGGCTTTTTAGCGTTTCGATAGCCAAATTTGCTTGGCCAACTGGGTCGGCAAGGTTGCTGCCGACCGCAATGTAAGCAGTTATCATTCGGATTGCTTACTCTTTTTGTTTCGGTAAGTCTTACGGCGACGATGGCCTGACTTTGATGGTGCTGCAACGTCGTTAGCCATTGCTTGACGCATGTTGCGACCTGCAGTCTGATAACGCTCCCACCATTTTGCTAACTCTTTGGTTTCGCCACCTTCAATCTCACCACGCATTTCTAGGAAATCGTAGCCTGCACGGAACTTGTTGAGCTCCATAAGGCGAACAGCGCGTTTACCGTTGCGACGAGGCAGTCGAAGTTGCAGTTGCCAAACTTCGCGAATGGTTGCGGTGTGACGACGAGGAATAGCAATAGACTTTACTTGCTGATCTAGAATGATGTTACTCGCTTCCATGATCGCATCGTAGTGTGCCATACCCTGTTCAGCGACAAGTTTGTCTGCCAGCTTGTTCATTGGGTACCAAAGCATCGCTGCGAACATGAATGCTGGGTTTACTCGCTTACCATCTTCGATGCGAAGGTCGGTTGAATCGAGAACCAAATCAAGCATCTGCTCTGTGTGAGAGTCGTAATCTTCTGTGAAGTGCTCAGCTACCGCTGGGAACATCTGTTGGAATAGATTGTACTCGCGCATCAGGTGGTAGGTTTCTAAACCGTGACCTGATTGCAGCAATTTCAGAGACTCTTCGTAAAGGCGCGCTGCAGGGATATCTCTTAGGAGGTGAGCTAACTCTTCAATTGGGTCAGCTGTGTCTTCTTCAATATCGAAATCCAGTTTAGCGGCGAAGCGCATTGCACGTAGCATACGTACTGGGTCTTCGCGGTAACGTGTTTCTGGATCACCAATCAGGCGGATCAGTTTATCTTCTAAATCTTCTACACCACCCGCGTAATCGTGGATGCTGTAGTCTGCAATGTTGTAGTACATCGCGTTGATTGTGAAATCACGGCGTTCTGCATCTTCATCAACACTGCCGTACACGTTATCGCGCAGTAGCATGCCTTCTTTAGATTGTGCAGACACGTTTTTCGATGGTTCTTGGTGGTGACCACGGAAAGTTGCCACTTCAATGATGTCGCGACCAAACATGATATGTGCCAAGCGGAAACGGCGACCGATAAGGCGACAGTTTCTGAAGAGGTGTTTGATTTGCTCTGGCGTTGCGTTGGTCGCAATATCAAAATCTTTTGGCTGAGAGCCTAATAAGATATCGCGCACACCACCACCGACTAGAAATGCGTCAAAACCCGCACCATTCAGGCGATATAGCACTTTTAGTGCGTTGTCGCTGATCTGCTTGCGTGAAATATTGTGCTCTTGACGAGTATAAATATTCAGAGCTAATTCGTGGAATCCGCGTTGTTCGCTTGGGGTATTGTCGTTTGTATTCATTAGTTTAGAACAAAGTAGGTATCGCCAACTTTGTTTTTCTCTTAGTCCAAAGTGGTAGTGCAGAGTTTAATTGCGGCTAATAATAGCCTAGCGCGAGCCATTTGAGAACATCGTCTGCTTAACCACAGTGGTTGGTTATGGCATTTTTATGTGTCGTTTTTGCTATTTGCCGTGAGTTTCGAGCTAATTACAGTGCTCTTTTTGTAAACTATCAGGTAACTGACTGACGTTCCATTGCTGGCTGCCCCACAATAAAATCTCATCCATTGAAGCCTCACAAAGGGCTGTCGGGATATCAAAACCTAAGAATCGCATCGCGTTGAGTAACGTTGGTTTTGGATTGTCGATATCTATCGCGGTGGCATGGTTCTGTTTTGACAGTTTATTCCCCAAGCCATCGGTTGCCAATGGTAAGTGCAGGTAGCTGACTGTTTTTTGCTTGAGCGTCTTGTACAAACTGATTTGTCGACCTGTTGGCTCTATCAGGTCTGCGCCTCTTACAACTTCTGTTACTCCTTGTTCGATGTCATCTAGGACAACGGCCAAGTTATAGGCAAACAATCCATCTCTGCGTTTTATAATAAAATCTTCTTCAGCCAATGCTTTAGGGATTTGAATGGTGCCGTGGCGAACATCATCAAAGGACTCTACAGGAAAATCCATGCGCAAGCGCACCGCCTGTTCACCTGAATCGATTAAGCCTGCATCTCGACAGTGACCATTGTAAAAGCCACCCAAAGCCTTTATCTGCTTGCGGGTGCATTGGCAGTAGTAGGCTTGATTGTCAGCGACCCATTGATCGATTTGAGCTTGATACAAGCCATGACGCTGGCTTTGATAGACGACTTCGCCATCCCAAAATAGGTGGTAAGCCTCAAGTGTCTTAAGAATGAGGTCTGCAGCGCCGGCCATTTCTCGTGGAGGATCTAGGTCTTCCATACGAACTAACCATTTTCCTTGGTTAGATTTCGCTTGAAAGTAGCTACCAAGAGCAGCAACAAGTGAGCCAAAATGAAGAGGACCTGACGGTGATGGTGCAAAGCGCCCGATATAATTCATGAGTGAACAACCTAATCTAAATGGTACCGCAGTAGCCGATTCTTAAGACGTTTAACAAGAGCTTTAATGCGTAGAACTAAGGCTTAAAGCTGCTATTTACTATCAAGCGTGTGAAATACTTCGCTTGGATAACAAACAAAAAAGGGAGCCAAGGCTCCCTTTCTTTACATCTGCAAGAATTAACCTTGCATCTGTTTCTCTTTGATCTCTGCAAGTGTTTTACAGTCAATACAAAGATCAGCAGTTGGACGAGCTTCAAGGCGACGAATGCCAATCTCGATACCGCAAGAATCACAGAAGCCGAAATCGTCTTCTTCGATCTTGTCTAATGTCTTCTCAATTTTTTTGATAAGACGACGCTCACGGTCACGGTTACGTAACTCTAGGCTGAATTCTTCTTCTTGAGAAGCACGGTCAACTGGGTCTGGGAAATTCGCTGCTTCGTCCTGCATGTGGTGCACAGTACGATCAACTTCTTCCCTGAGCTGGTTGCGCCAAGCTGCTAAAATTTTTGTAAAATGTTCCGTTTGCTCAGGTGACATGTACTCTTCACCTGGCTTCTCTTGGTACGGTTCAACACCTGCGATGGCTAGGATGCCTAGCGCTTTTTTCTTAGATTCTGGCATACAGCATCTCCTATTTACACCTAGTCAACTGCAAAGCAGCTAATTTTAAGGCGGGTATCTATAGCAGAAAGAACGAATGGTGGCAAATACTCTTATTCAAACTTGCAATCAATGTGATTAGGTCAGCATCTTTGCTTAGCTATTGATAAATTCAACAGCTTGTTTTAGTTGTATTTGAGTACTGCTGAGCTCTGCTTTATAGCAAAGCACTTCAACTCCAGCGTCTTGTGCTTGTTTTAGTAATAACGAATATTTGGCGTCTATATGGTGTGCCGCAGACACTTTTTCAATACCTGAATGTAAAACAGTGAATAAAAGTACGGCTCTATTTCCAGATTCGACCATTTCTGTGAGTTCACGCAGATGTTTTTGGCCTCTGGTTGTGACCGCATCAGGGAAAAAGCCTTGCCCTTTAGTAGAGGTTTCTTGCTCGTCGAGCAAAGTGACGCTTTTTACTTCGATATAGCAAGGCGGCTTTTCGTTATCTTCAAGTAGAATATCAATGCGACTATTCTCACTGCCATATTTCACTTCGGTTCGTAACGCGTTATAACCTAAGAGTTCAACTATAGTCCCATTTTCAATTGCTTCCACTGCTAGCTGGTTTGCCCGCGCAGTATTTACACAAATACGATGACCTTTGTCTGTTTCTGAGATCTCCCAGCTGTTTGGGTACTTTCTTTTTGCATTATCAGATGTTGAGTACCAAACGGTGTTACCTGGGGTCGCACACCCTGTCATCGCTCCAGTGTTAGCACAGTGAATAGTACGCTCGCTGCCGTCAGGAAGTTTGATGTCAGTGAGAAAACGTTTATAGCGTTTGATAAGAGTCGCTGACTCTAATGGCGGATTGAAGTGCATATTACTTATTTAGACGAGTAGGTTTTTATGTACAATGTTGCCAACATTACACCACAAGGTTCTCCCATTGCCACAACTGCCCATAGAAGCTGTGATGCCAGATCTGCTCGCTGGCGTAGAAACACACACTCAACTTATTCTAAAGGCCGCTCCCGGTGCAGGTAAGTCAACATTCTTCCCTTTACAACTGGTTAAGACCAATGCCGTTCAAGGCAAAATTATCATGCTTGAACCTAGGCGTTTGGCGGCAAGAAATATTGCGACTTACTTGGCGAGCCAATTGGGAGAGAAGGTCGGGGAGAGCATAGGTTTTAGAGTTCGTGGTGAATCTAAAACCAGCAGTGCAACTCGCTTGGAGATCGTTACCGAAGGGATCATGACAAGAATGATCCAAACCGACCCTGAACTGACCGGGGTGGATATGGTGATCTTCGATGAATTCCACGAACGCAGCATTCATGCCGATACCGCTTTGGCGTTTAGTCTAGAGATCCAAGAGGCGCTACGTGATGATCTGAAAGTGGTTGTGATGTCGGCAACCTTAGATCAACAAGCGCTGCAGTCTTTATTGCCGAATGCCAAATATGTTGAATCTCAAGGTCGTACTTTTCCGGTCGACTTCCGTTATCAACCTCTCAGTACTAATGAATATTTAGCCCCTAAAATGGCTAATGTAATTCGCTCTTTGATGGAGAAGGAATCCGGTTCGTTATTAGCATTTTTACCAGGAGTGTCTGCGATTAAGCAGGTGGAGTCGCAATTAGAACAACTCTCTAGCGATATCGATGTGTGTCCTTTGTATGGGCAACTCAGCTTTCCTCAACAGCAGAAAGCGATCGCGCCATCAGAGAAAGGGCGTCGAAAGGTGGTGTTAGCCACCAATATTGCTGAGACTTCTTTGACGATTGAAGGTATTCGACTGGTGGTCGATTCCGGGCTTGAACGTGTGGCGAAGTTCGATCTGAAAACTGGTATTACTAAGCTTGAGCAAGTGAAAATCTCGCAATCTTCAGCTGAGCAACGAGCGGGTCGTGCGGGACGAATTGAAGAGGGCTTGTGCGTTCGTTTGTACAGCGAAACGCAGCTGATGCAGCAACCTGCTGTACCTGAGCCTGAAATTCTACATTCAGATCTCTCTTCGCTGGTGGCTGAATTGACGCAGTGGGGCGCTGCAAATGCAGACGAGTTGCAATGGCTAGATATTCCGCCACAAGCTTCAGTGGAACAAGCCAAGCAACTGCTGCAAAGCCTTGAGCTATTAGATAGTAATGGCCAATTTACGGCGCTAGGTAAGCAGGCCCAGCGTTTAGGCCTTGAACCACGTATCGTCAGCATGCTGATAAAAGCGCAACAAGGCAGCCCAGCATTGCTGAATGCTGCGATTGTCGCCGCCGCTTTACTTGAAGAGCCTGAACGCAACGTCACTGATATTCAGCATTCGTTGCACCGGCTTAAACAAAGAAAGCATTCGAAAAACAGCGTGGTGATGCAGCGAGCGAAAAGTCTCGCCAGCAAACTCAATCATCACGTAGATTTGTCACAACTTGACGAATCATTGTTACCATTAGTGCTTTGTTTTGCCTTCCCAGACCGGATTGCACAAGTGAGAAGCGCGACCAGCAGTGCTTTCCTTCTGGCGAATGGTCACGGCGCTGAGGTGCGTGATGATGATCCACTGGCGAATAACGATTACATCGTGGTGATTGATTTGATACGCAGCACAGGACGAGCCAGTCAGATTTTCTTGGCAACCGCCGTTGATATTGCGCAGTTAGAAGAAGCGTTTCCAAATCTCTTTGCCTGTTCGGATTATGCGGATTGGGATGAAAAGCGTGGTCGCTTAGTTGCCGAGCAGCGAGTCTCTTTGGGTAAACTGATTATCAGCACCAAAGCGTTACCAGAGCCGAGTGCGAATCAGGCGAGCCAAGCGCTACTCAATTATATCGCTCGATGTGGGCTTGATCATTTACATTGGACGCCTGCCGCGAAGCAGCTAGTTGAGCGCGTACGTTGCGCTCAGCTTTGGATGCCAGAACATGATTGGCCTGCGATGGATAATGCTAGCTTAATTGAACATCTAGATACTTGGTTATCACCGTATTTGAATGGCATAAAGTCAGCGAAAGGGTTGTCGAATGTTTCCATTGAACAAGCACTATCGGCTTACCTTGGTTGGCCGTTGAATCAAGAAATCGATCAATGGTTACCAACTCACTACGTGATGCCTACAGGTAGTAAAAAGGCGATTCGATACCAATATCAATCGGAGCCTGTGATCTCGGTGCGAATGCAAGAAGTCTTTGGTGAACAAGACTCACCATTGATAGCGCAAGGTCGTAAAAAGGTGGTGCTTGAGTTACTTTCTCCAGCGCAGCGACCACTGCAAATCACTCAAGATTTAGCTGGCTTTTGGGCTGGCGCGTACAAAGAAGTACAAAAAGAGATGAAAGGCCGTTACCCAAAACATCCTTGGCCCGATGATCCTGCTAACCATGTAGCAACCACTAAAACCAAACGACAGTTGAACCGATGATGACCAAAATGTTAACGCCAAAAAAGGCACCACCTAAAAAAGCGCCAGCAAAGAAGTCACCAGCGACCAAAGCCAAGCCTCGAAAACCGAGAGCCGCCGCGAAGAAGACCAAACCAAGAGCCAAAAAAACGGGTAACCGAGGTTGGTTGAAGATCCTTTGGGGCATTGCGTGGAAAGCGGGCTTAGCCTTGGCTGCGCTACTGCTGTTCGTCGGTATCTACCTAGATTCGGTGGTCAAGCAGCGCTTTGAAGGCCAATTGTTTGATTTGCCGACCGTTGTTTATGCTCGTGTGTTGGATTTGTCTCCGGGTACTCCGGTGAGTTTGACACAGGTTAAGAATGAACTGGATGTGCTTAATTACCGTAAGGTGAATGCGCCTCGTCACCCGGGCGAATACTCCTCTTCTTCAACCAAGATTGAAATGATTCGTCGTCCGTTCGAGTTTGTCGATGGACCGGAAGCGGATCGTCATGTGATGCTGCATTTCAATGGTAACGAGTTGACTCGCATTCAGTCGCTAGAGAAGAAAGGCGACATGGGCTACCTACGTGTTGAACCGAAAATGCTTGGTATGCTTGAGAAAAGTAACGATGAGCAGCGCCTGTTCTTAAAACGTAATCAATTCCCAGAAGTGATGGTTGATGCCTTATTAGCAACCGAAGACCGAAACTTCTATCAACATGACGGTGTGTCGCCACTGGCAATCGCTCGTGCAATGGTCGTTAACGTCAAAGCTGGGCGAACGGTACAGGGTGGTAGTACGCTGACACAACAGTTGGCAAAAAACCTGTTCTTGTCCAGTGAACGTACATTGTGGCGTAAGGTTCGTGAAGCTTACATTGCACTTATCTTGGACCATCGTTACAGCAAAGACCGTATCCTAGAGGCTTACTTAAATGAGGTTTACCTAGGGCAAAATGGTGGGCAAGCGATCCATGGCTTCGGTTTAGCGTCTCGCTTGTACTTCGGTCAGCCCATTCAAGAGCTCCGCATTGATCAACTAGCATTGCTGGTGGGTATGGTGAAAGGACCTTCGTATTACAATCCGGTTCGTTATCCTGAGCGTGCCAAGACTCGACGCGATTTGGTTCTTCGCTTATTGATGCAGCAAGACATATTAACTCCGCGACAATACGAAGAAGCGGCGAGTCGTGATTTGGATATTCAAGACAATCCACGTATTGCTAGCCGTCAGCCAGCTTACTTCCAACAAGTCAATATTGAGCTTAAGAAGTATGTCGGTGATCGATTTGAAGCGAAAAAAGGGATTCGAGTCTTCACCTCTCTGGATCCGGTTTCCCAAGACAAGTTAGAGAAGTCGATTGCACGCAAGGTGCCTGATTTATCGAAAACCGCAGGTAACAAACTGGAAGCAGCAGCTATTGCCGTAGATAGAAATACCGGTGAAATTCGAGCTATGGTTGGTGGTAAGCGTACTGGCTACGATGGCTTTAACCGTGCCTTGAACGCGAGTCGTCCTATTGGTTCTTTAGTTAAGCCTGCAATCTACTTAACCGCATTGGAACAACCTGACAAGTACACACTTGCGACAACATTGATGGATACGCCATTAAGCTTGAAAGGCAGCAAAGGAAGTGTGTGGAGCCCAAGAAACTTCGATCGTAAGTTCCGTGGAGATGTGCCCTTGTATGTGGCGCTTTCTAAGTCTTATAACGTACCTACGGTTCGTTTAGGTATGCAGTTAGGCATTGATAGCGTCTCCGATACGATTGGAAAACTGGGCGTCGATAAGAATGAAATTCGTCCAGTGCCATCGATGTTTTTGGGTTCGTTCTCACTGACTCCGTTCCAGGTGGCACAGATGTACCAAACCATCACCAACTCTGGCCGTATCGCACCTTTGTCTGCGCTTCGTTCGGTGGTTGATAATGATGGTGAGGTTCTGTATCAGTCGATTCCTCGTGTATCACAGAGCGTTGACCAGCAAGCGGCTTGGCTAACCACCTACGCGATGAAGCGTGGTGTGTCGGAAGGCACGGGGCGCTTCCTACAAGGTCAGTTTGCATGGGCTGGTTTAGCCGGTAAAACAGGCACCAGTAACGACAGCCGAGACAGTTGGTTTGTGGGTGTTGATGGCCGTGAAGTTACCACCATCTGGTTAGGGCGTGATGATAATAAGCCGACTAAACTAACGGGCTCCAGTGGCGCGTTACGTGTTTATGCCGATTATTTGAAACAGAGAACACCAGAGCAGTTAATATTGCCTTGGCCTAATGGAATTGCGACGGCAAGTTTTACTCGAACCGCTCAAGGGGCTTTAGAATTTGACTGTGATGGTGCCGTTAAATTGCCGGTTTGGGATGAAAGTGGAAAGATTAAAAAGAGCTGTGAAAGTCAACCAAAACAGTGGCTAAAGAAGCTTTTTCAGTGGTAAAGTCGTAACAGAAAAGAATGACAAGGATAGTGTAAAGAATGATTTCTCGTTGGATGGTGAGCGGCTTAGGCATTGTCGGTACTGTGATCAGTTTTCAGCTGTTTGCATCTACCGTGACACAGGTTGATCAACCTCAGAAGGCTGAACAAGCTCATAAAAGGCCAACCGTTGCTGTCGTTCTTGCTGGTGGTGGGGCCAAAGGTGCAGCTCACATTGGAGTGCTTAAAGCCCTAGAAGAAATGCAAATCCCGGTTGATTACATTACTGGTACTAGTATGGGCTCATACGTTGGTGGCCTTTATGCGACAGGGATGAGCGCAGACGAGATTGAGAGCTTTATTTATACAGTCGATTGGAATCGCGGTTATCGTGATCGTGTTAACCGTAGTGATCGCCGTGTACGTGACAAAGAATATGAAGACCGCTACCAACTGAACACTGACCTCGGTTTAGGTTGGGGCGAAATCAAAGCAAGTAAAGGGGTTGTGCAAGGTCAGAATATGTTGCGTATTCTGCGAGAGACCACAGGTAACCTATCTCCACTCGACTCTTTTGATCATCTTGCTATTCCATACCGTTCCGTCGCAACCGACATCATCGAACTTGAAGAGGTGGTCATCGACCATGGTCACCTTGTTGATGCCATGATGGCGAGTATGTCGGTACCCGGCGCGCTTCCCCCTTACTCTCTAGATGGTCGAATGCTGGTTGATGGCGGTGTCACCAATAATATGCCAGTCGACGTTGCCAGAGCGATGGGAGCGGACATTGTCATTGCGGTGGATATCAGTACCAATTACAAAGGCAAAGAAGACTTCACGAATTTTCTAGCGGCAGCTAACCAACTTTCTAATTATCTGGTCCAACGCAGCACTCAAGAGCAAGCTGAGACACTGACGGATGATGATGTTTTTTTACGCCCTGATGTTGGGCAAATGGAGACGACAGAATTCGATAAAATGCCGGGTGCCTACCAAGCCGGTTATGACGCAGCGATCCAGAACAGCTCTGAGCTTTCTAAGCTGTCACTCTCTAACGCAGACTATCAGAAGTATATCGATCATAAGCAGCAAGCTCGAAAGCAGCTGAAACATGGCGATAAGACTGTCGTCGATAGGGTTGTTATCAACAATAATACTCATTACACCGATAAGCTGATTGAGAACCGCTTGAACCTCGATTCTGGTGAGATTCTGAAGACCAGTGAAATTGAATCAAAAGTGCAAGATCTGTATGCCTTAGACCGATTTGAGTTGATCACCTATGAGTTCGAAAATGTCGATGGCGAAGATCAACTTCAGGTCGATGTGAACGAAAAATCTTGGGGGCCTAATTACCTCAATTTCCGTTTTTTCCTTGAAGATGACTTTTCAACAGAGAGCCAGTATTCGCTTGGTGTATCTGCTAATTTTACCGATATCAACTCACACGGTGCAGAACTAAGAACCAACGTTGAGATGGGTACAGATAAGCGTATAGAGGCTGAACTTTTTTCCCCATTCTTCTCAAGTCAAAAGCTATTCACGTCGGCATCTCTTGCTTATAGTAATCAACAAAGAAATTTACCCGTTGATATTGATGAGATCGAAGAGCCTACATTGGATGTAACTCAAAACTACTTTCCCATGTCTTATAAAGAGTATGTGGGTGAGTTAGCATTAGGTTATCAACCCACTTTGTGGCAAGAACTTAAATTTGGTGCTCGCTATACCGATGGTGATGTGGAGGTATCTTCGCTGCCTTATCTTGGTAATGGCGGGTACACTCGTATTGGCGGCTTCATTAGCTATCGACTCGATACATTAGATAACTTTAGTTTGCCGACCGAAGGTTATTTTGTCGATTTGGAGTACCTTGTCTCTCATGATGATTTTGAGAATGATTCGTCTATCGAAAATTCGGAATTAATCTCGGAGAGCGATACCGTCTATGAGTTTTCGGCTAATTTCATGGCGGCACAAAGTATTGAGAAGCATACTTTAGTCGCAAAGCTTGATTACGGTATCGTAGAAAGCAAAAACTCGGTTTTTCCTATCGATCCCAAAGAGCTCGGTGGTTTCCTAAACCTATCTGGTATTCCTAGGAATAGTATGATCGGTCAGAACTTAGCTTATACGAGTCTTATTTACCGCTATAAGTGGTTTGAAAATGACTTTGGTCTCTTTGAGTCACCATTCTATGTGGGTGCTTCCATTGAACATGGTGGTGTTTGGTCAAACAATGATTTAAGACTTGATGAAGCACCAATGTTCACCGCGGGCTCCGTTTTTGCGGGGGTCGATTCACCAATAGGACCGATCATTTTGGCTTATGGCCGAACCGAAGATAACTATGATTCGGTGTATTTGATTGTAGGTACTTCCTACAAATAATCATGCGTAGAGCTGCCATTTTACTGCGTAATTAGGCAAAAATAGTGGGACTTTCGTCTTAACTTGCTATGTTGGTCAAAATGATAAGATTTTAATTTAACGTTAAATTTGCTATTCTACCGCCCACAGTTTGGCCTCTATGACGCCGCTCATCAATACAAATTGAATGACAAAAATGGCAATGGAGAGCCAAGTTTCCAAGGATGTTCACTTCTTTATTTTACTAACAATTATGAAGGGAAGAAGTGAACCGCAATGAGAGGAAAAAAGTCGTGCTTGAAGCCTACCGTAAACACGTCGAAGAACGTGCTGCCGAAGGAGTTGTTCCAAAACCACTAGATGCTGAGCAGGTAGCTGGCCTAGTTGAACTTCTGAAGAATCCACCTCAAGGTGAAGAAGAAATCATTCTTGACCTACTAGAAAATCGCATTCCACCGGGTGTAGATGAAGCTGCTTACGTAAAAGCTGGCTTCCTTACGGCTATCACTAAAGGTGAAGTAGCTTCTCCACTAGTAAGTAAAGCAAAAGCTGCAGAATTGCTTGGTACTATGCAAGGCGGTTACAACATCGAATCTCTAGTATCTCTACTAGACGATGCTGAGCTTGCACCTATCGCTGTTAAAGCTCTGTCTCATACTCTACTGATGTTCGACGCGTTCTACGACGTAGAAGAGAAAGCGAAAGCAGGCAATGCTTCAGCGCAACAAGTACTTCAATCTTGGGCTGATGCCGAATGGTTTACAGCTAAAGATAAAGTAGCGGACAAGATCACCGTTAAAGTATTTAAAGTTACCGGTGAAACTAACACCGATGACCTATCTCCAGCACCTGATGCTTGGTCACGTCCTGATATCCCAGTACACGCGAAAGCGATGCTGAAGATGGAACGTGATGGCATTACTCCTGATGAACAGGGTAGCGTTGGTCCAATCAATCAAATTGAAGAAATGCAAAAAGATGGCATTCCACTGGCTTACGTTGGTGATGTTGTTGGTACTGGTTCTTCACGTAAATCGGCAACAAACTCAGTACTTTGGTTCATGGGGGAAGACATCCCATTCGTACCAAATAAGCGTACTGGCGGTGTTTGTCTTGGTGGTAAAATTGCACCGATCTTCTACAACACAATGGAAGACTCAGGCGCACTACCCATTGAACTGAACGTACAAGACATGAACATGGGCGATATCATTGATATCTACCCGTACGAAGGTGTTGTTCACAAGAACGGTTCTGTAATTTCAAACTTTGAGCTAAGCAAAGTACTTCTCGATGAAGTGCGTGCTGGTGGCCGTATTCCACTGATCATCGGTCGTGGTCTAACGGGTCGCGCTCGTGACGCTCTAGGCCTAGAAGAAACCGATCTGTTTGCTAAACCAATCGACCCATCTGCATCTGATAAAGGCTACACGTTAGCTCAGAAGATGGTTGGTAAAGCATGTGGCGTTGAAGGTGTGCGTGCTGGTCAGTACTGTGAACCTAAAATGACGACAGTCGGTTCTCAAGATACGACTGGTCCTATGACTCGTGATGAGCTTAAAGATCTGGCGTGTCTTGGTTTCTCTGCAGACCTAGTCATGCAGTCTTTCTGTCACACATCGGCATACCCGAAGCCGGTTGACGTAAACACGCACCACACGCTGCCTGATTTCATCATGAACCGTGCCGGTGTTTCACTACGCCCAGGTGATGGTGTTATCCACTCATGGCTAAACCGTATGCTTCTTCCTGATACTGTAGGTACAGGTGGTGACTCGCATACTCGTTTCCCTCTGGGTATTTCATTCCCTGCGGGCTCAGGCTTAGTAGCATTTGCTGCGGCAACGGGTGTAATGCCTCTTGATATGCCTGAATCTATCTTGGTTCGTTTTAAAGGCGAAATGCAGCCGGGTATCACGCTACGTGACCTAGTACATGCCATTCCTCTTTACGGTATCAAGCAAGGTCTACTAACGGTAGAAAAAGCAGGTAAGATCAACGAATTCTCTGGTCGTGTACTAGAAATTGAAGGTGTTGAACACCTATCTGTTGAGCAAGCGTTTGAGCTTTCTGATGCATCTGCTGAGCGTTCGGCAGCTGGCTGTACAGTGAAGCTTTCTGAAGAGTCTATCTCTGAATACCTGAACTCTAATATCGTTATGCTTAAGTGGATGATCGCTGAAGGCTACGGTGATGTTCGTACGATTGAGCGCCGTATCACGGCAATGGAAGAGTGGTTAGCGACCCCTGAATTGCTATCTGCTGACTCAGATGCTGAATACGCTCACGTTATCGAGATTGACCTTGCTGACATCGATCAGCCAATCCTATGTGCACCAAACGATCCAGATGATGCACGTCTTCTATCTGACGTTCAAGGTACTGAGATCCAAGAAGTGTTCATCGGCTCTTGTATGACGAACATCGGTCACTTCCGTGCTGCAGGTAAAATGCTTGAAGAGTTCAACGGCTCGCTAAGCACTCGTCTCTGGGTGGCTCCGCCAACTAAGATGGATAAAGACCAACTAACAGAAGAAGGCTACTACGGTATCTTCGGTCGTGCTGGGGTCCGTATCGAAACTCCGGGTTGTTCACTATGTATGGGTAACCAAGCGCGTGTTGCAGACAAGTCGACAGTAATGTCTACCTCTACTCGTAACTTCCCGAACCGTTTGGGTACTGGCGCGAATGTTTATCTAGCGTCTGCTGAGCTTTCTGCGGTAGGTGCGATTCTTGGTCGTATTCCAACGAAAGAAGAGTACCTAGAGTACGCTGATAAGATCAATGCAACGGCTGCAGATACATACCGTTACCTGAACTTCCATAAAATGGGTCAGTACACGGAGAAAGCCGATACGGTTATTTTCCAAGAACCAGCCTAGTTCCTCGTCATATTTGTAGCGGCAGCGTTGTTGACTGCGTACGTTCACCCTAATCACATAGAGCTTCTATGCTCATAGGGATGAACGTACTTGTCGCCTAGCTGCCACTCCAACTATTTAGAGGAACCCAAATGATAGAGCGTCTACTTCGGTAGGCGTTTTTTTATGTCTGAATGCTGGACGACGAGCGACTCGATCTCTTGATGACTTCGCTATATACTCTCGCCTCATTTTTAACCCTGTCTGCAGTCACTGCGTGGAGCCACTATGGAATTCGAATTTACAAGAAACACTTTGATGGGTGAGTACTACGTGAAATGCAGTATGGGGCATGAAATCGTTGGCCGTTGGTTACAAGAAGAGATTGGTAAAGATAAGCAGAAACTGGATCATGTGATGGCGCTTATTGAGCAGTCACGACAGGATCTGAGCAACGAAGTAACGTTACTTGGCAAAGAGATCAGCCTAGCGATTAATGAAGATGAAGTAACGATTCAAGAAAACGTGTTAGCGCATGAGCAAGAAATGGAAGAGGGCAGTGAGTTCGACTTCTATAACTGTGAAAGCCAAGCAAGCTGTGGAATCGATGACTTTGAACTACTCATCGAACGCTGGATGGATTTTTTAGGTTACTAGTTTCTAACACTTATCTGTTAGCCATTCTGAGCTTTGAAGGCTCCGTTGCCCAAAACTGGAGCAAGTAAGAGCATTACGCATTAAGATAGTGAAAAGGCCGCACCATATTGGTGCGGCCTTTTTCGTTTTTATAGTCCTATTATGTATATATTGTTTTAAATCAAGTGCTTAATGTTTTGGCACGCTACTTGGATTGTTATAAGAGAATTAACGGATTAAGTAAGAATTTAAGGAAAGAATATGAAATTAATAAATGCCATTGTTAAGCCATTCAAATTAGACGATGTACGCGAAGCGCTCTCTGATGTGGGTATTGAAGGTATGACTGTTTCTGAAGTGAAAGGCTTTGGTCGTCAGAAGGGACACACTGAATTGTATCGTGGTGCAGAGTACCAAGTGGACTTCCTACCAAAGGTGAAGCTAGAGATTGCTACCCAAGCTGAAAATGTTGACCGAGTTGTTGAAGCGATTAGCCAAGCGGCACATACCGGAAAAATCGGCGACGGCAAAATTTTTGTGTATGACCTAAGCCAAGCCGTACGAATCCGTACTGGTGAAATGGATGCTGATGCACTTTAAAGAATAACAAGGACTGGAGACTTTAATATGGAACTTACAACAACAGTAACGGAACTACGTTACGCACTAGACACTTTTTTCTTCCTCATTTCAGGTGCGTTGGTAATGTGGATGGCAGCAGGCTTCGCAATGTTAGAAGCTGGCCTAGTTCGTTCAAAGAACACCACTGAAATTTTAACTAAGAACATCTGCTTGTACGCAATTGCTTGTACAGCGTTCTTAGTGGTTGGTTACAACATCATGTATGTCGACAACGGCGAAGGCGGTTGGTTGCCATCATTCGGTACTCTGATTGGTACTCAAGGTGAAGGCGCAGACCACTCTCTAGAATCAGACTTCTTCTTCCAGGTAGTATTCGTTGCAACTGCAATGTCGGTGGTATCTGGTGCAGTTGCTGAGCGTATGAAACTTTGGTCGTTCCTTATCTTCTCGGTAGTACTAACAGCATTCATTTACCCAGTTGAAGGTTACTGGACTTGGGGCGGTGGTTTCCTATCAGAAGCGGGTTTCAGTGACTTTGCAGGTTCGGGTATTGTACATATGGCCGGTGCAGCAGCTGCATTAGCAGGTGTTCTACTACTTGGTGCTCGTAAAGGTAAATATGGTAAGAACGGTGAAATCTACCCGATTCCTGGTTCAAACATGCCGCTTGCAACACTAGGTACATTTATTCTTTGGTTTGGTTGGTTCGGTTTCAACGGTGGTTCTCAACTGATGGTTTCAGATTTCGAGAACGCGACAGCAGTGGGTCAAATCTTCCTTAACACCAACGCAGCAGCAGCAGCAGGCGCAATCGCAGCACTACTAGTATGTAAAACGACTTGGGGCAAAGCAGACCTAACAATGATTCTTAACGGTGCGTTAGCTGGCCTAGTAGCAATCACTGCAGACCCTTTATCTCCATCTCCTCTGTTCGCTGTGGCTATTGGTTCAGTGTCTGGTGCGCTAGTTGTGTTCAGCATCATCGCTTTAGATAAAGCTAAGATTGATGATCCAGTTGGTGCTATCTCAGTGCACGGTGTGTGTGGTTTCTTCGGTCTAATGGCAGTGCCACTGAGTAATACTGACGCAACGTTTAGTGCTCAACTATTGGGTGCTGCCGTAATCTTCGCATGGGTATTCGGTGCGAGCCTAGCGGTATGGGCAGTGCTTAAAGCAACAATCGGTATTCGTGTTAGTGAAGATGAAGAGCTAGAAGGTATGGACATGCACGATTGTGGTGTCGGCGCTTACCCAGAGTTTGTATCAGTAAAATAATCAATAGTATTTGTCTAATCTGAACGGGTTAGGCAGGACAAAGCAAACCCCATAGCCATTGGTTGTGGGGTTTTGTTATTAATGGTCGAGTAGTTTTGATTGATGTAGATAAACCGAGCTAGCCGGCAACTCTTCGCAAGAATAAGCGGTCACTTTGAAATGAATTGTTACAAAAGTGCGAGGCTGATGATGCAGAGCGAACAATTTTTTTGTCGGACATCATTGTAATTGTGTTACTGATGAATATAATAACGCAACTGATATAGATTATCATTTCGATATAAAGGATTTTACCATGAAAAAACTGCTAACACTTTCAGCTCTAGCGTGTAGTGTCATTGCCCCTGCTGCAATGGCTGCGGAAGAAGTGAACGTATACTCTTACCGTCAACCTTTCCTAGTTGAACCAATGTTCAAGGAATTCACAAAAGAGACTGGCATTAAAGTAAACGTTAAGTTTGCTAAAAAAGGTTTAGCAGAAAAGTTAGCTCAAGAAGGCGAATACAGCCCTGCAGACGTAGTGTTAACTGTAGACATCAGTCGTCTATCTGAGCTAACTAAACAAGGTTTAGTTCAGTCTGTTGAAAGCGAAGTTCTTGAAAAGAATATTCCTGCTCAATACCAAGATACAAACAATGAGTGGTTCGCTCTAACAACACGTACACGTAGCGTTTACTCTTCTCGTGACCGTGTTGGTCGTCTAGGGGAGGAGTTTACTTACGAAGATCTAACTAAGCCTGAATTTAAAGGCAAGATCTGTACGCGTAGCGGTAAGCACCCATACAATGTTTCTCTAGTATCTTCGATGATAGCTCACAAAGGTGAAGCTGAAACGAAAGAGTGGCTAGAAGGCGTAAAAGCTAACCTAGCACGCAAGCCTCAAGGCAACGATCGAGCACAAGTTAAAGCGATTAAAGAAGGCCTATGTGATGTTGCTCTTGGTAACAGCTACTACCTAGGCAAGATGGTTAACGATAAAGAGCAAAAAGCTTGGGCTGACGCTGTTTACATTAACTTCCCTAACCAAGAGACAACGGGTACTCACGTGAATATCTCTGGTATGGCAATGGCTAAATACTCTCCAAACGAAGAGAATGCCGTTAAGCTAATGGAATTCCTATCGGGTAACACAGCACAAAGCATGTACGCAGAAGTGAACTATGAATACCCAGTGAAAGCTGATGTTAAACCTTCTGAGCTTGTTGCTTCATGGGGTGAATTCAAAGCAGATACAATTTCTCTAGACCAAATTGCTGACCATCACGCAGCAGCAATCAAACTATTAGACGAAGTTAAGTTTGATCTTTAATTTATTACTGTAGGCTTCGGCCCAAGTAAAATGACAACCTCAAGTCACCATTTTTGGTCACTTGAGGTTGTTTGTTTTTGGAAAATCACTTTTTGATACAAAGCTAGCTGTTGATCCCTTGAGTTATGAGCATCTCACCTTGAAGTCGTTACAGTATATGGGTATAAATAACCCCACCATTAAAAGGATATGAGATGTATTTGCAAATGCATTTGTGTTTCATTAAGCCTCGTTGTAGTTAGGCGATGAAAGAAAAGAATTATTTATGGAACACCAGTAGCGGCGTCATTGCTGTCTTGCTGGTTTTACCGATCTTAGCGATTTTTACGACGGCTGTTGGAGAAACAGATGAGCTATTTTCTCATCTGATGTCCACAGTGATGCTCACCTATGCTTACAATACGGTGGTTTTAGTCATAGGAACCATGTTCCTGTCTTTGGTTTTTGGTATTTCGTCTGCTTGGATTATGGCAATGTGCCGTGTACCGGGCGAGCGGGTTTTGCAATGGGCGCTGGTACTGCCATTAGCAATGCCAGGCTATATTGTCGGGTATATTTTTACCGATTGGTTCGACTTTGCTGGCCCTGTTCAAGTTCTACTGCGAAATCTTACTGGTTGGGGACCTGGTGAGTATTGGTTCCCGGATATTAGAACCTTATCTGGTGCTATTATTGTTCTGTCTCTCGTTCTCTATCCTTATGTTTACTTGCTGTGCCGAGCGGCATTTATGGAGCAAAACGTCTCCTTACTGCAATCCGCTCGTTTGCTAAAATGCTCACCTTGGGAAAGTTTTCGTCGTATCTCGTTGCCACTTGTTCGCCCATCAATGGCCGTAGGTCTATCACTTGTTGCAATGGAAACCATTGGTGACTTTGGTACCGTGAGTTACTTTGCAGTCAACACCTTAACGACAGCGGTTTACGATACCTGGTTAGGTTACTCAAGTTTAACGGCTGCTGCGAAAATATCGGCAATTATGCTGGTTATCGTGATCCTACTGTTGAGTTCAGAGCGCTACAGTCGTCGTAAACAGAAACTGTTCCAGAATCAATTCAGCAGCCGTGAAGACTTTCGTTACGACCTGTCCGGTTGGAAGAAGTGGTTGGCACTATTTTGGTGCTGGGGATTAGTGTGCGTTGCATTCTTATTCCCTCTAGGCCAGTTGATGATCTATGCCTACAAATACTTTGCACAAAGTTGGACGCCTGAATTCAGAGAGTATGCGGTTAACAGCCTTTATGTGTCGGTGGTAGCGGCAATTATTGGTGTAATTGTAGCGATGATTGTTAACTTCAATCAACGTGTTAGCCCGAGTAAGAAAAATCAGGCTTATATGCGTCTCGCTTCGATGGGCTATGCCGTTCCAGGCACCGTGTTGGCTATTGGTGTGATGGTGCCTGTGCTGTTCATGGATCACTTAGTCAATGATATTGCGAAAGTGATGGAGTGGGGGCGCCCGGGGCTGATTTTCTCTGGCTCTATGTTTGCGCTTATTTTTGCGATGGTCGTGCGTTTCTCTGCCGTGGCGATTGGCAGTGTTGAAAGTAGCTTGAGTAAAATCTCTCCTTCATTGGATTTGGCTTCTAAAACTATGGGTTGCAATACCAACCAGATGTTACGTCGTGTTCATTTACCTTTGATTAAACGCGGTGCGTTGATCGCAGGTTTACTGGTGTTTATCGAATCAATGAAAGAGTTGAATGCGGCATTGCTGCTACGTCCTTTCAATTTCGAAACATTGGCGACTTACGTTTATAACTATGCCTCAGATGAGCACCTAGAATTGGCGGCAATGCCTGCTGTATTATTGGTGTTGGTGGGTTTAATTCCTCTGATCATCGTAAACCGTTCTTTGGAGCAGAAACACTAATGAGTTGTGCATTATCAATTAAAGATCTGACTTGTAAATATGAGTCGCAAACTATCTTGGAAGCGCTCTCGTTAGAAGTAGAGCATGGTGAAATTGTTTGTCTTCTTGGTGCTAGTGGCTGCGGAAAAACCACCTTACTTAAGGCGATTGCCGGTCTACTTCCATTGAGTAGCGGTGTAATGAGCCTGAACTGTCAAACTATCGATGACAGCGATAATTGGTTGCCACCTGAGCAACGAAACATAGGTATGATTTTCCAAGATTACGCCCTGTTTCCGCACTTGACGGTAAACCAGAATGTTGGCTTTGGCCTTAAAGAGCTCTCTGAGCAACAAAAGAAAGAGAAAGTTCAAGAGATGTTGGAACTGGTTCATTTAGATGAGTTCGGTGACCGATACCCACATCAACTTTCTGGTGGTCAACAACAGCGTGTTGCGATTGCCCGATCTTTGGCATACAAACCTGACTTACTGTTGTTAGATGAACCATTCTCGAACATCGATACTCAAGTTCGTCATGAGCTGATTTCTCAAATTCGTAAGATCTTTAAGAAGCAGGGTGTTACCGCTATTTTTGTGACTCATAGTCGCGAAGAGGCATTTGCTTTCGCAGATAAGATGGCTGTAATGAACCATGGTGTGATTGAACAGTATGGTTCGGCATCTGAGTTGTATTTCCACCCTTCGAGTAAGTTCGTTGCTGATTTCTTGGGTGGTGGCAGTTATCTGAATGCACAGCGTATTTCAGGAAATGAATTTGAAACAAGCTTAGGCGTGATAGAAGCTAAAGCACAAACTCAGATTGAAGTGGGATCGGAATGTTCGTTGTTACTAAGGCCACAGCAGATCCAAGCAAGTTATGAGCAAGACAGCGCTATTTCAGTGCTAGAACAGCAATTTATGGGCGACCACTGTCGCTATGTTATTGAAGCTCATGGTCAGAAGTTGTTGGCAACCTCATCAGAAGCGCTTGAAGTGGGTATGCCAGTAAACGTAAAAGTCGATACCAAAGGCGTGTTGGCTTTTTAAAGGGATACAACACGATACTAATCGTTACAAGAATCACGATAAAAAAGCCCAGCACTTTAATTAAAGTACTGGGCAAGAGTTCTTCACCTATAGGCTTTAACAAGGCAGTGATTTGTTAAATCCCATACAAAACTGCTGCACTCTATAAGCCTATAGAGAGAGGAAGTCTTTCACTTTTTGAAGAACACGTTCTGCAGTGTCTTTATCTTCCATTTCTGCGAAGATTCGTAGTAACGGCTCTGTTCCTGAGAAGCGAGCAATTACCCAGCCGCCATTCTTGAAGTACACCTTGGCACCATCTTCATAGCTGACTTTTTCAATTTCGTATTCAAATTCAGGCAGTTGCTTCTCTACATAGATCTTGGTGTAGAGTGCTTCTTTCTCTGAAGGCTTAAACTTGCAGTCGCCTTCAGCAGTGTAGGCATAGCCGTATTTGGAATAGATCTCATCAAGCAGTTCAGACAGCTTTTTGCCCGTCACGCTGATCATTTCAACCAGCAAGCTAGAAGCAAATACGCCGTCTTTACCTTTGATGTGACCACGAATGGTTAAACCACCTGAGCTTTCTCCACCAATCAGTGAGTCATCGGCTTCCATTTGCGAGCTGATATGTTTAAAGCCTACCGGAACCTCAAAGCTCTTCTCGCCGTGATCAGCCGCCACTTTATCTAGCAGGTGTGTGGTTGCGATGTTACGCACGACAGAGCCCTTCCAACCTTTGTATTCCAGCAAGTAGTAGTAAAGCAGCAATAACACTTCGTTAGGATGAATGAAGCGACCTTTCTCATCGATAATGCCTAAGCGGTCGGCATCGCCATCGGTACCGATACCGATGTCATAACCTTCAGCGGCTACTAAGTGCTTCAAGCGATAGAGCGTTGCGGCATTTGGCGATGGCATCAAGCCACCAAAATCTGGGTTTTTGCCATCATTGATGACATCAACATCACAGCGACCGTTGATCAGAACCGTTTGTAGAGCATTTTTTGCTACACCAAACATAGGATCAATCAGTACGCGTAGGTTGGCTTTTTTGATCGAATCGATATCAATAAAGTTGATGATCGAATCCACAAAGTCGTTCATCGGGTTGATGATTTCGATCTCTTTGTCATTCAACGCTTGCTCGAAATCGACACGAATAACATCTTCGTTTGTTAGGGTTGCAATCTGCTGTTCGATCTTCTCTGTGATGATCTCATCAGCATCACGGCCACCTTCAATGAAGATCTTAATGCCGTTGTAGTCCGCTGGGTTGTGAGAAGCGGTAATACATGCCGAGTAGGTGCAGCCCATCTCTTTTGCTTGGAACATCACAATAGGAGTTGGGACGAACTTATCAATGAAGCTCACTTTGATGTTGTTAGCAGCTAATACTTCAGCAAACCAACATGCGGCTTTATCGGAAAGGAAGCGACGGTCATAGCCGATCACAAATCCGTTCTTGGCTGCATTTTCGTTGTTGATGATGTTTGCGAGGGCTTGTGCCACAAGGCGAACGTTTTCTCTCGTGAACTCTTCACCAATGAAAGCGCGCCAGCCACCTGTACCAAATTTAATCATTAGAAAATCCTTTTAGTCTCATTGTCTCAAGCCTGTAAAGACTTGAGACAAGAGCTGTTCGTTAAATTGAGTGACTAGCCTAGAACAACGACAACATCGTTCACGCTGCCTTCTGCTTGTACTGGAATTGCACCTTCAACTGACTCACCGTTGATCGTGATAGATGCAACACCTTTGCTTACTGCATTCGGGTTTTGCACTGTGATGTTGTAAGTCGCACCGCGCCATTGACGAGTAACTTCGAATTCTGGCCAATCCGTTGGAATACAAGGATCGACAGTTAAGCCTTCGAAGCCTGTTCGAACACCAAGAATGAAGTTGGTTACCGCAAAGTAAGCCCAACCAGAAGTACCGGTTAACCAAGGGTGGTTTGCACGGCCGTGGTCTTGGTGGTCTTTACCCATGATGAACTGCACGTACGAGTATGGTTCTGCGTAACGTGTTTCAATCATGTCGTTTTGGTTGTACGGGTTAAGCGCATCGTAGAATTTCATCGCGCGGTCGCCACGGCCAAGTTTCGCTTCTGCTACCCAAGCCCATGGGTTTGGGTGAGAGAAGATAGCGCCATTCTCTTTTACGCCTTGGTAAACGCGAGTTACGAAGCCGATGTCATCGTTTGGTGTCGCGAATGATGGAGAGTTTAGGTGCAGGCCGTATTCAGAGAATAGGTTCTCATCGACTGCGTCCATCGCTTTCTCGCCGCGCTCTTGAGAAACCGCACCAGACAGAACCGCTAGTGTGTTTGACTCAAGGTGTACACGACCTTCAGCTTGTTGAGCTGTACCGATCTTGTCGCCATTTTTAGTTAGACCACGGATGTACCAGCCACCCTCGTCATCCCAAAGGTGTGTTTCACACGCTTCGCGAACATTCGCAGCCATTTCAGTGTATTTAGCAACATCAGCGTCGTTATTGCGGAACTTAGCTAAGTCTAGGAACTCTTGTAGAGCCCAGAAGTGTAGGAATGAAACCATTGAAGATTCACCGCCACCTAGATTCAAACAGTCATTCCAGTCAGCACGTAGACCTTTACAGATACCTGTTTGACCTACGTATTCAGCAGAGAAGTTCAGTGCTGCTTTCATGTGTTCGTAAACAGTCGCTTCGCCGCCGTCTGCGTAGGGGATCACTTCATCAAAGAAGTCGTGCTCACCGGTTTCCATCACGTATTTGATGATGGTTGGGACGATCCACAAGTGATCATCCGAACAAGTATCTTCGATGCCGTGGATCTTGTCGTCATCTGACGGTGTTGGAACAACCGTTGGTGATTTCGATGGCTCAACGTCTGCTTTCTCTGGGTCGAACCAGTCTGGATCGAACAGGTGCAGACCGTAGCCCGCTTTCACTTGGCCACGAAGCAGGTCGATAATACGTTTCTTAGTCATTTGTGGGTTGGCATGAGGTACTGAGATCGCATCTTGTGCAGTATCACGGTAACCAAGACCAGTACGGCCGCCAACTTCAATGAATGATGCAAAGCGCGACCACACCACACAAGTTTCTGCTTGGTATAGTGTCCACGTGTTGATCATTGTGTCTAAGCCTTCGTTTGGAGACTTAACTTGGAATTTGTTGCAACGCTCGTCCCAGTGATCTTTGATGCCTTGGAAAGCTGCATCAACGTTTGCTGTATCTTGGTACTTCTCGCGTAGGCGTTCACCGTTGCCTTTACCGATACCTAGTACATAGGCAAAGCGAACTTCTTCACCCGGTTGAATGGTAAATTGCTTATGCAGAGAACCACAGTGGTTGTAACAGGTTTGAGCGCTGTTAGAACATTTACCGTTTTCAACCGCAATTGGGTTAGCTTCATCACGGTACATGCCAAGGAAGTTGTCACGTTGGCCATCGTAGCTGTCTGGCGAGAAAGTTGAAGCTAGGTAGTAGAAGCCTTCAAAGTCGTTAGTGTTGTAGTACAGATCGTATTCCAGAACACCTTCTTGGTAAGACGTGCCCGCAGAGTACAAAGACATCTGATGGTTTTGGTTATCCGATTGAATATGACTGAAAGAGAACTCAACAAACGAGAAAGTGCTGATAGTACGTGGCTTATCAGTGTTGTTCTTTAGTACAACGTCCCAAACTTCTGCATCTTCACCTTTAGGTACGAATAGCGTCTTCGTTGCGGTAATACCGCTGTACTCACATTTGAACTTTGAGTATGACAGGCCGTGACGAACTTCGTAGTTCGCTTCATCGAGGCTCTTTGCCACTGGCTGCCAAGAGATAGACCAGTAATCACCTGTCTCATCATCACGTAGGTAAACATAGTGTCCTGGACGGTCAAATGTGCCGTTTGGACGGAACTTAGTAACACGGTTGTATTCCGGAGAATTGTAGAACGAGTAACCGCCTGCATTGTGTGAAATCACGGTACAAAACTTTTCTGTACCTAGGTAGTTGGTCCAAGGTGCTGGTACATCAGGGCGAGTGATGACGTATTCGCGATTGTCGTTATCGAAATAGCCGTATTTCATTGTCATTTCCTTTTTAACAAACTGCATCTATGCAGCTAATTTTTAAATAGTGATGCTGAGTCGTATCTGACTGAGCACCTTAATTTGAGTCAGCAATCACTTGAGGTGAGTGTCGCTTTGGTTTGTTTTATTGAGCTTTCCAAGGGTTGCGATAATCAACATTGAGTCTGTCGAGTAATGGCAGATGCCCCTTTAGGCGAGATAGGTAATCTAGCCAGTTTCGGTTGTTTTTATGTGTCCAACATCCTTCAGCTAAAGCGCTAATTCTTGGGAATACCATGTAATCCATACGCTTTTGGTTGGTGACGATCTCACACCATAGAGCACACTGAATTCCGCGAATCCGCTTACGAATTGGGTCGGTGTCGGATATCTCAGCAAGCGCTTCGTAGGTATAAGCTTGTTCTAATGGGATAACGGCAGCCCAATCTACGCCCGGCTCTTCCGGTGCATAATCTTGGGTCATGTCGAGATAGGTAAATTGTGCGGGTTGCAGAACCACATCAAAGCCTTGGCGTGCACAGTTCACAGCGGCCTCTTCGCTGAGCCACGAGTAGATGATGGTCTCTTTGCTCACCTTGTCGCCGTGCTGTGCTTCTTCCCAGCCGACCATGCGCTTGCCTAGTTGCTTAAGTTTGTTCTCGGCATAGCGGAATAGGTGACCTTGCAAGTCCTTGCTGTCTTGGTACTGGTGCTCTTTCATCAGCGCTTGAGCTGCAGGGCTGTTAGTCCACACGCCCGGTGGTACTTCGTCTGCGCCCATGTGAATCAATTCGCTCGGGAAGAGCTCTGCGACTTCTTCAATAACCGCATCTAGGAACTGATAAGTACCTGGCAAGCCTGGGTTTAGCACGTTGTCGTTGTAGTGCTGAATGCTCTTGTATTGAGTGGTGTCAGCTTGCTCTACCAACATCTCAGGCAATGATTTGATCGCGGCGCGGCAGTGTCCCGGGATATCGATCTCAGGGATAACCGTGATGCTGCGCTGCGCTGCGTATTCAATAACTTCGCGAATCTGTTGCTGTGTGTAGAAGCCGCCGTAGTTTTCAGCAATATGGGTATATTGTGGTTCCAATGCATGGTCAGGGCCACGCCAAGCACCGATTTCAGTGAGTTGAGGTAGGCTCTTTATCTCGATTCTCCAACCTTCATCATCAGTTAGGTGCCAATGAAAAACGTTGAACTTGTAGTGCGCCAATTGGTTGATTAAGCGCTTCACTTGCTCCACTGAATGGAAGTGACGAGCGCAGTCCAACATCATGCCGCGGTATTTGAAGCGTGGTTGGTCGGCGATTTTGCAACATGGCACAGAGAAGCTTTCGGTATCCTGTTGTTGAACCAATTGAATCAGACTTGCTACAGCGTGTGTGAAACCAGATTGGCTGCCTGATTCAACAATTATCTGTTGTTCAGTAATGCGGAGTTTGTATTCGGCTTCGTCTAAAGTCGGATTACTGCGGAATAGAATGTCATCGCTTTCTTCTGTTGGAAGCTGATTCGAAATCGACAGTTCAAAGGTAGAAAGTAATTCTTGCTTTAGCCAAGTGACGGCTTTATCTGCAAGGTGAGATTGAACCTCAATCTTACATTCGCTGTTTAGGGCGAAGCTACTTTGCTTAAGTTCGATCTGGTTTGGTTGAGGAATCAATGCAAACTCAGCAGCATTCACTTCAGGTACCTGATTGCGTTCACGGTATGGTGACGCCAGAACAATAGGTGATATCGCGACTGGCAGTACTGCGGTTTCGCCTTGGTGATGCGTTTGGATAAAGGCATCATTTAGACCGTCAGAATAGAAACGGAATGGGGCGCTTTGAATGCTGAATTCAAGGTAGTAATGGTTGTTCGCCTTTAATACTGACGTACTTGGTTTGAACGAACAAAAGCTGCCAACTTGAGTTAGCTCGCCCTGCGATAAACTCTCCTGGAGGATGAATCGATCAAACGCAAAATGCAGTGACCAATCTGTTACGTCAAGATCACTTAAGTTATGTACCGTAAGGCCAAATCTGCAGTTATTTTTTTGTTCAGAAAGAACAGCTAAGTCGATGCGATAATTCATATAACTTCCCTGCTAAGCCTGTTGATACAAGTTGTGTTGTGGTTTACCGGCAAACATCAATGCGCCTTCGATTGCGTCAAATTGAGGTTCAACGATCCATTGTTGTACTGGAGGTGATAGCCAGTTGAGAATGCGCTCAGCGATACTGCCCATCAGGCATACCTTGTCCGCACCTTTGCGATGCAGTGCTAGTACAAACATTTCGATATCAGCTGCGGTTTGCTTGAGCATCTCGATAGCTAGCTCATCGCCTTCGCTAGCGAGTTGAAAAATCACTGGCGAGAATTGACCGTAGTCTTTTGGAATCGCGCCTTTGGACCATTCGACGATGGCATCAACATCATTACCGAAATGGTTCATCACGTGTTGAGTCAGTGGTGTCTTGTTGCGAATACCATCTTCAGCAAGCAGAACTTGTTGAATCAAGCGAAGGCCCATAACCGCGCCACCACCTTGGTCGGAAATTGGGAATTCACGACCACCAACCACGTGCTGCTCACCATCTTGTAGATAGATGCCGCATGAGCCAGTTCCACCAATCATGATCGCGCCGTTTTGACCATTGTGAGCGCCAATACAAGCACCATAAGCGTCAGTGTTGAGCGTCATACTTGCGAAAGGGTGTGGTTGAGCCATGAAGTCGAACCATGCCGATTTCTGCTCGGCGCCAGCCAGTGCAAGGCCGACATGCATATTGGAAAAGTGATTTGAGTCGAGTTGCCCTTGCTGCGCCGCTTGAGTGATCGCATCAACAATTGAGCTCATCGCAACATCAACACCCAAAAGGATGTTGGCACTGCCACTTTTCGCTTCACCAATGAGTGTGCCTTGGTCATCACGAATACGCGCACGACAAGAAGTGCCACCACCATCAATACCTACGTAGTAAAGAGTCATGATTATTGCTCCTTACGCTGTGTTAGGAAATTGAATTGCGCAGCGGTTGCCAATAGGAACCAAGCGCCGTGAGGGATCCATTGTTCGCCCCAGCGCCAGTTTTGGAGCATGTCATCTTTTTGTTCTGGTGGATTGAACGCAATGTCTTGGTCATCTTCAAAGCCAGCGGTGATGCCGTTACAAATACCGCCTTTCGCATTGAAAAAACCAAGTTGCGGCAGGTAGTCTGGGTTGTTATGACCGTGACCATCAAGCATGCACATGTGATATGGGTTGAGCCCCAAGATCCAATCTAAGCTGTTCTGTGAAAGTTGGATTAAACGCTTTTGCAGTTCGCTGTCTTGAATGTGTGGCTGAACTAAGTACGCCATGGTTGCGATTGAACCAAGACGTGCGTTCTCACCTTGCCACCAGTAGCCAGTTTCGTTCTTCTGAGCGACGAAGAAAGCATCGCGCTTATCACCATCAACATTTTTAACGTACTGTCTTGGGTAGCCAAAGGGGTTGGTTACTTTATCGGTGATATTGATTTCGAACTGACATGCTTGTTCAACAATAACGCGAGCTCGTTCTTTCAGCTCTGTATCGGTTTCATTGCCGATGTACTCACACAGAGCAATCACTGGAAGGCCGGCTTCAGCTGCATGAAAGTATGGACGAGAGCCATCAGAGTTTGCTGACCAGAAGTACTCAAATGAGTCATCCGACTGTTGGCGGGAGATTAAACGAGTCGCCCAAATTCTTGCTTCTGAAAGGTATTGTTCGTCTTGTGTTACTCGGTACAGCTCATTGGCTGCGAGTAGGGCGCAATACTCATCAATGATGTTCTCTTCACCATCGTTTAGGTATTGCAGGTTGTACTCTTTAAGATGCCAGTAACCTTTGGTTGCGGTATCAAGATAGGTTTGGCTAGAGTAGCTGCCTGAAACCTCAAGCTCAGAAGCTGCGGCTAATGCTGCAATAGCAACACCAGCCCCTTGTCGATAGCCTGCTTGTAAGTCTGTAGATTTATGGCCTTCTTGAGTGGCGTACGCGCAGATATCGCGTTGGTTGATATCTTTGCTCCACTTGTCGAATACTGTCATGTAGAAGTATCCAGCCGCGTCTTGCATACGAACCAAGAAATCAGCACCGAATAGCGCTTCTTCTGTTAGGCGAGTCATGGAGAATTTAGGGAAGTCTGGATTGTCGCGGGTTAAGCGCACGCTTTTAAGCATGTTCCAAACTACCATTGGAATCTGTTGTGGGTTTAGGTAGTTGCCGTAAGACAGGTGGCTAAAGTACTTGCTTACATCACCTGATGCATCGTACCAACCACCATGCACATCGACGTATCTGTCGGTGCCGAGAATTTGTGCTTGTCGATCTTTCTTGTCAAAAGTGCCGCCACAACGTTGAGACTTAAAGTAATGAAGCACATCAGAAAAAGTGTGGTTCATTAATAGGTTGCTGCCAATCTCGAACACTTCTGAACGTAGGTTATCAAAGCGCAGGTAGTAGCGACCGGATTCGGTGAATGAACTGAAATCGATTGTGAAGAATTGTCCTTGATGCCAATTTGCTACGCGGCCTTGCTTTACAACATCAAAGTTGCCCACAGTAATATGGTTGTCGGCACACACCAAAAGTGCAGTCGTACTCGATAAACGAGTCTTTTTAGTTTGTAAGATCGCCTGCTTGGGAGCCGAAGATTCGTAGCCAATATGGTTGGTCAATAACAGCATCAATGTTCTCCAAAGGTCCTAGTTTCTTTTGGCTAGGTACCTGAATTGGTTTGGATATGAATAGTTAGGGCCCGCAGACCCTAACTCAGTCTTAATGTTTAGCTTTCGTGTAGGTAACAACGAACAAAGTGGTTATCGGCTAATTGAGTCACACCCGGTAGTTGCTCTTTACACTTGTCCATTGCGTGAGTACAACGGCCTGCAAAAGGGCACCCTGCGGATACTGGAGTCCAAAGTGGAATTTCACCTTTGTTACCTGCCAATTGTTCGTGGATCGATTTCTTAGGATCTGGAACGGCAGAAACCAGTAGTTGGGTATAAGGGTGTTGAGGGTTAGCAATAACGTCGTCGGTATCGCCCCATTCCACCATGTGACCGACGTACATCACTGAAAGATCTTCAGCAATGTAACGAGCCGTTGCGATGTCGTGAGTGATGTAAAGCAGAGACATTTGCTTCTCAAACTTCATCTCTTCCATCAGGTTCAAAACACCAGCACGAATTGAAACGTCTAGCATTGAAGTTGGCTCATCCGCTAGAACAACCTCAGCACCAACCGCGATGTTACGTGCTAGGTTGACACGCTGACGTTGACCGCCAGACAGTTGGTGAGGGTACTTCTTCGCTGTCTCTTTTGGTGGAATCAGGCCTACTTGCTCTAAAAGATCGTAAACGCGTTCTTCTAGTTCTCTCTTATTGCCCGGAGTCACCTTCTTGTGGATCAGCAGTGGTCGAGCAATATGGTGGAAGATATTGTGTGTTGGGTTGAGTGAACCAAACGGGTCTTGCCATACCATCTGCACACCTTCACGATAGTGCATAAGATCTTTTCTGCTTGAGATCTCTTGGATGTCGCGGCCTTTGTATTCAATCGTACCGCCTGAAGGCGCGTACATCTTCGCGATCATTTTTGCTGTTGTTGATTTACCTGAACCAGATTCACCAACGACCGCTAAGCCGCGGCTTTTGTACATCTTGAATGACACGTCGTTAATCGCACGCATCATTGGGGTTTGAATTGTGGTACTGCTTATTGGGAAGTCTTTTACGACATTCTTGCCTTCAACCAATAATTGACCGAAATCTTTGCTCATAATTGTCTCCAGAATCCTTATTCGCTTTGCTTGTTTTTAGGTGGTCGAGCCGCCTTGTTCGTTATTCACGCTGAGTTAGCGTGCAAGCTATAGCTTCCTTTGTACTATTGGGTCACCGTACAGGTGGCAGTTAGACAAATGTCCCGGGTCGATAGAACGCAGCTTGGTTGGTACCTTGGTACACGTTTCATGTACACGGTCACAACGAGCTTGGAAACGACACCCTTCAGGGATCTCTAACAGGTTCAGAGGGTTGCCCGGAATACCTGCTAGTTTTGTCTTTGGCCCTGTCAGTGGAGGGAAAGAACTTCCCAGCCCTTTGGTGTAAGGGTGGTAAGGGTTTTCTAGAATATCTTGAGAGTTAGCCACTTCGATTAGCTCACCTGAGTACATGATGCCGATACGGTCAGAGAACTCGACCATCAATGACAGGTCATGGGTGATGAACAGAATCGAGAAGCCAAACTCTTCTTTCAGTGCATAAATCTTTTGTAGGATTTCGCGTTGCACAACCACATCAAGTGCGGTTGTCGGCTCATCCATGATGATCAGCTTTGGATTCAGTGCCAACGCGATAGCAATAACTAAGCGCTGACGCATGCCGCCAGAGAATTGGTGAGGGTAGTCACTCAATCGGCTCGGGTGAATATCTACGATTTCTAGTAGACCTTCAGCACGTTGTTTAGCTTGCTCACGAGTCATGTTGGTGTGACGCATGATTACGTCACAGAACTGCTCTTCCATTGGTAGGACTGGGTTGAGCGCGTTCATCGCGCTTTGGAATACCATCGACATCTCGCTCCAACGGAACGCTTGCATACGGTCATCACTGTATTCAAGGATGTTCTCACCGTTGAAAATAACCTCACCACCACTGATGTAAGCGGGCGGCTTATGAAGACGCATAAGAGAGAAAGCGACCGTTGATTTACCACAGCCAGATTCACCAGCTAGGCCGAATACTTCACCTGGAGCGATGTCGAAACTTACGTTGTTACACGCACGAACATCGCCAGACTCTGTGATGTAATCCACGCATAAGTTGCGGATAGAAATTAGTGGTTCAGACATGATTATTTATCTCCGCTCCAAAGTGCATTTTGTGGTGGTAGTTCTGGTTCTCGTTCTTGTTTGTCTTGTGCCGCTAGTTTCTTCCAACGCTTCATGCCTTTATGAGAACGCAGTTGCGGGTTGGCAATTTCATCGACAGCGAAGTTAAGCAAAGCAAGACCAGTTACAAGTAGTGTCAGTGCGATACAAGGAGCCAATAGTTCCCACCAAGCGCCAATCAGCATTGATGAAGAGGTTTGAACGTTGTAAAGCATGATGCCCCAGCTGATGGTGTTCGGGTCACCAAGACCTAAGAACGAGATGGTTGCTTCCATCATGATTGCGTACATCACCGAACCGATGAAGCTTGCGCCAACGATAGAGATAAGGTTTGGCAGAATCTCTACGAAGATGATGCGGAATGAAGATTCACCCAAAACTTCAGCGGCTTTTACAAACTCTTTTTCACGCAGTGCTAAGGTCTGGGAGCGAACAACACGGGCGCCCCAAGCCCAGGACATAAAGCCGATAACCAAGGTTATGGTGAGTGGCCCTGCCTCACCAATAAAGGCTGCAACTACGAACAATAATGGGTATTGGGGAATTACCAACATGATGTTCATTGCGGCTGTTAGCACATCATCAACACGGCCGCCGAAGTAACCTGCAGAAACACCAATAACCGTTGCGAGTAAACATACGGTTAGACCCGCACCAAAACCTACAGCCAGAGATACACGTGCGCCGTATACCACTTGTGACCAAACGTCACGACCCATACGAGTTGTCCCCAGTACATGGTCTGCCTTCTTAGACATGATAAGTGTGCGACGGTCGTCTGCTAGGTTTTGAGCAACCCAGCCGTCAGGGTTCGTTTGTGCAGACTTAACGACGAAGCCAGGGTATTCGTGTGGGTTACCTGTACGTTTGTCTGGTACATGTTTGGTGATCAATGGAGCCGCAATAGCACCAAGAATAAAAATACTTAGGATGATGACGCCTGTTAGGGCCATCGGGTTACGCCAAATGAGTTTTAGAAAGTCTTTCATGATTATTTACCACCCTTACGAAGACGAGGGTCAAGAACAACGTAAAGCATGTCTGCAACTAGGTTAAAGAACAGCATGAATAGCGTCATGATAAGCAGCTGACCTTGCAGTACTTGGTAGTCACGAGCGTTAATTGCGTTGAAAAGTACGCTGCCAAGACCTGGGTAGTTAAAGATGATTTCGATAATTAACTGACCACCGATTGCCATACCTAGAGACATTGAAAGAGCAGTCACACTTGGTAGCATCGCGTTACGAGCTGCGTAGTTGAATACCACTCGGTTTTCGCTCAGGCCTTTGCCTTTCGCCATGGTGATGTAGTCTTCTGCTAGTAGGTTGATCATGTTGTTACGCATGTTTACTAGGAAGCCACCAATTTGAACAACAGAAGCACAGAACAGTGGTAAGAAGGCGTGGTAAGCGACATCTTTAATGAATGCCCAGCTTGTCCAATCTGGCATAGTACCTGCGGTGTAGGCGTAACCTGTTGGGAACCACTTTAAGCCAATTGCAAAGGTAAATAGTGCAATCATCGCGATAACAACTTGAGGAACAGCTTGTAGAATCAGCATCCCTGGAGTTACGAAGGCATCGTATTTACTGCCGCGTTTCCACGCTGCGAAAATACCTAGGATTGAGCCAATCGAGAAAGAAAGAATAACTGCAGTGCCTGCTAAGAAAAGCGACCAACCGAATGCTCCACCCAACAGTGTGTTTACAGAAAGTGGGTAGAATTGAATTGATGTACCAAGTTCCCAGCTAAGAATGTTCTTCATGTACGCTACGTATTGAACCAGTAGACCGCCATCAACGAAGCCTAATAGTTCTTTCATTGCAGCAATACGCTCTGGAGTAACTTGTACAGAAGCGTTCGCAAACATCATGGTAACGGGGTCACCAGGCATTGCTCTTGGAATAATAAAGTTTAACGTCGCAGCAACTAATAGCGCGACAAAATAAAATGACAAACGTCTTAAAAAATAACCCATAACTCACACCTTACTCACCCAGATTGTTTCCCTGTTTCTGGATTCAGGTCGCTCCTAGCGAAATTTGGAACGAAAAATCCCCTGACGACTAGCGCCATACTTTCAATTGAGAGTGTGGGGATTTTTATAAGCGGCGTAAGAGGTTACGCCGCAAGGATTGAACGATTACTTATTTAACTGGTTTTAGGTCCAGTACATGAAGTAGACGCTCTGGAATACCAGCCCAAATGTTTGGACGGCCTTTTGGATTTTCTTCGTTCCACCAACCAGTGAAGCGAGTTGTGTTGTATTGGTACATGTAAGCACCAGACATCACAGGGATTGTCACTTGGTCTGCAGCGATGATTTGCTGAATACCGTGTGCAATGTCTAGCTGCTCGTTCTTATCAGCTGTTTTGTAGAAGCTGTTTAGAAGACCATCTAGCTTGTCGTTTTTGTAGAAGTGCATAGCGAAACGAGGCATACCATCACCAGATTGTAGTGATGAGTTGTAAGCACTGTTCCAGTACGTGTATGGATCCGCACCGTGGAAGTAGTTTGTGTATGCTACGTCGTATGTACCTTCAAGCATTGCTTGATTGTAAACAGAGAAGTCAGGTGTACGAGCTTTCGCTTTAATACCGATTTCGTTCAGCTGTTCTACCGCTAGTTGAACTGTGTTGTTGAAGTCAGTCCAGCCGTTTGGCGATTGAATCATTAGTTCGAAAGACTTACCTGATGGAGTGTCAACAAAACCATCTTTGTTTACATCTTTGAAGCCAGCGTCAGCAAGAAGCTTCTTCGCGCCTTCAGCGTTGTATGTGTTGAAGCCTTTGTACTTGTTATGAGTTTTTTCATCAGACCAAGCTTCAAACGCGTAGCCAAGACCCGATGCGAAATCGTTCACAGTACCGCCACCGTAGAATGCGATGTCGATGATAGTTTGACGGTCAAGAGCCATAGAGAAAGCACGACGGAAGTCAACGTTGCTCAATGCTTCATGCTTCGCAGCATCAGGGTGCTTGAAGTTAACGATGAATGCCTGTGTACCTGCTGGCGGGTACCAGTAGTGGTGTTTAGGGCTTGCTGCTGCGTATGTACGATCGATATCTGGAACGAAAGAAGACGTCCAGTCCATTTCACTGTTTACAACTTTACCTAAGAATTGGTCGTTGTTCGCAATTTGTGGAACACGTAGACAGTCAACATCTAGGTTGTCTGCATCCCAGTAGTTCGGGTTTGCACACTGGATGTATAGTTGCGCTGTAAACGTATCGATTTCTGTAAATGGACCAGAACCTACCGGGTTCTCATTGGTAAACGTTGATGGATCTTTAACGTCTTTCCAGATGTGCTTAGGTACTACAGGTACTTTAGCAATCTCGTAAGGTACGTTTGAGTTTGCTTCTGTTAGAGTGAACTTAACTTGGTTGTCGTTTAGTTTTTCTACAGAAGTTACCCAAGAGTTGATACCAGATTGGTCAAGCTCTGGCTTCTCTTTTACAAGGTTGAAAGAAAAAACAACATCATCAGCAGAGAAAGTTTCTCCGTCAGACCATTTAACACCCTTACGAATGTCGAAAACAACGCTCATCAGATCATCTGACATCTTGAAGTTTTCAGCTAGACGGAACACTGGAGTGTTACCGTGCATTTCGTTAAATACTACTAGCGGCTCATACATGAAGTCAGTTGTAGTATGTAGGTTAGTAGCACCAAGGTACGGGTTAAAGTTACGTACGAATGTAGTGTACTCTTTCGGGTGAACGGTCAGTTCGCTGCGTTCTGCAGCAGTTGCTACTGATGCAAAACCTGTTGTAGCAGTTGCAATAATTGCTGTTGCTAGTGCTGTTTTTTTTATATTGGCAAGCATAGCTGTTCCTTACTATTTGCTTTCATTTCACTAATGGATTGAATGTTATCTGTCGCTAAATTGTTTAGTAGATACACACTCTGGTTAAAGGCCTACCTCTTCTTCGTTGCTCCAGATTCATCGTTGATTCTGAGAAGTGGTAAGAGTGGCCTGTAGGCCTTTGGCAGGAGTAAGAAAACACCTTATCGATGAATTAATCAAACTCGTTTCCCGTCAAAAACGTTAAAAACACTTAACTCCACGTCATTAACGTCAAAAACGGGTGGTTTGGTGGTTTTTTATGCGCAATTGTTAAGGTGATGTGACTCGCATTTGATTTTGCGATGATGTTATAATGTTAGTGCTTACTTACTATTTGGGCTTTTTATTGTAAGGCTTTAAGGTGTGGTAGTGTAATTGTAGATCTCGGTCACTTGCCGGTTTTACGTTAAATTTCCCTAGAAAATTAAATCTGCCGTTCTGTTGTGACTCGCTTCTCAAACTGCAACAAAGAGTCGGAGAACTGTGAAATTCAGCCAAGAATAAGCTTCTAAATAGCGATTGAGCAGGTGATTGTTTAAGCTTGAGTAACGTGTCATTTTGCTTGTTTAATACCGTGAAAGAAGTGTGTTTGAATGGATGTTATCGTGCTTTGGTTACGAGCGATACCCACAAAAAAAGCCCACGCTAGGTGGGCTAATAAGGAGGTATTGGTTCAGGTTTAACTGGTCAAGAGTTTCTGCAGTTTATCCCTTAGCATCTCAATATGCGTCCTCTCTGGTGTTTGTTCTTTACAGTGATCAAGTATGAATTCGATAGAACTCAATACCGTTCGCCAGCGAGGTGTTTTTGGTAGGGTTTCGACGCGTAGGTATTTGTCTAGCGTTCGAGTTTGCAACGTACTGCGATCTAAGTAGACACGCCACAAGCCACTCTTCTCGGCGAAAGCAAATTTGGTTTCACCAGTCACCGATTCCCAGTAGATGATGGCATTAGTCATCGCATCGACTAAGACCTCACGCATTAACTCTTGCTTGTTTTTACCTTCTCCAGTGGCTTTATCTGCCAGACGAGTAAACTCACCACCGAGTTCTTTCAATTGTTGCAGTTTGTCCTTATCACCTTCAAATGCATAGCTAGAAAGCGCTTCAACAGCGGTCTCAAGGTTATTAATACGGTTTGAGTTAACGCCACCGCCTACATTAAAGATATACATGGTGTCGAGCCCTGAGCCTTCAGGTAGCTTAAGGATGTCACTTGGTATGCGCTGACGTGTGTCATCTATATAGATATCAATGTCACCGCAGTAGTGTGCTTGTTCCACCTTAAGGTATTTAGGTGCGATGATCTCGTCAGCCATTGAGCGTTTAAGTTGTTCTTGACCGCGCCTGAATAGCTTCGCTGCCGCTTCGTTAGCAAAGCGAATACGTTGGTCATCACGAATACAGATGATAGCCTCAGGTGCCGATTCTAACTGTTCTAATAAGCGTCCTTGAGTTTCCAACAGGTTAGCCTCAACCATCGCTCTATGTTTGAGCTCGAGTTGCAGTTGGTCGTTTTCAAGGCGCCTCTGTTCGGCTTTACTTGCTGATAGATGCGCTGTTATTCGAGCCGCCAGTTCTTGTTTGTTGAATGGCTTCGATAAGTAGTCATTGGCACCCGCTTCGAAACCTCGAACACGGTCTTCTGCTTGGTTGAGTGCCGTTAGCATGATGATTGGCAATTGAGCATGATCGTATTGCTTACGCAGTGCTTCACAAACCTGATAGCCGCTCATACCTGGCATCATTATATCGAGCAGCAGTAGTTCCGGTTTCTCTTTTTCAATCAACTCGATGGTTTCAGGGCCGTCACATGCAGTACGTACTCGATAACCTTCTAACTTCAAGAAGCTGTCTAATACTCGCAGGTTAACCGGCTCATCATCGGCGATAACCAGTAACGGACCATCTGGGTTTTCACTGATAACACTGTTTTCTTGTTGGCTGTTATCAATTAAATCAGGCGCTTGGAAGTGCGAGTAGTGACCTGATTCGTTGTAACTGTCCAGCTCATCTTGAGTAGCTAGGGGCAGGGTAAAGCTAAACGTAGTGCCAAGCATTGGCTGGCTACTTACGTACAGCGAACCGCCCATTAACTCAATTAACTGACGACTGATCGATAATCCAAGCCCAGCACCTTGGCGGTAGTTACTCGCATCTTGTCCTGCTTGAATCAATGGCTCAAAGATGTGTTCAAGATACTCGGCCGGAATACCTTGGCCAGTATCGACAACTTGTACACGAATGTTGTCGTCGATAACGCTGGCAGAGATAACAATTTTACCTTCTGAGGTGTACTTGATGGCATTGCCGACTAAGTTATACATCACTTGCTCAAGTCGTTGAGGATCCGACGAAACCAGCCCTAAATCACTTGGCACTTGGTTAATAATACGGATTGGCTTATTGCCCAACAGGTGATGAGACAACTCTAGGACCAAGCTGGTGGCTGCAGACAAATCAACGGCTGACTTCTTAATGTCCAAGCTGCCATAGCGCATCTTGTGATAATCAAGCAGATCATCAACCAAGGTCGCCAATCTCTGACCACTATTGATGATGATATCCAACTGATACTTCTGATTAGCAGGAATAGGACCATTCGCTCCAGATATCAACGCTTCAGCAATGCCCACCATGCCATGCAGTGGTGTTCTCAATTCGTGAGAGGTGGTTGCTAAGAACTCATCTTTGAGTTTGTTAGCCAGCTGCAAATCTTCGTTTTGCTTTTTAATGGTCTTGAGGTTGTCTTCAAGCTCATCATTTTGGCTTTTGATAAGCAGCATCTTTTCACGAATGGAGCGCTGCATTCGTTCAAAGCTTACCGCCAAACGACCGATTTCATCTTTACGTTCGGTATTGATCATCGTCTCATCAAGATCACCCGCAGAAACTTTCTCGGCTGCCCACGTCAGTTTAAGTAGCGGTGAGGTGATGAAGTTAGACAGATAGTGCGATGCGACAACAACCAGAATGATCGCGGTTAACATCACTATCACGAAGATCTTTTCTAACTGATGAATACGGGCAAATGCCTCTTTCTCCGGAAGCTCGACAACAAGAGCCCAAGTCGCGTACTTGAGTTCAATTGGTGTATAGGCTGCGATGATCGCTTGATTCAGGGTGTTGTCGAAGGTGCCAACCGCTGTTTCGCCAGCCAATGCTTTATCGACAACATCTAAGCTTAAGTTGATAGATTCTTGTGAATGAGCAAGGCTACGCGGCAGGTGATCATCACCCACAAGTAGTGTTTGAATATTCGAACTCTTGTTGAGATCCGCAATCAGCTTAGTAATGCCGTTGATTGGCAATCTAAACATCGCGTAACTGTGTAGGTAGCCCTGTTGAACGATAGGTGCGCCTAGCCATGCGGTCTGCTTGCCGTTCTCGTCTTTAAAGTCAGAAACGATAACCGGCGTGTAATCTTCGTTAGATTTGCGTCGGTCGGTTACGTCTTTCGCTAGTCGTTGAAAGGTAATACCTAGGTTGGAGTCCTTGTATTTTCCAGTCAGCAGGTTGGTGCCGTAATCATCATTTTTAAAGACGGAATAAGCGACGTTACCGTTGATATCAACCAAGAGAATATCGTCAAAATCAGAGCGTTTAAGCAGCTCTAGGTAAGCATTATGGTAGCGCTTGTGAAGTAGTCGATAACGCTCGCTGCCAATAAAGCTACTGGACTCTGGAAGAATCGACGTTTTGATTTGATCGCCAGATCCCTGAATGTAGCGTTGCTGCGCATTACTGCGTGCCTCGTCAATATCTAACCCCAATCGTTGGAAAGCATTGATCAAACCATAAAATCGCCCGCCACTGGCATTGGCCAATTCTGAGCGAACAAAGCCCATCACTTGGGATTCTTGGGCTTGTAGGTAATCGACAATTTGCTGCTGCTTAGTATCACGAACCGAAACAAGGTGTGAGGTGCTTTGTTCCTGGAGATCCTGACTGTGCGATTGGAGGAAAAACATCGCGATAAGTGTCACTGGGGTAATACTGAGGACAAGAAATGCCAGCATTAGGGTATTTTGAAGGCGCTTAAACTTCTGCTTACGATAGAATCTAAACATAAATTGGGTACTACTTTCCTTTGATGTACTGCTAAAAGGGGCGAAAACAAGTACAGAGAATAGAATTAACGGGTTCCAATTTAACGAAATTAACGAGTTTTTTTACTTTGACAAGTAAGTGGTATTTAAAGCGTGTGCAAAAGCTCATTTTTATAGAGTTTTGACAAAAATATGAACAGACAGCGCAGATAATGACCCTGCGCTGTGTTAGGTAGGCTATTTGCTTGCGTGATAAATCGCGAATTTAGTGGTCTTATTTAGAGTCGCGCATTTTCCAAACGCTTGTTCAATAATTGGAATGTATTTTAAGAAACTGTTCGCAACAATAATCATCTCACCAGAACGTTTCAAATGCTTAGGAGCCTGAGCAAGTAAGGTCTCAGTCGCACTGTAGCTAGTATCCAAACCTGAGTGGAATGGTGGATTACTGATGATGAACTGGTAGTCTTCTGCAGTATCAGAATAGACATCTGAAGCGAAGACTTTACCCGTTAAACCGTTCGCTTCTAGGGTTGCTTGGCTGGATGCCACGGCAAATGCACTGATGTCGCACATTTCTAGTTCGATATCAGGGTTACGAGATGCCATTACCGCGCCTAATACGCCTGCACCACAACCAAAGTCCAGTACTTTGCCTTTTAGTTTTGGCAGAGTATCAAGCAGAAGTTGGCTGCCGACATCGAATTGACCGTGACTGAAGACGCCAGGAAGGCTTTTTACCGTCAGAGGTTGTTCATCAATGTTAACCGTGTAGGTCTTAAACCAGTCTTGTAGGTTGAATGCTTGTGGTTGCTCGAAGCATTGACCCCAGTAGAAAGAGCAGCGACGTGCTGAATCGTATTTAACGACTTTGCCGTAAGGAGTAAACATCTTCTCGATGCTCTTCACGCCTGAGCGGTTCTCACCAACCACGACGATTTCGGTATCTTTGCCTAGCTTGGCAAATAACATCGCTAACAAAAATTCTGCTTCTGCCTTGGCCTTTGGCCAATACAGCATCACTAAGTCTGCTTTGGTCTCTTCAGTAAACTCAGCACCGTAAAAACGTTGGATGGTGTTACAGCCTTCCAATTGACGGTAGTAGCTGTAATTAGACGTAAATACAGAGACAGATTCACAATGTTTCGCTAACTCAACAGGGAACAAGTCTTCTGCCTCACCTGCAACTAAAACATGTTTGCCTTCAAAGTAGGCGAGTTGGCGTTGAGCAATCTGGCTTGGGGCAATATAAGCTGACATAGGATACTCTGTTGAATCGTTAGCAAAAAATGAGGGCGGATTTTCGCATAATCCGCCCAAAGCTTGAAGTGTTTAATACTCGTTCGGCAACCAAGTTGCTGAGCTGTTGATTAACTCTTGTCTTGCTGGTTTAAAAAGTCTTTAAACTCTTCATCGTAGATGTTGAATAGGACAATGGTAATCGCAAAGATTAGTGGGCCATAGATAAGACCAATTAGGCCAAACAGTTGAATACCACCTAACAGTGAGAAGAAGATCATTAGGGTATTCATGCCTGCACTGCCTTGCATCAACAACGGACGTAGCAGGTTATCAATTGAACCAACAATTGCTACACAGTAAACCGTTAGGAAAATCGCCCAAGTGGTATCGCCTGTTAGGAACAAGTATGTCGCAGCAGGGATCCAGATGAGAGCGGTTCCCACGACTGGGATGAAAGAGGCAAAGCCCATCATGGTTCCCCAGAACAACCCAGGGAAACCAGCAATCCACATACCTAAACCACCCGCAAAGCCTTGCGCGATGGCCGTTAAGAATGAGCCCATTACTGCTGATTTAGATACTTGCTCTATCTCTGTTAGAAGCTTGTCTTCTTGGCTACGAGATAGCGGAAGAATATGACGCACCACACTAATGATTTTGTCGTGATCTCTTAATAAGAAGAACAAAACGAACAGCATCAAGAAGAAGTCCATTAAGAAATTGGTCGCATCACCTAAGATTTTCGCACTGATTCCAACCAACTTAGAACCAAAACTTGTCGCGAATTCGCCAACTTTCTGTGCGATGGCTTTAGGTTCAATGTTATCAAAAGGCAGGTAGTTATTTACGAACGACAGTGCTTTAACAACGATAGGGTGCTCAAACAGAGTCTGAATACCGCCGTGTGTCACCCATTGGTAAGTGTTCTGAGAGAACAGAGAACCTTGCTGCACAATCGCTGCGAACACTGCTAATAAAGGAATCACAATAATGAAAGTCAGGATGACACAAGACAGCAGAGAGACGATGTTTTCTTTATTCGGAATCTTCTTTTCAAGCCACTCGTGGATCGGGAACATCAACAGTGAAATGATGAAAGCCATCACAATTGAATTAACGTACGGCTCGATAAGCAGGTAACAAGCATAAGCAGCCGCAAGTAAGGCTATGATGATCACCCAGTGACTGGAATTGATTTTAATTTTTTCTGACACGGTAATGGTCTCTATATTTGCGTTCTAAGTTTATAATGGCTGCAAAACAGAGAGTTAGCAATGAGGAGTTTTGATAATGGGATGCTGTAATAAAGATAAGAAATGCCAAGATGAAGAACAGCAAACAAAAAAAGAGATCCCTTGGTTCAGAATGTTCCTAGGTACCTTGATGCTGTTGGTTTTTCTTTTTTGGGAGCGTTAGGTGTTTTTAGTTCAATTTTGGTCTTAGTTGGCTGATAGGCAAGCTGCCATATTCACAGTTGATGAACGTGGCGTACAAAAAGGGCCGCACCTAATGCAGCCCTAAATTCAATCAGTTAGCGACTTATAAAGTGCTTTCGATTATTTGCTTTCAGCTGCAATGATCGCAAGAGAGCGATCGGCGGCTTCTAGTGTTGCATCCAGTTCTTTTGAACCGTGAGCAAGAGAAGTAAAGCTTGCTTCGAATGCTGAAGGTGCAAGGTAAACACCGTGATCTAACATTAGGTGGAAGAAGCGCTTGAAGCGTTCTACATCACACTTAGTTACATCTTCGTAGCACGTCACAGTTTCTTGATCTGTAAAGAAGAAACCAAACATACCACCAACTTGGTGAACTAGCATTGGGATGCCGTGTTTGTCAGCAAGTTGCTTGAAGCCATTTGCTAATTGCTTAGTTTTTGAAGCTAGACGCTTTTCGTTGCCTTCTTCTCTTAGAAGGTTCAAACACGCGTAGCCAGCAGCCATTGCAACAGGGTTACCTGAAAGAGTACCCGCTTGGTAAACTGGGCCTGTAGGTGCGATGTATTGCATCACTTCTTTGCGACCACCGAAAGCACCCACTGGCATGCCGCCGCCGATTACTTTACCAAGACACGTTAGATCTGGCTTGATGTTGTAGTAAGCCTGAGCACAACCTTCAGCAACGCGGAAACCTGTCATTACTTCATCAAAGATTAGCAATGCACCTTCTTGGTCACAGATTTCACGTAGACCTTCGTGGAAGCCTTCTACAGGAGGGATACAGTTCATGTTGCCCGCGACTGGCTCAACGATGATACAAGCGATCTCGCCTTTATTTGCTGCGAAGATTTCACGTACTGAATCTAGATTGTTGAAGGTTGCTGTTAGCGTTAGTTTCGCAAAATCAGCCGGTACGCCTGGTGAGCTTGGCTGACCTAAAGTCAGTGCGCCAGAACCTGCTTTTACAAGTAGGCTGTCTGCGTGACCGTGGTAGCAGCCTTCAAACTTAAGAATTTTGTCACGACCAGTGAAGCCACGAGCTAGACGAATTGCACTCATTGTTGCTTCTGTACCTGAGCTCACCATACGTAGCTGTTCCATTGATGGAACCATCTCAGAGACAAGTTCAGCCATTTTGATTTCAGTTTCGGTTGGAGCGCCGAAGCTAAGGCCACGTTGAGCTGCTGCAATAACAGCATCACGAATGACAACGTGGTTGTGACCAAGGATCATTGGACCCCAAGAGCCAACGTAATCGATATACGCTTTACCATCAGCATCAAAAATAAGTGGGCCATCAGCGCGTTCAACGAAGATTGGAGAACCACCTACGCCATTGAATGCACGAACTGGAGAGTTTACGCCACCAGGAATAGTTTGCTGTGCTTTTTCGTACAGCTCTGCTGATTTGGTCATTGATATATCCTCTTTTGACTGTCGGACCAATTGGCACGCATTGTACCTATCCATAATCCAACTAGGAATGCTTTCGCTGATATAATCGCCCGAATCTGGTTGTTTTGTGTGGTTACACGTTTTAATTGCTCAATATTGACTACTTTACTGCACTAAAAGAGGCGATCCGGTGGTGAATACTTGAACGTTTCAGTCAGGTATTAGATAATCAGTAGAATATAAGAAAATACTCAACAACTATGGTCTCGAATTAGATTTGTATCATGTTGTTTTTGACACAGGTAAGAGAGGTTGTCGTGAGCGAAGTAAATATCCCATTGTCTTTTTCTGATGCAGCAGCTACCCGCGTACAAACGCTAATCGCTGAAGAAGAAAACCCAGAACTAAAACTGCGTGTATACATTACAGGTGGTGGTTGTAGTGGTTTCCAATACGGCTTCACATTTGATGAAAAAGTAAATGATGGCGACACTACGATTGTAAACAGCGGTGTAACGCTAGTTGTTGACCCAATGAGCCTACAATATCTAATGGGCGGCATGGTTGATTACACAGAAGGCCTAGAAGGCGCACGTTTCTTTGTGAACAACCCGAACGCTACAACAACATGTGGCTGTGGTGCTTCATTTAGCGTATAGCTTGAACAGAAAAAGCTGAAAGCTACATTAGAAACACTGCAAACGCCGAACCTATGTTCGGCGTTTTTGTGTTATAGACTCCTCAAAAAGCCGTAGTAAGTTAAACCTGACTGTCGACCGCTTGGCTTTTTCATCGAAATCAGTACTTACCTCGATATTTAACCTATTATTTTTCAAAGTATTTCCTTCATTTTTAGTACACGGCATATTCTTTAAACTGTCGATAGCGTCCAACTTCGTTTGGTTTTGGTCTGGTAAGGTTATCTCTGTGCATATGGAAGTTGCACATAACAGTGTTAAGCCAATTAGCTTACCTTAATTACATCGGACAAAAGGATTTGTTATGCCCACTCTATTTCCTAACTCACCACTTTTTCAGAAACTTAAGCAGCCATGGCTAGTTTCTCTGACTCTAGTCGTGTTGTTGTCGTTCTGGCTTGGTTTAGGCGTAGGGCAAGCAGAAGAGTCACCTGAAAAAAAGGCGACAGAAATTCCGTTGGCTAAAGTTTCCTTTCAAACCTTCACTTCATCACCGACCTTTAAAACGATTGATCTCTATGGAAGGACGGCGCCCGATAGGCATGCTCGTCTAGGCGCAGAAGTCGCGGGCAAGATTGTCAGATTGAATGTTGTTAAGGGGGATATGGTTAAAGCAGGACAAGCCATTGCCCAGATAGATAAGGGTGATTTGGAGATTCAACTTGAGCGAGCCTCAGCTTTATATCGCTTGAAGCAGAAAGAGTTTAAAGCGGCGCAATCACTGAAGAAAAGAGGGCTGCAAGGCGAAATCGCCTACACCACAGTAGAGGCTTCGTTAACAGAAGCAAAAGCCATGATGCGCAATGCAGAGTTGGCTTTAAAGAATACGGTAATTACTTCCCCGTTCTCTGGTGTGGTTCAAGATTTGATGGTGGAGCTTGGTGACTTTGTTGGGGTTGGCGATCCGGTCGCGGGCGTGATTGACCTCGATCCTCTGGTCATCGAAGCCGATGTGAGTGAACGTCATATCCAGCATTTGTTAGTTAATCAGTCTACCTTGGTTCGCTTGCTGGGAAGAGAAGAAGCGGAAGGCCGTTTACGTTATGTTTCTCGAATCTCTTCTGCCTCAACCAATACCTTCCCAATTGAGATTGAAATCGATAACTCCGATGGCCTGTTACCTGCTGGTGTCAGTGCCGAAGTAACCCTCAATCTAGAAACGAGAGACGCTATCAAAGTGACACCTGCCATGTTGGCACTAGATGAGGCGGGCAATCTTGGAGTCAAAACTTTGGTTTCAATTGATGACTCACCAATCGTGAAATTTGTCGGTATTCAACTGGTGAAAGCTGAGCAAGATGGAGTGTGGCTGACGGGGTTAGGTCAGCGTGTCGATATCATCACGGTGGGGCAAGGTTTTGTGCGTGATGGTGATTCGGTGATTGCTGTTGAGCAAGGCGCTGAACTCTCTAACGTAACCGCAGAGTAGGAGACAATCGATGTATTCAATTATTGATGCAGCATTGTCTCGTGCTCGAACAATGCTCTCCCTTTTGGCGTTAATTATTGTCGCCGGTGTCATTACCTATATCACGATACCCAAAGAATCGAGCCCAGATATCACCATTCCGATTATCTACGTTTCAGTAGGGCACCAAGGGATCTCGCCAACCGATGCGGAGCGTTTACTGGTACGCCCAATAGAACAAGAGCTTAGGTCGATTGAAGGCGTAAAAGAGATGACGGCAACCGCTGCAGAAGGCCACGCTTCTGTTGTGTTGGAGTTTAATGTTGGTGTCGATCTTACCAAAGCAATGGCCGATGTGCGTGACGCGGTTGATCTGGCTAAGCCAAAACTGCCAGAAGATAGTGATGAACCGGTTGTAAATGAAGTGACACTTGCTTCGGAGCAGCCTGTACTTTCTGTAGTTCTGTTTGGAACTGTACCAGAACGTACTATCGTACAAATTGCTCGAGAGCTGGGAGATAAACTCGAAAGTTATCGTCAGATATTAGAGGTCGATATAGCGGGTGACAGGGAAGATATTGTTGAAATCATTGTTGATCCTCTTTTAATGGAAAGCTACAGCCTAGATCAAGCCGATATCTATAACCTGATTGCGTTAAACAATCGAGTGGTTGCTGCAGGCTTTGTCGATACTGGCTATGGTCGTTTCTCGGTTAAAGTTCCTTCGGTGTTTAACTCTCTAAAAGACGTGCTTGAGCTACCAATTAAAGTGGATGGTAAGCAGGTCGTGACCTTTGGTGATGTGGCCACGGTTCGTCGAGCGTTTCGAGATCCTGAAAGCTTTGCTCGCTTAGATGGTAAATCTGCGGTTGTCTTGGACATTAAGAAGCGCGCAGGTGAAAACATCATTGAAACGGTTGAGTTAGTGAAAGCCGTAATGGCTGGCGCTCAACAGCAAGCCGAATGGCCAAATAACTTATTGGTTAAGTACACTTGGGATGAATCTAAAGATGTGAAGATCATGCTCAATGATCTGCAAAACAACATTCTATCCGCCATCATTTTAGTGGTGATCGTTATCATCGCCATTCTTGGTGTCCGAACCGCGCTATTGGTCGGAATTTCAATTCCTGGATCATTCCTTACCGGGCTACTAGTGCTGTCTGTATTCGGTTTAACCGTCAACATTGTAGTGCTGTTCTCTTTGATCATGGCGGTTGGTATGTTGGTCGATGGCGCGATTGTGGTGACCGAATTTGCAGACAGGCGAATGCAAGAAGGTGAAGGACGTAAAGCCGCTTACCGGGATGCAGCTAAACGTATGGCATGGCCGATAACAGCGTCTACTGCGACAACCTTGGCGGCATTTGCTCCGTTATTGTTTTGGCCGGATGTGACGGGCGAATTCATGAAGTATTTGCCGTTAACCCTTATCGCTACTTTAACTGCTTCATTGATCATGGCGCTGTTATTTGTGCCCGTATTAGGCGGCTTGATTGGCAAACCTCAATACGTATCGTCTAAAAGCCAAGCTCGAATGGTCGCACTGCATAATGGTGACTTTTCACAAGCCACCGGCTTAACTAAGGCGTATTACCACACACTGTCGATTGCGATTAAGCACCCCTTTAAGATTCTTTGTAGTGCGATACTGCTCGCGGTTGCGGTTGGATTTACTTACTCCAAAGCCGGTCTTGGGGCTGAATTCTTCCCTGAGGTTGATCCGCCATTCTTTAATGTCAAAGTCCGCTCACATGGTGATCTCTCTATCCAAGAAAAGGATGGCATCATGCGTGATATTGAGCTGATGATGCTCAACTATGATGAGTTCGATACCGTTTATACGCGCACTGGTGGTGACGACCAGATTGGTTTGATCTCGATTACGCCTGTTGATTGGCAATACCGCCGCAGTGTTAAAGCGATCATTGATGAGTTGAAGGTACAAACCGATCAATACGCTGGTGTTGAGATTGAATATAAGTTTCCAGATGCAGGGCCTCCGGTTGAGAATGATTTAGTGATAGAGCTGTCGGCAAGAACGCCAGAGCAACTGAATCAGGCCGCAAAAATTGTGAGACATTGGGCGGATGGTAATCAAGCGCTGACTAATATCAGCGATACAGCAAGCAAAGACGGCATCGATTGGAAGGTGGATATTCGCCGCGACGATGCCGCTCGTTTTGCAGCTGATGCGACTTTGGTGGGTAATACCGTTCAATTTGTTACCAATGGTCTCAAGATTGGTGATTACCTGCCTGATGATTCTTCAGAAGAGGTCGATATCTTGGTGCGTTACCCTAATGATAAAAGAGATATCGGACGCTTCGACCAACTGAGAGTTAAAACGCCTGCAGGCTTAGTGCCGATCACCAATTTTGCGCAGATAGTCCCTGACCATAAGCAAGACACGATCAAACGTCTTGATGGTAAGCGTGTAGTGAACATCATGGGTGATATGGAAGAGGGCTATAACCTTGCTCTCGAGTTGCCAAAGATCGAGCAAGCGTTGAGTGAGTTGGGTCTACCAAGTAGTGTCGAGTTTCGTATTCGTGGTCAAAATGAAGAACAAGAAAACTCTTCTGCTTTCTTACAAAGTGCTTTCTTGGTTGCTCTGGCGGTGATGGCTTTGATTCTGATTACTCAGTTTAATAGCTTCTATCAAGCGTTTTTGATTCTTAGTGCAGTGTTGTTTTCGACGGTAGGTGTATTTGTTGGTTTGCTTATCTTCCAGCTCCCGTTTGGCATCGTGATGTCTGGTATTGGAGTGATTGCACTGGCAGGTATAGTGGTGAACAACAACATTGTGCTGATCGATACCTATAACCAGTTGATTAAAAGAGGCTTGGATAAGCGAGATGCGATTCTAAGAACCGGAGTTCAACGTTTAAGACCTGTAATGCTGACTACTGTCACTACTATTTTAGGTTTGATGCCGATGGTGTTAGAGATGAACATCGACCTGATTAATCAAAAGATAGAATTCGGTGCTCCGAGCACGCAGTGGTGGTCGCAACTCGCTACCGCAATTGCGGGAGGCTTAGCATTCGCGACAGTCCTAACTTTGGTACTGACGCCTTGTCTATTGATGCTAGGGCGAGACAAGAAGCCTGAAGAATAGTCGATACAGTGGTTCGATGAACATAAAAAAGAGCGCCTTGGTGGGCGCTCTTTTCGTTGGTTTATATGGCTATTAATCTAATTAGTCACTAGTAGCCTAATTAGTTGCTAGTAACTGGCCGTATCGCTCTAGGTTATTCAATCGAATCTCCGAGTTCGCAATAAATGTTGCTTTTGCCTTACCGGTTAACGACTTAGATTGAGGCAATTTCACGGTACGCGCATTCTTATGTACGCCATTGACCAAGAATTCATAGTGTAAGTGTGGGCCAGTCACTCGGCCCGTACCACCCAAAGTACCAATGGTTTGGCCTTGTTTTACGCGCTGACCAGTTTTCACCATACGTCGCTTCATGTGCAGGTATTTGGTGATGTAGGTGTTGCTGTGGCGTATGAACACGTAGTTACCATTGAATTGGTTGTAACCCGACTTCTGAACGATACCGTCACCGGCAGCCCAGATAGGCGTGCCAACAGGGGCTGCGTAGTCAGTGCCGCGGTGAGCGCGAACCTTACCGGTTACTGGGTGTTTTCTGTTAGGGTTAAAGTTCGATGTTACACGACGAAAATCAATAGGAGAGCGCAAGAACGCTTTCTTCATTGCACGACCATTTTCATCGAAGTAGTTGCCGCTCTTATCATCTAATACCGCGGTAAATGAATCACCTTGGTTTTTGAATACGGCTGCCATGATCTTACCGCGACCAACCACTTCACCTTCAACTACTTTTTCTTGGTATAAGATTTTGAAGCTGTCATTCTTACGAATATCTAACGCAAAGTCGATATCCCAGCCGAAGATGCCCGCCAGTTCCATAATTTGGTTTGCGGTTAAACCTGCGCTTACGCCAGCATTCCAGAAATTCGAGGTGATGTCGGCTTCGGCATAATTGTATTGGTAGGCAACCTCTTTCTTGTCGAAACTAGAGGAAAACGAATCGCCAGACTTAGTGATCTTAAAGCTTTCAAACGCACTAAGCTGTCGCTTTAGCTGAATAAGGTCGTTGTTTTCATCAAAGCCAAACTGCAATACATCACCAGGTCTTAGGTTAGACAGCTGCTTCTTAATATCATTGTTGGTATTAAGTAGGGTGATCAGCAAGCGGTATGAGAGGCCAATACGTTCGAATAGAACAGAAGTGCTTTCGCCAGAACGAACGGTATATTTTTCCCAATTGAGCACTGCTGTCGGCGGTGCGTCACTTGAACTAACAAGCGCGGATGTATTGATAGTCAGTGGGTAATGTTTCCCCACCACTAAAGCGCCCGTATCGTCACGTAAACTGTTGACGTCGGGGAGTAAGAAAATCGCGACGAAAATTACGGCACTAAAAAATGCGATAAAAGCCCGGTGCAAAATAGGAAGGCGTGCAAAAATAGACAACATGTTCCGGTTCGTTCTGTAAATATTATGAAAATCGACGACGGAATAGTGTAACTGGTTTCAAAATACATCGCTATTCAAGTAAGATGTCTAATTATTATATTTTTGCCAAATCTGTGGGAGTGAACAAGAATGGCGAGTATTGAAGCTGCACTAGCCGAGATCAAACGTGGCGTAGAAGAACTGATTCCAGAAGACGAACTAATTGCTAAATTAAAAGAAGGTCGTCCTTTACGCATTAAACTGGGTGCTGATCCAACAGCTCCAGATATCCACCTAGGCCATACGGTTATCTTTAACAAGCTTCGTGCTTTCCAAGAGCTTGGTCATGAAGTGACATTCCTTATCGGTGATTTCACTGCAATGGTTGGTGACCCATCAGGTAAGAACTCAACCCGTCCACCGCTAAGCCGTGAAGACGTATTGAAGAATGCTGAAACTTACAAAGAGCAAGTATTCAAGATTCTAGATCCTGCGAAAACGCAAATTCGTTTCAACTCTGAGTGGCTATCTGAGCTTGGTGCTGAAGGCATGATTCGTCTTGCTTCTAACCAAACTGTTGCTCGTATGCTTGAGCGTGATGACTTCAAAAAGCGTTACGCTGGTGGTCAACCGATTGCAATCCACGAATTCATGTACCCACTCCTACAAGGTCACGACTCTGTTGCACTAGAGAGCGACGTTGAGCTTGGCGGTACTGACCAGAAGTTTAACCTGCTAATGGGTCGTGAACTGCAAAAAGCTGCCGGTCAAAAACCACAAGCGGTACTAATGATGCCACTACTTGTTGGTCTAGACGGCGTGAAGAAGATGTCTAAGTCTGCGCACAACTACATCGGTATCAGCGAAGCACCAAGCGAGATGTTTGGTAAGATCATGTCTATCTCTGACGATCTAATGTGGAGTTACTACGAACTACTGTCTTTCCGTCCTCTTGAAGAAGTTGCGGAACTGAAAGCTGGCGTTGATGCAGGTAAGAACCCGCGTGACGTTAAAGTGCTTCTTGCTAAAGAGATCATCGCGCGTTTCCACAGTGAAGCAGATGCTGAAGCCGCTGAGCAAGAATTTGTTAACCGTTTTGCTAAGAACCAAGTTCCTGATGAAATGCCTGAATTTGAATTCGAAGCAGGTCTACCAATTGCGAACGTTCTAAAAGAAGCGGGTCTAGTAAACTCGACTTCTGATGCGATGCGTATGATCAAGCAAGGCGCGGCTAAGCTTGAAGGCGAGAAGATTGAAGACAGCAAATTCGTACCTGAAGCAGGTACTGCGGTTTACCAAGTAGGTAAGCGTAAGTTTGCTCGTATTACTATTAAGTAATAATGCACATCAATAATTGAAATCAAAGGCATCCACGGATGCCTTTTTTATTGACTTAAAATTGACGAAACTTTGAAACGCCTATTGCTACACTATGCGCGCTGTCAAATTGACAGTAATTCTGGAGATTTTTATGAACAATACCGACCATCCTCCTAGTTTGAATGGAGAAGAATAACCTGTCCGGTATTGATCTATTGTCCTGCCGTTCAGGTAGGGTATCTTTGTTTTTCCCCCTCATTCTTTTCCACACACTAGATTCTAACAAGTAGACACACCAGTAGCTTTCAGCTCTTGGTGCGCATAAATCTATAAATCTATAAATCTATAAATCTATGCTATTTGTTTTGATGGTCGTTACCTTTGCCAATCGGGAGATTCGCCATGACGGTAATGAACAACGCTTTTTTATCTATTGAAGCTCTGTATTCAGAGCAAGACATCCAAGCTGTATCGAATGCATTTCAACAGTACGGACGTGAACAACAAATTAACCTTTTGAACCGTATGCCGCTTGAAGATGCGGTGTTAGTACTGGGACAATGCTCTCTTAGTACGATTCAGACTTTACTTAGTGAGCTAGAAGAGCAGGGTTTTGAGAAGCGCTCTCGACATCTAGCTCACCAACTAGGGCTGATCTACTCAGAGGTAGAACCTCAGCAGGGCTACCTTTCTACTGGAGTAATGAGCCACGTTAGGCAGCGAATCGGTTGGATTATTGCATTAGCACTATTGGGAATCGTCTCAGGGCTTATTATTGCTCAATATGAAGACATTCTTAGTCAGTTGGTACTTTTGGCAATCTATATGCCTGTGATTGCTGCTGCTGGTGGTAACACCGGAACACAAGCCGCGACTTTGGTCATCAGAGCCCTAGCCACGGGGGAGTTGAAAAAACGCCAATGGGCTAACGTTCTATGGAAGGAGTTTAGAGTCGCCATCTGCTTAGCACTTGCGATTGCAGTGGTGATGATTGGTCGTATTTTGCTGTTTAGCGAAAACCAATCGACAGGTGGTTATGATATCAACATGATTGCCCTTGCGATTGCGGTAGCGCTGTTTATTCAAGTGACCATATCTACCGTACTCGGAGGCGGGTTACCGATAGTTGCTAGGCTATTTAAGCTTGATCCTGCGGTGTTAGTGAGTCCAGTACTCGCTTCTATTGTAGATATCTCAGGGATGTGGATCTACTTCACTGTCGTGAACTCATTCCTAGGAATCGCTTAAAAGCTTCTAAAAATAGCTAAAATACATCTTAGAAATGAAAATGGCGCTGAAGATCTTCAGCGCCATTTTTTATCGGGTAATTAACCGTTTACACAAGTTAACCACTATTGATATTCACTTTGTGTTTGACTGAATTCGACCACATCTTTGTAGAAAGCACGTTCAAACTGGGTGATTGGCGCTTCTACTGGCTTGTCTGGATCTTGTTCTTCAGGGAAGTAATCACGCACAAACTGCACAAACAGAGAGTTGGGACTCCCTGTTTTATCTAATCCGTATCCCGCCATGTTGTAACTGCCATATAAAGATCCGCTCTTTGCAACAATGTTGCCTTGGATCGGTGCTTTTCTCATGCTTTGACGGTATTTGAGCGTTCCATCAGTGCCAGATGTAGGCATTGCCTCGATTAAGTTGAGCTGCTGATCATTTTCCCAGATATAACGAAGTACCTGCGCCATCGTCTGCGACCTCATTCGGTTATTTCTAGAAAGCCCTGAACCGTCGACCAATTGTGCTTTACTGAGGTCGATATTGGCCTTGGTTAGTAGTATCTGCTTTATCGCTTCAGTGCCGTTGTTGAAACTACCCGGTTGCACATAAAATGTTTCTCCTAGAGTTTTGGTTAGGTTGTCTGCGATAAGATTATCTGACTTCTTGAGCATGGTATCGAGCAGTTCAGGAAGTTTTGCTGAGTTGTGACTAGCGACTAACGTGGTCTTGCCAGGTTTATTTTTTTTACTAACTAATACATCACCTTTTACTTCTATTTTCAGTTCTTTGAGAAGCGATGTAACGACTTGATAGGTGTAAAGTTCTGGATTTTGAATCGCGAACTTGAGTGGCAGTGGCTTTTTACGTTCAACGAGGCAGCCAGAGAGCTTATAAGCGTTATCTGGTGTCGTTATGAGCTCCAAGTCGCATTGTGTTGCCTTCTGCCCAGAGCGAGTTACCGTGGCTGCAGAGGTTGTCACGTCTATCGGGTAGTGAGCCGGAATATAGACCCGAGTGCTGCCGTTATCTTTTGTATAAATAGAAGCTTGCGCGCAATTGCTGTCCAGTGTCATCGCACTCGAAGGCGCGCTGTAACAAACCCCTAGAATGTCCCAAGGCCAACCAACGGCTCGCTGATAGCCAGTAAAAGCTGAACTATCGAGATACAAGTTACCTTCGATGGTTTTAGATTGCGACTTAGCGTATTGAGCTAAAAGACTTTTTAGGTGTTCTCGTTGTAGTGTTGGGTCGCCGCTAAATGAGATCACAACATCCTTATTCGAACGGGAAATACTTGTCGTGTAGTGAAAATCATCACCTAACTCTAATTTAGCTGCCAAAGCCGTAACTAGTTTTAAAGTGCTGGCTGGTGGGTAAAAGCCATCAGTGTCGGTATTCATTTCATTTGAATCGCCACTCAATGACTGCAGTATTAAGCTTGAACTACTACCGTCTGGCAATTTATCTAAAGGGGCATATGCGAAAGTGTTAGTCGAGAAAATGCTAATGGAAAAACCACATACAAGTAGGGTGGGTAGAAGGCGCATAGAAGATTTCTTGGATGGTTGATATTTTCAGTATACAGATATAAAAAACGCCCGCTAGATAGCGGGCGTTTTGATTCTCAATTAACTAATTGATCAATTAGATAATCAGAATTAGAAGTCGTAACGTAGACCTAGAGCTAGCTCGTCTTCAGCGTCAGCAGAGCTTGCTGTGCCGTTAGTTAGCTTGTTAGTAGTACCGATCGTGTCACCTTCAGAGATTAGGTTGAAGTTGTACGATACGTAACCACGGAAGTTAGGCTTGAAGTAGTAAGTAGCATCGATTGCGATGTTATCAGCAGATGTTTTGCTATCAGTTTCAGCGTTGTTGTACGTAGTTGAGAATACAGTTTGGCCTAGTGTGTAAGCTGCTGCTAATTCGTAACCAGTGTAGTCTACAGCGTCGTTAGAGTTAACACCTGTAGTTTGTTTTTCACCATCTGTGAATACACCTGCGAAGTACAGGTCAGAGATAGCATAAGAACCAGAAAGCATGTACTCGTTAGATTGGTCTTGGTCTGCGTAACCAGCACCTAGCTTAACGCCAGTTTCGCCGATTGCGTAGATAGCAGATAGAGAGTAGCCGTCTTTACCGTTGTCTGTGAACTCACCGTTAGCATCAACACCATCACGGTCTGCAAAACGGTAGCTTGCTTTTAGGCCTAGATCTTGGAATTGACCTTTGTAAGAAAGCATGTTGTCTGAACGGTCAGCTACTGCGATTTTGTCTGCAGCAGAGTTACCGTGGTAAGCCATGATATCTGTAAAGTCAGTGATTACGCCTAGAGCACCGTCGTTTTTACCGTAAGTTACTTCACCGAATGTACCGCCTAGACCAGCGTACGTGTAACGGTTTGTAATGCTGCCGTCGTTGTTATCAGTAGAGCCGCCGTTTTCAGCAGTTGTGAATTCGCCTTCGTAGAAACCAACACCGTATAGGCCGTCTTGGATTTCAACTTTACCTAGGAAGTTAAGACGCACACGTGTTTTGTCTTCAGCTTTGCCATCTTTTAGAGATAGACGAGCTTCAGCACGGCCGCCCATTTCAACAGAGTTACCGTCTTGGTTGTATAGTTCTGCCGCGTTAGCGCCAGTAGCAAGAGCTGCAGCAGATACAGCAAGCGCGATCATAGTCTTGTTCATGTTATTAATTCCTAATTACTGTCCATAAAGGTATTTATTAAGGATTTGAATCCTTTTAGTGTCTTGCCTGTATTAATCAGGCTTCATAACCATGATTAGGTCAGAACGCTAAAAAATGCCAGTGCAATCCATGAGTTACTTTTTACCCCTAAAGTTCCTTAGCTAGTTAGTAAAATGATATAAATTGAAAAACTGAACACTGTTTTATTATGTTGATTTATTCTTAACTTGTTGTTTTTGTAGTTGTATTTTAAAAGTGTGATCTACATTTATTTGGTTTGTTTTTGTTTTTTTTAGGTATTCAATTGCTGACTTATTGATGGGGAGGTTATTATTCATTTTTGTGATGTCTGTAATTTAGAGCTAGATAAAGCTTTTATAAGACAAAGTGGAATAAAGGTGATTTAGCCATCAAGTTTGTTTACACTAAGCCAAATTGTTTTGTTTCTATCACCCAATAAGTATGTTGGGTGGATTTATGTTGGCCAAAGAAAGCTTTGGCATAGAGGTAAAAAATGGAAAAGGTTCCAATGACAGTACGTGGCGCTCAGCAGCTACGTGACGAATTAGATCGCCTACTTAAGCTACGTCCTATTATTTCAGCAGCTATTGGTGAAGCACGTGAACTCGGTGATTTGAAAGAGAATGCAGAGTACCACGCCGCTCGTGAAGAGCAGGGTATCTGTGAAGCTCAAATTCGAGATATAGAATATAAGCTATCGCTAGCTCAGATCATCGATGTAACTCAGATGGATAATACGGGTAAGATTATCTTTGGTACGACAGTAACTTTGATCGATGTCGATACGGATGAAGAATTCCGCTACCAGATCGTTTCTGAAGATGAAGCTGACATCAAAACTGGTCGTATTTCTGTGAAATCACCAATTGCACGTGGTCTTATCGGTAAGATGGAAGGCGATGAGGTTATTATCTCTACACCTGGTGGCGATAAAGATTTCGAAATCGACAAAGTAGAATATATCTAATTGAATTTTCTTTGTTTCTGATAAGTAAAAAGGTCGCTTAATGCGACCTTTTTCGTTTCTCACGCTACACTAAAAGATAAGCGTTATGGCTTTCTCTTAGTGGAAGTTAGCTTATATTAAGCTCGCTTATTTACGTGGAATCTCGATTTTACGTGCTTCTGACTGACGGAATAGTACTAGAACTTTACCGATAGTCTGTACTTTTTCAGCTTTAGTTTCACGTACAATTGCATCGATAATCAGTTGCTTAGTCTCACGGTCTTCTGATGCAACTTTAATCTTGATCAGTTCGTGGTGGTCTAGAGCTAATTCGATTTCCGCTAGAACAGCTTCAGTAAGTCCATTTGCGCCCATTAGCACAACAGGTTTTAAACTGTGAGCTAGGCCCTTTAGATGCTGCTTTTGTTTGGTACTTAGGTTCATTACGCGGCCAATTTTCTTTACTATTAGGGTTGAAAAAACCTATTTTAACGCCATCTAAAGCTGAAGACTATAATTTATTCAGCAATTAGTACTTTCCTCCAATTTAGGTATCCAATGAGCAAACAGAAACACTCGGCCAGTTCAGGCCGTTGGTTGAAGGAACACTTCGACGACAAGTACGCAAATGAAGCTAGAAAGAAAGGCTATCGTTCACGTGCTTATTTCAAAATGGAAGAGATTCAAACGAAAGATAAATTGCTGTCTCCTGGGATGACCATTGTGGATTTGGGTGCAGCGCCTGGCGGTTGGTCTCAATATGCTGCTAAGATTGTTGGAGACAACGGACAAATCATTGCGTGTGATTTGTTACCAATGGACCCGATTGCTGGTGTTAGCTTTTTACAAGGCGATTTCCGCGAAGAAGCAGTGCTAGATGCCTTGTTGGAGCGTATACAACCAAACATGGTTGATGTCGTGATGTCAGATATGGCACCTAATATAGCAGGCAACAATTCTGTGGATCAGCCAAGAGCTATGTATTTAGTTGAATTAGCTTTGGATATGTGTCGACAAGTTCTAGCTACCAATGGTAGTTTTGTTGTAAAAGTATTCCAAGGCGAAGGGTTTGACCAATACGTTAAGGACGTCCGCGAGATGTTTAAAACAGTAAAAGTCAGAAAACCCGACTCTTCTCGAGCTCGATCTCGTGAAGTGTTTATCGTAGCCACTGGTTACAAAGGTTAACGATTCTCTTCCAATAGTGAGAGTTAACAACATGGCTACAGGTTACAAACTGTAGTACCCTACCTTTAATTACAATTAGTTATCGAGAGGCTTACACCTTGAGTGACATGGCAAAAAATTTAATTCTGTGGCTTGTTATCGCGGTAGTGTTGATGTCGGTATTCCAGAGCTTTGGCCCTGGAGAAAGTAACGGCAGAGCAGTAGATTACACCACGTTTGTACAGGAAGTTGGCCAAGGCCAGATTCAAGACGCACAGTTCAATAACAGCGAAATCACTTTCACACGTCGTGGTGGTGGTTCTAAGTATGTAACTTACATGCCTGTTTATGATCAAAAGCTACTTGATGACTTAATTAATCAAAACGTAAAAGTTCAGGGTACACCACCTGAAGAACAGAGCCTGCTTGGCACTATCTTCATCTCATGGTTCCCTATGATCTTACTGATTGGTGTGTGGATTTTCTTCATGCGTCAAATGCAAGGCGGCGGCGGCGGTAAAGGCGCGATGTCTTTCGGTAAGAGTAAAGCTCGAATGATGAGCGAAGAACAAATCAAAACGATGTTTGCTGATGTTGCAGGTTGTGACGAAGCAAAAGAAGACGTGAAAGAGCTTGTGGATTACCTTCGTGATCCAAGCCGCTTCCAAAAGCTAGGTGGTAAGATCCCGACAGGTATCCTGTTGGTTGGTCCTCCTGGTACGGGTAAAACATTGCTTGCAAAAGCGATTGCCGGTGAAGCGAAAGTACCGTTCTTTACGATTTCTGGTTCTGACTTCGTTGAAATGTTTGTTGGTGTTGGTGCATCTCGTGTGCGTGACATGTTCGAACAAGCGAAGAAAGCGGCACCTTGTATCATCTTTATCGATGAAATCGATGCTGTAGGTCGTCAACGTGGTGCTGGTGTTGGTGGTGGTCACGATGAACGTGAACAAACACTAAACCAAATGCTGGTTGAGATGGATGGTTTCGAAGGTAATGAAGGAATTATTGTTATCGCTGCGACTAACCGTCCAGACGTACTAGACCCAGCATTACTTCGTCCTGGTCGTTTTGACCGTCAAGTGGTGGTTGGTCTACCTGATGTACGTGGTCGTGAACAGATTCTTAAAGTGCACATGCGTAAAGTGCCACTATCGGGTGATGTTGAACCATCTCTGATTGCTCGTGGTACTCCTGGTTTCTCTGGTGCAGATCTTGCGAACCTTGTGAACGAAGCGGCGCTATTTGCAGCTCGCGGTAACAAGCGCAATGTATCTATGGTTGAGTTCGAACTAGCTAAAGATAAAATCATGATGGGTGCAGAGCGCCGTTCAATGGTGATGTCTGAAGAAGTGAAAGAGTCAACGGCTTACCATGAAGCGGGTCACGCAATTGTTGGTCGTCTGGTACCTGAACACGATCCAGTGTACAAGGTGTCAATCATTCCACGTGGTCGTGCACTTGGTGTCACTATGTACCTACCTGAGCAGGACCGCGTAAGCATGTCTCGCCAACATCTAGAATCAATGATCTCTAGTTTGTATGGTGGTCGTCTTGCTGAAGAACTTATCTACGGTAAAGACAAAGTTTCGACTGGTGCGTCTAACGATATCGAACGTGCAACTGATATTGCTCGTAAGATGGTTACGCAGTGGGGCTTCTCTGAAAAACTGGGTCCTCTTCTATATGCTGAAGAAGAAGGCGAAGTTTTCCTTGGTCGTGGCATGAGCCAAGCGAAACATGTTTCTGACGATACTACTAAGCTGATCGATGAAGAAATTCGTATTCTAATCGACCGCAACTATGCTCGTGCGAAGCAAATTCTTGAAGAGAACATGGATATCATGCACTCGATGAAAGATGCGCTAATGAAGTTTGAAACGATTGATGCAGGTCAGATTGATGACTTGATGGAACGTAAAGACGACATTCGTGAGCCAGCTGGTTGGGGTGATCAGGCGAAAGCAGAACCTGCAAAGGAAGAAGCTAAACCTGAAGCGAAATCAGAAGAGCAAACTAAAGCCGAACCAAAAGCTGAAGAGTCTCAAGTTGAAGAAGTTAAGTCTGAATCAGACGATGCTCAAAACAAAGATTCTTAATCGCTAAGCTTTAAATTAAAACCCTGAGTACGCTCAGGGTTTTTCTGTTTATAGCCCAAGATGTTTTTACCTTTAAGACCCGCCTTCAATGATATTAAAAGCACATAATAAAACGCTCGTTTTAGACCGCCCACATGTGATGGGTATCCTCAATGTCACGCCTGACTCTTTCTCTGATGGCGGGAAATTCAATTCATTAGATAATGCTTTACTGCAAGCTGAGCGAATGATTCAAGTTGGTGTTAGCATTATTGACATTGGTGGTGAATCAACTCGTCCGGGAGCACCTGACGTATCTTTAGAAGAGGAGCTCGCTCGCGTTATCCCTGCCATTAAAGCCATTCGTGCCAAGTTTGATGTGTGGATCTCTATTGATACCAGTAAAGCAGAAGTGATGCGCCAAGCCGTTGAAGCGGGGGCTGACTTGATCAATGATGTGCGCGCATTACAAGAGCCCGGAGCTCTAGAAGCAGCCGCCAATGCTAAGGTACCAGTTTGCCTGATGCACATGAAAGGTCAGCCAAGAACCATGCAAGCTAACCCAAATTACGATGATGTTCTAACGGATGTTGAAGCTTTTTTAAAAGAAAGGGTGGAAGCGTGTGAAGCTGTTGGTATATCAAAAGAGCAGCTGATTCTAGATCCTGGTTTTGGTTTTGGTAAAACCATTGAACACAATTACCACCTATTAGCGCACCTAGAAAAATTTCACACGCTTGGGTTGCCAGTCTTAGCGGGGATGTCGAGAAAGTCGATGATCTTTAAGCTATTAGACAAAGCCCCGGCAGATTGCATGGTCGCTAGCGTCACTTGCGCTACTATCGCGGCAATGAAAGGCGCACAAATTATTCGCGTTCACGATGTTGAAGATACATTGGAAGCGATGAAGATAATCGAAGTGATGAATAACAATCACTAATCATAATTAAGGAAAATCACTATGTCTGATAAGAGACGTTATTTCGGCACAGATGGTGTACGTGGCAAAGTTGGCCAGTACCCTATTACACCTGATTTTGTTCTGAAGCTTGGCTGGGCTGCGGGTCGTGTTCTTGCGAAACAAGGTACAAAGAAAGTCATCATTGGTAAAGATACGCGTATCTCTGGCTACATGCTGGAGTCTGCGCTAGAAGCAGGTCTTGCTGCTGCTGGTTTGCAGGCTACGTTTACTGGCCCAATGCCAACACCTGCCGTTGCTTACCTAACTCAAACCTTCCGCGCGGAAGCTGGTATCGTTATCTCTGCATCGCACAACCCTTACTACGATAACGGTATCAAATTCTTCTCTTCTGAGGGAACAAAACTACCAGATGATATCGAGTTGGCGATTGAAGCCGAATTGGATAAAGAGATCGAATGTGTTGACTCATTTGAGCTTGGTAAAGCGGTACGTTTAAACGATGCCGCTGGTCGTTATATTGAATTCTGTAAGAGCACATTCCCAAATCAGATGACACTTGCTGGCATGAAGATTGTTGTCGATTGTGCTCATGGTGCGACTTACCATATTGCACCTGCTGTATTTAAAGAGCTAGGTGCTGAAGTTATTGCGATTGGTGTTGAGCCAAACGGTACTAACATCAACCATGAAGTGGGTGCTACCGATGTACGTGCTCTGCAAGCAAAAGTACTTGAAGAAAAAGCGGCCTTAGGCCTTGGCTTTGATGGTGATGGTGACCGTATCATTATGGTTGACGAGCTAGGCAACAAAGTTGATGGTGACCAAATTGCTTACATCATTGCTCGTGATGCCCTGCGCCGTGGTGAGTTGAAAGGTGGCGTTGTTGGTACACTAATGACCAACCTTGGTATGGAAAATGGCCTTAAGCAGTTAGGTATTCCGTTTGTACGTGCGGCTGTTGGTGACCGTTATGTAATGGAACAGCTTCTTGCTAAAGGCTGGAAGATCGGTGCCGAAAACTCGGGTCACGTTATCCTACTAGATAAAGTGACGACGGGTGATGCTATCGTTGCTGCTCTGCAAGTATTGGCTTCAGTTGTTGATAGCGAAATGACTCTGAATGAGCTGTCTCAAGGCATGACGTTGTACCCTCAAGTTCTAGAAAACGTTCGTTTCAGCGGAGACTCAAACCCATTAAAAGCAGAAGCGGTAAAAGCAGCGGTTGTTGAAGTAGAAGCAGAGCTTGGCGAGAAAGGCCGTGTGCTATTACGTAAGTCTGGTACAGAGCCACTACTACGCGTGATGGTTGAAGGCGAAGATGCTGAGCTTGTTCAAGCATCTGCGCTTAAGATTGCAGATGCAGTAAAAGCAAACTGCTAATTTAACCTTTTACTTAACAGGCGCAACGAATAGCGCCTGTGATTAGAAGTGATTGGCTTATATAGCGGTCAAAAGATATAACGGTCAATAGAGACGTAAATGAGTTTTGTGTCGCTTTTGACCTTTTTTTGACCATTCGCTTGGTAAAGGCTTATTTTTTAGCAAATTCTCCTTGTCAGTCAACGTAGCATTCGCTAGTATTGCTCGGCCTTCAGTTAGGAGGTCGCTAGCCTTGTTCTGAAAAATAGTTTTTTGAACGGCGCTGGCTCAACAATTAGGAACATAGGTGGAAAAATGTTTACAGTTCTACTTGTGATTTACCTGTTGGCAGCGCTTGGTGTAATTGGCCTAGTGTTGATTCAACAAGGTAAAGGCGCAGATATGGGAGCCTCTTTCGGTGCTGGCGCTTCAAACACTGTGTTTGGTGCTGGTGGCTCAGGAAATTTCCTTACCCGAATGACTGCAATTTTTGCAACTACATTTTTTATCCTTAGCTTAGTGCTTGGTAATATGTCTACACATAAAACTGAGTCACAATGGATTGACCCGACTCAAGGTCAGGTAATTCAACAAGCTGATGATGCAGTGAGTGAAGTTCCGGCGCAAGGCGACGAAATTCCACAATAATCTGTAAAGATTTGATGCCGAGATGGTGAAATTGGTAGACACGCTAGCATGAGGTGCTAGTGCCTTAGGGTGTGAGGGTTCGAGTCCCTCTCTCGGCACCATGTTTACAAACTTGTAAAACATCTTGTTGGGCGTATAATGCTCACAAGTCGGACGCGGGATGGAGCAGTTTGGTAGCTCGTCGGGCTCATAACCCGAAGGTCGTCGGTTCAAATCCGGCTCCCGCAACCAATTTCAATGCTATTATATAGCTTGTATTGGTAGCAAGTTTGCACAGTGTGAACCTCACTGTGAGTTAAGTGTGATATCGAATGTGATGGCACTTAACATATAAGGGTCCAGCAACAAAAACCCCGGCTTATACGGGGTTTTTTGTTATCTAAGCATTTATAAATGCGTTTAGATAATGTTTGCTTGGAATTTAAATTGGGCTTTGAGCCCTTTTTTTGTTTCTGGAGTGGTTAAATGACTGGTTTAGAAAGACAACTTACTGAAATGCTTGACGCTCCAGTAGCAGCATCAGGTTATGAGTTAGTTGGATTAGAATTTATTCGTGCTGGTGAGCACTCAACGCTACGTATTTACATCGATTCACCGAATGGTATCAATGTAGATGATTGCGCTGAAGTTAGTCACCAAGTAAGTGCCGTAATGGACGTTGAAGATCCAATTTCAGTGGCTTATAACCTTGAAGTGTCTTCACCAGGTTTAGAGAGACCACTGTTCAAAGCAGAGCATTACCAACAATTTATTGGTCACGAGGTAAGCATCGTTTTGAAAATGGCTGTCGGCAACCGTCGTAAATGGAAAGGTGATATCCAATCTATCGAAGGCGAGACAGTGAAAGTATTGGTTGAAGGACAAGAAGAAGAGTTCGTCCTGAGCAATATTGCGAAAGCTAACCTGATCCCTAAATTTTAGTTCTCCTAGAGAGAAGAGCTTAAGAGGCTAGATTAATGAACAAAGAAATTTTGGCGGTAGTAGAAGCTGTTTCTAATGAGAAAGCAGTTCCTCGTGAGCGTATTTTTGAAGCGCTTGAAATCGCGCTTGCAACGGCAACAAAAAAGAAAAGCGAACTAGAAATTGAAGTTCGTGTTGAAATCGATCGTAAAACGGGTGATTTCGAAACTTTCCGTCGTTGGGAAGCTGTTGAGGAAGTTGAATTCCCAACAAAAGAAATCTCTATTGAAGCTGCAAAGTACGATGATCCAGAGATCGAACTTGGCGGTTTCATTGAAGATGACATCGAATCAGTAACGTTTGACCGTATTACGACTCAAACGGCTAAGCAAGTAATCGTACAGAAAGTACGTGAAGCTGAACGCGCTCAAATCGTTGAACAGTTCATCGACAACGAAGGCGAGCTAGTAACTGGCGCAGTTAAGAAAGTTAACCGTGACACTATTATTCTTGACCTAGGTAACAACGCTGAAGCGGTAATCCTTCGTGATGACCAACTTCCTCGTGAAAACTTCCGTCCAGGTGACCGTGTTCGTGGTCTTCTTTACGCAGTTAAACCAGAAGCTCGTGGTTTCCAGCTTTTCGTTACTCGTTCGAAGCCAGAAATGCTAGCTGAACTATTCCGTGTTGAAGTGCCTGAGATTGGTGAAGAGCTAATTGAACTTAAAGGTGCTGCACGTGACGCTGGTTCTCGTGCTAAAATCGCAGTGAAAACAAACGACAAACGTATTGACCCAGTTGGTGCGTGTGTTGGTATGCGTGGCGCACGTGTACAAGCTGTTTCTAACGATCTTGGCGGTGAGCGTATTGATATCGTTCTTTGGGACGATAACCCGGCTCAATTCGTAATCAACGCAATGGCTCCTGCTGATGTTGCTTCAATCATCGTTGATGAAGACGCACACTCTATGGATATCGCTGTTGAAGCGGATAACCTAGCACAAGCAATTGGCCGTAGCGGTCAAAACGTACGTCTAGCTTCTCAACTGACTGGTTGGGAACTGAACGTAATGACTGTTGCTGACCTAGAGAAGAAGCACCAAGAAGAAGCAGTAGCTTCTATTGAAAACTTCATGAAGCACCTAGACATTGAAGAAGACTTTGCTCAAATGCTTGTTGAAGAAGGCTTCTCTACACTTGAAGAAGTAGCATATGTTCCTGTAAACGAGCTTCTTGAAGTCGACGGTCTAGACGAAGGTATCGTTGAAGAACTACGTAACCGCGCAAAAGACGCGCTGACTACTCTAGCGCTAGCGAAAGAAGAAACTTTCGACGGTGTTGAGCCTGCTGAAGACTTACTTGCACTTGAAGGTCTTGAGCGTGAAATGGCTTACAAGCTAGCAGCAAAAGGCGTTGCGACATTGGAAGACCTAGCTGACCAAGGCGTTGATGAACTAGAAGGCATCGAAGACCTAACTGCAGAGCGTGCAGGCGAGCTAATTATGGCTGCGCGTAACATCTGTTGGTTCGGCGACGAAGAATAATTCAGCAAGGAGAGAAAGCGGTATGACACAATTAACAGTTAAAGCACTGAGTGAAGAGATTGGTACGCCAGTTGACCGCTTAATTGAACAACTTGCTGATGCAGGCATGAAGAAATCAGGGTCGGATCAAGTGACTGATTCAGAGAAGCAAACATTGCTAACGCACCTTAAAAAGGAGCACGGCGATACTTCTGGTGAAACAGAACCGACTCGTTTAACTCTTCAACGCAAGACCCGCAGCACGCTAAGTGTTGCCGCTGGAGGCGGTAAGAGTAAGGATGTTCAAGTAGAGGTACGTAAAAAGCGTACTTACGTGAAGCGCAGCACTATTGAAGATGAAGCGAAACGTGAAGCTGAGGAAGTAGCTAATCGTGAAGCGGAAGAGAAAGCACAACGCGATGCTGAAGAGCAAGCGAAACGTGATGCTGCAGAGAAAGCACAGCGCGAAGCCGAAGAAAAAGTAACACGTGAAGCGGATGCAAAACGTGAAGCTGAAGAGAAGGCTCAACGCGCACAAGCTGAAAAGGCTAAAAAAGACATGAATTCAAAAAATGCAGACGCTAACGCACAAGCGAAAAAAGAAGCGGATGAACTTAAAGCTCGTCAAGAGCAAGAAGCAACTCGTAAAGCAGAAGCTGAAGCAGCTAAGCTTGTTGAAGAAGCTCGTAAGTTAGCAGAAGAGAACCAAGAACGTTGGTCTGAAGAAGAGAAGAAGAAGAAAGAGCAAGAGAAATCTGCGGATTACCATGTGACTACTTCTACTTATGCTCGTGAAGCTGAAGATGCGGCAGATAAGAAAGATGAGAAAGCACCTCGTCGTCGCAAGAAGAAAGCAGCTCCTGCTAACCAACCTGCAAACAACCGTGGTGGTCGTAACCAACGTGGTCGTGGCGGTAAAGGTAAGCTTGCTAAACCAACTTCAATGCAGCAAGGCTTCGATAAGTCAGCGACTGTTGCTAAATCTGACGTTGCTATCGGCGAAACTATCGTTGTTTCTGAACTGGCGAGCAAAATGTCAGTTAAAGCAACTGAAGTTATCAAAGTAATGATGAAGATGGGCGCTATGGCGACTATCAACCAAGTGATCGACCAAGAAACAGCACAACTTGTTGCTGAAGAAATGGGTCACAAGGTAATCCTACGTAAAGAAAACGAACTTGAAGAAGCAGTACTAGCTGACCGTGATAGCGATGCTATCGCTGAAGGTCGTGCTCCTGTTGTTACTATCATGGGTCACGTTGACCACGGTAAAACTTCAACACTTGATTACATTCGTAAAGCACACGTTGCTTCTGGCGAAGCTGGCGGTATCACGCAGCACATTGGTGCTTACCACGTAGATACTGACAACGGCATGATCACTTTCCTTGATACTCCTGGACACGCGGCGTTTACAGCTATGCGTGCTCGTGGTGCTCAAGCGACAGATATCGTTGTACTTGTAGTTGCAGCAGACGATGGCGTAATGCCACAAACAATCGAAGCAATCCAGCACGCGAAAGCGGCAGGCGTTCCTTTGATTGTTGCTGTGAACAAGATCGATAAAGAGGGTGCAAACCCAGACAACGTTAAAAATGAGCTAGCTCAATACGACGTTATCCCTGAAGAATGGGGCGGCGAGAACATCTTCGTTCACATCTCTGCAAAACAGGGTACAAACATCGATGGTCTTCTAGAAGCAATCCTTCTTCAGTCTGAAGTTCTTGAGCTTACAGCGGTTAAAGAAGGCATGGCGTCTGGTGTTGTTGTTGAATCTCGTCTTGATAAAGGTCGCGGTCCAGTTGCAACAGTACTAGTACAGTCTGGTACTCTAAACAAAGGCGACATCGTTCTTTGTGGTCAAGAGTACGGCCGTGTTCGTGCAATGCGCGATGAGAACGGCAGAGACATCGAAACTGCAGGTCCATCTATCCCTGTAGAAATTCTCGGTCTTTCTGGCGTACCGGCATCAGGTGACGAAGCGACTGTTGTACGTGATGAGCGTAAAGCACGTGAAGTTGCGAACTACCGTCAAGGTAAATTCCGTGATGTTAAACTAGCTCGCCAACAAAAAGCGAAACTAGAGAACATGTTCGCGAACATGACGGCTGGCGAAGTTGCTGAGCTTAACGTTGTACTTAAAGCTGACGTTCAAGGTTCTGTAGAAGCGATTGCTGACTCTCTACTGAAACTGTCAACTGACGAAGTTAAAGTGAACATCGTAGGTTCTGGTGTTGGTGGTATTACTGAAACTGATGCAACTCTTGCAGCAGCTTCTAACGCTATCATCCTTGGTTTCAACGTTCGTGCTGACGCAACTGCGCGTAACACGGTTCAGAACGAAAACCTAGATCTACGTTACTACTCAATCATTTACCAATTGATTGACGAAGTTAAACAGGCGATGGGCGGTATGCTTGCTCCTGAATTCCGTCAAGAGATCATTGGTCTTGCACAAGTTCGTGACGTATTTAAGTCGCCTAAACTTGGTGCAATCGCTGGTTGTATCGTTACTGAAGGTACGATTAAGCGTAGCAACCCAATCCGTGTACTTCGTGAAAACGTTGTTATCTACGAAGGTGAACTAGAGTCACTTCGTCGCTTTAAAGATGACGTTCAAGAAGTTAAGAACGGTTACGAGTGTGGTGTCGGCGTTAAGAACTACAACGACGTTCGCGTTGGTGACCAGATCGAAGTATTCGAAATCGTTGAGGTTAAACGTACTCTAGACTAATCAGTCTGTACGACTCGACATATTGACTAAGGTTACTAACATTACTAGTAAAGGTAATAAGTAATCGGTTGTTGAATACACCATGGGGGGCTGGTAATTACCAAGCCCCCCATCTTTCTAAGTGAGAAAAGAAAATGTCAAAAGAATTTAGCCGCACACAACGTGTGTCTCAGCAGCTTCAAAAAGAGCTTGCTCTTATCCTACAACGTGAAGTTCGTGACTCACGTATTGGTATGGTAACTATCTCAGACGTAGAAGTGTCTCGTGACCTTGCATACGCAAAAGTGTTCGTGACTTTTCTATGTGTTGGTGAGCAAACACCTGAATCATGCCTTAAAGCTCTTAAAGAGCATGAAGTGCCAGTTCGTATGGCTCTTGGTAAGCGTATTCGCCACCGCCTAACGCCTGAAGTTCGTTTTACTTATGACAACACACTAGTAGAAGGTATGCGTATGTCTAACCTAGTAAGTGAAGTTCTGAATGACGACAAGCGTAAGCAAGAAGAAGCTGGCCGCACTGACGAAACTCAGTCTAAGGGCGAAGAGTAATGGCTCGCCGTCGTAAAGGTCGCCCTATCAACGGGGTAATTCTATTAGATAAGCCGACTGGCATTTCGTCTAATGATGCACTGCAAAAAGTAAAGCGTATTTACTTTGCAGAGAAGGCAGGGCACACCGGTGCTCTGGATCCTCTTGCGACTGGCATGCTGCCAATTTGTCTTGGTGAAGCAACGAAGTTCTCTCAGTTTCTTTTAGATTCTGATAAGCGCTACGTTGTTATTGCTAAGCTTGGTGAGCGTACCAATACCTCTGACTCTGATGGTGAAGTGGTTGAGACGCGTGATGTTAACGTGACCCAAGAACAGCTTGAGCGTTGCATTGCGAGCTTCAAGGGTGAAACCGATCAGATACCATCAATGTTTTCGGCATTGAAGTATCAAGGTAAGCCTTTGTACGAATACGCACGTGCAGGTATCGAGGTTCCTCGTGAGTCTCGTAAGATTACAGTGTACTCTATTGAACTGCTTCGCTTTGAAGGTGATGAAGTTGAAATGGAAGTGCATTGTTCGAAAGGTACTTACATCCGCACAATTACCGACGATCTTGGTGAAATGCTAGGTTGTGGTGCTCACGTGACCATGCTTCGTCGTACAGGTGTAGCGAAGTACCCATATGAGCGTATGGTGACTTTGGAGCAGTTAAACGAGATCCTAGAGCAAGCACAGGCGCAAGAAATTGCACCGAAAGAGCTGCTTGATCCACTGTTGATGCCAATGGACACTGCCGTTGAAGATTTACCAGAAGTAAACCTGAACGCGGAACTGACTGACCTAGTTCAGCACGGTATGCCAGTTCAAGTTGCTGGTGCGCCAACTGAAGGTACGGTTCGTATGACAAGTGGCGAAGAGAAGCTGTTTGTCGGCGTTGCTCAGATTGCTGAAGATGGCCGAGTTGCACCGAAGCGTTTGGTTGTTTTCAGAGATGAAGAGCCACAAGCGTAGCGCTGAAACCGAATTAGGTATTAGTGTTTAGCCTTGAAAAGCGAGCAAATAAGACAGAAAGCGAACGCCTAATTTAGGTGGTTCGCTTTTTTCGTTTTTAATGGGTTCGATTGTTATTGCACCAACTGACAAACTTCCCTATAATCCTCGGCTCGCGTAGCGGCTGAATCAGAGATTGGCTGCTACAAATATAAACTTACTCTTATCAGGAGAGAATTATGTCTCTGAATGCAGAAACTAAAGCAGCAATCGTTGCAGAATACGCACAATCTGAAGGCGACACAGGTTCACCAGAAGTACAAGTAGCACTACTTACTGCTTCTATCAACCACCTACAAGGTCACTTCAAAGCGCACAAACACGATCACCACAGCCGTCGTGGTCTACTACGTATGGTTTCTAGCCGTCGTAAGCTTCTTGATTACTTGAAAGGCAAAAACCTTGCTCGTTACCAAGACCTAATCAAGCGTCTAGGCCTACGTCGCTAATAGCGATGTCTGCAAAGACAGTTTGAAGAAAAGGAGCATTTATGCTCCTTTTTTTGTGCTTGTAAGAAAATGCTAGGCCGGATGCTCAGAATATCATCTGGCTTTTTCTGATAGGAAATATCTCTCCTAATAAAAATAGTTTATACTACGCCCGCCTATAGCGTTTTCAACGTTTGGCAATCAACCTCTCAAGAGATTACAGTCACAGATGTCGGCCAATAGGTCGCGACTATTCAAAGGCGGATTTGGTCTTAATTCGGCGTATGAACTCATACAAAGAGTCACTATTCTAAGTCCCTTTTCACTAGTCGCGATTGGTAATATCTTGAGTCATTATTCACTTAATCTAAAGTCTGACTTTAGAGCTAAGGATATACAATGTTTGAAAAACCAGTTGTAAAATCGTTCCAGTACGGTAACCACACCGTTACTCTAGAAACGGGCGTAATTGCACGTCAAGCTACTGCTGCTGTAATGGCGACTATGGACGATACATCAGTATTCGTTTCTGTTGTTGCTAAGAAAGAAGCAGTTGCAGGTCAAGACTTCTTCCCTCTAACAGTTAACTACCAAGAGCGTACATACGCTGCGGGTAAAATCCCTGGTGGCTTCTTCAAGCGTGAAGGTCGTCCATCTGAAGGCGAAACACTAACAGCTCGTCTGATTGACCGTCCAATTCGTCCACTTTTCCCAAGTGCGTTTAAAAACGAAGTTCAAGTTATCGCTACGGTTGTTTCTATCAACCCTGACGTAAACCCAGACATGATCACTATGATCGCAACGTCTGCTGCGCTTGCTATCTCTGGTGCTCCATTCAATGGTCCTATCGGTGCTGCACGTGTTGGTCACATCGACGGCGAACTTGTTCTTAACCCATCAAATACTGAGCTTGAAAACTCTAAACTAGACCTAGTTGTGTCTGGTACAGAAGGCGCAGTACTAATGGTTGAATCTGAAGCAGATAACCTATCTGAAGAAGAAATGCTTTCAGCTGTTGTTTACGGTCACGACCAACAACAAGTTGTAATCAAAGCAATCAATGAGTTTGCTGCTGAAGTAGCAACTCCAGCTTGGAACTGGGAAGCGCCAGCAGTTAACACTGAGCTTAAAGCTCAAGTTGCTGAACTTGCTGAAACACGTCTATCTGACGCGTACCAGATCACTGAGAAAATGGCTCGTTACGAGCAAGTTGGCGCAATCAAGAACGACGTTGTTGAAGCTCTAATTGCACAAGACGAAAACCTAGATGAGCGCGAAATCCGCGGCATGCTTGGTTCTCTAGAGAAAAACGTAGTACGTAGCCGCATCATCGCTGGCAACCCACGTATCGACGGTCGTGAAAAAGACATGGTTCGTGCGCTAGACGTACGTACTGGTGTTCTTCCACGTACACACGGTTCTTCTCTATTCACTCGTGGTGAAACTCAAGCACTTGTTACTGCAACGCTTGGTACACAACGTGATGCTCAAATCATCGACAGCCTAATGGGTGAGAAGAAAGACAACTTCCTTCTACACTACAACTTCCCTCCATACTGTGTAGGTGAAACTGGTTTCGTTGGTTCACCTAAGCGTCGTGAAATTGGTCACGGTAAGCTTGCTAAACGTGGTATCCAAGCAGTAATGCCTTCTGTTGAAGAATTCCCATACACAGTTCGTGTTGTATCGGAAATCACTGAATCTAACGGTTCTTCTTCAATGGCTTCTGTATGTGGTACATCTCTAGCGCTTATGGATGCTGGTGTTCCAATCAAAGCTTCTGTTGCGGGTATCGCAATGGGTCTTGTTAAAGAAGGCGACGATTTCGTTGTTCTTTCTGACATCCTTGGCGACGAAGATCACCTAGGTGACATGGACTTTAAAGTAGCAGGTACTAACGCTGGTATCACTGCACTTCAAATGGACATCAAGATCGAAGGTATCACTAAAGAGATCATGCAAATTGCACTTAACCAAGCGCAAGGTGCACGTAAGCACATCCTTTCTGTAATGGATGAAGCTATCTCTGGTGCTCGTGAAGATATCTCTGAATTCGCTCCACGTATCCACACAATGAAAATCAGCTCTGATAAGATCAAAGATGTTATCGGTAAAGGCGGCGCAGTTATCCGTGCTCTTTGTGAAGAAACTGGTACTACAATCGAAATCGAAGATGATGGCACAATCAAGATTGCTGCTACTGAAGGCGCTGCTGCTAAAGAAGCAATCCGTCGTATCGAAGAGATCACAGCTGAAGTTGAAGTTGGTCGCATTTACCAAGGTAAAGTTGCTCGTCTAGCTGACTTCGGTGCATTCGTAACTATTCTTCCAGGTAAAGATGGTCTAGTACACATCTCTCAAATCGCTGACAAGCGCGTTGAGAAAGTGTCTGATTACCTAACTGAAGGTCAAGAAGTACCAGTTAAGGTTCTTGAAATTGACCGTCAAGGCCGTGTACGTCTAAGCATGAAAGAAGCAGTTGAAACGCCAGCTGAAGGCGAAGCACCTGCAGCTGAGTAATTCTCAGTGTGTCGATGGTGATATCGCTTTTTAGTGATTTCTAACCCATCGTCAACAAAGCATGTTATAAAGGGGAGCATATCGCTCCCCTTTTTTATTGCGGTCATAACAGGAGTAATTATTTGTGAAATGGTTTCAAACCGCGAGTATGTGTTTACTGCTTGTACTAACAGGTTGTGCGACAACATCAGATAACACCTCACGTTGGGTTTATCCACCGATGGCTGTGCCACTGCAACCAAGCGTTCAGCAAGAAGTTCAAATTGCACGTCTTAGTCAGCTATTACAGCGCCCAGATTTGAACGATGAAGTTCGAGCTAAGATGCTGTTTGAACGTGGTAATTACTACGACAGTGTTGGCCTGCGTGATCTAGCGCGTCTCGACTTCAACCAATCTCTTTCATTGAACCCTGCTCAACCTGATATCTTCAACCTTTTGGGTGTTTACTTTACGCAGGTAGGGGAGTTTGATGCGGCTTATGAATCTTTTGATTCTACGTTAGAGCTTGATCCTGCAAACTCTTACGCAGAAAGAAACCGCTCTATCGCGCTTTATTATGGCGAGCGTTACGACTTAGCTAACGAAGAAATGATGAAGCACTACGCCGATGATCCTAGCGATCCGTTTCGTGCTCTGTGGTTGTACATCATTCAGCATGAGCTCACGCCAGAGCAAGCTAAGCTTGATTTACAAAAACGTTACGAGAGCCGTGATGAGCAGTGGGGCTGGGTATTAGTCGCGATTATGCTTGATGACATTACTGAAGAGCAGGCTTTCAAGGCGATTTTAACCGGTACTCGTGATAACACTTTACTTGCGCAGCGCCTAACAGAGACATACTTTTACCTTGCTAAGCGTTACCACATGAATGGTGACTACGCGAATGCGATCTCTTTATACAAGTTGTCAGTGTCTTTCAACGTGTATGAATATGTGGAGCACCGCTACTCTTTCTTAGAGCTAAGTCGTATCTTCACTACGCTTAAAGCCGAGCACTTAGCGCAAGTTAAGTTGGCTGAGGCCGAAGAAGAAGCTAACGCTAAGTAAGCTATACACCTTGATTCCGTAAAGCCGCTGCCTGTCAGCGGCTTTTTTATGCTTCTTTTTATGCTCTTTTTTTATAAACAGGGGGGGCTCATTTTTGATTGCTTTTAATTTAAACAATACTAAAATAGTTAGCCTTGCTAACTAAATGTTGTTCTTTGATTGGATGAATATGCTGAACCAGAATTTAGAAAAGATTGAGCGCTTCGCCTCTAAGATATGGCGAACTCAGGTAAATGAAGAGCCTATTTGTCAATTGAGCTTCAATGAGTATGACTATTTGAAGGTTATTCAAGCATCTCCTGAACCGATCCGATTAACTGATCTTGCGATTGAGATGCAAGTCACCAAGCCTTCAGCGACCACTATGGTTCAGAGGCTTGAGAGAAAGGGCCTTGTTGAACGTAAAGCTTCGCTCGAAGATGCGAGATCTAAGCTAGTAGTACTGACCAATAAAGCAGAAATGGGTTTGGAAGAAGAAAGTAAGATCTATCAGGTTATGGCACAGATACTGGAAAGTCGTTTGTCTGAGCAAGAGTCTCAACAACTAAATCTATTATTAAATAAGGCTTTGAAGTAAATAATTTAGATATTTAGTTAGCTTTGTTAACTAATTTTTCGAGTCATATCTTATTGATATGCGACTCACAAATGAAAGTAGAGTAAAAAATGAGTAACTCAATTAGTCGCCAGTTTTGGCGATACACAATCCCTACCGTGGCAGCCATGTTGGTTAATGGCCTGTATCAAGTGGTGGATGGCATCTTCATTGGCCGCTATGTGGGAGCTGATGGGCTTGCAGGTATCAATGTTGCGTGGCCTGTGATTGGTTCGATTCTCGGTATTGGTATGTTAGTGGGGGTGGGTACAGGTGCGCTGGTCTCTATTCGCCAAGGTGAAAAAGATACTCAAGGCGCTAAGCAGATCTTAGCAACGGGTTTAACCTTGCTGTTAGCGATCACGCCTATTGTTTCGGCATTGCTGTTTTTGTTTGCTGATAACTTCTTGCTTTGGCAGGGTGCTGAAGGGCGAGTGTACGAGCTTGGTCTGCAATACTTACACATTCTGATTGGTGCCGGTGTCTTCACGCTAGGTTCGATCGCGATGCCGTTTTTACTGCGCAATGATGACAGCCCTAATCTCGCCACCATATTGATGATCGTTGGTGCGGTAATTAACATCGTACTCGATTACCTGTTTATCGCCCTCTATGGTTGGGAGTTGATGGGCGCGGCATTAGCAACAGCGATTGCCCAGTTTGTGGTAACGGGTCTTGGCTTGGCTTACTTCTTCTCACGTCGAGCAAACCTACGTTTACGTTGGAATGAGTTGAGACTGAAGCTCGATGTGATTCCACAAATCTTCGCCATTGGTACATCAAGCTTCTTTATGTACGCTTATGGTTCGATGATGGTGGCGCTGCACAATGCGTTGTTCTCCCAATATGGCGATCAGTTGATGATTGGCGCTTACGCGATTTTGGGTTACATCGTGACGGTTTATTATCTCACAGCTGAAGGTATCGCCAACGGTATGCAACCTTTGGTGAGTTACAACCATGGCGCGCGTAACCAAGCGAATATCCGTAAGCTACTTAAGATTGCGATGATGAGTTCGGTATTGATTGGTGTGGCGTTCGTGTTGCTTCTGAACGCGTTCCCACGGGAGTTTGTATCAGTATTTAACTCAGACGAACCTCAGCTAGTTGAGTACACCGTGTTGGGTATTCGACTTCACATGTTTGCACTGGCGCTGGATGGCTTCTTGGTAGTAGCAGGAGCTTACTATCAAGCAGTGAACAAGGGCAGCAAAGCGATGTTTGTGACGATAGGTAATATGCTTATCCAACTACCTTTCTTGTACATTATGCCTAAGTTGTATGGTGTGCCGGGGATCTGGATTGCGTACCCACTGTCTAACATCGCGCTAAGTGTGGTGGTGATGGTAATGCTCTACAAAGACCTAAAGAAGCTCGATGCCTCGCCGATGGAAACAGCGACGGCATAGGTTGTGTTTCTTAAGTCGAATTAGAAAGGTCTAGCGAATGCTAGACCTTTTTTGTATCTGTTGCTGGTTAGTCCAATGCGAAGAACTAAATGTTCTTAACGTCTAAACCTGCAAGCTGATGCCAGTAACCATTACATTGGCGGCTTTCAATCTTCATCGGTTTTTGACCTTGCTCGTTTGCTCTGAAATTATTGATTTCAGAGAAGGTATCGATACCGAGTGGGCTTAAACGAACCACATCAACTAGGTCGTGCATGTTTGGCAAATCATTGACTAGGTTGTAGCAGTAGCCTGATTGTGTCTGGATACCATTAAGGTTGAATACTGATTGGCCTTCTTGGCTTTCTACTTGTAGCCCTGTTGGGTACTTGATACAGCATGTTTCGCAATCGTCTTTAGCTTTGTTTTCTGCGCGAGCTGTAAAGCAGCGAGCCGAGTAAGCAAGCGGTAGATAGCCGTGGCTAAATACTTCTACTTCGAATTTGTTGCGGATGTTCAGCTCTTCGCACTGTGTCATTACGTTGCTTAGCCATTCGCGAGAAAGCTCAACCGGCATACACCAACGCGTCATACCTTGTTTCAAGAACAGGTTCAGTGTGCGTGCGTTATATGTGTTTACTGCAGGGCCGACCACGAAAGGTACTTTGCTTTCGCTAGCTAGTTGAATTGCAGATACATCATTGGCTTCGATCGCAAAGTCACCATTATCGATGTACTTCTTCATGATGTTGACTTCGCTTGGCGCTTCTAGCAATGCCATGGTCGAGAGTACAACTTGCTTACCGGAAGCAGACAGCTCTTTAGCAATGTCCATCCAGTGTTTCGCTTTCATCTCTCGACGCTTTGAACATACAGCTTCACCTAGGTAGATGATGTCAGCAGAGCTTGATTTCGCTTGCTCATAGAAGCTTTCAACGTCTTGTTTTGGCCAAAAATAAAGTAGAGGGCCTAATGCGTATTTCATTGAGTTCTCCATTTGGCTCTATTGCCATTTACGGTGATAAGCGCCAAGCGTGGTTTGTGTACCTTCAGATACATTCGCCAGTGTCGCATTCCAAGCTTGTTCAACTTGGTATTGTTCTGGGTTCGCTAAGTAGCGATCGATAGCAGCGCGCCAAGTACGAGTCACTTGCTCGACATAAGCAGGGCTGCGTTGGCGGCCTTCAATCTTCACTGAGGCAACGTTTGCAGCGAAAAGCTCAGGCAACATGGATAGCGTGTTGAGGCTGGTGGGCTCTTCAAGTGCGTGATAGCGCTTACGTTCACCATCGATCTCGGCTTCAAAGCGGCCTTTACACAGCGTTGGGTAGCCAGCGTTCTCACCTGCTTCATACTTATCGATAAGGATCTCATTCAAGCGAGACTCTAGGCCCGTTTCTGTTTCTTGCCAGCGAACGTATTTCGCAGGAGAACAAGCGCCCACTGTGTTTGGTGATTCGCCCGTCATGTATGAAGAGAGGTAGCATCGGCCTTCTGCCATGATACATAAGCTACCAAAAGCGAATACTTCAAGGTCAACGTCAGAAGTGATGTTACGAGAAAGCTGTTTAACCTGATGAATCGATAACACGCGCGGCAGTACGACACGTTTTACGTTGAAGTTCTTGTGGTAGAAGTCGATCGCAGCGGCATTGGTTGCAGAAGCTTGAACTGATAGGTGCAGTTCTAGATCTGGATATTTGTTTGCAGCGTACTCAAGCACAGCGATGTCTGCGATGATCAGTGCATCAACACCCAGTGCAGCGGCGTTGTCTACGGCATTGGTCCAACGGTCGAAGCCATTTGGGTGAGCAAACGTATTTAGAGCAACATGAATTTTCTTGTTGTGGTCATGTACATACTGCACAGCACGATCGAGCTTTTTACCCGCAAAGTTTAGGCCTGCAAAGTGTCGGGCATTGGTATCGTCTTTGAATCCGATATAGACAGCATCCGCACCGCAATCAATGGCGGTTTTCAAAGCAGGTAAGTTACCCGCTGGGCATAAGAGTTCCATTTGCTCACTACCAGTAGAATTAAGTTGAAGCGGGCATTTTATGAAGAATTGTGAATGACGGAATTGATGTAAGGCAGGTTTAGATGGATAAATCTGCTTTTACTCCGTTTGAGGTACTGACGAGTGACCGTTTTACATGTTGGCTTGGCTTGAACGTGAGATATTTGAATCGGCTTGTTAGTTCTTATGGCGACGATTTTGGGCAAATAGCTCTTCGACATCTTGTTTTGGTTGAGGGCGATAGAAGTGAAAGCCTTGAATTGAACTACAATTGAGGTTAGACAGTAGAGTCGCTTGCTCACTGGTTTCTACACCTTCAGCAACCACGGTTAAATCGAGAGACTTACCAAGGTTGATGATGTTTTCAATTACAGTAATTTGCTTTGGTAGGGTATCGATATCAGAGATGAAAGCACGGTCTATCTTAAGTTCATCAATTGGGAATCGAGCTAGGTAAGATAGTGATGAGTAACCGGTACCGAAATCATCAATCGATAGAGCGAAGCCGAGCTTTTTAATCGCGTTGAGCATTTGCAGTGTGTGTTCACTGTCACTCATCACCGCGCTTTCCGTTAGCTCAAATGTAATCGCACTTGGGTCAAGCTCTGTCGAACGCAGCAGCTTTTCCATGTAATCAATCAGCTTCGGATTTCCAAACTGTTCAGGAGAAAGGTTGATTGCTACACGACCAGGGAGAATTCCCTGCATCTTCCAGCGCTTAACCGTAGCAAATACTTCACGCATAACCACACGACCAAGTTGTTCGATAAGGCCGGCTCGCTCCGCTACTGGGATGAACGCCGCTGGACTAATATAACCCTCTACAGGATGTTTCCAACGAACTAGAGCTTCAGCGCCGTTGATGGTGAAATCTCGTGCGTTGACCTTAGGTTGATACCAAACCTCAAGTCCATTCTGTTGCAGCGCTTTTTGTAGTTCAATCTCCAGCCACAGTCGCATACGCGCTTCTTTGTTCATCTGTTCGTTGAACTTGATTAGACGATTGCGACCACGATCTTTGGCTTCATACATTGCTGTGTCTGCATTTTGCAGCAAGATACGAGCATCAGTACCGTCTTGAGGAAAGCTCACACTACCAATCGAGCAGGCTAAGCGTTTACTAAAATGGTGAAGATCGAAAGGTTGATTGATCAGGGAAATGATCTTTTCAGCGAGCATTTCAGGTGTTCGCTGATGTTCGGGTTCTGGCAGGATAATACCAAATTCATCACCGCCTAAATGCCCAATTACGGCTTTACGAGGCAGTAAGCGTTTAAGGCGTGAGGCGACCTCTTTAATCACTTTATCACCGATGTGATGACCAAGTGAATCATTGATATTTTTAAAGTTATCAATGTCTAAGTAAAGCATCACAACCGGCGTATCGTTGTGAATGAATTGCTCAAGACGCTTAGTAAACCCAACTCGGTTGTAGAGCTTGGTCAGTGCATCGATGTAGGCATCTTCACTGTTTGCCGATGTATATTGTTTTGCGGTTTCTTGTGCGTCTTGAATAAGCACCAACTGAGTGTTACTTCCAAGAACGGTGGTAGAGTCGATGTTGAGCTGAACCTTACGTTCAAAGCCGCATCGGGCACCCGTTAAGCAAACCAAACCAGACTCAGAAATAATAGAGCTGAGTTTATTATTGAAGACTGTTTTGGTTTGTTCATCGATAAATAGGCGTCCCAACTCTTCGCCAATTAACTCTATGGTGGAGTTAAAGCCAAGCAAGCGCGCTGCAGCTGGGTTGGATGACAAGATGTAGTCACTTTCAACTAGCAGTAACCCGTCTGGGAGTAGGTGAGATAGTTTGTGAAATTTTGCTTCAGATTCTTCTAAAGAACGGACGAGTACTTGGTTTTCTGATGTGTCGAAGGCATGAAAGACAATGTAGTCAGTTTTGTTGCCATTGGTAAGCGGAGACAGGCTGAAGTGAAGGCTGGTATCGAGATCGGTTTCGTTGAGGGTGACTTCGGCCTCAATCGACTCGCCATTAAATGCACGCTCATAGTAAGGTTTAAGGTGCTGGTAGAATTGCTCGCCCAATGTTTGACGGTCATTCATGCCTACAAGCTCTGTTTGACTCAAACCAGCAATATCGCAGTAACGCTCATTCACCATAAAATAGTTATGTTGAGCATCAAGTACTGCGAAAAAGAACGGACTGTTTGCAGTTAGCTGGGTAAACCAATGTTGTAGTTGCTGGGGAGGCATCAAAGTACTACCAATTCTCCAAGAGCTTGAATATTCACTATCGATAAATATTTATTACTTTTTGTGTAGCTATCGATATTTACCTGTGAGTGCAGCGAACCGCTGTAATTCTCATTACCTGAGTTACTATAACTGTGATTTTCAGGATATTAAAGGTCGAGCATCAAACAGAAGTTAATTTGATACATAACAGTAACTGAGATCTCAACATCATCTATGATGTATTCCATATTATTGACAAAGTTACGGATAAGTCACGTGATAAACAAGATTCGCACTCAACTAGTTCAAAATGCCGCATCAATTTTGCGATCTCCAGTCCAGTTATTGCCTAAAACAGTACAAAAAAGAGCCTTGTTGGAGGCGCTTAAGAATGTCTTTAAGGAAGCTTTAGAGGACGGTGACTTTGAATTTTTAGAAGACAAGTGGCTTAAAGTCTCAATAAAAGATATGGGGTTAAGTTGGTGTATTAGCTACAAAAATGAGCAACTAGTTGTAGCTGATAAAGAGGTGGCTGAAGATGTAAGCTTTAGCGGTAATCTTAACGATCTTGTGTTGATTGCGGGGCGTAAAGAAGACCCAGATACGCTTTTCTTCCAACGTAGACTGTCTATTGAGGGCGATACCGAGTTAGGTTTAGAAGTTAAAAACTTGATGGATAGCGTAGATTTGGACGTATTGCCGAGCCCTATGAAAACTTTGTTAAATCAATTAGCTGATTTTGTGCAGAAGGGAGTACAATCCCCAGATACACAAAGTGAGGTAATGAATGCTTATTCGAACTGAAGCACCGGCAGATATACTTGTCATCGATCGTTTATTGAAATCTGTTTTTGAAACAGATGCAGAAGCTAACTTGGTTATGAATTTGCGTGAGAATAGCCATTTAACGCTATCGCTGGTCGCTTGTTCTGATGAAGGCGAAGTGGTCGGTCACCTGATGTTTAGTCCTATCACTCTTGATGGTGACGATCATAACTGGCAAGGGCTTGCACCTCTCGCCGTGAAGGAAGAGTTCCGCAATCAAGGTATTGCCACATCACTGGTTGAAGATGCGTTTTCTACTTTGGTTGATTTCGGTTATCCAGCCTGCGTTGTGTTGGGTGATCCAGCTTATTACGGTCGCTTTGGTTTCAAAGCTGCAAGTGAATTTGGCCTGAGTTGTACTTGGGATGTGCCAGAAGGCGTCTTTCAAGCGATTGAGTTGGTAGAAGGTGCTCTTACGGGGCGTCCTGGCGAGGTAGCTTACAGCCCAGAGTTCAACGAGTTATAAAGCTATTTCCAACGCAATATGATGCAAACTGATTTGGTCTAAATAAAGGAGCTTGATGCTCCTTTATTTTTTGTTAGTATCAGCCCAACTCTAATGGACTGTTTTAAAGTTTGCTCTGATTAAGCCTCCCACCACCAACCTAAGGTTATAACTGCTAGATATGTCACAAACACACGCACAATACCTGCAAGAGATGGGCATAAGCCAATGGGAGCTTAGTCACCCAGAACGTTTGGCGGGTTATGAATCTAAACTGACTCCGCTAGCGAGTGATTGCAAGTTACTTTTGGTTTCGCCTGAAAAACCTCAGGAAGATCTCGCCGTGATGTTTGAGCGTGTACTCAAGAGTATCAAGCTTGATTTATCTCAGGCACTACACGTTCAGCCTCAACACCTAACTTATATCGAACTCGGTGATGTTGAATGGGTATGGTTTGCTGGGTGTGAGTCTGCCCAAGAGCTGAATGCAAAAACGCTTCAATCTCCATTACTGTCTGACATCAATGGTAATAACCAACATCGCCGCGACTTATGGCAACAAATTTGTGCTTATGACTAATCAATTTTTACCGACTTCACAACAACACCTAGACGCTATTTGGCAGATAGAGCAGACCGCGCATTCTCACCCTTGGTCTGAAACCATGATTCGCGATCTCGATAGTCGAGGTGCTTGTCATCATGTTCTTGAAGTCGATGGGCAAGTAGTCGGATACTTCTTCGCCCAGAACATCGTTGGTGAAGTCACGTTACTTAATATTGCGGTAGACCCAAGCCAACAAGGCAAAGGGTATGGGAAAGCGTTAACTGAATATTTCCTTGATATGTGCGAACAAGCTGACGCCGAGAGTGCTTGGCTGGAAGTTCGTGAAAGTAATGTGCATGCTTTTAATCTTTACGAGAAGGCTGGCTTTAATGAAGTCGACCGTCGTCGTAATTATTACCCAACCAAGCAAGGCAACGAAGATGCGATCATTATGAGCTATCTTTTCATGTCGTTTAGCTAATCATATTATGTCTTTTAGCTAACCCTAAATAGCTAACCACAGAATCAGCGATAAATAGGGTGTAAACTGACCCTTTAGAAAGTGACACGCTTTCTGTATAATCCGCACACAGAATTCAAGGGCAAGTATTATCTACTTGCCCTTTTTACGCTTTAGATCAGCAAAGGGCGACTATGTCTTTCCAACAAGAAGTGAGCAAACGTAGAACGTTTGCAATTATCTCTCACCCGGATGCGGGTAAAACCACGATTACTGAAAAAGTTCTTTTATTCGGAAACGCGATCCAGAAAGCGGGTACCGTAAAAGGCCGTGGCTCTAACCAGCACGCTAAATCTGACTGGATGGAGATGGAAAAAGAACGTGGTATCTCGGTAACTACGTCGGTAATGCAATTCCCATACAATGATTGCCTAGTAAACCTACTAGATACTCCAGGACATGAAGATTTCTCGGAAGATACGTACCGTACACTAACTGCGGTTGACTCTTGTTTGATGGTTATCGATGCTGCGAAAGGTGTCGAGGATCGTACTCGTAAACTAATGGAAGTAACACGTCTACGTGATACGCCAATCGTAACGTTTATGAACAAACTTGACCGTGACGTCCGTGATCCAATGGAAGTGCTTGATGAAGTAGAGAGCGAGCTAGGTATGGCTTGTGCTCCTATCTCATGGCCTATTGGTTGTGGTAAAGAGTTTAAAGGTGTTTACCACATTCACCGTGATGAAACGATCTTGTATGAATCTGGCCACGGCCACGAGATCCAAGAAGTTCGTATCATCAAAGGTCTAGATAACCCAGAGCTAGATGAAGCGGTAGGTGCTGATCTAGCGGAAAGCGTACGTGAAGAGCTAGAGCTTGTTATTGGTGCTTGTCCTGAATTTGATCACGACTTGTTCCTAGCGGGTGAGCTAACGCCGGTGTACTTTGGTACTGCATTAGGTAACTTTGGTGTTGACCATATGCTTGATGGTCTAACTAAATGGGCTCCAGCTCCTCAAACACGCCAAGCGAATGAGCGTGATGTTGAAGCGACTGAAGAGAAGTTCTCGGGTTTCGTATTTAAGATCCAAGCAAATATGGACCCTAAACACCGTGACCGTATCGCATTCATGCGTATCGTTTCGGGTACTTACAACCAAGGTATGAAGATGAATCATGTTCGTACTGGTAAGAGCGTAAGTATCTCTGATGCGGTAACCTTCATGGCGGGTGACCGTGCACGAGCTGAGAAAGCATACGCGGGTGATATTATCGGCCTGCATAACCACGGTACTATTCAGATTGGTGATACCTTTACTCAAGGTGAGAGCCTAAAGTTCGCTGGTATTCCTAACTTCGCACCTGAACTATTCCGTCGTATTCGCCTACGAGATCCACTGAAGCAGAAGCAACTTCTTAAAGGCTTGGTTCAGCTTTCAGAAGAGGGCGCAGTACAAGTATTCCGTCCTATGCAGAATAACGACTTGATCGTTGGTGCGGTTGGTGTACTTCAGTTCGACGTGGTTGTAGCGCGCTTGAAAGCGGAATACAACGTGGAAGCTATCTACGAAGGTGTTAACGTTGCAACAGCTCGTTGGGTTGAGTGTGATGACGCTAAGAAACTGGAAGAGTTCAAACGTAAGAACCAATCTAACCTAGCGTTAGATGGCGGTGACAACCTGTCTTACATCGCACCAACTATGGTTAACTTGAACCTAGCTTCTGAGCGTTTCCCTGAAGTTCAATTCCGAGCGACGCGCGAGCACTAATTTCTCCGAGCTCTATTCGAGTTAAACAAAAACGTCTATTGTTCTGCAGTAGGCGTTTTTTAATACGTGTTATCTGAGGATGGAGACTGAGATTTGAGCATGAGTATGTTGGGTTGGATAAAAGCTTGGGTTAGGAAATACGATAAGTGGTGTGAAGAGCTTGGCTTAACGCCTGAAAATAAGCGTAGCTGTGTACCTTATCGTCGTGACCTGCAAGGCCAGAAAGCAGAGAATGGAAAAGATGACACAGCAAATAAGTGACTTTCCGCTGTTTGATACTCATTGCCATGCGGATTTTGAGGCGTTTAAGCAAAATATTGTAATTGATCAGGGAACTACACTTGATCAAAGTATTGATCGCTACCTCAAAGAAGCGAAACAAGCGCAAGTCGAGAAGCTACTCATCCCTTCTATAGGTCAAAATAACTGGCATAAGCTTGAGAAAATTGCGCAATCCTACCCCAACGTTTATTACGCGCTAGGCTTTCATCCTTACTTTTTAGAGCAAGCGGATGAGGTGCAATTTGAAGAGCTGCGCCAATTACTCTCTTCTAAAATACGTCAATGTGTCGCGATAGGTGAGTGCGGACTCGACTTTTTTATGGACGTTGAACGAGAGAAGCAAGAGCGCTTTTTCATCCAACAAATGGAGCTAGCGAAGGCGTTTGAGCTGCCTTTGATTGTCCATGAAAGGAAGTCTTACAACCGACTTATCGAGCTAATAAAGCAGCACAAGTTCACCTTAGGAGGTGTGATTCACGGTTTTTCAGGGAGTGAACAGCAGGCTTTAGCGTGGATCAAGCTCGGTTTCTATATTGGTGTCGGTGGGACGATAACTTACCCAAGAGCACAAAAAACACGCACAACCATCGCGAAATTGCCGCTTGAATACTTGGTATTGGAAACGGATGCTCCTGACATGCCCATGCATGGAAACCAAGGAAATGTTAACCATTCCAAACATTTAGTTACGATCTTAAATGAACTTTTTTTGCTTAGAAAAGAGCCAAAGCAATCGATTGCAGCGCAAGTTTGGCAAAATAGCCATCGCGCATTCGGTATATGTGAATAAAATCGAAGGTTTTTGTTTATCGTTTGCGTAAATTGCATTGGGCTTGTGATTTAGCTCACATTTGCGTGTGAATGGTACATGAATCTTGTACGAAAGTGTGAGGACGGCATTACTTTATTAGTGGTCGCATGAGTATAATTGCCTCCGCTTTATAGCCCCATTTTGTAACACGCCAATAAATAACTAATAAGGAAGTCATAAACTATGAGCCTGTTTATGAGCCTAGTCGGAATGGTTGCACTGATCGCAATCGCAGTACTACTATCTGACAACCGCAAAGCTATTAATCTAAGAACAGTGGGTGGCGCTTTCGCTATCCAATTCGCACTTGGTGCATTCGTACTTTACATCCCTTGGGGTCGTGATCTACTTGCAGGTTTCTCTGCTGGTGTAGCAAACGTGATCGACTACGGTAAAGACGGTACTGGTTTCCTATTCGGCAGCCTAGTTAACTTCTCAGTTGACGGTATCGGTTTCATCTTTGCTTTCCAAGTACTACCAACTCTGATTTTCTTCTCTGCACTTATCTCTGTACTTTACTACATTGGTGTAATGCAAATTGTAATCAAAGTTCTTGGTGGTGGTCTTCAGAAAGCTCTAGGTACTTCTCGCGCCGAGTCTATGTCTGCAGCAGCAAACATTTTCGTTGGTCAAACAGAAGCGCCTCTAGTTGTTCGTCCTTTTGTTCCTAAAATGACTAACTCTGAACTATTCGCAGTAATGTGTGGTGGTTTGGCTTCTGTAGCTGGTGGTGTGCTAGCAGGTTACGCATCTATGGGTGTACCTCTAGAGTACCTAGTTGCAGCGTCATTCATGGCAGCACCTGGTGGTCTACTATTCGCTAAAATCATCAAGCCTGAAACAGATACGCCAGACGACAACATCGCTGACGAAATGGACGGTGGCGATGACAAACCAGCTAACGTTATCGACGCAGCAGCAGGTGGCGCATCAGTTGGTCTACAACTAGCTCTTAACGTTGGTGCAATGCTACTAGCATTCATCGGTCTAATTGCTCTAATCAACGGTATCCTAGGTGGCATCGGTGGTTGGTTCGGTATGGAAAACCTAACTCTAGAACTTCTTCTAGGTTGGATCTTCGCACCGCTAGCATTCATCATTGGTGTTCCATGGGAAGAAGCAACTATCGCTGGTTCTTTCATTGGTCAGAAGACAGTTGTTAACGAATTCGTTGCATACCTAAACTTCGTACCTTACGTTGGTGAAAATGCTCAAGTTGTTGCAGCAACTGGTCAAGTGATGTCTGAGAAGACTCAAGCTATCATCGCATTCGCACTATGTGGTTTCGCAAACCTTTCTTCAATTGCGATTCTTCTAGGTGGTCTAGGTGGTATTGCACCAGCTCGTCGTCACGACATCGCTCGTATGGGTGTTAAAGCGGTTATTGCTGGTACTCTATCTAACTTGATGGCAGCAACAATTGCTGGCTTCTTCCTATCTTTCTAATCAAGTAGATTTAGATATATAGACGCCATAATAATATCGCCCCGTAGCAAGAAATTGCTGCGGGGCTTTTTTGTTTTTAGGCCTAGTGATTTTGAGTATGAGCATGAGCTGATGCTGGGATTCAATAATGGGTCTAGAATGTTTTTTTGAGATACAAACCGTTTGCGTTCTAAGGAGCACTACAATTTATTGATGGATACCTATAATGTATAAGCTTAAGGGATAGGATGTCTCTTGTTGGCAAGAAAGTGACCGCTTGGATTCGTTCAAAGGTTATTGTTCTGGGATTAAGCCAAACTTAGCGATACGCTATAGATGTTAGACACAACATGACTGATTTGTTGTGCCATAGACCAAACTGGTACTGTGCGGTGACAAGGATTGCAATTGGTAGCGAAAGTTATCAAGTCTTCAAGGAACCAAGTCCGTTCATTTGTGACTACTGAGCATTACTAAAATATCCATCTATACTGGATGGGTGGCGAAGTAGTTAACTATTTGAATATATTGATCGGAGATAGAAATGAGCGATTTAAAAGCAGCAGCTCTACGTGCACTTAAACTTATGGACCTAACTACGCTAAATGACGACGATACTACTGAAAAAGTAGTCGCGCTTTGTCATGATGCGAAGACTGCAGTTGGCAACACTGCTGCAATCTGTATTTACCCTCGCTTTATCCCAGCCGCTAAGAAAGCGTTGCGTGAGCAAGGTACTCCAGAAGTACGCATTGCGACTGTAACTAACTTCCCTCATGGTAATGACGACATCGAAATTGCTGTTGCTGAAACGAAAGCAGCGGTAGCGTACGGCGCAGACGAAGTCGACGTAGTATTCCCATACCGTGCTCTTATTGCTGGCAACGAAGAAGTTGGCTTTGAGCTAGTGAAACAGTGTAAAGCAGCTTGTGGTGACATCACACTTAAAGTGATCATCGAAACGGGTGAACTAAAAGAAGAAGCACTTATTAAGAAAGCTTCTCAAATCTGTATCGAAGCGGGTGCAGACTTCATCAAAACTTCAACAGGTAAAGTGCCAGTAAACGCGACTCCAGAGTACGCGCGCATGATGCTTGAAGTTATTCGTGACATGGGCGTTGCTAAAACAGTTGGTTTCAAACCAGCTGGTGGCGTACGTACTGCTGAAGATGCAGCACTATACCTAGCAATGGCTGATGAGCTACTAGGCGCTGAGTGGGCAGACAATATGCACTACCGTTTTGGTGCTTCAAGCCTACTAACTAACCTTCTTAATACATTAGAAGTGACAGACCAGACTGCTGATCCAGCAGCATACTAATTTCCCTATCGGGTATAACAATAAAGTCTGTTTGATGGAGTGGCGTCAAGCCACTCCACATAACCTCTTTCCCTACAAACCATACTCACTAGAGTTTGGGAGGCACTAATGTATCTACCTCAAGAAATTATTCGCAGAAAACGTGACGGTGAAGTCTTAACAGCTGAAGAAATTAACTTCTTCATTCAAGGCGTGGCTAAAAATACGGTTTCTGAAGGCCAAATTGCAGCATTCGCAATGGCAATCTTTTTTAATGAAATGACCATGCCAGAGCGTATCGCACTAACGTGTGCAATGCGTGATTCAGGCATGGTGATTGACTGGAGCCACATGAATTTTGATGGCCCAATCGTTGATAAGCACTCTACTGGTGGTGTTGGCGACGTTACTTCTCTGATGCTTGGCCCTATGGTGGCAGCATGTGGTGGTTTCGTTCCAATGATCTCTGGTCGTGGTTTAGGCCATACTGGCGGTACGCTAGACAAGCTAGAATCTATCCCAGGTTACAACATTACACCAACTAACGAAGTGTTCGGTGAAGTAACTAAAGATGCTGGCGTAGCGATCATCGGTCAAACAGGCGATCTAGCCCCTGCTGACAAGCGTGTTTACGCGACTCGTGATATCACAGCAACAGTCGATAACATCTCGCTAATCACGGCTTCAATCCTATCTAAGAAACTGGCAGCTGGTCTTGATTCTCTAGTGATGGATGTAAAAGTAGGTTCAGGCGCATTCATGCCAACTTACGAAGCGTCAGAAGAGCTAGCGAAATCTATCGTTGCAGTAGCAAACGGTGCGGGTACTAAAACAACGGCAATCCTAACGGACATGAACCAAGTATTGGCTTCTTCAGCGGGTAACGCAGTGGAAGTTCGTGAAGCGGTTCAGTTCCTAACGGGTGAATATCGTAACCCACGCTTGTTAGAGATCACTCTAGCATCGTGTGCTGAAATGTTGGTGCTGGGTAACCTAGCTAAAGATTCAGATGAAGCGCGTGAAAAACTGATGGCAGTGCTGGATAACGGTAAAGCAGCAGAGTGTTTCGGTAAAATGGTAGCGGGCCTTGGTGGTCCAGCAGATTTCGTAACGAACTACGATAACTACCTAGAAAAAGCAGACATTATTAAACCAGTGTACGCGCTAGAAAGCGGTGTGGTATCAGCAATGGATACTCGTGCAATTGGTATGGCTGTGGTTGGTATGGGCGGCGGTCGTCGCGTAGCAACTGACAGCATTGATTACGCAGTCGGTTTTGATCACTTCATTCGCTTAGGTGAAGTAACAAGTGAAGATAAGCCATTAGCAATGATTCATGCTCGCAACGAACAACAGTGGCAAGAAGCTGCAACAGCATTACAAAATGCAATCACTGTGGGCGGAGAATATACAGCAACGCCAGACGTTTACCGTCAGATTCGTTCTGAAGACGTGTAAATAACAGATATCGGTATGCCTAGCGTATACCGATAAACAGAGTTCTGGTGTAAAGAGCAATAAGTTGGTGAAGAAAATGAAAAGAGCATTTATTTTAGTTTTAGATTCATTCGGTATCGGTGAAACAGCGGATGCGGACAAATTTGGTGATGTAGGTTCTGACACTATGGGCCACATCGCAGATCATTGTGACCAAGGTCTTGCAGACAATGCAGATCGTAAAGGTTCACTGACGCTGCCAAACCTGTCTAAGCTAGGTCTAGCGATGGCTCACAAAGAGTCTACAGGTCGTTTTGCTCCTGGTATGGATGTAGACGCTGAGATCATTGGCGCTTACGGTCACGCTGCTGAGTTGTCTTCTGGTAAAGACACGCCATCAGGTCACTGGGAAATCGCAGGTGTTCCGGTACTGTTTGACTGGGGCTATTTCACTGACAAAGAGAACAGCTTTCCAAAAGAACTGACTGACCGCATCCTTGAGCGTGCAGGCCTGTCTGGTTTCTTAGGTAACTGCCACTCATCTGGCACGGAAATCCTAGATAACCTAGGTGAAGAGCACATGAAGACTGGCTTGCCTATCTTCTACACTTCTGCAGACTCTGTTTTCCAGATTGCTTGTCATGAAGAGACATTCGGCCTACAAAACCTATTAGACCTTTGTCAGATTGCTCGTGAAGAGCTCGAAGACTACAACATTGGTCGTGTTATCGCTCGTCCGTTCATTGGCCCAGGTAAAGGTCAATTTGAGCGTACTGGTAACCGTCGTGACCTTTCTGTTGAGCCACCTGCAGCCACCATTCTTCAAAAGTTGGTTGATGAGAAGGGCGGTAACGTTCACTCAATTGGTAAGATCTCTGATATCTACGCGGGTTGTGGTATCACTCAGAAAACCAAAGCAACAGGTATCCCTGCGCTATTTGAAGCAACCAAAGAAGCGATCAATGAAGCGGGCGACAACACTATCGTGTTCACTAACTTCGTTGATTTCGACTCAGCTTACGGCCACCGCCGTGATGTTGCGGGTTACGCAGCGGCACTTGAGTACTTCGATGGTCGTATCAATGAAATCATCGAGATGATGAAAGAAGACGATGTACTTATCTTAACGGCTGACCACGGCTGTGATCCGACATGGCCAGGTACTGACCATACTCGTGAACACATCCCTGTGATTGTTTACGGTCAAAAGGTTCCAGCAGGTTCTTTAGGCCGTCGCGATACTTTCGCTGATATCGGTCAAAGCTTAGCGTCATACTTTGGCACATCGCCAATGGGACACGGTATAAGCTTTCTATAATAGTTAACGAAGAGAGAGGGAAACCTCTCTCTTCTTTTTTTGTTTTGAGATTAAGGATATTTTCAATGGCTACTCCACATATTAATGCTGAAATGGGTGATTTCGCTGACGTAGTTTTAATGCCAGGCGACCCGCTACGTGCTAAATACATCGCTGAAACCTTCCTAGAAGAAGTGGTTCAAGTGTGCGACGTTCGCAACATGTTTGGTTACACCGGTACTTACAAAGGTCGTAAGGTTTCCGTAATGGGACATGGTATGGGTATCCCATCTTGTTCTATTTACGCGACTGAGCTGATCAAAGACTTTGGTGTGAAGAAGATCATTCGTGTCGGCAGTTGTGGTGCAGTGAGCGAAGATATCAAAGTGCGTGATGTGGTAATCGGCATGGGCGCATGTACTGACTCTAAAGTGAACCGTATTCGCTTTAAAGGTCATGACTTTGCAGCTATTGCGGATTACAAGATGGTGCGCGCGGCAGAAGATGCAGCCAAAGCTCGCGGTGTCGGCGTAAAAGTCGGTAACCTGTTCTCGGCTGAGTTGTTCTACACGCCAGATCCAGAGATGTTCGAAGTAATGGACAAATACGGCATTGTTGGCGTAGAGATGGAAGCTGCAGGTATCTATGGTGTATGTGCTGAATATGGCGCCAAAGCTCTAACGATTTGTACTGTTTCTGATCACATCAAGACCGGTGAGCAAACCACATCAGATGAACGTCAAACGACTTTCAACGACATGATGGTTATCGCATTAGACTCAGTGTTGCTTGGTGACCAAGAATAATATTTATTTGTCTTAGCTTGGTAAGTTAACAGATAAAAAAAAGCCCCGTTGCTGCCTGAGCTTCGGGGCTTTTTATTGTATTTAGCACTAACGTCATTGGCTGTTGTTAACTCAACCGAGAACTCCGTCGAATTTCTCACATTGCTAGCAGCTTGCTATACAGAGTCCTTTTTCTGCTGAATCGAGATGTCTATGAGCTAGCATTTTTGAGCAGCAAATTCTCACCAGTTTTAGTCTTCCTTCTACGAATGAGCATGACAAACAGCACACCACTTACAAAACCCATCAGCACCATACCGATCATGTAGCGATCACTTTTGCGATAATGGTGATCAGAAATTGCAGTCATCTTACCCGTTTCGAAGGTCACTCGAATAAAGCCAATGATCGTCTTCTCTGGTGAATAAATAGGTTCAACTAATTGTTGTCTACCGATACTTGCTGTTGAAAGTGGCGTATCTAAGCCAAGAACCTCGCGTACGGAGAGAGCTTTTTCGCTCGAAGCCAGTCGAATACCCTCTGCATCATAGATGGTGGTATCAAACACCAGTCGGTCTTGAGATAGCTGATTAGTAAGATCAAGCAATCGCTCTTGGTCTTGTTGCGTGATCATCTTGCTGGCTGAAAGTGATGCCTGAGAGATAAGCAGCTTGGTAAGAGTTTCCAACTGTTTCGCTTGGATCTTCTCGTTACCTTTACTGATCACGACCGTATTTTTAATCGTTACAACGAACATGGTAGCCAGCAAAATGAGGGCTAGCATTCGTAAAGCGTTACGTATTGAGAACAATGATTCATTCATGTTTCACGAAGCCTGAAATAAACAAATGTTATGATTAAGACATATTGAGACTTGCGTTTTCAAATTGCAATAGGTTAACGTTTAGCATAGTTAATTAGGAATCATACACATGGACGCTCAGAAATATCTGCCGATAAAAAGGCATACCACATTATTAACTCGACTCCCTGAGACTCGTTTCGCTTCTCAACTCGCTAAATCCAAAGCCAATTGGATTGTGTTCGGTGAGTATCTATCTCCACAATCATTCGATGACATCGACTTCTTCACTGGCACTTACAACACCATCCTCGATACGTGGAAGGTAGGGCATTATGAAGTGGCTCTGATGTCAGGCAATCTAACACCAGCACACGAAGAAATCCTCCAAGCGTTAAAGCTTGATTATGCTTGCCTTAGCGAGGTCCCAGACTTATCTAAGCCAGGTTTGATCGTCATGGATATGGATTCTACAGCGATTCAAATTGAATGCATCGATGAGATTGCCAAGCTGGCTGGAGTGGGAGAGTTAGTCTCTGAAATCACAGAACGAGCAATGCAAGGCGAGCTCGATTTTGAACAGAGCCTACGCCAACGAGTAGGAGCACTCAAAGGTGCGGATGAGTCGATATTAGAGCAAGTGCGTCAGTCATTGCCATTCATGCCAGATTTGGTCGGGCTGGTGAATACTCTGAATAAACTTGGCTGGAAAACAGCGATTGCATCAGGCGGTTTTACTTACTTCTCTGATTACCTGAAAGATACCCTTGATCTTGACCATGCTCAGTCAAACACGCTTGAGATTGTCAATGGTAAGTTGACGGGTGAAGTCTTAGGAGATGTTGTTTCGGCGCAGACCAAAGCGGATATCTTGGTAGAGTTAGCTGAAGAATACGAATTGGAACTGCACAATACCGTTGCCGTTGGTGATGGTGCTAATGACTTGGTTATGATGGGTTCTGCAGGTTTAGGTATTGCCTATCACGCGAAACCGAAAGTAGAGCAACAAGCTCAAACCGCTGTGCGTTATGCAGGTTTAGGCGGGGTGCTGTGCATCTTGTCGGGTGTATTGGCTAAGCAGCAGAAGATCAGTTGGCAAGCGAAACCTTAGGGGTCCTATCTAAGTGCTATTGGCTATGTATCTTATTGGCAATAGTGACTCAGAAAAAAAGCAGGTGATGAGCCTGCTTTTTCTATTTTCAAACCCAGCAAATTGATGCTGACCTAACGAGTCAGCTCCAATCGAATCAACACTTCATCAGTAATATCTTCTATCTCGCCATAACCGATAAATGCAGTAACTTCATTCTCTAGCTTCTTAGCTTGATGCATACTGATGCGTGAAAGCTCTTCTAAATCCGACTGGAATAAACTCGTCAACGGATTAAAGATAGGTGCAGTCGTGACTCGTAATATATACACGTCACCTAAATGCTGCGCTTTCTTAATGAATAAGATGCGTTCCTTTGCTGAGGCGAAGTCTTTGACCAACTTGGTGTGTACCGATTGGATCTTGTCGCCAAACTTTACCGCGGCAATGTATACGTCATGGTGTTTCGGCTCTGCACCTTCAATTCTTTTCAGTGGCTCAGCTAACAGTGAATTAGAGTGCCCTTTGAAAATCGGCTCGAGTGAGAACTTTTGATTATGGCCAAGCTTAGCAAGTAACGTTAGGTGCTTATTTAATGGAAAATTCACACCAATGATCTTACAGCGCAGCGTTGAACCTGGCTTATCAATGAATATTGGGTTGCTGACCATCTTGCTTAACAAAATGTTGTGCAGAGATTCGAGCAGCGAATGTGTTGGCAGTATCTCTTGCTTCTTAATCAGCTTGCTTTGATTCTGATCGATAAGTCCATTAAGGAAAGCGATGGTACGCATCGTCTTGGCGTTCTCGGCAATAACCAGTTGCACGTTGCGGCCATTCGGGCTCACTCGAATCACCTGGTAAGGCACGGTGCTCAGTGGCAGGTTCTTGTCATAAAGCTGTAGTTCATTAAAGTTCACCAATACAGGATCATTAATCTTGAGGACCATTGGGTGTTCAAGGTTAATGCTCAGTCCACGCTTAGATATATCTAAGGTGTGTCCGTTCGCCGCTGCGCCATCTTGTGATGTAAGCTGCAGCGGTGACTTAAATTGGTATCTCGGCTCTTTACGACGGGTCTGAGAGTCAAAGTAGATGCTTTGAATATTGCCGACGACAGTACGTGGGTGACGGAAGCGGTTTAATTCACTGCTTGGAATACGTGGTTTTTCACTCAGAAGATAGTCAGCTGCACTTTCGTGATCGCCGATCTCTTGCAAGATTCCGCAATGCGTCAGTTGAGCTGAGCTTTGTGCCAGCGTATCCGAGTGCTTAGCTAATGCTTGTCGCTCGGTGTCTGAAAGTTCGAAAACCGAGAACTTGAACGCTTTCCAACTTTTACGTTTACCACCGATGTGCCAGAACAACTGTCTTTGTTCACGAGAGGCTTCAGGTAGCATCATTGAATAGAATAAGGTCTTGTTTTGGTGTTCATGGGTAAAAGAGTAGATAACGTTACTGGTTCCCTTCACTCCTGGCTTAGCCAGCAGGTTCATACGTTGCTCGTTGAACAGGGTGCCTAGCGCTTGTTGATTTCGCTCGTCGTGCCAGTATTGCCATAACGGATGGTTGTTATCCGTCAGTAGGGCAAGCTTTAATTCGCTGCCGCTGAAGAACAGCGGAAGGTTACAAGTATGCTTTAGATAGGTGTGTTCGATTCCTCGTGTACGAGTTCGAATGATCCTATCTTGGTTCTCATGGCTGGTTTTCTTACTGGTGCTATTTAAAGACTCATCGAGTAAGCGAGCCACAACATTGTTGTCGCTTACCTTGATGGTTCTTAGAAATTTGACCGCGTTGTTCTCATAGGATTCGTCGATACCCAAAACACGAAATTCAACCGCTTGGTTAACATCATTTTCTTGGGACTTTTCGATAAGCTCTGTGAACTTAACGCTGATGATCTCGCCGAGGTTATATCTAAAGGTGCTCGGCACCTTGAACTTTGCACCTGACGGAGAGATATCAACCGTTACACCATGTAGGCTTTGCCCTTTCGATGTGGTGATCTCAACCTGCGAGCTAATCTTGAGTCTGTTCTCTTGGCGCTTTAAGTCGTAACCTAGGTTAATCGCTTCCGCTTCATACGGACTGTTGGCGCTAGTAATGTCGTGGTTACCTTGAGAAGATGTTTTAACTACGCTCATTGGCTGAGTTCGCGGAGTCATTACTAACTCCCATGCGCCTTCTGTGTAACCTTTAAACTTTTTAGTGCCACGTTGATACGCGTTTAAGGCGATATCATCGAGCCAGTGCTTACGGCCGTCTAACGTGAACTGACGACATTCATTATCAATGCGCCCACGTAAATCAATGCTCTTTGTACACGGAGCCATGATACGATTCAGTTCCATTTTAACCAGCAGTTTTAGAGACGGAGATTCGCCTTCTGTCATTTGAGAAAGAAGGAATTCGAAATCTTCGGCGTGGTAGGCCGGGATAAGACGCTCTGCTACAGATAGAATTTCAGATTGCTGCATACTTTTCTTGTTAGAATGGACGGTGCATTTATGTTATCGACTAGTTTAAATCGATCTTTAAGTATAAGTGGTATGACTGCAACGTTTATTTTCACCCGTACGGTCAAATAAGTCACAAATTGACAACATCATTGTGTAACTGATTAAATTATTGAGGTTTTATGGCTAAGGCAAAGCGAGCTTATGTGTGTAATGACTGTGGTGCTGACTTTCCACGCTGGCAGGGGCAGTGCAACGCATGTGGTGCTTGGAACACGATTACAGAAGTTAGGTTAGCCGCTTCACCTCAGGTAGCGCGTAATGAACGATTGAGTGGTTATGCTGGTGGTGCAACCGAGTCATCAGTTCAAACGTTGTCGGAAATCGACTTACAAGAAGTGCCACGCTTTAGCAGTGGCTTCAAAGAACTCGACCGCGTACTCGGTGGCGGTGTTGTACCAGGCGCTGCAATCCTGATTGGTGGTAACCCAGGGGCTGGTAAATCAACCTTGTTGTTGCAAACCATGTGTCAGCTTTCTTCTCAATTACCGACACTCTATGTCACAGGTGAAGAATCGTTGCAGCAGGTTGCGATGCGCGCTTCTCGACTTGGATTACCAAAGGAGCACTTAAAAATGCTCTCTGAAACCAACGTTGATAAAATCTGTCAGGTTGCGGAAAAAGAACAGCCAAAGATCATGGTTATCGATTCAATCCAAGTTATGCATGTCGCGGATGTTCAATCTTCACCGGGCAGTGTCGCTCAGGTTCGTGAATCGGCAACTGCACTAACGCGCTACGCAAAACAAAATAATGTTGCTGTGTTCTTAGTGGGACACGTAACTAAAGACGGCACCTTAGCCGGGCCAAAAGTGCTTGAGCACATAATTGACTGCTCAGTTCTATTGGATGGCGGAACCGATAGCCGCTTTAGAACATTGCGCAGCCACAAAAACCGTTTTGGTGCGGTCAATGAACTCGGTGTGTTTGCTATGACAGGCCAAGGACTAAAAGAAGTCAGCAACCCATCAGCGATTTTCTTGTCTCGTGGTGAAGAAGAAACCTCGGGCAGTTCGGTTATGGTTGTGTGGGAAGGTACTCGTCCACTGCTTGTTGAAATCCAAGCACTTGTGGACTATTCCCAGCTGGCTAACCCGCGTCGTGTCGCTGTCGGCCTAGAACAAAACAGGCTTTCGTTGTTATTAGCGGTGCTGCATAAACACGGCGGTTTACAAATGGCTGATCAAGATGTGTTTGTGAATGTCGTCGGTGGTGTTAAAGTAACCGAAACCAGTGCTGATCTTGCGTTGGTGATGGCTCTACTTTCAAGTTTCAGAGACCGTGCATTACCAAAAGATGTAGTGGTTTTTGGCGAAGTGGGCCTAGCGGGTGAGATTCGACCGGTACCGAGTGGGCAAGAGCGCCTTAATGAGGCATTTAAACACGGCTTTAAGAAAGCGATCGTACCGGCAGCAAACATGCCTAAAGGAGGCATTCCTGGAATGCAGATCCACGGTGTGAAAAAATTATCGGAAGCAATTAATGCTTTTGATGAGTTGTAATTGAGCTCACTTCAGCTACTCTATACAGCAGAAATTCAGTCTAACTTGAGCGCTATGTACGCTTTAGGTTAGCACTAAACTTAACAGTCACTTAGATTGTTTCTATAGATTGCCTTTTTCTATATGTTAGAAAAAGGCAAAGTTTTTTAGTCCCAAATGCATGCAAAGCTATCAGTCTTCACAGATTGTGATATACTCTGCGCGCATTTTATATCCTATTAACAGAGTAAGACAATGGCAGATTTATCGAAATACAGAAACATTGGTATTTTCGCGCACGTTGATGCGGGTAAAACAACTACCACTGAGCGTATCCTTAAGCTAACTGGTCAAATCCACAAGACTGGTGAAGTACATGATGGCGAATCAACGACTGACTTCATGGAACAGGAAGCTGAGCGCGGTATTACTATCCAATCAGCAGCTGTAAGCTGTTTTTGGAACGATCACCGTCTAAACGTTATCGATACTCCTGGACACGTTGACTTCACAGTTGAAGTATACCGTTCTCTTAAAGTTCTTGATGGCGGTATCGGTGTATTCTGTGGTTCTGGTGGTGTTGAACCTCAATCAGAAACCAACTGGCGCTACGCTAACGAATCAGAAGTATCTCGTCTGATCTTCGTTAACAAACTAGACCGTATGGGTGCAGATTTCTACAACGTTGTTGACCAAGTTAAAAACGTTCTAGGTGCTACTCCTCTAGTTATGGTTCTACCAATTGGTCGTGAAGACGAATTCGTTGGTGTTGTAGACCTACTAAGCCGTAAAGCATACGTTTGGGATGACACTGGTCTTCCTGAAAACTACGAAATCACAGATGTTCCTGCGGACATGGTTGATGACGTTGAGCAATACCGTGAAGAGCTAATCGAAACTGCTGTAGAGCAAGACGATGACCTAATGGAAGCTTACATGGAAGGTGAAGAGCCTTCTATCGAAGACATCAAGCGTTGTATCCGTAAAGGTACTCGTGATATCGCATTCTTCCCTACGTTCTGTGGTTCTGCGTTCAAGAACAAAGGTATGCAACTTATCCTTGATGCTGTAGTAGATTACCTACCAGCACCAACTGAAGTTGATCCTCAACCTCTAATGGATGAGAACGGCGAAGAAACTGGCGAACACGCTATCGTTTCTACAGATGAAACTTTCAAAGCGCTTGCATTCAAAATCATGGATGACCGCTTCGGTGCTCTAACTTTCGTTCGTATTTACTCTGGTAAACTGAACAAAGGTGACACGATTCTTAACTCATTCACTGGCAAGACAGAACGTGTTGGCCGTATGGTTGAGATGCAAGCTGATGACCGTAACGAACTAACTAGCGCACAAGCTGGTGACATCATTGCGATCGTTGGTATGAAGAACGTGCAAACTGGTCACACTCTATGTGATCCTAAGCACCAAGTAACGCTTGAGCCAATGGTATTCCCAACTCCAGTAATCTCAATCGCTGTATCTCCAAAAGATAAAGGCGGTTCTGAGAAAATGGGTATCGCGATCGGTAAAATGGTTGCAGAAGATCCATCTTTCCAAGTTGAGACTGACGAAGAGACTGGCGAAACTATCCTGAAAGGTATGGGTGAGCTTCACCTAGACATCAAGGTAGATATCCTTAAGCGTACATACGGCGTTGACCTAACTGTAGGTGCTCCTCAAGTTGCTTACCGTGAAACTATCACTCAAGCAATTGAAGATAGCTACACGCACAAGAAGCAATCTGGTGGTTCTGGTCAATTCGGTAAGATCGATTACCGTATCAAACCAGGCGAAGCAGGTTCTGGCTTCAAGTTCAACTCTGTAGTTGTGGGCGGTAACGTTCCTAAAGAATTCTGGCCTGCAGTTGAGAAAGGCTTCGCATCTATGATGGAAAACGGCGTACTAGCTGGCTTCCCAACTCTAGACGTTGAAGTTGAACTGTTCGATGGTGGCTTCCACGCAGTCGATTCATCTGCTATCGCATTTGAAATCGCAGCGAAAGGTGCATTCCGTCAATCTATGCCTAAAGCTGGCGCGCAACTTCTTGAGCCTATCATGAACGTTGACGTGTTCACTCCAGACGATCACGTTGGTGATGTTATCGGTGACCTTAACCGTCGTCGTGGCATGATCAAAGATCAACAAGCTGGCGTTACTGGTGTTCGTATTAAAGCTGACGTACCTCTTTCTGAGATGTTCGGCTACATCGGTCACCTACGTACTATCACTTCTGGTCGTGGCCAATTCTCTATGGAATTCGCACAATACGCACCATGTCCAACTAACGTTGCTGACGAAGTGATTGCAAAAGTTAAAGCAGAAAAAGAAGCTGGTAAGTAATTAGCCTTTTTCTCAATTAGCTAAAAAAGCCCCGCAAGTGAAAGCTTGCGGGGCTTTTTATTGCTTGTAACATACTGCGTGAGATGCGTGAGATGCGTGAGATGCGTGAGATGCGTGAGATGCGTGAGATGCGTGAGATGCGTGAGATAAAGTGGCCCCGCACCTAATAGATACGGGACAGATTTAGATAGGGCGGGAGAAGAGGGGACTAGCGTTTTAAATCAATGTAGATCTGCTCTACTTTGGTACGAGCCCAGTCGGTTTTACGCAAAAACTTTAGGCTAGATTTAATACTCGGGTCTTTTTTGAAACAGTTGATGTTGACCATGTAACTCAACTCTTCCCAACCGTAATGTTCAACCAATTCAGTCAGTAGCTTCTGTAGAGTGATACCATGAAGTGGGTTGTTTTCTTGTGTCATGAGGATGTTCTCGCCATTTATTTGAGCTAAGTATACCAGTTTCGCTTTATGAATTATCAGACCATTTCAGCTTGTAGTCAGTATCGATAATAGAAAGTTCTTCCCGCCCTCTACTCCCAAACAGCCGAACCTGACTTTGCATCCATGCTTCAAAACGTTTTATCTTATCGCGACGAAAATAACCAGCAGGTGCGCATAAAAAGTAATTGTACCTAGGCTTTAACGCTATGTTTCCGATTCGCACCAATTTCTTTTCTTGTAGATAGCGGTATACCAAGCTGTGCTTAACGAGTGCGACACCTTGAACGGATAGCGCACCTTCTAAAACAAAATGTGAGCCGTCAAATTGCAGTGACGAACGGCCTGCTTTCGCCCCAACAACGTCTAACCATAGATTCCAGTCCATATCAGGCCAACGGTCTTCAATTAACTCTGCTTTATGCAGATCGCTGATGTCATAGATTCCATATTTTTCTTGATAGATAGGATGGCAGACAGGGTAAACCACTTCGTCCATTAACCAACGTGATTCAATGTTTGGGTAGTTACCATGACCATATCGAACACAGACATCGACAGCCGAGTCTTCAAAGGTAACCAGTTTGTTGGTCGGTTCTATTAACATCGATAAATCTGGATGACGGTCGCGGAAGTCGCCAATTCTAGGTACTAACCAATGTTGTGCAAAAGAGGGCACGGTCGAAATCGACAATTGAGTGGGGTTGGGGTCTTGGTTTATTCGTCTTACTCCATCTTGAATATGAGCAAAGCCTTTCTTAGCTTGCAGGTAAAGCACTTCACCTTCATGAGTGAGTACTATTTTTCGGTGCTGACGAATAAACAGGTCTGCGCCTAACCATTCTTCAAGTTGGCGAATTTGTTGGCTGACTGCTGCAGCCGTGACAAATAGCTTTTCTGCTGCAAGCTTAAAACTGCCTGTTTCAGCCGCAGTATAAAAATAGTATATCCCTTGGAAAGGTGGGGTGCGCTCTCTCACATTAGTTTTCCTTAACTGAATGCCAGTATCTATCGTTTGTCGATGTTGCTCTATTGGTCGATTATTGACCATAACAAAGCGAAAGATCAACAGGAGAAAGGCTATGAATACGATTACAGCAACCGCAAATACCAACCATTCATTTTTGTCATCATTATCAATTAAGAAATTCTATTCTAAATTAGGCATGTACTTTCAAAATCGTAGAACCAGAAAGCAGCTGTCTGAGCTACCAGAGTATTTGTTGAGAGATGTAGGGATTACACAGGAACAAGTTGATAAGGAACTGAAGAAATCGTTTTGGGAGTGAATCAGGGCAACATAGCTTTGTCGGCGAGGAAGAGTTACGTTGCTATTCTGTATTTAGTTATTGGGGAACTGTTTATTTCAGAAGCTGATAGGCAGAGCTAGCTCTCCAATACCTCGTTTACTTCTTCATGTAACCAATGAGTAAACGCAGTCACTCGCTCTTTTCTTGGAGAGCTAGGATCAAAGCATAGGTTGACCTGAACACCTGGCGTCATCCCAATATTGAATGGCTTAACGAGTAGACCGCGTTCGATAAAATCACCAGCCAAGCTATCCGTAGCAAGGCAGACCCCATGTCCAGCCATGACAGTTGTTAACCCCATATCAAAGGTACCTACTTTCATCCACTGTATTGCTTTGCCTTGAGTGGATATGTTGGCTTGTTTGAACCACTCTTCCCAAGGGAAGCATCCGCTATTAAATTGAATTAACCAACATTTGAGTAATTGTTCTGGTGACGTGAACTTTAAAGAGTTGGCCAGTTCAGGTGAACAAAAAGGATAGATGGGTTCGTTGATTAGCATCTCAAGACTCAAGCCTTCCTCAACACAAAGGTCTTCACCTTGTCGAATAGCGACGTCAATTTCTCCATGCTTTAAGTTTGGTGTGTCGCAGCCTGTAAGGATCTTGATTGGGATCTCAGGGTGTTTGACTGAGAATTTCCAAAGCCTCGGCAGCAGCCAGCGGGAAGCAAATGAAGGAGGGCTGCTAACAACAAGAACGCCTTGAAGGGGCTCTGATTGGATCTTATTTAATCCTACGATTACCTCTTCGAACCCGTCCGAGACATGCTTAAAAAGGGTGCGTCCTTCTTGTGTTAAGGCCATTACGCGTCCTTTACGAATAAAAAGCTTACATTCAAGCTGTTCTTCTAGCTGGCGGATCTTTTGGCTGACGGCTGCTTGGCTAACAAACAGTTCTTCAGCAGCTTTACTGTAGCTATTTAAGCGCGCTGCAACTTCAAAATAACGGAGACCAGAAAGGTGGCGCAGTCTATTGTCCATAATCTCAGCTTATAGTCCTTGTTAACAATGGTTGTTCGCTTATCGAACAGGTTATTTCCATAATAGCGACAAATAAACAAGGAATACAAGAGAGATAAAATGAAAACAATAACCTGTTGGGTCGGCAGATTTGTTAATCAGGTGCTTAAAGTTAATGATAAAACCAAGATGAGTAAGACGGCTAAATCGAGACAAGTTATTAGTTCGGAATCGCTGAGCAGTCGAATGAGGGAGGACATCGGTCTGGACAATGGGAGCAATGATGCGGCTGATTACACTAAATACCTATAAGTTGAGCTTACAAAAAAGGAGCCGTAATGGCTCCCTCTCGATTTTGATTACTCTTCCCAAACTACCAATTTATCTTTCGGCCAGTTATGACCGACTTCGTGGTACTTCTGCTCAAGGATATGTCGTTTGATCTTAAGAGTAGGAGTTAACACGCCATTCTCAATACTCCACGGTTCCTTAATCATCAATACACCTTTGATCTTCTCATGTGAGGCGAGTTGTTCGTTCATTTTTTCGATAACACGCTTGGTGGTTTTCTCATAACGGGCTCGATCAAAATTAGGGAAGTCGTGTGGAACGACAAGCAAAATAGGACCAGGTAAGCCTAAACCGATCAAACACATCATTTCTACGCGGCTGTATTCAAAGAGTTTGTTCTCGATAGGTACAGGAGCAACAAACTTACCTTTCGCTGTTTTAAAGGTATCTTTTTTACGTCCACGAATAGTTAGGTAGCCTTCGCTGTCGATATCACCAATATCACCAGTATGCAGCCAGCCATCAGAGTTGAAAGACTCTTGGGTTGCAATGTCATTTTTGTAATAACCAGAGAACATGCCTTTGCTTCGAACCAAAATCTCTTCGTCCTCTGCAATTTTGAGTTCGATCCCCGGGCCTGCGTTACCTACAGTACCAATTTTGTCAGCTCTAAAAGGGTGATTAATCGTGCTGTAGGCGAAAGACTCTGTCATTCCCCATGCCTCGGTAATGTGCAGACCAACACTTTCATACCATGCGAGTAAAGCCGGTGATACTGGCGCTGAACCACAACCAAGAACGCGAGCTTGGTCTAAACCCAGACCGTCAGCCAGTTTCTTCTTAATGATGTTATTCACAAATGGAATTTTAAGTAAGAAGTTCAGTTTTTTCTGTGGCAACTTATCTTGGATTCGTTGTTGGAATAGAGTCCATAAACGAGGAACTGAGATAAACAAAGTTGGACGGTGCATTTTTACATCGTCAATAAACGTGTCTAAAGATTCTGGGAAAGCAGTGACTACACCACCCATTACGGACGAACCAAAGATGTATACTCGTTCTGTTATATGGGCAAGCGGCAGATAAGAAAACAGGCGATCACCAGGTTGGATACCAATGTGGTCGATTAATCTCTGAACTGACCATGTAAAGGCACCATACGTGAGCATTGCGCCTTTAGGTAACCCAGATGTACCCGATGTATACACTAATGACATTAGCTTGTCGTCGTGATGTTGAGGACGTTTGGTGGATGGTTCATGCGTATCGATCAGCTGTTCAAACGTGTGTTGGCATTTGGCTGCCGTATCGTATGGTAGAGAGATGCTGATTAAGTCCGGATTGTCATCCAATACCTTTTGGGTAGCAGCAGGATCATCTAGCTTACCTGCAATCACTATTTTACTTTCACTGTGCTCAATACAGTATTGGATGGTATCTGCACCAGCTGTTGGAAAGATTGGGACGCTGACAAAATCTCCTAACATCATGGCAAGATCGCAGATAAACCACTCTGCACAGTTTTTCGAGACGAGAGCTATTCGATCGCCTGATTGGGCTCCGAGTCCTTCTAATGCTGACGCCAGTTTCAGTGCTTTATCGGCCACTTCTTGATAAGTAAATTCGACAAATTGGCGGTTAATAATTTGTTTTAAATAGACCTCATTTGGGCGTTCTTCTGCCCATTTTAGGATCATTTCATTTGGTGTTGGGAGAGCTGTTGCGTTTTCTTGGCTAAACTCGTTAGGCTGAATCATTGTCTAACTCCATGTTTTTCGCTAAGTTATTTTTGTTAAAATCATGTTAAATGTACCATGATTTTTTCTTTTAGGGAGTAAAATTAGCGTTTTCTGTTATCTGTGCAGGCACGTCTGTAACTTGCAGGTGTTACTCCGGTCCTTTTCTTAAAAATTCTCGAAAAATATGACACGTCCTTGTATCCACATTGATAGGCAATTACGGCAATTTTTGATTCGGTATCCGCTTCAATCAATTTTTTGGCGAGTAGAATGCGTTTATCACAAACAAAGTCTCTAAAGCTTACCCCAAAGTGTAGATGAAACTTTTTCGAAAAGTAGGTTGTAGAACAATGACACTTCTCAGCGATCTCTGTTTCTCTAATTTCTTTGTTGATATTGTCCATGACAAAGTTAACGACTTCTGAAGTAAACAACTTTGCAGGTAGTTGATTATTGTTATTTATGTTTCTGTCGAGATCGAAGTGGGATTCGAAGATATGCTGTGTTTTACTCTTAAGCTCTTCGAATGTACTGGTCAGATGATTACTGTTTGTTTCGATAATGAAAAATATATTCTTATGATTTCGAATGATATTAGGTAACGAATCTGAACAAATAATGACAATTCTCTTGTTCAAGTTTTCACAAATAGATAATGCCATTGTAAGTAGTTGAAGTTTGTCAGGTCTATTCAATATAAAAAATACCAGTCTTACATCTAAGTTACTGATTACAGATATATCTTGCTTACAATTCTTAATGGGGAAGTAGTGGCTTATTTTATTGATAATAACAGCATTAAATTCACTGTCTTTATCTGATAATAAAGGTGTGACTACTTTCATATAGATACCAACTCTATTTCATATTAAATTGTGAGTTAAAAAATAGACAAATTACGAAGCATAATAATTAGATTAGAAGTACCACAAAAAAGTGCAAGTAAATGGCAAGAAAATCCTAACCTAATATATCTCTCACCTCTAGATTTAGTTTACAGGTAAACAAAGCCTGATACGCAAATCAAGGAGAGGTTCTCATGGATAAGTTTTTGAATAATTGTAAAGAATTCATGAAAGATGAAGAAGGGTTAACTGTTATCGAGTATGTAATCGGTGCAGCATTATTAGTATTGGGTTTAACAACCGTATTTTCTGGTTTAGGGAATACTCTGGCAACCAAATTGAATACCATTGTTTCGAATGTTGGTAATGGTAGTTAACTAGCTATGAGTATTAAGAGAGTGAAAAATCAGGCTGGGTTGACTACGGTCGAATACGTGATAGGCGCAGCCGCGTTGGTTCTTTTTGTTGGGTTAGTATTTTCTGGGATGGCGTCAGCCTTGTTAAGTAAAATCCAGAGCGTTATATCAAGTGTATGAATTGAATATATGATTAATGAGCCTTCAGTTTTTTGGGCATTACTAATTGCAGTTTCGGTATACGATGTTGAGAAGCATCGTATACCAAATAAAATATTGATATTGTTTTTGTTTATGTACTTTTTATCAATGTTTAACAGCAATTATAATTTTGATGTTTTTTTAACGTCCTTAGTTGGATTCGTGGTGTTTTTTTGTTTTGGATTACTCTTATACTTTGTAAGAGCTATGTCTGCAGGAGATGTAAAGCTATTAGGTATAGTAGGAATGTATCTTGGGTGGGGACAATTACTTGATGCTTCATACTTTATATTACTTTCTTCTGGGGTGATCGGGACTTTCTACCTGCTATATAACTTTTCCAACTCGAACAGTCTTACTATCAAAGGCTATTTTCAAAATAAGCTAATTGTGCTCGGTGGAGTAGCACCGGTTTTAGATGAAAGTGTTAGTTTGCACGCTAGATACTCAAATAAAGTGACGATGCCTTTTGCACCCTCTGTTGTTATGGGGTTAGCGATGTATAGCTACTTTACTTAAACCTGTTGTTGGTTAGCTTTGTGGAGAGGAATAATATATGGATATTATAGGGCGAACTGCTCCAACAACTTTGAAACCTCAAATTTCAGCTCCAATCGTTCCTACATCTCTTGATATGTTGGGTGTTCCTGAAGTTGTTATTGAAAACCTCGTACTTAAGCACTTGTCGGCTTATCCTAAATCGGATGTTTTAGAACTCTCTAACTATTTATGTGTTGTTACCCATATTGTGGAAAGTGCTCTGGCCGTTTTAAGGAAAAAGTCGTTAATTGAGGTATTTCAACCTACATCAGATCTTTCTCTCTCATCAGTGTCCCATAGTCATGTCCGTTACTCCCTTTCTGAGAAAGGACTTGAAGAAGCTGATCTTGCTTTTAAACGTGATGCTTATTTAGGTCCTGCACCTGTTTCACTTACTCAATATAGTGAGGTGGTAAAACAACAAGACTTGAGAGCTGAGCTAGTAACTCGACCACATGTCGAAGCGGCACTGAGTGATGTATATGGTGTCGATAAAATGATTTCAGTGTTGGGGCCTGCAATCAATTCGGGACGTGCTTTATTGCTATATGGGCATGCCGGGACGGGTAAAACATTCGTCGCGAGCCGTATTGTGAATGCTCTGCACACCTCTGTATTTATTCCTTATGCAGTCTATGCATTGGGTAACATTATCAAGGTGTTCTCGGCGCAACATCATAAACCGTTGGACAATAACGGCAGCGATCAAAGTATTTCCCTCAAAGATCAATACGACAAGCGATGGCTTAATTGTGAAAGGCCAAATATCCAGGTAGGGGGAGAATTGACCATGGATATGCTTGAAGTCAATCATTCAGAAAATAGTCGAGTCTGGTTAGCACCGGTACAGATGATGGCAAACAACGGGATCTTTATCATTGATGACCTTGGTCGTCAGCCCATGCCTGTGGATGCGCTTCTTAATCGTTGGATTGTACCGATGGAGTACTCATTCGACTATTTGTCGCTGCCTAATGGTCAGCAGATAACGATGCCATTTGTATTAACGCTTGCCTTCTCTACCAATCTAAATCCTAAGAAAATAAGCGACCCTGCATTTTTACGTCGCTTAGGGTACAAAATTGAATTCAAGCCACTTAACCAGCGAGACTATGAAGCTTTATGGATGAGCGTCGCTGCTGATAGAGAAGTAGAGCTTCAAGACGGCTTCTTTGAGCGTTTGTCTCAAATGCACACGCTGCTTAAGGTACCACTTTTCCCATGTTTACCGAAAGATCTCGTTGGTATAAGCAAAGATATTCTTTCGTTTGAGCAGCTACCACCTGTTATCACATTCGATATTCTTTCCATGGCATGGGAAGTTTATTTTACCTCTGATGGACACGAGGAAGAGAATAATGAATAAGAGTCAAGTTTTCCTACTGTTTTTACTGTCCGTAGTATTTGGCTTAGCGGCCGTATTTTTTGCTAAGCAGTGGATGGATGATCAAGTTCAACCAACAGTTGAAGTCGAGACTGTGGAGCGTCATCCGGTAGTGGTGGCATCACAAGAAATTGAAGCTGGAACCATCATTGAAGACCAGTTCTTAACCACCAAACTTATGGAAGTTGATTGGATTAATGAAAATAACTATTCCGATGTATCTGAGCTGGTTGGCAAAGTGGTTGCTAACACTGTCTATGCCGGAGAAGTGCTTCATAAAATGCGCTTTACCGCCCCTGGAGAGGGCTCAACGTTAGCGGCGTTAATTCCTGAAAATAAGCGTGCGGTAACTATACGTGTTGATGATGTCATTGGTGTAGCGGGTTTCTTATTACCGGGTAATAAAGTAGATATCCTTAATACCGTTTCTTATGGAAAGAATTCAGCTTCAACTCGGACTGTACTCAAAGACATTAAAGTACTGGCGGTCGACCAAACGGCTAAAACGAAAGAAAACAGCCCTATTATTGTGCGTGCTGTAACGTTAGAAGTATCCCCTAAAGATGCTGAAAAGTTACTGACAGCAAAGAGTAAAGGCAGTATTCAGCTGACTTTGAGAAACCCTCATGAAGTTGAGGAGAAAGTTGTTCGTCGATACGTACCTAGACCGAGTGTAACAATTATCAAAGGTACTCAAGCATCCAGCGTTCGCGTCAAGGATTGAGGTGAGATATGAAAACAATAATAACGTATATTTTGAGCCTAGTTTGTTTTTCTACGCTGAGCTTTGCGGCTCTACAAACGGGGAAAACCGTAACAGTTCCTCATCATAAATCGACGCACGTAGTTTTATCCGGTAAAGCTAGCAAGGTGTCACTAGGAGATCCTGATGTTCTAGATATTGTGATGCTTAAGTCCAACGAGCTGTTCTTGATTGGTAATAAATTAGGTGCGACCAATCTAATGGCATGGGATTCAAGAGGTCAGTTGATTGAATCAATCAACATTGAAGTGACTCATGATCTTAATAGTTTAAAGGCGAAGTTATATGAGTTCCTTCCTGACGAAACTATCGAAGTCCACAGCGCACAGAACCGTTTATTATTGAGCGGCCAGGTGAGCAATCAACAACAAATGAATGTGGCGATGCGCATCGCAGAGACGTATTCATCTGGAAAAACCGTTGACAAGTCAAATGCAAGTGGTAGTGAGCAAGCTACAGAGACAGGCGTTATTAATTTGATGTCAATTGGCGGTGCTCAACAAGTCATGTTAGAGGTGACGGTTGCCGAGGTTCAACGAAGCTTAGTGAGAAAGTTTGACGCTAATTTTCATTTCTTCCAAACCAGTGGGTCGAATTTTTCTTGGGGAGCGTCTTCAGTACCTGCGGGTGTGTTAGGGGCAACTCCCATCTTCAATATCCCAACCTCTACAGATTACGGCATTTTAGGGTCATTTATAGACAGTAATACTCTATTTACCTTCGCTTTGGATGTAGCTAAGCAAAACGGTGTCGCAAAAGTTCTGGCTGAACCTAACTTAACTGCGTTAAGTGGTTCGAAGGCAGAGTTTTTAGCTGGTGGTGAATTCCCAATTCCAGTCCCTGATGAAGATGGCATTACGATTGAATATAAAGAATATGGTGTGGGATTGAAGTTCATCCCAACCGTGCTCAGTGATAAAAAGATTAATCTAAATTTGGCTGTTGATGTCAGTGAAATTGCAAATAGCAGTTCGTTAACGATTGATCCTGGTACTACAAATGCGACCTACTTTATCCCTCCAATTACTAGAAGAAGTGCATCGTCGACGCTTGAATTAGCCGACGGACAGACTATCGGTATTGCCGGTTTACTCAGTGAGAATGTCAGGGATATCAGTAACAAAATGCCGGGCATTGGTGATGTTCCTATCTTAGGTCAACTCTTTAATAGTCAAGAGTACGTATCTGGAGAAACAGAGCTGGTCATCCTGGTCACTCCTCGACTTGCTAAACCTATCGACCGAAGCAAAGTGACCTTGCCTACCGACGCTTTTGTTGATCCAAATGACTTGGAATATTACTTGCTAGGTCGAAGCGCTTACATAGCGGAGCCGTCTGAGTCGGATTCTGAGCAATCTCAAGCTTCACAGGATATACCACCGACAGATGGTGGTAGCGAAGGCTCATTTGGACATGATTTATAAGGAGATAGATATGATTAGAATAATGATGGTCTTTCTCGTGATGGTGTTAGTTGGCTGTGCTAATGATGCTCGGTTGGGGCATTCGGTAGCGCTAGTGAAAACAGAGCAAACGTATAACCCTAATGCGACCCAAGAGAATTTACTCGAAGTACCTGATGGTACTGGGGAGCGGATGCAGACTGGTTACGATAGATATGTAGGCAGAAGTGAAAACGATCTGTCCGGAACTAGTAGCCAGATCTTAGAAGAGTTTAACTAAATCTGGAGGTACTCACATGTTGTATCGAGTATCACAAAGCCCTAAAAAACAACAAGGCTTAGTTGCGGTAATGATTACTGCTGCCTTGTTGGTTTTTCTAGCTGTCTCAGCGCTAGCTGTAGACATAAACCATATGGTTGTAAATAAAACGCGCTTACAAAATGCAGTTGATTCTGCAGCGCTGGCTGCCGCAACCATATTAGACAACAGCAAAGACAAAGACGCGGTAGACGCGGAAGTCGGTACGGCACTCAATGCCATGGCGGCTTCAACAGGGAACCAAGAAATTGATTTTTCGACCGCTTCTATAAGCATTGATTATTCGAATGACCCACAGGATTTTACTGGCACGGCGACGTTCGATGCAAGTGATGATGTTTATGTGCGAGTTCGCGTAGATGCACTAGAGATGGATGAATTTTTCATTCATATGTTTGGTTTTGATAAGGAAGTATCGGCAAGTGCCGTTGCTGGGCCAAGCTCTGGGCAAGAAGTAGTTAATAACGTTGTACCCATTGGTGTATGTATTGGTGATGGCACTTCGGATAACGATATTGATCCAGAAGATGGCTATCACGATGTGACAGGTGAAGAGATAGTTAATGTATTTGGCTATGAAGTCGGCACCGTTCATGCTCTTAAGGTAGGAGATAACAAACTATCTGAAATGGGTAATGGTAATTATCACCTATTGGATTTCGGCTCTGGTGGTAAAGCAGTTAAAGAAGGTTTAGGTGGTAGCTATGACCAGCCCGTCAAAATAGGTGAAGACATTACGACGAAACCTGGTGGTACGGTTGGCCCTACAGGCGATGGTTTGAATACTCGTTTTGGAGATTATGGCGGTGGCTTATCGGCATCCGATTACCCTTCAGATTATGTAACCACAGAACCTACCAATGAAATCACGATTGATGCAAGTACCGGAGAGATCGATTCTGACGGAAGTTATACCTATGCTCAATATGAGTCAGATACCAACGCCTGTATAGCAAACGGTGGTTCTGGATGTGTAGCTAATGGTGTTGCTTGGCGTCGTATTTTACCGATTCCTATGGTTGATTGCTCAGGTAAAAGTGGTGGCGCAACTGACTTTACCGTACACAAAATTGGCTGCTTTTTCTTGTTGCAAAAAGCACCAACTAACAACTCAGGTACACCCGCCGTTTTTGGTGAGTTTATCCACTCTTGCAGTGTTGCTGGTGGATCTGGTAGTACAACGTCGACAACGGAAGGGACTTATAAGATTGTTCTGTATAAGGACCCCGATAGTGGGGAATCTTGATCATGAAACAATTTAATCAATTTCAACAGGGGTTTGCTGCCGTAGAGATGGTCATCGCGACTCCCGTTTTACTGTTTTTTCTAGTCTTAGTTCTAGAGCTTGGCAATATTCTTGTTCACTACAATGTGATATCGAAGTCAGTGCAAAATGGCGCTCGTTATGCGGTTAGTGAAGTGTATGGAACCATTGGTGGAACCATCGCACCGACGTCTGAAATTCAGAATGTCGTGGTCTATGGTCAGAACAGCGCGGGGACAGCTGTACTATCTTCATTGACGACATCGGATGTGACCGTAACCCCTCCTTCAGGCGATAGTTATGTACGAGTTAGTGTGACGTATGATTATGTTCCACTTTTCTTGTCTATTCCTTTTTCGAATGAGAGTTTTGCTGTTCCATTAAGTGTGACTTCCGTGATGAGGGTGCTGTGATGATAAGGCTTAAAAGACGAACCAAAGGGCTTGCCATTGTTGAGTTCACTTTGGTCTCATCATTAATTTTTCTACTGCTCTTTCTTATTTTAGCGTTGGGTGCCTATATATTTTCGCTGCAAATGGTCAGTGAAGTGACTAGGAAGGCTGCTAGGTTAGCGACGGTCTGTTACGTCTTAGATAGAGATAATATTGCGGGAATGGTGGTGGATGATATTCCTCTTGTTGGGTTTACTAATGCGAACTTAGAAGTGGCTTACTTAGACGCGAGCGGGGTAGAGATTGCTTCTGATTTTGAAGCGAACTTCGGTGATATTAAATTTGTGCGTGCTAGGGCTACGGGTTATGGCATTCAGCTAATCAGTAACCTAAGCTTTTTAGGAAATAGTGGTTTTTTAGCCGCCCCTGCGTTTGAAACAATACTGCCAGCAGAAAGTTTGGGAGTGGTGAGGCCTGAAACTGAAACTAGCACTAACATATGGAATAGATGCCCATAAGCGGTTATTTAAAAGGAGATGAATATATGGGGGAAGCGATCAAAATAACGCCGAATGAAAACGATAAGGATATGGCGCGTTTAAGAACGAATCTAAAGGTTTGGTTAGTCTACAGCACTGACGCCTTTCATTCGCATATGAGTCAAGAACTAAAAAAATGCCGAAATGTTCATGTGACGTCGTTTTCTCTTGCGGCAATGAGTGAGGAATACTTAAAAAATGCAGATGTCCCAGAGCTTATTTTCGTTGAAGCTAATGGGAATTGGGCGCAAAAAATGGTTGAGTTGCAAGGGTATGATTTGTCTTTAGAGGACAAGGATTTGTCTTTAGTTGTACTTGGTGATGAAAGTGATAATGGGTCACTAAAAATCGCGCTTCGCTTAGGGGCATCAGATTTTTTGTCTCACAATGTGACCCTTTCAGATTTACTCCCATTACTGAAGAAAACCGCTTCCGAAAAGCTTGAGAACTCCAGTTACGGAGAGTTTATCTTGTTTTTGAATACCAAAGGAGGGATGGGAGCAACCACCTTGGCGTTAAATACTGCCATTGAGATGGCGACTCAACATCCTAATGAAGTTCTTTTACTCGATATCGATCTTCAATTTGGCGTGATTCCAGACTATTTGAACATAACACCGACTTATAGCGTTTCTGATGCGATCAACAGTTCTAATGATTTGGATGAAATGTCTTTGGGCTCTTTGGTAAATAAACACGAATCGGGTCTGCATGTTCTAAGCTTTAAACATGAAAATAACGCTGATGATTTCGAGCAGGCTCAGAAAATTGGCAGATTACTTCCAATTCTGCGTCGTTTCTACCCTTATGTGATCATTGACCTGTCTAGAGGCTTAGATCACGTGTTTGCATCAGCAATATCACCTGCGACTAAAGTACTTTTGGTTTTGCAACAGAGCTTAGTGTCAGTAAAAAACACAAGCCGACTAATTAAATCTCTGAAGTTTGAGTACGGCTTACAAAGTGACTCGATAGAGGTCATTCTCAACCGTTATGAAAAGCGACATTCAATTAAGTTAAAAGATATAGAGCAGGCAGTGGGCAATCATGACATACACCTTATGCCAAATGATTTTAAAGTCGCGCTAGAGAGTGCCAACTTGGGGCAACCGTTAGTTCAGTCGAGAAAAAAAAGCTCTATTACTCGCTCTATCATCGACTTATCTCATGTTCTTTCACCACCGGAGCAGGAAGAGAAAGGGTGGCTGAAAAAGTTGTTTTCATAATGAGTTGATGAAAAGTAAACACGAGGGATTGTGATGTTCTTTAAACGAAAAAATGTAAATCCAGAGTTTGAAAAAAAAGTAGAACAGATTTCGCATGATTCAGAAGATGCCAATCCTGTTGAACGTTTATCAAGTGTTGATACGTCCAGTAACTCTCGGACAGAAGCGAGCGTTGAAAAGGAGAAAGCGATCGATGAAGCTCGAAAAGTACTGGAGCAAGAATTATCAATCAAACACTTCTTTCACAAGCAGTTGCTTGAAACGTTAGACTTAGGATTACTTTCTAGCTTGGAGAAAGAGCGCGCCAAGCTAGATTTGCATGAAGCTATCGTTCAGTTGATGGCTGATGATGGTAGTCATGCACTCAGCGCAGAGGGGCGTAAACGGGTCATCAAACAGATAGAAGATGAAGTTTTTGGCCTTGGTCCGTTGGAGCCCCTATTAGCCGATCAAACTGTGTCGGATATATTGGTCAACGGCCCTAAAAGTGTTTACGTTGAGCGAAGGGGTAAACTCGAAAAAACGCCTTATACTTTTCTTGATGATCGCCATCTGAGAAACATTATTGACCGTATCGTCAGTCAAGTTGGTCGTCGTATCGATGAAGCATCACCTATGGTCGATGCCCGCTTAGTTGATGGTTCCCGTGTTAATGCGATTATCCCGCCTCTCGCACTCGATGGCCCTTCAGTTTCGATCCGTCGTTTTGCTGTTGACCGTTTGACTATGGATAACTTGATTGACTATGACTCAGTCTCACCTCAGATGGCTAAATTTGTAGAGGCTGCGGTGAAAGGCGAACTGAATATATTGATTTCAGGAGGGACGGGCTCTGGGAAAACAACCACACTGAATATCTTTTCTGGTTTCATTCCGCGAGACCAACGAATTATTACCATAGAAGACTCGGCAGAATTACAACTGCAACAACCGCATGTTATTCGTCTCGAAACCCGCCCTGCTAACCTAGAGGGGAAGGGAGAAATCAGCCAGCGCGAATTGGTTAAAAATACCTTGCGTATGCGACCAGATAGAATCGTGGTTGGGGAGGTACGTGGTAGCGAAGCCGTTGACATGCTAGCTGCGATGAATACCGGTCATGATGGATCTCTTGCTACTATTCACGCGAATACCCCTCGTGATGCCTTAAGTCGTGTCGAAAATATGTTCTCGATGGCAGGGTGGAACATATCAACCAAAAACTTACGTGCTCAAATTGCTTCGGCTATCCACCTTGTTGTTCAAATGGAGCGACAAGAGGATGGTAAGCGCCGCATGGTGAGCATTCAAGAGATCAACGGCATGGAAGGCGAGGTGATTACGATGTCAGAGATCTTCCGTTTTCAGCGTAAAGGTATTGATGAAGACGGCAATATTATCGGCTATTTCACTGCTACCGGGGTAGTGCCTCAATATCATGATCAGTTAGTCAAACGTGGACTCGACCTGCCTTTCGAGCTCTTTACTGAGACTCACGGTTAAGGAGAGGTTATGGACAATGTAAGCGTTTCATTAGGCCTATTATTCATCGCTGTGCTTTTTATCTCTCAAGCTTTGCTATTACCTGCCGCGGGGAAAAAAGCGAAACATAAAGAGTTATCTCGACGCTTGAAAGAGACACAACGTAATATCGATGAAGAGAGTCTGTCTTTATTAAAAGAGCACTATAACAAAGATTTATCTCCTATAGACCGTAAGTTAATCGTCATACCATATTTTGCTGGCTTGAAAAAAATGCTGGAGCTGGCTGGCTTCAAATTAGCATTAAGCCGCTTCTTACTTATCGTTTCTCTTTGTGGTGTTTTGCTAACATTTGTATCAATAATGACTAATCAAGAATGGTTTATTAGCGTAGCGGCATTCCTTTCTGTGTGGGTTATATCTTATCTGTATGTGCAAAATCGAGTGACCTATCGAATGGCTCGATTTGAAGAACAACTCCCTGAAGCTTTAGATATTATTCGACGAGCATTGCAAGCTGGGCAACCCCTCGTTCAATCATTCAATGAAGTGGGTGAAGAGCTTCCTGAGCCCATCGGCGCCGAATTTAAAAATACCTATAACCTACTTAACTATGGTTATGACTTACGTTTGGCTATTTTACAGATGGCAGAACGAGTACCCACTGTCTCAATGTTGGCCTTTTCTAGTGCTGTGATGTTGCAAAAAGAGACCGGGGGGAATTTATCGGAGAACCTGCAAAAGGTATCTGAAGTACTCAGAGCTCGTTTTAAGCTTGAAAGGAAAGTGAAAACACTTTCTGCTGAAAGTAGGATGTCTGCATGGATCTTAACGTTATCGCCTTTTGGTTTGTTTTTTGCCCTGAGGGTGGCCAGTCCGGAATACATTGAACCACTCTATAAAGATCCGCGTGGTTTATCGATGGTGAGTGTCGGTATTGTTCTTTTGGCTATTGGAGCCTTGTGGATTAAAAAGATCATCAGCATAGAGATTTAACTTATGGAATTACTAAATATTGAAGTCTGGAAGCAGATGTTAGAAGAGTTTGGAGTTAGCTCTCAGGTCGTTATCTATGCAATGATTTTGCTGACTACTGTCTTACTAACATTGACCCTTGGGTTCTTGTTTTTAGGTGCCCGCTCTCCTTTAGATAAGAAGTTAAGACAGATATCTGAAGAGGGAAGTGCTGGTGGCCGAAAGCCCTATAATTTCTCTAATACTTTAGAGTCATTAAGCCCTTTTATTAGTAAAGGCAATAAAAGGGATAATGAAACTTACTCAGAAAAATTGATGCACGCTGGATTCCATGAGAAGAGTGCATTATCGGTTTTCTATGCGTTGAAGGTCTTGTCTAGCTTGATCGGTATTGTCGCTGCTTTTATGGTTTATTACATAGCGTTGGGTGGAGACTACAATAATTTACTCATCATGACCTGTGTTTTTCTAGGAACATTCACGCCAAATATTATCTTGAGTAAGTTACAAAAAGAGCGCCAGAAAAAAATTAGAAATGGTGTTCCAGATGCACTCGATCTTCTCGTGGTGTGTACTGAGTCAGGGCTTGGTTTTAATGCCGCCCTTGGGCGCGTAGCATCTGAACTTTATGTCTCTCAGCCTGAGCTTGCTGATGAACTAGAGACTGTGTTTGCCAAAATCCAAGCCGGTGTCACTATGCCAGATGCGCTTAGGCAGCTTATTGAGCGAACTGGCTTGGTCGAATTAGAAGGCTTGGTTTCTTTGCTTTCCCATGCATCGAGAATGGGAGGAAGCTTAGCGCAAACACTTCGTGATTATACTGAAGACTTTAGAGATAAACGTCAGCAAGCCGCTGAAGAAATTGCGGCGAAAATACCGACTAAAATGTTATTCCCTATGTTGATATTTATTTGGCCTTGCTTTTTCATTGTCGCACTTGGCCCTGGACTCTTGATCGTAATGGACGCATTAACTGCGCCGGGAGCAAGTTTATGATGTTATACAATAAGTTTCTTCTACTATTATTGCCAATTTTACTACTTGGTTGCGCTTCTTCCGATGAGCCAACCAACCAATTTGATGCCGAGTTGTATTCGGGTAAGCCAATTGACACTCTATCCAGTGACGATCCACCCGTCAGTGAAAAAGAAGCAATCATGCGTGGTGATGTCGCTTTGAGAGACAACAACATCGATTTAGCTCTTTATGAGTACATCCGATCTCTGTCTTTTCCTGAACAAGAATTTCACGATAAAACTTTGTTCACTATTGGCCAAATACATTCATCTCGCGGCAACTATGCGTTGGCCGAGAAAGCTTACCTAGCAGCGCTAGATTTTAATCCAGCCCACACTGAAGTATTGGAGCAGTTAGGAGTCTTGTATACCAAGCAGCGTCGTACAGATGAAGGTCGAAGCTATTTCTTTAAAGCGATTAATGCAGACCAAGTTCGTTTAAAAAGTAGTGAGACGATTAAAAACTATCAAGCATTGAATCAAAGTGAAGTGGCCAGTTTGAAGGTCGACAGCATGTCTCCAGCATTAGCTTATATGGGAATTGGTGTACTGGAAGATGTTGACGGAAAGCACCAGATCGCACAAGAGTACTTCAAAAAGTCACTGACGATAGATAAAAGCTCAGTCAAAGCTTTGTTGAATATGGGCTACTCCCACTACATGTATGGTAACTACAAGGAAGCGTATCAATACACGCGTTCAGCCTTAGAGTTAGATCCTAATAATGAAAAAGCTCAGAATAATCTGGCGCTTATTTATTTAGCCTCTGGTGATATTAAGAAAGCAACCAACGTGTTCATGAGGCACATGGACGCCCCGGAAGCGTTGAATAATGTTGGCTACTTCCTGATCTTACAAGGAAAACCTGATCAGGCGGTTCCATATTTACAGCAAGCTATTGATAAAAAATCATCTTATTACAAAGTAGCAAATGAAAACTTAAACAGAGCACTAGCGGAAGTGAGAGAGATGGAACAGTAGTGATTTAATTTTGGCTTAATGAAAAGGATATTCATATTGCCTAAAAGTGAAAGTTTTAAAAAAGACATCATAGCTATTTCTGTAATTTGGTTCGTATGTGCCATTGTTATATTTATTTATAAGTGGGAAAGTATTTCAATACTCAACCTGAATGATAATGATGATTATATGCGTTTTGTTCAGTTTCAGGAGTGGATGAAAAGTGGTCATTGGTATCTTGAACCGATGAGTAATTTCAATGTTGATGATGGCTTGATTATTCATTGGTCTCGGTTTCCGGACTTAATGTTATCGTTGGTCGCTTTTCCATTGTTATTTATTTTTGATGATAGTCTTACTTATACTATCTCGATTTCTATTGTTCCTTTGCTTTATTTATGGATCTTTGCATTATCATGTTTCTACTTGTGTGAGTGTTATTTTGGAGATAAGTATCGTTTTGTAAGCATGATGTTTTCTATCTCTTCACCTGCCATTATACATTTTCTGCCTGGTTCGATTGACCACCATAACATCCAACTTATTTTAGCAACGCTTTTCTTATCAGTAACACCGACTTCTATCAACAATCTGAGGCAATCATGGCGGGTATATGCTCAGGCCGTTTTTTTGTCTCTATCCCTATGGACAGGGATGGATAATGTATTATTGTTTATGATTTTCTTTATTATTTATACAATCTATTACTGTTTCGTTCGTGACGAGTGGTTTAATTATATCTCTAAACTATACGCGACTTGTACGATTTTTGGAGCCTGTGCGGTTTTATTAAATAGACCTTACGATGAGTTTTTTGTTTTTAAATATGATGAAATTTCACTTATTCTAATCATTCTTTTTTTTAGTGGGTGGGTCTTTGTTAATATTTACAAACAATTAATTAGTGTTGAAAATAAATTAAAGGGAAAGTTATTTGTATTTGTTTTTATTGGTTTGTTATGTTTACTACCAATTTTTGTTCTTTACCCATCACTAACCAGTGCATTATTTATGGATTATCCTCCAGTACTTAAATTCTATTGGCTTGATCAAGTTACCGAAGCTAAATCTGTCGCAAAATACATAGAAATTAATGGTTTTTTTTCTGTAAATAACTATGCATTGTTATTGGTTCCCGCAATTATATACCCACTTTTCAGACTTAAGAACCACCACTGTACAATCCTGTATCTCATTTTTATGTTCAATTTAGTCCTTGCGATATTTTGGCAGATTAGGGTGATGAGGTTGTGTTTTGTTTTAGCGGCACCTTTCCAAGCATATTTTGTTATTAAGGTGTCTGAATACGTTAGGTATTCACTACTGAAAGTGCTGGTTATTATCTCAGGTGCTCCATTGGCATTAGCGTTTGTCATTCTCGCTTTGTCTCCAGAAGAGGAAGTGACTACCAAACTTGATGAGACCGATAAGTTACCGGTCATCTTTAAGGTGCTAAAAGATAACGGTATCAACTCTCATACAATTCTTTCAGGAATAGAAACGGGCGCACCTGTATTGGCTAAAACGAACAACAGTATAATCGCCGCACCTTATCATAGAAATATTGTGGGTAACCGATTTTTAATCGAAGTGATGTTAGAAGAGGACATGCTTCTAGCAAGAAACAAAATAGTCGATAAAAAGGTTGATTATATATTGATCGGTAATGACCCTCATTTAACTCTCCTAAAGGATTCTGGAAGCGAAGACTCTTTAGTTAGAAGACTTCATGGGGATAATATTCCGGCTTGGTTAGACGTTACATATGATGGAATTGAGGATGGTTATCGAGTTTTTAAAGTAAGGAGTGAGCATGAATAAACAGAAAGTCGCAGTATTACTCCCATGTTATAACGAAGCCGGAGCCATTGGTGAAACGGTCACATCTTTTCAACAAGCCTTACCTGATGCATCCATTTATGTTTATGACAATAATTCAACCGACAACACGGTCAACGAGGCGTTACAAGCAGGGGCGATTGTGCGACATGAGCCGCGCCAAGGTAAAGGGGAGGTTGTGAGACGGATGTTCTCTGATATCGACGCCGATATCTATGTGATGGCTGATGGTGATGACACCTATGACGCTGCAATATGCCCCGAACTGATCGACCAACTAAATAATGAAAAGCTCGATATGATCATTGGCAGTCGCGATCGAACTTCAATGGCTTACCCTAAAGGACATATCCTTGGGAATAAGATGTTTTCATCTCTGATTAACTTGGCATTCAATGCGCAATTGAATGATGTGTTTTCTGGCTATCGAATTATGAGCCATAGATTTGTCAAAACCGCACCTATCTTCAGCGATGGTTTCCAGATAGAAACAGAACTTACCGTGCATGCGTTACACCATAATATGTCAATCAAAGAAGTCTCGACTCAATACCAATCTAGACCTGAAGGGACTACCAGCAAACTGAACACCTTGAGCGATGGCATCAAAATTCTTAACTTTATTTTGTTCTTATTGAGAGATGTAAAGCCGATGTTTTTCTTTGGAGTACTCTCGATATTGCTTGGTCTTATTTCATTGATCTTGGGTATTCCCGTCATTGTTGATTTTGTTGATACTGGGTTGGTTGAAAGGCTACCTACAGCTGTTTTGTCTAGCTCAATAGCTTTGATCGCGGTGATGTCTTTTTTCTGCGGTTTGATACTCGATAACGTATCACGAGGTAGGCGAGAGATGAGAATACTCTCTATTTTAAGATTTAAGGACGATGAATGACTTAGCTGAGATATTTGGCTAAGAGATCAATACTCGATAGCATGAGCTTTGAGATGGAATTACTAATTATATAGCGGGTGCTAGGTAGATTAAATTATGAAAGACGAAAGTAAGAAGCAAGCGATTCGCTTACTTCTTACCTTAAACCTATTAGACCGCCAGTTCTGTCATTGCGCCAAAGACCATGAACAACCCTACCAATCCAACAATAGGTAGCTTCACGGTTTTCAATAACCACACACCTACAATGATCAGAGCGAAATCTAAGCCACTACTCACTGCACTTGTGAAGATGGGTTGATATAGCGCTGCCAATAACAAACCTACAACCGCCGCATTCACACCTGTAAGTGCCCCGGCCACTAAAGGTTTGCTTGCAATCGCCTGCCAGTTCTTCAGTACACCCAGTAGCAATAAGAAGCCCGGTAAGAACACAGCAATCGTTGCGAGTAGGGCGCCGGTGATCGGTGCTGATGGCATCAACACATAACCTAGATAAGTGGCTAACGTAAACATCGGGCCTGGTACTGCTTGCGCCGCTGCATAACCTGTTAGGAAGGCATCTTGAGACAGTTGGTCGCCAATACCATTTTGTAGCAGCGGAAGTACCACATGGCCGCCACCAAATACTAGGCTGCCTGCTTGATAGAACAGGCCAAACACTTCAATGCCTTGAGAGTAAGCACTGAATAGAGGCACGCCAACCAGTAAAGCAACAAAAATCACGAGAGGCGTTACCGATATTTTTTGTGTTGAAGATATCGTTTTTAGCTCTTGTGAGGTTAAGAACTTACTGCCAACCATAGCTGCAAATATTAGAACCAACACTTGAGGCCAGATCCCTGGAATCAAAAGCAAAATAATGGCGGTAATGACACACAGCGCGGTTGCGATTTTCGATTGGCAAAAGTTTTTGTACATACCGAAAGTGGCATCAGCAACAACCACAACGGCAAGTAATTTAAGCCCGTGAATGATTGAGATGAACAGCGGAGCTTCCAACAACTGGTTACTCACTAGAGCCAATATCAGCATTAGAATGACAGATGGAGAAGTGAACCCCACAAATGCTGCAATCGCACCAGTTAAGCCACCTTTTTTGTATCCGACAGCGAAGCCAACTTGACTTGAGCCTGGGCCCGGAAGAAATTGACTGAGGGCGACAATTTGCCCGTACTCTTCGTCGGACAACCAATTCAGTTTCTCAACAAATGTCTTACGGAAGTAGCCAATGTGTGCTGCAGGTCCACCGAAGCTAATCCAGCCAAGCCAGAAAAAGGTTTTAAAAATTGAAAGCATGATCGATTCCAGATAAATGTTTAGCGTAATTTAGGTGGAGTTGAACTATGATTCAAATTAATTGTTTTAATTATAATTATGAATGATATGGGTTTTGTTTTATGGCTGATTTTAACTGGAAAGGGATTGACCTTAACTTGTTGATTGCACTGCAGGCGTTGTATAAAACCAACAGCGTTAGCAAGGCCGCTGAACGCTGTTATATCAGCCAATCCGCGATGAGTCATAGCTTACAAAGGCTCCGGAAGTTGTTTGATGACCCTTTGTTTGAGCGTGTGGGTAGCAAGATGGAGGCGACAGACCGAGCCATCGAATTATCCAGTACCGTCGAAGCACTACTAAATACCATCCAGTCAGAGGTACTGCTGTCTAAATCGTTTGATGCAGAGACTTATAAAGGGACTTGGAAGATAGGTCTCACTGATTATGCCGAGCAGATGTTCGCTCCAATATTGTTTGATCTTATTAAGCAATCCTCTCCTTACTCCCAAGTAGCGTTGTTCAATGTAAACCGGAGTAACTACCAGCAAGTCTTTGAAGATGCCAAGCTTGATATGACGATAGGCAGCTTTGGTGAGGTACCAAAGCAATATCGAACAAAGCATTTGTATACGGAGCAGCATGTTTGTTTACTTGATCAATCGATTCTATCTATTGACGACCCGATGTCGCTAGAACAATTTGTTGCTGTCGAGCACGCACTCGTTTCTCCTGCCGGAGCTTTAACAACGGGAGTTGATATTCGTTTGGCTGAATTAGGACTTAGCCGGAAAGTGGCTGTAGCTTCCAGTAACTTTTTAACAGTAAAACGGCTCATTCGTGGTAGAGAATTACTTTGTATTGTTCCCAAGCTTGTCGCGCGTAAGGATATTGATAGTGAAGAAACCTTGTTGGCTGTGAAACCACCGATTGATGTTCCAGATTTTGATATCCAGCTTGTTTATAGGAAAGCTAAGCATTTAGATGATAAAAATAAGCTACTTAGAAAATTGATTACTAATACGGTCTCATCTGTGGTTTCCGAATAGTTTATCGTGCCGGTTAGTTGCCAATTTTATATGAATTAACTTGAGAAAAATCCGGCTTATTATAAGAACCCGACTATACTTAATTTACGACTTAAAGCAGTCGTAAAGAATAGACTTTTTGATTTACCTAAGTAAAAGAATGGTTATATCCTCATGATGTAGCTGAAAAAACTGCCAGGCTAAACGGACTTAGTTGGTCTTAAAAGCGCTAGCTCCCCCTAGCGCTTTTCTCTTTTGGTCGAGATAAATTTAGGCGTATCAACAACAACCTAAAAAGAGAATCGAGTCCATTTCTTCGCTCGCCAGCGATAAGCCATGATGACTCCACGGAACCACTCGTCCATCGCGATTGCCATCCAAGCGCCAAATACCCCATACCCCCAATGCACACCAAGTAAATAGCTCATGGCAACCCCAATGCCCCACATGCTGAGAATGCCCATTTTGATCGGGAATTTAATGTCGCCAGCTGCCTTTAGACAAGAGATAAAGATCAGGTTAAATACTCGGCCAGCCTCAAGAATGATGGAGCCCGCAATCAGTGCGGCAGCCAGCGCAATGATCTCTGGATCTTGCGTGAACAGATCGAGAATGTCGAAACGGAACACATAAACAATGCTGGTAATCGTCGTTGAAGCGATAAAACCAACCACAAAGTAACGTTGCACGCGGTTGGTAATCTCGTCGATCCAGCCCTTACCAATGTAATAACCAGTTTGGATTTGGCTACCTTGACCAATTGCCAGTGCAAATGCAAAAGAGAGGCGAGCGATGTTTTGTGCGTAAGTAAACGCAGCCAGTGAAGACGTACCCATCTGCACGACAAAGAAGGTAATGCTGATCTGAGCCATATTATAAGAGAGCACTTCTCCTGCGTTCATCGAGCCGATCTTAATGATTTTTTGATAGATGGCTTTAGGCACAGATTTAAACTGCTTCACTGGTAGGTCAATGCCTTTGCTTCTAACCACACCAATCAAGATCAACATCCCGATCACTTGGCTAATTACGGTCGCGGTCGCAACCCCTTGCACGCCGTATACAGGCAAACCAAAAGGTTGATATAGGGCACAGTAGTTACCGATTACATTGATGACACCTGCAATCATGTTGATCACCATCGGTGACTTTGAATAGCCATGGCTTCTTAGAATTGTGGTGAGAACCACACCTATGGTTACATTGAAAGTGAGAGCACCACTGATGAACAGGTATTCTTGCGCGTACTGTTCGACTTGAGGCTCGAGTTGATAGAGCGGGATAAAATATTCAGCAACAAGAACTGCAATAACACTCAGTAGCACACCGGCAATAATGGCCAGAATGATGCTCGCTACACCCACGTGAGCGCTCTCTTGAGTGCGAGAGGCACCGTTGTATTGCGCGATTAAAATCCCCGTACCACTGCTGACCATGGTCGAGACAATGATCAGAAAAAAGGATATCTGAGAAATAACACCAACGGCAGACACTGCTTTGTCTGAGTATCCCGATAACATGAAGACATCACTGGTGTTGAGTGCAGTTCTTAGAAGAACTTCGATAAAAATTGGCCAGGTGAGCGCAACGATTCCCATACGTTTATTTAGGGTGGAACCAGCATTAGGCATTTAGGTTTTCTCAAAAAAGGGGTAGGCGACACTATAGTTTAGCGATTATTTAGTAAACGCATATCAAATTAATGTCCGGAAGACTAATAAGGATAAATAAAATTCGAATAAGTCTTCAGAGCCCAATGTTTCTGTGTGAGTGATAAAATTTTTGAGAGGAGTTTTATAGCAAGAGTACTCTTTGTTTTTAGTGAATAAAAGCTTGTCTGTGCTTGCGGAGTACAGCGAACAGAGTAAAAGGATCATAGTAGGCCAAATAGTTTAAGAACTTGTTTGTTCGATTATTTGGCTTCAGGTGTAAAAAAGGCACTCAGCGAGATACTGAGTGCCAAAGCCTGAAATTTATGAGGTTATCTTTTCATTGAATTTCAGAAGACAGGTATAGATTTGGTTTACTCTGCGTCGGTAAAGAAATCGTTGTACAGCATGTATAGGTGAGCCGCACTCCAAGAGAAGTTTGGTGCGCCTTGTTGTTCACCGTTCAATGGGTTGTAGTTCTCACGAATTGGCCCGTCTTGTACCAAACCATCAGCATGGTCGAAGAATGCACCTGCCATTTCAATCGCATCGTCACGGTAGCCGTAGCTGTCCATGCCTTTTAGGCCGAAGTAGAACTGATCTACCCATACACGTCCACGCCAGTAAATATCTGGGCCAAATGCTGGGCTCGATAGTGCTGCAGTACCCAATGGAACGTAGGTGTTGAACTCAGAGGTATCTTTCATCACTGAGACAACAGCATCAGCGTGATCTTGAGTCGCTGCACCGTTGAACAGTGGTGACCAACCTTCAGGGCCTTTGCCTCGCTCTACAATCGGTTTACCCGCACAGCCGTTCGCCAATGGTTTGTCTTCAATGCGAATGTCGTAGAAGAAGTTTGTGCTCTCATCGAACATACAAGTGTTGATGTAGTTCGATAGATGTTCAGCTTTTTCACGGAACTCTTTCGCTTCGGCATCTTTGCCCAAAATGTCAGCCATTTCCGCTAGGTACTTGTTATCGCTGTACATGTAGCTTGCTTGGTCAACCGACTCTTGCAGCAGTGAGTAGCCTAGTAGCGTGCCGTCTTCAGCGCGGTTTTGAGCGAACTCAACATCCCAATCACTGCGCTTGCCGCCGTTAGCAACGTATGCGTCTAGCTGATCTTTATCGATGAAACCAAAAGCGGCTGCATCATCACGACCTGATTCCCAAGACGCTGCCGTTTGAGCTGGGCTTTCGATGTAATCGTAGTTACCTTCAGCGACGACTTTATCTAGTGCTGCTTGGCCTACGACGGTTTCATGTTTGTCGCCACGAACCACGGTGAAGTACATTTCGCCTTCAGGTGTGTTGTGTGCTTTGTCGCGCGCTGCGCCATATTCTGGAACACCGTTGCCGTTGTTATCACGGTTGCGTAGCCACCAATCATGGTATGCCACTAGCTTTGGATACATCTCTTCAAGCCAAGCTTCGTCGCTGGTGGTCTTGTAGACCTCCATTACTGCCCAAGCCGCTAAGCTTGGTTTGGTGTTACGTTCGTTCCAGTTGCCACCATCCCCGCCACGCTCTGGGCTAAGGTTGTACGCCAGTAGGTCTGGCACGTAGCCTTCATCCCAAGGGCGAACAGGGTCGTCAGCCTGAATCTGGTAAGCGAACATCGCGCGGATGTTATCTTTCGCCACGTCTGGATTAAAGTGAGCCATTGCATAGGCTTGTTTCCATGTGTCCCATGGCCATGTTTGGTTGCCTGAGAACCAGCGCGCTGTTACCGAAGGTGTCACAGAGTCAAATTCCATCGCACCGGCTGCACCACGCCAGTTACCGTTTAGAGTTTCCATCGCTTTTACCGCAACACGCTCTTGCTCAGGCGTCGCATTCGGGTTGGTTAAGCCCATCTCTAGGTAACCTTCCCAGCGCGCTTCAGATGCAGCTAAGAAATCGGTAGGGTTTGCCATGATCTTTTTGATCTCAGGCTGTTCCGCTTTCGCTTCTTCTGCCGTTAACACGTGCGAGTATGTGGTGTAGATGGTGGTTGATTCTTCAATGCTTGCGGTTGAAGTAAACGTTAGGCCATCGATCTTGGTTTGGGTTGGAATAGACTTATGAACTTGGTACTCAGACTCACCTGAGGTTAGTAGATCCCACGTTGAACGCACTTTACCGAAAGTGACCTTTAGGCCGTCGTCGGTTGCAACGATTTGGCGGTTGTAGTTAGGGTAAGTCTCGGCAATGGTTTTGTCGGTTTGCGCTACGCCTTCTTTAGCGTGTGTTTTTTCAAGCAGTTCACCGTCCCACACTAACTCAACTGGTGAGTCAGTGGTGATTTTCGTTTCTAGCAGAGAAGTACGGTTAGACGCGAAACGCATCGTCATTTCTACCGTAATATCGTCAGCTTTCAGCGTCTGAACTAATGCGCCCGGCAGGCTGTAAGCTTCCATGGTGAAAGCCACTTTTTTGCCATCTTTGAACACGCTTAGGCGGTCAAAGTTATCAGCCATGAAGTTGATGTATTCTTCGGTAAGCAGTGCAGTACCTGGGAAGCCGCCCATACCTTCAGCAGTATCTGGTAGTAGGTGACCGTGCCATGCGCCAAGGTCGAAGAATGGGTTAAAACGTTGGTGGTCATCGAAGTCGTAGTCACGCATGTATTCTGGTGAGCCAGTGCGGTCGATAACATTCTTAAATTCGTTAGCTTGCAGTTGTTCTGAGCCAGAGTTTGATGCACAACCAGTAACAACAAGTACTGCACCGATAGCGAGAGCTGCGAATGATTTATTCAGTTTCATGATGAGTTCCTGTTATTACCAGTAGAAGTATTGCATTGCGAACACTTGCGCGTCGCCGATTTCAGTATCGCTGCCTACGCCAAAGCGGCTATCGAAGGCAGTCGCAAATGCGCCGTTGCCGTATTCGTACCAAACGCCAGCATTGATGTAAGAGGTGATTTCTTTTTCACCGTTGTCGCCGTCGAAGTTTGCGTAGTTGTAGGCTGCTGATAGGTATACGCCTTGTGCTGCCTCGTACCATGCACTGGTTTGAATGCCAGACTCACTACCGAAAGACTCTTGGTTACCCTTGTCTGTATCGTGCCAAACACGTGCAGCAACATTTTTGTATTCAGCACCCAATAGAAATAGCTCTCCGCCATCGTTATTACGGACTTCACCGCCACCCATTAATGTTAGGTCATCAGTGAGGTCATATTGTAAGTAACCATTGACCATGGCGTTCTTGTCTTTCCATTGGTCTGCAAAGCTATCGTATTTACCGAAATGGATAAGAGCGTCATCTTCAGAGAAGTCAGACTCAGGAGCGAAAGAAACGCTGTAGCGAAGCTTGCCTTCTAAGTTTTGAATTTTGACCCCTACGTTTACATCGCGAGTGTTAGAGATTGCATAACCGTATTCGACGGTTGCATCGCCCCACCATTGAACGTCATCCAGTGAAGAGTCCATACGACCAACAATAAACTCTGTTTTGTTATCTGTGCGGTAGCCAGCGTAGAAGCGGTTAAAACCACCTTCAAAGCCACCCCAACCATGACCCGTTGCCCATGCATTGCCTTCATCGTCGGCTTGTACTGTCCAACCTTCCATATATGCAAGACCAAACCAGTTGCCATGCTCGATAGCGAGACCTACTTCGATGTATGTACCGTCCGCGTAGCGACCCTTGTCATCACCTTCTAATGCAACGTGACCACCTAGACCAAGCTCACCATAAAAGTTAAATAGAGTTTGTGAGGCAGCTTCAGGGGGCTGAGTGTCACTATGATTTGCCGCTGATTCTTCAGCGTTTGCATTAGCAGTTAAGGCAGCAAGAATACAACTTGTAATAAGAGTGTTTTTAGTAAAACTAAATTTCATTTTATTCACTTCTATGTCGGGTTAATAAATGAAGGCTCGTAGGCAGTCTTGACTTATAATATGGGGTGCTCTTAAGGCGTATTGGTCAGGTTACTTACGATCGCAAAACCGATATTAATGATAATTTTGATGTTTAAAATTAATTAGGGTCAAAAGTGTGATCTATTTTTAGTAAATGTTTACCTTGTTTTCGTTTTGACTTTAAGTTGAATTTGCAGAGGCATGGTTGGGGTTGCAGGTATTCAGGTTGTGAATCATTTTATGGGTGGTTAGATTGCTGACTCGAATATCTTCTTTCTTGAATGGCTTTGGTGAAAATGGGGGATTGAGTGGAAATGTACCCACAAATAAAAAGGCACTCGCCAAATGGGAGTGCCTTAAGTTTCAATCAGAATGTGGGGTCAAACTAAGCATTCGCCGCTTCAGGTTTTGCTTCTAGTTTCTTCTCTTCTGGAGATAAGCTTTTCTCGTATTGACCGTACTTCCACCATGCGTAGCCAAGGAAGATCACAATCCCGCCCACGTTGTAGAAGATGATGGTCATGATGTCTGCGCCCGTTGGGAAGGTTGATGCAAAGAAACCAACCGTAAAGATAGCGATAAGAATCGACACTGCGGTGATACCTACTCGGCGAGAACCCATACGGAAGTCACGAGGTAGATGGTCAAGTTTTACACGTAGGTGCAGGTAAGCAATCATGATGAACAGTGGTGGCAACATAGAGGCTGCGGCTGTCATATTGATGATGGTGCTCATTAAGTCTTGTACTGTGTCCGACGCCAGTGTTGGGATGAACATCAGTGGAATTACGATGAAGAACTGAACCCAAGCCGCACGCTCTGGAACGCCTTGTTTGTTAAGTGCGACGGTTTTCTCGCCGAAGATGCCTTTAGGGATTTCAGAGAAGAAAATCTTAACTGGTGTTGCTGTCCACATCAGTAGAGAACCCAGCATAGCTGTGAATGAAACCACACCAACGAAACGGTTCATCAAGATTTCAGACAGTCCAAAGTGTCTTGCTAGACCTTCAAAAACTTGAACTGAGCCGCCAGTAAATTTAAGTTCTTCACGAGCAACAAATACGTTTGCTAACACAGATCCTACCGAGTAAAGCGCACCAATGAAGATACCCGCGATGATGATAACTTTAACAAAAGATTTGTGACCGCCTTTGATGTCGTTAACGTAAACCGCTACCGATTCTGCACCGCCTGCCGCCATGAAGATCCAAGTGATTACACCAAGGAACGCCCAGTTAAAACTTGGTGTCATGGCTTCGATGGTGATTGGGTCTGCTGGCTCGATACCGCCTACCAAAGCACCACCAGATAGCAAGATGTAAGACATTGTTAGTAGCAGCATCAGTGATGATGTTAGTGATGTGATAGGGCCCAGTAATTTCGCACCGTTGTTAGAAATATGAGTCGCGACCGCAAACAAAATGGTACTTAGAATTGCGGTGGTCATTGGCGTGAATATGTATTCAAAACCTAAGAACGCATACGACGCATAAGCGATGATTCTAGGTAGCAGAGAGGTGAAGAAGAACAGGTTAACAAACCAGTATGTGTAAGCCGATATAAACGCCCAGCGGCCGCCTAGCGAGCTTTTAACCCAAGAATAAACACCCGCTTCAGAGTCTTTATTCAGTGACACAAACTCTGCAACGATCAAACAAAATGGCACAAAGTAAAAGATGGTTGCTAGAAAGAACATCGGAGCCGAAGAAAGGCCGATCTCGATGTTGTTATTAATGATGTTATTGAAGCTATATACCGCCGCGAAGGTCATAGACAGTAGGGCAAATTTGCCTATCGTACTGCGTTTATTTTCGGACATGATGTTCTCCGGTGAATCACGTTGATGATCGTTATAACTTGGTCCTAGAGAGGGAAGCTCTAGACCGCACTTTTATTGTTATGTTGGTTTGGCAAACACCCGCTTTGTTTTGTCAGGGTTGGCTCATTGTTGTTTTTATAGATTTACGATCGGACTTCTTTGGGCTTTTTCTCTCTGGCGTTTCAGTAAAGTTATTACCAAAACAAAGAATTAAAGATTAAGGCGTCCATTGAAGAGATTGCTTGTTTCATAATCGACGATTTATAAGGCTTGTAGGGGCTTTGTGTCGCTTTTTTTATATTAATTAGTTTGTCTCTTCAGCAAGAAGATTAAAGATTAAGCGGCGGGAAGTTAATCGAAATTGATCAAATATGTGACCTTGGGTAAATAAATTTAGTTAATGTTTTACCTTTGTTTTTATTCGAGTTTTATTACCTATTCATTGGTGTTTTTCGTGAACTGAAATCTTGACGGAATGCCGTTTTTATTTCTTTGGTTTGTTATTTAATTATCTGATTTAAAACAAAAAAAGCGCCTTGCTAGGCGCTTTAAAAGTTGGGGGTAATGCAGAGTGCTACGATTGCTTAGCTGTTGCTAGCTTTGCCTCTTTACCAGCTTGCTTCTTTTCAAAGCGAGAGATCCACCACCATGCAATACCAGAGAATACCGCTGTCATGAATACGTTGATGAAGAAGGCTTGAACAAGGTCAACACCAGTCGGGAATGCCGATGCTGTCATGCTCACAACGAAGATACCAATAAGTACCGATACAACAGCCATACCTTGAACTCGAGTACCCATACGGAAATCACGTGGTGTGTCGTCGTGTTTCAAGCGGAACACAAAGTAAGCCACCATGATGAAGATTGGCGGTAACATTGCGGTACCTGCTGTTAGGTTGATTGCTGTGTTCATCATGTCTTGTACTGATTCAGAGCCGAAGCCGTTAACCACAAGCATCACGAATACAAACGCGAACTGCCACCAAGCAGCACGTACTGGCACGCCGTGTTCGTTAAGCTCTGTTGTCTTCTCGCCGTAAACACCTTTAGGAATTTCAGAGAAGTGAATTTTTACTGGAGCTGCTGTCCACATCATCATCGAACCGAACATAGCAACGAATAGGATAATACCGACGAAGCGACCCGTTAGAGATTGTGAAATGTCGAAGTAGTTTGCCATACCTGTGAAGATTTCAACCATGCCGCCAGCGTAGGTCAATTCATCACGAGCAACGAATACGTTTACTAGAAGAGAGCCAACTGCGTACATTGCGCCGATTGCGATACCCGCACCAATGATAACCTTGATGAAAGACTTGTGACCGCCCTTAACATCGTTTAGGTAAGCGGCTGCGGTTTCTGCACCACCGGCTGCTTGGAAGATCCAACACATGATACCTAGCGTTGCCCAGTTGATGGTCGGTGTCATTGCTTCAAGCGTGATTGGTTCTACTGGTTCATGGTTGCCGCCGAGTGCCATTAGTGCACCGATAACGTAGATTGCAAATAGAGCGAATACACCGTATGCCACGATCTCGGCAATTTTACCTAACCAGCTCGCGCCTTTGGTTGAGATGTGTGTCGCTGCTGCAAACAGAGCAATCGAGATGGCCGATGTCACGACTGGCGAGAAGGCGTATTCATAGCCCAACATCGCGTAAGACGCATATGCAATTACGTTTGGTAGTAGAGATACAAACCAGAAAAGGTTTACGAACCAATATAGGAACGAACCTAGGTAGGCAGCTTTTGAGCCTAGCGGTTTTTTAAGCCAGTCATACATGCCTGACTCAGAGTTTTTATTTGCGGATACGAATTCAGCAATGATGAACACGAATGGAATAAAGTAAATAAGGGTAGCGAGCAAAAAGATAGGGGCTGAACTCAATCCCAATTCGATGTTGTTGTTTACAATGTTGCGAACGTTAAATACCGCTGCAAATGTCATGGAGAGTAGGGCAAATTTGCCTAACTTACCGCGTACAGATTCAGACATAGTGTCCTCCAAGGGTCACGTAATTATAGTCGTTATATCTTTAAGCTTCCTTGTAGGGAAGAAGCATAAAGGCGTTTGCAGTGTGACTGAGTCTTGAACGGCAAGCCTCGGTCACACTGTGAATAGATCTTGTTGTTGCTACTTTCAGCTGTTTGGCTTCGGTAGCTTGTTTTCGGCTACTTACTTATTAAGGAAGTAACCGTCTTCAATGGTTACTTTCAGCACTACTTTGCGAACTCGGTTATCACCGTGAAAGCGGTAAGCTTTGCTGTTATCAAAGATCGCAACTTGACCTTCAACCAATTCGCGAGTCTCACCGTTACCCAGTAGGTGTTCACGGTCGGTTTCATCGCTGTAAGCTTGGGTTTGTTCAAGTTGAGACTTAGCTGCAAACTCAACGGTTTCACGACCTTCCAAGTAGTAATGAACATCGAAATAACGTCGGTTTCCGGTGAAGTTTTCTGTGTTACGAGCCACGCCGTCTTCAATCATGTAAGCCAGTGAGTCACCAATGGAATACATCACGCCATCTTTGATGTTGCCGATGTTTTCAATCGCTTCTACGCAGCGCTGCCATTTACGACCGTCGCGGTAAACGACTTTAAATTGCTCTAGGTTGTCTAAAACGATCATCGTTTATGCCTCGTTCTGTTGTGGTTGAGTTGTTGGCGTATTCGCCGTGAAGAACTCGTCACCAAAGTTATGATTGATAAGTGCTTGTGCATTACAGTCACCTGCTTGGAATGGCACTAGCGTTAGACCGTAGCGGAACTCATCCATGTATACGCGGTAAGAATCCAACACTTCACTACCCCAAGAGTTTGAGCCTAAGCCCATCACTTGGTGGTCTAGATTTAGCGTGATGTAGCCACTCTTCTCTAGTTCAATCGTGTGTTGTGCTTGATGCAGGTTTTGGTTGGTGTAGAACCATGCGCTGAAGTTGATTTCTTGCTGTGGTTTTACCGCAATACCATTACCCGCGCGGCTTGAAAGCGCAGCCCAACGAACATGCTGGCGGTTGCCGTTGTTTTGCGGGAAGGGATAGTTCTCGAACATGTCTGCAACCGTTGATTGGTACACATCAATCATGTTGGCTTGCTTGCTGTCTTGGTAGTTCTCTTCAGGGCCGCGGCCGTAGTATTGAACCTGGTCAAAGTCGCCATTAATGCCCATATCGAAACCAATGACTGGAATCACGTGTGGGTAATCACCGTATCGTTCACCGCTCAGTTCAACGTTTAGTTGACCTTCAGCACTGATTTGGTAGCGATATTCACAACGCATGCCGAAATCAAATACTGGTGGAGCAATGATGCTAGTGGTGGTGACTTCTACCTTGCCATTGACCTGTTCAACGTTAAGTGTGCGGAAGTGCTCCTGCATGATCTGTAGGTGTGCTGGCTCCCAGTAACCATCGTGCTCTTGCTTATGGTTATCGATCATTGGCTTGAAGAAGTTGAGTCTTGGTTCTGACTTAATTAGCTCTTCGCCATTCACTAACCATGACGTCAGCTTGCCGTTCACTTTCGAGAAGTTCAGTGCAAAGTTGTGGCCTTTGATTAGGTAAGCGAGGCGAGACTCTTCAACATTCAGTGCCGTTGCATTGTTGTTGGTGAAGGCTTCTAGTTGCGCCGTGTTCTCTTTTACTTGGAATTGGTAAACCGCGATATCGTGGTTCGCTTCGCTGTAGGGCGTGCGAGAATCCTTGCGAACAGTAAAGTTCACAAACACTTCGCGCTCATCAAGCTGTGGCAAGTTAAGTGTTAGTTCACGGCTAGAGTTTTCTGCAAGCTCTTCAACCTTGATGTGTTGCACAGCAATGGTTTCACCTTCAGCGCGAATTTCTGCAGTGATGGTGTAGTCATCAATGTTTGAGAACCACAGTTTGTTATCAACGGTGAAGGTGCCAGTTTTCGCATCGAAATCGCGAAGCTTCACTGGGGCAATCACTTGCTTGTACTCTTTCAAACCTGGGCCAGGTGTTTGGTCTGGGTAGATCAAACCGTCCATGCAGAAGTTGTAGTTGTTCGGGTAGTCACCGTAGTCACCACCGTACTTGTAGAACTCTGTACCTGCTTCATCACGTGCGAGAATGCCGTGGTCACACCATTCCCAAACATAGTGACCTTGAATCGAATCGTGCTTGTAGAACACGTTCTGGTACTCGGTTAAACCGCCCGGGCCGTTACCCATTGCGTGTGCGTATTCACAGATGATGCGTGGTTTTTCGTGAGGGAATTCACCGAAGGCATTCATCAATTGAGCACGTGAGTACATGGTTGAAATGATGTCTACCACCTCAGCATCACGGTCTTCTTCATAGTGAACCAGACGTGTGTCATCAATCGCTTTAGCTGCATCGTACATAGAACGAATGTTGCAACCGTAGCCAGATTCGTTACCTAAAGACCACATGATGATAGAAGGGTGGTTCTTTTGAGCGTGGATATGACGTTCGATACGTTCAACAAACACCGCTTCCCATGCCGCATCGTTAGTGATGCGGCTTAGGTCGCCAACGTTAGCAAAGCCGTGTGTTTCGACATCGGTTTCGCCCATCACGAATAGACCGTAGATATCACATAGCTCGTAGAAGCGCGGGTCGTTCGGGTAGTGCGCAGTGCGTACTGAGTTGATGTTGTGTTGTTTCATCAACACTAAGTCTTTCTCAACGCGATCCATGCCAACCGCACGGCCTTTTAGATGATCGTTATCGTGACGGTTTACGCCATGCAGCATCACGTATTTGTTGTTGATGTAAAACAGACCATCGCGAACTTTAATATCACGGAAACCAACACGTTGTGGAATCACTTCTAGCACTTTGCCATCGGCGTCTTTTAGCGTCAGCAATAGTTGGTAAAGGTATGGGGTTTCAGCGTTCCATTGAACAGGGTTCACTACATCGATAGAGAATTGAGTATTCGCATTGCCGCCAGTCTGTTGGTTAGGAACAGTTAGGTTATCTACTGAGCCTTGCGAGATAACTTGGCTGCCATCAAGCAATGCGTACTCAAGGTTTGCGTTCGCCGCTGCGGCTAGGTTTTCTAATACAACGTTGCACGATAGGGTAGCGCTTTGGTAAGCATCATCGAAGTCAGTGCGAACCGTTAGATCTTGAACGTGCAGTTGCTCTTTACCGACAAGGTAAACATCACGGAAGATACCGCCTGTCCACCACATGTCTTGGTCTTCAATGTAAGTGGAATCGGCCCACTGCATCACGCGGATAGACAGTAGGTTGTTGCCTGCTTTTACGTGGCTAGAGATATCGAATTCAGCCGTTAGGCGACTGCCTTTGCTGAAGCCAACATATTCGCCGTTTACGTAAACTTCGAAGTAAGTTTCAACGCCATCAAATTTGATGATGGTTTGTTTCTCGTCCCAGCTTTCGCCAAGGAAGAAAGAGCGTTGGTAAGCGCCTGTTGGGTTGTCTGATGGTACGAAAGGTACATCAATTGGGAATGGGAAACCTTCATCTGTGTATTGAAGATCGCCGTGGCCTTCCATTTGCCACATGTTTGGAACCGTGATGTTGCCCCAGTCGCTCATTTCCTGAGAATAAAACTCTTCAGGAACCAATAGCGGGTTGGTGAAATAGCTGAAACTCCATTGGCCACTCAATAGTTGGAAATGGCTGCTAAGTTCACGCTGAAACGTTTTTGCATTTTTTTCTGATGCGTACGAGAAGAAGTATGCACGCGGTGCCATACGGTTCTCATGTAAGTTCAGGAAGTTTTCCCAGTTGTTCACGTTGCCTCTCTCTCGGTCTGAATGCAGTTTGCTGACCGACGTTCTTATGCGTAATTGGGTCGTAGTGAATACGAGTATTTTTGGACTGAGGTAATTATTAGTAAAACTTTTACTAAATGAAATTAGTGAAAACGTTTTACTTTAACTCCATCACGTTTTTTAAGGTCTTTTTACGGTGCTGTGTGATCCACTTAAAAGAATGCTATTAGCTGATTTATGAAGCAGGTTAAACTGGGGAATATGTGTACATTGATGTATCTGATAGGCACAAAAAAGGCCACCTTTAGTAAAGGTGGCCTTAATGTATTTATTTGATATTACTGACTATTTTGTTGTATCGCGCAGCTTGAGTTTGCTTGGTACATAGACGCGTAATGGGATAGTGCGACCGTCGCGTACTTTCTCGATCAGCAGGTTAACGCCTTGAATTCCCATGAGTTCAGAGTGAATACGAACAGTCGATAAAGATGGGAAGGTAAATTTAGCTGTTGGGATGTCGTTTACACTAATCAGCGCAATATCTTCAGGAATGTTTAATCCGTGCTCATGAACTGCTCGTAAAACGCCAATTGCGATGGAATCTGACGCAATAAACATGGCTTTAGGGTAGTCGCCAGTCGCGAGCATCTGTTTTGCAAGTTTGTAACCTGAAGAGCTAGAGAAGTCACCACGGTAGATGTCTTGCTCACTGACAACGTTCTTGAGGCTGCCATATTCAGCAAAGGCCACTTCACGAATATCAGGGGTGTCGACGTCGTCTTGTCCACCGATAAAGCCGATGCGCTCATAGCCTTGGTTGATAAAGAAGTTGGTGATCTCTTTGCTGATCAAAGCCAGGTCGATATCGACAGAGTCATAAGGTTCTGAGTGATCGGTAAAATCGACATAACAGATATTATCGCTCAGCTTTTTGGCTTGTTCGATAACCTCTGGTGTCATTCTTCCTACCAACAAAACACCTGTAATTGGCGCTGAGTTCATTTGTATTTTACTTTCATAACAGTTGGTTAGCTTAACCTCCATCTTTTCACATTGGGTTTCAATCCCGTGGCGAATCGATAGATAGTAAGGGTCGTTAACTTCCGCTTCTTGCTTGTAGTTATACAAGGCAAGGAAGTGATGGGTCTGCTTCTTACTGCTAACGGTTTTTCGTGAGCTGCTGGTTTTGTATTCCAACTTCTCTGCAATTTCAAAGATACGCCTTTTGGTCTCTTCCTTGACGCTTAATGTTGGATCTTCATTGAGAACCCTTGAAACTGTAGCCAATGATACATTCGCTTCAGTCGCGATATCTTTTAACGTTGCCATACTCACTTCCTGTTATTGGAACATTGCGCTGCTTTGAAATTGATGTTTAGTAAAAAAGCAATGCACCTCTTTATTCTACAGACCTATTGTAATCAAACTGGAAGTCATTGCATTAACTTTTAGTAAAATAAATGCTCAACTCATCTGTGATGTCTCAAATCTAACTATCTATAATTATCTTATTAAAATTCAATGGATTAGAGGTTAACGGTTATACATTTCATCTATGCCATGATCAGTATTAATGATTAAAGTGAGTGTAAACGTTTACACTTCGTGGTTTTGATCACAGAATTATAGTCAAAATGGCTGCTACTATTTCTGGCATACGGTGCTACTGAGCTGAATGTCAGTTCGAGTTAGCCCACGAATGACGACAAAGAGAGGTTGATTGTGAAAGTACTGGTTACGGGCGGCATGGGTTACATCGGAAGTCATACATGCATTCAAATGATACAGGCAGGTATGGATCCGATCATTGTTGATAACCTTTGCAACAGCAAAGAGCTAGTGCTGGAACGAATCGAATCGTTAACTGGCAAGCGCCCAACGTTTTATCTTGGCGACATTCGTGACCAATCTTTTCTAGATAGCGTGTTTTCGGAAAACGATATCCAAGCGGTGATTCACTTTGCTGGCCTGAAAGCGGTAGGGGAGTCGGTGGCTAAGCCTTTGGAGTACTACGATAACAACGTCAATGGTTCACTAGTGTTAGCTCGATGCATGAAGAAAGCGGGTGTGAAAAGCATCGTATTTAGCTCTTCGGCTACTGTTTATGGTGATCCAGAAGTTGTGCCAATTACTGAAACTTCACCAACTGGCGCGACCACCAACCCTTATGGTCGCAGCAAGTATATGGTGGAAGAGTGCTTAAGCGATCTATTCAACGCGGAGAACGATTGGAGCGTGACTTTATTGCGTTACTTCAACCCAGTAGGCGCACATCCATCGGGCACCATGGGTGAAGATCCACAAGGTATCCCAAATAATTTAATGCCGTTTATTGCTCAAGTAGCTGTTGGTCGTCGTGAAAAACTGGCTGTTTTTGGAAACGATTACCCAACAGTCGATGGCACAGGCGTTCGTGACTACATTCACGTGATGGATTTAGCGGATGGCCACGTAGCTGCATTGAAAGTGGTTGGCGAGAGGGCTGGCCTACATATTTACAACCTAGGTACGGGCAAAGGCTCAAGTGTACTTGAGATGGTTGAAGCCTTCGCACAGGCATCGGGTAAGCCTGTTCCTTATGAACTTTGCCCACGCCGCGCTGGTGACATTGCCGAATGTTGGGCAAGCACAGAAAAAGCGGAGCGCGAACTTGGCTGGAAGGCGACGCGTAGCGTGATGGAAATGACGGCGGATACGTGGAACTGGCAGTCGAATAACCCCAATGGTTACTAGCCTGGGTAATCGAAGTTGCCTAGCTGCAACTCCAATTTCTTTGGGGAATGCAGATGAAGAGAGATTCCAGATATCTCGTCCTCGATTCAGGAATGACGAATTTTAAAACTCCGATTTCTGAGCGTCATTCCCTACAGCGAGGAACGAGCGTAATAGGGAATCTCCTTGTAGAAGAATTATTCGTCTTGGTGAATTGACCAAGACACAAAAATTAAGAGCAATGTAAGTATGTCAAAAGTTGAATTTAACCCAGTAGACCATCCGCACCGTCGTTATAACCCATTAACGGGTCAGTGGATCTTAGTATCACCGCACCGAGCAAAACGCCCTTGGAGTGGGCAAGACGAAAAACCATCGACAGCGCAGCTTCCTGCGTACGAGAAAGAGTGTTTCTTGTGCCCAACCAATACGCGTATTTCGGGCGACGAAAATCCAGATTACGACGGCACTTATGTATTTAGTAACGATTTCGCGGCGTTGATGCCTGACTCGCCTGACGCTCCAGAGTCTGACAATCCTCTATTTAAGACTCAAGGTGTTCGAGGGCTGAGCCGCGTTATCTGCTTCTCGCCAGACCACAGCAAAACACTGCCGGAACTACCGGTGAACAAAATTCGTGGTGTGATTGATACCTGGAATGAGCAGATAGAAGAGTTAGGTAAAGAGTACCTATGGGTTCAAGCATTTGAAAACAAGGGCGAGACCATGGGCTGCTCTCAGCCTCACCCACACGGCCAAATTTGGGCGAACAGTTTTTTACCAAACGAGATTGAACGTAAAGAAAAGCTTCTAAAAGAATATTTCGAGCAACAGGGCTCAAACCTATTAGTGGATTACGTTGAAGCTGAAATGAAAGACGGCTCTCGCACTGTGGTTGAAACGGAACATTGGATTGCCGTAGTGCCTTACTGGGCAGCGTGGCCATTCGAAACTATGTTGCTGCCAAAAACGCACATTCGCCGTATGAGTGAACTGACTGACGAGCAGCGTGATGACTTGGCACTGGCGATCAAGAAGTTGACGAGCCGTTACGACAACTTGTTCCAGTGTTCATTCCCTTACTCAATGGGTTGGCACTATGCGCCGTTCTTTGAAGAAGGCACCGACATCGACCATTGGCAACTGCACGCGCTTTTCTACCCGCCGCTACTTCGCAGTGCATCAGTTCGTAAGTTCATGGTGGGCTACGAAATGCTGGCGGAATCGCAACGCGATTTAACCGCAGAACAAGCGGCACAGCGTCTTCGCGACTTGAGTGATGTGCATTACAAAGAGCAGTAATACGCTGCTTAGTAAATAACAAGCAAGATTCCCGATATCTCGTCCCTCGATTCTGGAATGACGACAGATGAGAAGCCCACAAGTGTAAGAGCTTAGAAGCTTAAAAGTTTAGTCGCAGATGTTGTCATTTCCTACCTGAGGTGCGAATGAGATAGGGAATCTAAAAGAATTAAAGTGGTGCCGTAAAAGGGGCCATAACCAATTGAACAAAGAGTTTAACCAGAGAGTTTACTTATGTCTGACCTAATCCAAAACGTGAAAGCATCTTTTGAGCAAGTCCTTGGTTACCAAGCGACTCATATTATCCAAGCACCAGGTCGTGTGAACCTGATCGGCGAGCACACCGACTACAACGATGGTTTTGTTCTACCGTGTGCCATTAACTACCAAACGGTAGTTGCAGCGGCTAAACGTGACGACAACATTGTACGAGTAGTATCAGTGGACTACGGTAATGCAGTAGATGAATTCGACCTAACTCAAGAGATCACATTCCAACAAGACAAGATGTGGGCTAACTACATTCGTGGTGTGGTGAAGTGCTTAAAAGGTCGCGGCTTTGAATTTACAGGTGCAGACATCTCTGTAACGGGTAACGTGCCTCAAGGTGCAGGTTTAAGTTCTTCTGCGGCACTGGAAGTGGTTATTGGTCAAACATTTAAGGTGCTTTATAACCTAGAGATCAGCCAAGCTGAAGTGGCGCTAAATGGTCAGCAAGCCGAAAACGAATTTGTGGGCTGTAACTGCGGCATCATGGACCAAATGATCTCGGCAGAAGGTCGCGCAAACCATGCGATGCTTTTGGATTGTCGTAGTCTAGAAACTCAAGCGGTTTCAATGCCAGAAGATATGGCTGTGGTTATCATCAACTCAAACAAGAAACGCGGCTTGGTCGACAGCGAATACAATACGCGTCGTGAGCAGTGTGAAGAAGCGGCGCGTATCTTTGGTGTTCCGGCACTTCGTGATGTGACCATTGAGCAGTTCAAAGCGAAAGAGTCTGAATTGGATGAAATGGTCGCGAAACGTGCTCGTCACGTGATTACTGAAAATGACCGTACTGTTGAAGCGGCTCAAGCTCTGCGCACTCATGATATGAAACGCATGGGTGAGTTGATGGCTGAATCGCATGCATCAATGCGTGATGATTTTGAAATCACGGTGAAAGAAATCGATACGCTGGTTGATATGGTCAAAGAAGTGATCGGTGAGCAAGGTGGCGTACGTATGACGGGCGGTGGTTTCGGTGGTTGTATTGTGGCATTGGTTCCACCTGCATTGGTTGATGAAATCAAAACAACCGTTGAGCAGAAATATCAGGCAGCGACGGGCCTAAAAGAATCGATTTATGTGTGCCAAGCGAAAGACGGCGCGGGCTTAGTTGAAGTAATCTAGCTGTTTCGAGACTTAATATAGAGCTTACCAACGAAAAAGATCATGGTAGGCCAAATACTAAAGCCTTTACCTCAACGTAGAGGCTTTTTACTGGCAGTAGAAGGAATTTAGAATGACACAAGCGCAGAACCTGCATCAATCCATGACAGAAACTGCAGCCTATGATGGCCAACCTGCTCAGCTTGTCACGCTGTCGAATGCACACGGCATGGAAGTGACATTCATGGATATTGGCGCAACGTGGTTGAGCTGTATCTTGCCAGTAAAAGGAAACAGACGAGAAGTGCTATTGGGTGTTAATTCAATGGATAACTTCGAGAAGCAAGCCAGTTATATGGGGGCCACAGTTGGCCGTTATGCTAACCGCATTGCTAATGGTCGTTTCAAAATTGATGGTCAGACTTACAAGCTGGAAACCAACCAAGCGGGCAATACCTTGCATGGTGGCCCGAACGGATTTGATAAACGCCGTTGGAATATTGCCGAGCAAACCGAAGCGTCAGTGGTGTTTACCCTAGAGTCTGCTAATGGCGACCAAGGATTCCCGGGGAATTTGAATGTGTCGGTGCGTTATGACATCACCGAAGACAATCGAGTTTCCATTAATTACTCTGCAACCACAGACAAGCCAACTGTGGTCAACCTAACGAATCATGCGTACTTCAATTTACTTGGCGCTGAAGCTGGACACGACTGTTTGTCACACATTGTCAGTATCAATGCTAATCAGTTCTTACCGACCAATTCTGTGGGTATTCCGTTAGGTAACCTTAAATCGGTGAAATCGACCAGCTTTGACTTCAATCAGCCTATGATGATCTCAGAGCGTTTGTTGGGCGATGAACAGCAGAAAGCAGCAAAGGGTTACGACCACTCTTTCTTATTGGCTGATGGCTGCAAACGCACTCAATGTGCCGCGACCGTAACCTCACCAGATGCGCTCGTCACACTAAAAGTATTTTCAACCAAACCTGCAATGCAGCTATACACCGGAAACTGGCTTGGTGGCACACCAAACCGAAGTGGTGGCAGCTATGAAGATTACGCTGGTTTGGCGCTAGAAACCCAGTTCTTACCTGACTCTCCTAACCACCCAGAGTGGAAGCAGGACAGTTGTATTCTCAAGCCTGAACAAGAATATAACTACAGTACCTGTTACCAGTTTGAATTTTCGGGGGATTCTTCAAACTAGTACGCTCTAGCTCAAAGCGGTTACGCCAATGTCTTTTGCTTGTGAATAGGACGATGTGAATTATCGCGTTGTTCTTGGGGGATGAGCAAAAGTGGCGCTCAACAAGAGTGCGGTTTATTAAGCGCGATTGTTGAGTATCTGAGTAAGGTAGGAAAGCCCTAACAGAAGCGATTCTGTTAGGGCTTTTTTTGTTTATTGCTTGATGAGTCGACCAGAACTTAGACTTTCTCTACCGAATTGCGGCGTACCAGAGTTGGAGAGAACATCATTGGTTCAGTAGAGGTGTTTTCACCTTTGGCTAAGTGCAACGCGAGTCGTGTCGCTTTCTCTGCCATCATCTGAATCGGGTAGCGAATAGTGGTGAGCTTTGGATGAACATAGCGGGCAATCAAGCCATCATCGAAGCCGATGATCGACATTTTGTCTGGCGCTTGAATACCGTTTTCATCAAGGACAGACAAAGCACCTGCTGCCATGTAATCGTTGTACGCCACAATACCTGTGATTGGCAGTGATTTAGTCAAAAGGTTAGTCATGGCGTATTCGCCACCGTCACTGGTGGGCGCTGAGTATTCAATATAGCTGTCAGAGAGCGCTATTTTGTAATCTGAGAGTGCCGCTAAGTAACCTTGGATACGCTCATCGGCATCTTCAATGTTATGCGATGAGGCGATACAGGCAATGTTCTGATGGCCATGGCGGATCAGATATTCCGTCGCAAGATACGCGCCTTTCTTGTTGTCCAAGAAAATACAACGGTTGGCAATCTCAGCAATATAACGGTTGATCAGCACTAAGCCTTTGACTTCTTTCGCATAGGCAATCAGTTCTTCGTCGGTCAGGCCTTTCGAGTGGATCACCAGGGCGTCGCAACGGCTGTTAATCAGCAACTCAATCGCTTGTCTCTCTTCTTCACGATCGTGTGAGCCATTACCGACAAGGATATGTTTTCCGTTCTCACGAGCGACATTATCGACAGCCTTAACCAGCGTGCCAAAAAAGGGATCGGAGATGTCACCGACCAATACACCAACAGTGTTCGTGCTTTGGCTTACCAGCGCTCGAGCATTGGCATTCGGGCGATAGCCGAGTTTAGACATCGCTTTAGTTACAGACTCTACCGAGCTTGTACTCGCCTTGGGAGACTTGTTGATCACTCGAGATACGGTTGCAACAGAAACACCAGCTTCCTTTGCTACATCTTTAATTGTTGCCATTTTTAACCTCTATACATTGCTGCATCTATTTAACACCGACAATGATAGTAAGGCAACGAAACTCTCATTTTACTTCCAGTAATGAGATCTTTACCGCTTGTAATTATTAGGCTTAATGCTAGTGTAAACATTTACATTTTACTTAATTTTAGTAAATGATTTAATGAGTGAAAACAAATCAATATAGGAAGTGAGAAATGGATACTGTCTCTTATGGTGACTTTGCTAAGTTAGAAATGCGTGTGGGTAAGATCATTGAGGTTGTTCGTCATGAAAACGCCGACAAGCTGTACATCGTGCAAGTGGATGTTGGTGACAAGACGCTACAAACGGTGACCAGCCTAGTTCCTTACTACACAGAAGAGGAGTTGATGGGTAAGCAAGTTGTTGTTTTGTGCAATCTAGCGAAGGCGAAGATGAGAGGCCACACTTCTGAGTGCATGTTGCTATGTGCAGAAACGGAAGATGAATCTGAAAGTGTATTGCTAACCCCTGAACGTGCGATGCCAGCAGGTATTCGTGTCGTTTAAGCTCGCTTTAGGTTGGTGAGCCTATGTGTTCACCAACCTAAATCAACTAGCTGCGTACAGTTAGTATCAAGCCATCAATCACACTGTGATGGTGATCGGAAACCCCAGCAAGGTTGCCGTATTTAGGCTGGTGGCGATCATTTTCTAATGGGTGATGCCAACCTTGTGTGTGTTTAACGAAGTGCGCCGCAAAGCTTTCAGACACCTCTAAACATCCTGCCAATACTGTATCGACATAGGTTTGAACGATAGGGCTGTTTTCGCAAGGAGCTTCAATCTCGTCTTTGATGTAAACCCAGATCGATTGATCCTGTTTGAACTCATCTTGGCTTTTTATCTGAGAGGCCTTTAATTCGATTCGGTGATAACCACGCTCACGGCGATCAAATTCAGCCAGTGCAATATCATCCACCTCAAGCAACACACCATTCACTTGTCCCTCGCCAAGATTGACGATCAAAGGTGATAACACATAGCTGTCATCGATCTTGCTCCAATGGCGAATTAAGCCATGAACAATCGCAGGGATCGCTTGCCCTGTCTGACCGGTAAGCTGGCGTGAAGATGAGTTGATTAAACTGCCATAACCAAAAATATACATCGCATTCCTTGTCTGAGTTGTTCCATTTAAGTCTAGTCTTACTATATGTGGCGAGATACCAAAAGTCAGTAAGTTTCTATTTATACATCTATATGTCTTTATGACTCTTTTGGTTGTGTTTTTTTGACTTGTTTATTGGCTATTGAATCTCGTGAGTCGCTGTTTTTACTGGTTTTATCTAATTGGCGCGTTTCATGCAATGTGATCTGCATATGGCATCGGATTTGATGCACACAAAATTTGGTTTAGGTAATACCTTGGCCGCTTATCTGAGAATTAGGAGCGAGTTTGTTAAATATCACAGATAAAAGTGTAGAAGACGCGATTCCAGCCTACCTGCGTTTAGGCTTTCGACCTTTCTTCTTTTTAGGCAGTCTCTATGCCGTGATTGCGATTGTAGCTTGGGTCATCATGTTCCAAAACGGTCAGCCTGAGGTTTTAAATGTTCCCGCATTGTGGTGGCACGTGCATGAGATGCTGTTTGGTTTTTCGATGGCGATTGTTGTCGGTTTTGTGCTCACTGCCGTGCAAACTTGGACGGGGGTCAATGGCACCAAACACTATCGATTAGCGGTGTTAGTTGGTTTGTGGTTGGCGCCTCGTATTCTGTTTTGGACACCGGCTCCGTTGTGGCTAATCTCTTCGATTGAAGCGCTGTTCTTAATCTTCGCGGCTTACGAGATCGGTTTCCGTGTCGTGAAGTCGAAAGGTTGGAAGAACCTATTCTTCGTACCGCTGTTTATATTGGCTATCGTGGCGAACTTTGCGAGCTACGCGACCATTAAAGGTATGCCTCCATTTCCTTCATCAGCGGTATGGCAAGCGATGTTGTGGTGGTTTACGTTATTGCTGTCTGTAATGGGCGGACGAGTGATTCCATTCTTTACCGCTCGTCGCTTCGACTTTGAGAAAGCGCAGCCATTGGTCTGGTTGGAATGGTTGGCAAACTTGCCTTTGGTTGGGCTGTTTGTTTTGAGCTTCTTCCCACTCACCTTTGCTCAGGTAGGTAATGAGCTAATGGTGTTTGCTGGCGTGACTCAGTTAGTTCGCTTTATCCGTTGGAAGCCTTGGACGACGTTATCTGAGCCTTTGGTGTGGTCACTGCACGCGGCTTACTTGTGTATCCCTTTAAGCTTGCTGTTACGCGGTTTATTAGACAACCCGTTTGCGAGCCATAATATGCTGCACTTGTTTGCGATTGGTGGCTTGAGCGGTTTGATTCTGGCGATGATTACGCGCGTGACAATGGGACACACTGGTCGTGCGATTTACAAAGGACCAAGCATGGCGCTAGCCTTTTCAGCGATATTTATTGCCGCGCTGGTTCGTAGCTTAGGTGTGATTTTCTTCCCTGCTTACTTGTTTGAGATGGTTAACATCAGCGCGGGTTTATGGACATTGGCGTTTGGTCTGTTTATCTGGAAATTCGGCATGATGCTGTTAACACCACGAGTAGATGGCCATCCGGGCTAATTTAATCTCAGCCTATTGATTAATAAAGGGAAGCGTTGAGCTTCCCTTTTTTGATCGAAATAAACTGTTATGAACTTATTGAGTATTCGCTACCAAGTATTGGCGTACCTGTGTCATGAGGTCTTCTTTGGCATGAGGGGAGATGAAACTGGCTTCGATGGCATTAATACTGAACTGGGCTAATTCTTGATGAGTGAGCGGGTGTGCATTGGCAACCGCTAGGAAGTTATCATTCATGTAGCCACCGAAGTAAGCGGGATCATCGGAATTGATGGTGACACAGAGTCCTTTTCTCAGCAGTTCAACAATGTTGTGTTGTTGCATGGTATCAAATACCTTGAGCTTGGTGTTCGACAACGGGCAGACCGTCAGTGGTGTGCGTTTAGCGATTAACTGTTCCATCAGCTCTTCATCTTCAACACAGCGAACACCATGATCAATTCGGGTAATGCCTAATAAGCTCAGTGCATCGATAATATTTTGTGCGGGGCCTTCTTCTCCTGCGTGTGCGACAGTTAGGAACCCTTGGTTGAGCGCTTCTTGGAAGACATGTTTAAACTTCTCAGGCGGATTGCCTTGCTCGGATGAATCTAGCCCAACGGCAATGATTTTGTCTTTGTAAGGTAAGGCCTGTTTGAGTGTCTCGAACGCGCTGTCTTCATCGAGATGACGCAGAAAACACATGATAAGTTGGCTGCTGATCCCGAGTTCCTGTGTGGCTTGCTCTAGTGCTTGGGTAATGCCACCTACAATCGTATCAAAACTGATGCCGCGTTCCGTGTGAGTCTGTGGGTCGAAGAATATCTCAGTGTGAACCACGTTATCTTGTTGGCATTTTAATAGATAAGCCCACGTCAGATCGTAGAAATCCTGCTGGTGGAGCAGCACGTTTGCGCCTTGATAATAGATGTCGAGAAAGGACTGAAGATTGTGGAATTGGTACGCGTCTCGTACTTGGTCTGGGTTTTCAAAGGGAATCGATACGTTATTACGCTTGGCGAGCTCGAACATCAGCTCTGGTTCTAATGTGCCTTCTATGTGTAAGTGCAGCTCAACCTTCGGTAAATTTTTGATGAAGCTATCCATAGCAACTCCTTAGCTATTTTAATTATGGGCGGAGTAGGTGAGATGTTTGTGCCTATCAATAGAAGTCTTAGGCGATTCATTTATCTCTGTTTGAGCATAGTTCATTTCATTGTGGTCGATAAAACAGTGCCGAAATTGGTGGTGAATAGAGGCGTGCCAAGGAATTGAAATGAGCCGCAAACGATTTGCAGCATAGGAGTGTGATCCGCTGCAAATATTTGCAGCAATATTCATTGATTTGTGCTCTAATACCGCGCTTACCAAGGGATGGTGTTAAAAGATGCTCACTTAGATGGAGTTATCAAAGTTGACCGATCCCTTAATGATCTCCCTTAGGAAAAAATAGAACATGTCTAAGAACAAAAAATTTGATATCCGCCTTACAGAAAAACGCAACGGTTGGTGTGCAGAGATTACTCGTCAAGTAACGTCTCGCAGCACAACAGTATCTAAGCGTGAGTCTGGTTTCGAAACTGAAGCTCTTGCACAAGAGTGGGCAGAGAAAGAGCTAGCATCTTTCATCGCAAACCAAGCTGAACGTAACGAGCGTAAATCAGAACAGCGTAAAGAGCGTGACGAACTACGTCACACTAAAGAGCTTAAAGCTGAGCAAGCACGTGAAGCACGCGCTAAAGCTCGTGCAGAAGAGCAAGAAGACGCTGAGTAATTCAGTGCATGATTAATTTATAGATCCCTTAATTTTAAGATAAGGGACTGACCCGTCCTGATATGGGTTGACACTTGATTGACTAAAACGCTCGATGTATTTCATCGGGCGTTTTGTATTTTAGAGCTGTGTGAGGCCTATATTCATTATAGATTTTTACTGATTCAGCGACCATTTTCTTTGCTTCATCTAAATCATTCGGTTTATTCAACAGATACTCCATCTTCAATATTCCGTTGATCCTCTCTGCCAACGCATTCTGATAACAGTCATAGCCATCAGTCATTGAGCAAGATACATCATACTGCCGATGCAACTCTTGGTATTCCACAGAGCAGTATTGAACA